>NZ_QKZF01000026.1:0-93313 GCF_003253915.1 Burkholderia sp. 28_3
TGATCACCGTCGCTATAATCCATTGACCGCGCAACACCACCTTCCAGACTGATCACGTTCGCCGAAACGATTGATCACCATCGCCGAAATCCGCACACACGGCGACGGCCGCGAGTACCACCGTCCACAGCAGCGCCTTTGCTGCGCGCCGGCTGAACAGCCAGCGCGGGCGCAGCCAGGCCGCACGCATCGGGCTCATGGCCGGCCTCCCGGATTGCCCTTCTGCAACTGATCGAGGCGGTCAGGCACCGGATCGCCTTCGTAGATCCCACGCGAGCCCGCCGCGCGCGTGCCGTGGCGCTGGATGATCGCCATGGGCGAATTGTTTGCCAGCTCCCGGCGCAGCTCCAGCTCGGTCTTGAGGTTGCGGATCTCGCGATCGAGCGTGTCGCTCTCGTGGTTCACAGCTTCCACGGCGAGCTGGTTGGCCGCCACGTTGGGCTCTTTCTTGCCGGTCAGCAGCGTGCGTTGCAGCAGTAGCGCTTTCTCCAGCACCGACGCCAGCGCAACCTCGGACGCCAGGCGCTGCGACAGCAGGTGCTGGTCCGGCTCGTCGCGCAGTGCCTCGATCACTCCGCGTGTGATGGGCAGCGACGCGCTGCCGGCCTCGCGCAGGTTTTCGGGCGTCGTGTTCTTCGCCTTGGAGACCAGGTCCTGGAGCGCCTGCAGCTTGGCATCGTACTCATCCTGGATCAGCGGCGTCAGCCCGACGCCGGGCACCGTCTCCGTCTTGGTGCAGGCGTCGCAGGTGCGCTGCTCCTTCTCGCCGAGCACCCGCGTCGCCCACTCGACGGCCGCTTGCGGCGTGGTCCAGGTCTGGCACGACAGGCTCGCGCAACTTGCCGGTGCGATTGCCGATGTGTCGGTCACACCGCGGCCATTGACCAGGTTGTAGCCCGCGCGGGTGACGTCGCCGACCACCTTGATCGCGGGCTGACCGGAGCCGCCGGCATTGCTTCCCCCGACCCAAGGCACGCCGTCGTTGCCACGGCGCGTCTCGGCTTGCTCGACGGCCGAGACGGCATCCGTGCTCGAAACAGCATCGCGCAGTGCCAACCCCTCTGCCATCTGGCTCCAGCCGAGCTGGCCGCCGGCCGTTTCGGCCATCTTTTCGGCCATGGCGCGGCACGTCAGCTTCGAGCGGTCGAAATCCAGCCGCGCTTGCAGAACGCCGTTGGTGAGCAGGTTGTAGAGGCCCGGATCAGCCCGTTGGATGATCAACGCCGGCAGGGAGGCCACAGCACTCGTAGCACTCTGGATCACCGAGGACATGATCTGCTGAAAGCCATTGGTCACGCCGTTGAGCTGATTTTTCAACGTGGTCTGGATGCTCATGTCACCGCAGATCAGATTGCTGTTCCAGCCGACACCCACGCCGAGCGAGCGCATGCCGGCTGCGCGACCCATCGAAACGGCGCTGCCGCCGCCGATGGAGTACATGACGTCATCGCCGATGACGTTGCCGCTGGTCTGGTAGCCCAGTTGGCCCCAGGCCACGCCGCTTGCCAGAACCAACGCGCCGGTGAGCGCCAAACAGATCCTCTTGCCACGAGCCGGAGGGGAGAACTGCATAGAGTCGAAACGCTTCATCGCGGCACCTCAAAGGAAATCAACGCTTCCAAGGAACACCTGTCCACGGCGTTCGCAGCAGGCATACGGCCGCCACAGTGCCCAGGCGTAGTCGCCTTGCTGGGCCTGGGTCAGGAAGCCGGTGCGTGGGAAAACCGTGCAAGACGAGGACAGGACGGGCGTGAGTTCCTGCCACTTGCCAGTCGAGGCATCACCCTCCATCAGCGCGCCGGCGGGCCAGTAGCCATCGCGGGCGTTGGCAAGCAGCGGCTGGTACACGTGCAACTGCCCCCGGCGAGTGACGATATCTCCCGCACGCTGGGCCACCACGGCCCCCGATTTGTGGTCGTCGGTCTGGTGCAGGAAGCCGCCGCGGGGATACACGTTGCCCCAAAGGTTCATCGTGGTGCGTGCGCCGACCTCGCGCATGCCGGGAATCAATGCCTCCGGGTAGGCCATCTCGGGCACGTTGTAGCGCCAGGCAAGCGTGTCCAAGGTGCTGAGCAGATACGGCATGAATGCCGTTCCTGCGCCCTCGCAGAAGTAGCCCGAGGACGAAACAAACTGGTTGAACACCTCGACGCCGGGATGGCCGATCACGTCGGCGTTCTTGAATTTCGCAAGATTGTTTTCGTGATCCTCGTTCGTCGTTCCATCGCCCCCCGCTTGGGCGGACGGATTGGCCGTACTCATCGCCCGGACTTCGACCCACGGGTTCTCGCCCGTGTTGCTGTAGCTGGAGACGACCGCATCGGGGATGTAGTGGCGCACCTTGACAGAGGTGCGCACCGTGCATCCTCCCCAGGTGCAGTAGAGCCAGTAGCAGATACCTACCACCCGGTACTCCAAGCAATCGGGCGAGGCCACCGAGGCAACGATGGCGGTGGTGTTCAAGGCGTAGCTACCCGTGGCGCTGAGCAGCAGCAAGGAAGCCACGCCGGCCCGCATGCGGCGCATCAGGTCGAATGGTCGCGTCATGGCTGGGTCCTCCGACGCTGCTCGATGCGCGCGACAGCGCGGGCCACATCCGGCTCGCCATAGACCACGTAGCGCTGATCCACCACGACAGCCGGGATGCTGGTGATGCCCAGGCTCCATGCGTCGGTGACGCCCTGGTATGCGGAAGCGATGCGGCGCTGTAGGTCGGCGCCGCCTTGGCTCAGCCGACGCTTGACGGTGGCCGCCGCCTGTTCGGGGGCGGCGGGCAGTTCCGCAGAAAGCTCCGCTTCAATCCGGCGGGCTTCGTCCAGCTCGATCAGCCGCTCGCCGCCCATGGTCTTGACCGGGTGGTGGCTGTCGGTGACGACCAGTACGTCGGCTGCGAAGGCGACGGGGCTGAACACGGCCAGGGACGCCGGCAGCGCCACGACGAGACCAAGGGTTCGCCAGCCCGACGCGAACGTGGAAAAGGATGCCGGCATGTCGCGTGCCCCGAAAGTTGATCAGGGCCATAGTCAAACGCGAACCCGATGCCACCCCAACAAACAATGCGCATCGCGGGCTGCCCGCATACCTGCTTGTCCCGCGCCATAAAAAAACGGAGGCCGAAGCCTCCGCGGGGATCAATGAAGCAATGCGACCGTTACAGCAGGCCTGACTCCGCAAAGGAGAACGGGGAACCTTGGCCTACGATGATGTGATCCAGTACCCGTACATCGATGAGCGCCAGCGCGGCCTGCAGTTGCTGGGTCAGCACACGATCCGCGCTCGACGGCTCGGAGATGCCCGAGGGGTGCTGGTGCGCGAAGACCACCGCGGCGGCGTTCAACTCCAGCACACGCTGTACGACGACACGTGGATAAACAGAAGTCGAGTTGATCGTGCCCCTGAACAATGGCTCGTAGGCCAGCACCTGGTGCATGCTGTCCAGGAACACAGCGGCGAATATCTCGTTGGGTTCAGCGACCAGTTTCACGCGCAGATAGTCCCGCACAGCGGCCGGTCGGCTGAGGCACGGTCCAGCTTTGAAAACCCGCCTCTCCAGCAGCACGATGGCTTGCTGGATGATCCAGTCCTCGTGTTGGGCAGCGGTGACGGAAAGCGACTCCGGGCAGGAGTCGTTGACGACAAAAGACATGGCGAACCTCCAGACGGTGAGATCGGAGGGCGCGCGCCCTAGGAGGGCCAGCCCTCCTAGGGAACGAACAAGGTGCATCCATCACCGCGGCAGCGGCGATCGTTCGCGACCAGGATGCGAGGCGAACGGGTTGCGGTCAGCGCAGCGGACTGCGCCGTAGCCTTGAAGACCGGGGCTACCTGGGCATGTCGCCGACGACGTCGGCAGGCATTTCGGATGTGGGTGTGCCGGTCGGACCGTCAGCCGTCAGCATGTCCATGGCAGACAACAAGGCGTCGCCCTCGATTGGTCCCTGCAGCAGGATGGCCTGGCCCGTCTCGCGATCAAGCAGACGCAGTGACGGTGTGGCGGTAACGCCGCTCTTGGTGGCTTCCGCGGCCTGGGCGCGGATAGCGGCACTGGACCTTTCGCTTGACATGCACTGCTCGATGGCTGGCGTCGATTCGGGGTAGCGCAAGCCATCCGGCAAGCCCAGGCCGTCGCTGCGCGTGTGGGCATAGACCCATTCGACCGCCTGCCAGAACGCGGCATGCCCGCCAGCTTCGGCTGCGCATTCGGCCAGACGTGCCTCGGCCGACGCGGCCGGCTCGTGCGCGGCTAGCGGCTGGTGGTGCCATTGCAGCGCCACGTCGGCGTTGGTGCCCACCCACCGTTTGAGCTGCGGAAAATATTCCCGGCAGAACGGGCACTCCAGGTCGGCATAGAGCGTCAGCGTGAAACGGCCTTTGGGGTTGCCCATTAGCCAGGGCGGCCCGGCCACCGGTGCCATGCTGACCGGCGTGGGCGGCTGCGGCGGGGATTCGCCGGGCGACCTCGGCACAAGCCAGATCAGCAGCAGCGCGACCAGCACAGCAACCAATGCCCAGGGCCAGCGGGGCCGCCCGTTGCGGCGGCGGAACGCCTGGACCTGCATCGGAATGGAAGGACGTTTCTGTTCCATGGCGTTCTCCGTCTTACGACAGTTCCAAGGCCGGCGACTCGATGCCGCGCGCCTGGTCGATCTTCTCGGCCACCTTGAAGGCCGCTTCCAGTTCGGTGCAGCCGTAGTGCTGCATGAGCTGGTAGCGCTCGGCCTTCTCTTCGGGTTCGGTCTGCGCCAACGCCAAGTACAGGCTGGGCGGCACGGCACGGAACAGCACTTCCATGCTCTTGGAAAGGATGACGCCCTCGGTGAACTTGCCCGCTTCTTTGCGCGCCGAGAGCATCAGCGCTTTCTGCGCGGGCGAGAGTTCGCGGAAGCGTGCAATCTTCTCGACCTCATCGGGCGGCATCGACAGGCAGATCCACCACTCAATCATGTTGAGCATGGGCTCCGCGGCACGCGGCAGATCGTCGATATTTTGTGTAGCCAGCCAGAACCAGGCCCCTAGCTTGCGCCACATTTTTGTAATTTTTACAACGTAGGGCGCGAGCAGCGGGTTCTTCGTGATGATGTGGCCTTCGTCGGTCACATTGATGATCGGACGGCCCAGGTACTGGTCGCGCTCGGCGATGTTGTTCACCGTGCTGATCAGGCTGATGTAGGCGATGGAGAGCTGCGCGTTGTAGCCCTCCCGGGCATAGGTCGCGAGATCCACCAGCGTGATGTCGGCCTCGGGCCACGGCGTGCCATCGCGATCGAACATCTCGCCGTCCGTGCCTTGGCAGAACATGTCCATCGCGTCCGCCATCTCCAGCAGCCGCACGCGCCGCATCTCGGGCAGCGTCGGGTCCTGGCCGCGCGTGCGCAGCGCGTTGCGCACGTCGCGCGTGAGCACCGTGCGTTTCTCGGCCACGCAGTGTTCGGCGGCATCGAGGATGCACTGGCGGATCAGCGAGCGATCGGCCCGCGTCATCCGGGCTTCTTCCTTGTCCTCGCCGCCTGTGATCATCAGCCGTGCCGTGATCTCCAGTTCACCCAGCACGTCGCGCTGCTCGTCCTCCTCCATGACCGAGGAATCGGCTGGCAATTCTTCATCCAGTGCATCGGCATCAAGCGTCTGCACGTTGCTGGGCGTTTCGATCAGCCGGCGAGCGTCGGCGAACGGCGCCAGGCTGATGCCTGAGCCAGGAGCCAGCTTGACCCGGTTTACGGTCAGACCCAGGCGCTTGGCGAAGTCGCTGAACAAGCCGAAGCTGTTGCCGGCTTCCACGATGAACAGCCGCGGCCGGTAGATGGCCGTGACCTGATTCAAGAGGTTGTTGAGCGTTGCGCTCTTGCCCGAGCCGGTGGGGCCGAATAGGAACAGATGGGCGTTCATCTGCCTGTCCAAGCGGTTCAGCGGATCAAACGTGATCGGCCCGCCACCGCGGTTGAAGAACGTGTTGCCCGGATGGCCCGTACCCTGGCTGCGTCCCCACGCCGGCGAGAGATTCGCCACATGCTGGGCGAACATCAGTTGGGTGAACCAGTTCCGCCGATCCTGCGCAGGGTTGTAGCAGCACGGTAGCCAGCGCAGGTAGCTGTTGAGCGGCGCAACTTCATCGTCCTCGCGCACGGGCTGCAACCCCGCGTTGAGCATCACGTTGGCGAGGTCCAGGCCGCGCCTGTCAAGCTCGGCTTCGTCGCGCCCGCGCAGATAGAAGGCCAGCGTGCCGCGGTAGAGCTTGTGCGCGCTGCCGATGAGCGAGCGCGCCTCCTGCACATCCTTGAGCGTCTGCTCCGATGCCAGTGTTTCGCCGACAGCCTTCTTCGCCAGGTGATTCAGGTGCGATTCGAGGATGTCCTGGGGCGTCGCCACCATGGTCAGACACATCGTGGTGTCTTCGGGCATCTGATCGAAAAGCGTGTTGATCGCATCGCCCTTGCGGGTTTCGCCAGTCAGGTGTCCCGTACCGGGCGGCATGCGTAGTCGGTCGGTGACCAGCACACGGTGCGGCATGCCGTCGAAGTACCAGGTACCGTGCCCGGCATCGGAGCGAGGCTGACCGAAGAACAGCCGTTGGCTGAAATCCCGACCACTCGCCAGCTCGATCTCGCCTTCCTCCACCTCGTCGGGATAGCGGGCCAGCGCATAGAAGCGCTCTCGATTCTCAGCGCTTGGCCCGAGCATCGTTGGGCGTGGGTTGAACCACCGCAGCAACCAGTCGTGAACATCGGCCGCGACCATGCGCCGGGCCTGGATGCCGGCGTTCGCCAGGCCGCCGCAAAGGCGATCGCAGACGATGTTCAGCATTTGCTCGGGTGTCTGGCCACGGCGGTTCGCCTGGCCGGTGGCCCGGCGATAGACCACCATGCGCACGCGCCGCGTCTGGCCGCGCCAGCGCAACCGCGTGACCACCGTGTCCTCGAACAGGCCGCCGGGCTTGGCCACCGCGCGCAGGTGGTGGCCGAAGAAGCGAAGATAGAACTCGGTGAAGGCTGTGCCGCGAGCGCGCGGCTGCACGTAGTTGCGCAGGGTCTGCATGTACTGGTCGAAGCTGGGTTCGTCCTGGGCGTAGAGCTGGAGCACCCAGGGGTTCTCGTCCAGCTCATCGAACGAATCCTGGAGCGCGTTTTCGAGCGCATCGCGGGCATGCGCGAGCCAGCCAGGCTCCCGACCTTCGGTGCCCAGCGGGACCAGCTCGTAGAAGGCTGCGACCGATTGCCCGTCCTCCAGCAGCATGGACTTCGACGGCGGCAGGAACTCCACCCACGGCAGCAGCTCCGCGAACGACTGCGCGACGTCGTACAGCGCCTGCTCGTCCGCCACGGTCGCCGGCTTGCGGCCCTGGATCGTCGCTCCGGGTTCGGCGATGCCGGCTTGGCGCAACGCCTCGACGTGGCGCTGCCAGCCGTCCGGCTGCTCGTCATTGCCACCATCGGATGCAGCCAGCTTCGGCCAAGGGAGTTTCCAGCGCATCAGTAGTCCTCCACGCGCTCGCCCGGCATGGCGTACTGCACGCGCTGGTACAGGGGGAAGACTGTCGTGTAGCCCGGAACAGGCACGGGGTCGGTACCCGCCAGGTGCGGGTACACATACATGACAAGATCGGGGTTCGGGAGGCGGTGGAACTGGCGATAGACCTCGTTTCGCGCCGTGCGCGTGTAGCGCATCTGTTCGGCGGGCGCGGCCTCCACGTCGGCCTCGGTCAGCGGCCGGCGCAGGCTCTGGCGTGCATCGAGCAATTGCCTGCGCGCCACCTGGCCGGCGCCACCGCTGCCGTCGCCGGCGTTCTGCTGCCAGATGTCCATCATCGTGCTGTCGCCGTGCGGGAGCAGCTTTTCCTTGCTGGTGGCACAGCCGCCGAGCACCGCGACGGCGAGGGCCAGCGCCAGGCCCTTATTCAAGTTCGAGAGCATGGCTTTCTCCTGCGCGGTGATCGACCTTGCGGCCTTCGGGATCGAAGTCGATGGCAAGCGGCTTTTCGAGGTGGACGGCGACCTTCGCGCCGGGCTGGACATAGACGGCGGCGAAGGCCTGGCCGTATAGCTTGTTCACCCAGTCGGCCATGTCGCGCACGCCACCGGCCAGGATGCGGCCCACGGCTTCATTGCCCGAGATGCCGACGCTCCCGATGGAGCCGTCGGCGCCGACGTAGGACATCTGGCCGCTGTCGCTGTCGATCAGCGAAGCGACGCCGGCACCGGCGGCGGTAATCAGGGCTTGCGAGCCGAGGTACTGCTGGGCGTTGCTGCGCCGCTCCCCGCTGACGCAGGGAATGCCGTATGGGTCGCTGATCCAGCCCAGGCCGTCTCGCTGCTGGTTGTTCTGCTGGTTGCCGTCGCGGTCTTCGGGGATGGTGCGGATCGTGCCGTCGTGGAAGACGAAGGTGATGCTGCGCACCTGGCCGCGCACGCACGAGAGCGTCCAATCTCCCGATGCGGTGCCGCTGAACACGGCACCGGCCACGTCGGGAATGTCGATGCCATTGGCGGTCAGGTTGTCCGGTCCGACCAACACCTTGAAGGGGTATGGATCGTTAACGGTTCCGTCGATCGGCACGCGGCCGATCAGCGCCGTCATCGCCACCGACCCCATCAGCGTCGAATTGGTCGGTACGGTATAGACCGCCTTGGCGCTCTTGACGCCTGCTGCGCGTGCGCCCGCGTTCGCCACGGTTTCCGCCGTGGTTTCCAACGTGCTCTGCGCGGGGCCGAAGCTCGTCGGGAAGCTCATGCCGCTACCCGTGCCACGACTGCTGTTCCGCCCCTCGGCCTTCCTCGCATCGTCGGGTTCGACCCATCGCACGCCGCCTTCCATGCCGGCCTCGTCGCCGTCGCGCAGCCCCAGACCCACCGGCAGGTCGGCATGGCCGCCGCCACGTCCGCCGATACTGTCCAGACGCCGCTGCAGGTCGGCAAGCAACCCTTCGGTCTGCTGGCGCGCGCTGGCTGCCTGCTCTTGGTCGCGACGCAGGTTGGTACGCTCGGAGTCGAGGGCCGAATTGATGCGCTGATCAATGGAGTTCTCGCGCTGGCGCAGTCGCTGGTTTTCTTCGCGCTGGGATTTGTTGTCCGAGAGCGCGGTCTGAAGCTCGGTGCGCAACTGCTTCACTTGGGCAACGAGCGTCGCCACGGTGTCGCGCGGGGTATCGCCCTCGATGCCCAACGCCTTCATTTCCGCTGGCGTGAGCTTGGCACCGGCATCCGCGGCCGGTGGCGCCGAACTGCTGCCACCCGAGAACAGCCGGATGGCAACGAACAGCACCAGCAAGGCAACCGGGACCATCAGCCACTTCAGGAGTCCATTACTGCGCATGGCGGGCCTCCTTGCGGTCTTCCGGTTGCGGGAGATGCACGGCCGGGTCGAAGCGGTTGATCGCCGGTAGCAGCGATTGCGCCAGGCCGCGCCCGCGCGTCACCAGGTACAGGACGGTCGTGTCCTCGGGCGTGCCACGCGGGCCAAGTGCCTCGTGTTGGAAGGTGGCGGTGAGGAAATCGCCTTGCAGGATGCGCGGATCGAGAGTGATCCAGCCGCTGCTGTTGTTGGTCAGTCGCACGGCAGTGACCCACTGGTCTTCCAGACGCCACGACGCGAGCGCGACCGCGCGCACGGGCAGCGTCGGCATCAGCGTGCCGAGGTCGAGGTCACGACGCAGGTTCACCCGCATGACGCCGGGCAACGGCTCCACAGTGCGCAGCGGAGCGTAGAGGTTCTGCGCGGCGAAGCGCGTCAGGACAACCGGCACCGGGGTCTCGCGTCGCGCCGCCCGCGCACCTGCCTGGTCCTGGGCGCGCGCCGGAGCTTCGTTGTCATCGCCGGGCTGATCGCCATAGCGCGCCGGGGTGCTGTTGCCCTCGACGATGCGCACTGGTTCCAGCTCGGCTTCGCCGTCCTTGGCTGGCTCCGCCGCAATGTCCAGCAGGATCAGCGCGCCCGTGTCGGCGTCCTGCAATTGCAGCCGCGTGGGCTCGATCGGCTCGCTGGCGCGCAGGTACACCGCGCCGCCCGCGCTCTGCACCCGTAGGCGCTCGCCGACGCCCGAGGGTACGCCCACGCGGACGTTGCGGTCGATGAACACGATACGCTCCTGGCCGACCTTCAGCGGCACCGCCAACGGCATACGTTCCCAGCGCAGGATCTCCACCGCCTGGACAGCAGGAGCCGCGGCCACGGCCAACAGCCCCAGCAGCGTGAGTACAGGATGCTTCATGGGGTTTCTCCTTGGGGCGCTTGCGGAGACAGGCCACCAGACGCCGGGCGCGTCGGCTCCGGCGTGCTGATGCGCTGGGGCGCGCCCTCATAGCAGTCGAGCGCCAGGCCGAACGGGTTGCGGGCAGGATCGACGTCCACCCGCGTGACCTTCACGGGATAGCGCACCAGAGCGCGCTTGACTTGCTCGGCGCCGTAGTACTCGTCGGCGGTGATGTCCAGCGTCACTACCCAGTCGCGGTCGGAAACCACGCGCACGCGGGCCGTGGGGTCGTCGCCGTAGCCGCGGCCGGGGATTTCGTAGATGCCGCGCACGCGCTGGCGCAACTCGCCCGTGCTGCGGCGGTAGTCGTAGTCCGCGCGCAGGAAGGCCTGGCAGGATGGGGTGAGGTACGGCGAGAGCGTGTGGAGGTTGCGCGCGTAGTCCTCTTCGCCATTCGTCGGCCAGCGGTTGAGCGTCTGGAACACGTAGAACGTGAACGCATAGACCGATTCGGGCGGCACTTCCCACCACTTCCTGGTACTGCCGGAGCGCAGGTCAGGCGGAACGTGGATGGTCAGATCGCGGGGAGCGCTCCACCAGCCGCCACCCATGACCAGGGCGACGATGATCAGGGCGCCAGCACCCAGGCGAAGCGTCTTGATGTGCGCCTGCAGGTGGGTGATCTCGTTCTTGAAGCGGCTCATCGTGCGCTCCTTCGGGTGGTCCAGAAGCCGGAGCGCGAGATCAGCACATGGCCGCCTACCCAGCCCGCCATCAGCGGATGGCGTGTGGCAATGCGCCATTGCAGTTGCCGATACAGCCAGGTGTCGGGACGCCCGCGCTTGAGGCGGCGAAGAATGCCGCCGCCGATGAACACGCCGAAGGCCACGCCCAGGACGACGAACGTGGGTGCTAGCGCGATCGTGCGGAACACCCACGACAGCGGTGCGCCGACCAGCAGACCGGCGGCGCCGGACAGGCCGCAGCAGATCCACAACTCGTCGGCGGTGAGACCGCGCACCACAACGGGATGTCGATTGAGCCGGTGCGGAAGGAACGTGACCGTCCCGTCCGCACGGACGTGCTGCTGCTCGGACATACCGGCCTCGCTTACAGGATGCCGGTGGCTTCGGTGAGCAGCCAGATGCCGATCACGAGCAAGACGGCGCCGATGGCGACCGTGAGGCCGAACTGGCCCCACGTCTTGCGGCCTGTGTGGATTTCCGCGTAGGTCCCGTAGGCGTGGTAGCACACGCCGATGAACATGGACGCCACCACCAGCAGAGCCACGAGCATGATGATGTCGTAGCCGTAGTTGCGGATCGTTTCCATGATGCCGTTGCCTGTGCCGCGGGTCGGGTTCTCCAACTGCGGCAGACCCTGCGCGAACGACAGGGCGGGCAGCGCTGCGGTGCCCAGGGCCACGGTGGCGCGCTGGGCAAGACGGGAAGTGAGGATGCAGTTTTGCATGGTCATGCCTTTCAGGTCAGGAGAGGAGGAAGAAAGTCAGGACGAGGTACATCGCGACGAATCGGATGCAGACGCCGAGGAACTGGCGCTGGTTGAGGCGGCTTTCGGACCACCCCACGTAGGCCGTTCGCATGGCCCAGACGCCCCAGACGAGCAGGACCGCGAACACGACGCCGACCAGGACGGTCGCCATCGCTGAAGGCGCGATGCCGCTGTTGGCTTGAAATGCCGAGACCTGGGCGCCGTTCATGGCTTGCCCTCCGTGGTCGTCGGCGGTGATGGCGGGACGACCCGCTCCGTGCGGTAGTCGCCGATCAGTTCGGAGGCGTCGCGCGGCTGGGCGCGCGACGGTGTGAGATGGGCCTGGATGCCGGCGCGCACGCGCGCCAGGTCAGCCAGCAGCCTCGGGTAATCGAAGTGGTAGCGCTCGCCCGGCTGGATGGGGGCATGCGTAGCGCTGTCGGCGACGGTGCGCTCCAGCGCGTCGAGCTGGCGCAGCGCTGCGACCAACTCCTGACGCTGCGCCGGGGACTCGGCCAACGCCATCGAGGACTGACCCAGTACAAGGGCCGTCACGAGAAAAGTGGGCACGCCGCGATGCGCGGCGCGCAGCCAGATCGGAGCCAACATCGCGCCATTCCTGTGTGATCAGCAATGGCTAGATCGTGGAGATCGGGGCTGTTTCAGGCCGCAAACAATAGGAACCTGCAGATGACCGGATTGATCTGCTAGAGGTACTTCTTGAAGCTGCCCGCAGTCAGGCTCACGGCCAGTCCCAGCAAGGCGGCGCTCGGCAACAGGATCAGCAATGGATGCACCGAGATCGGCAGCGCCAGGTACGTGATCCACGGCAGCACGGCCAGCGGCATGAGGCTGGCTTTTGCACGGTGGTAGATGAACCCGGATTCGCGGCCCGCGCCGAACCTGCGCACGTCGCGTCGCACCAGACCGTCAATCAGACCGACGAAGGCGGCCGTGAAGATCAGTGGCAGCGTGAGCACCAGGACCAGCAGGCGCACTAGGAAGGTCAGCGTCGTGAAGGCTGCGGCGATGAGGTAGCTCTCGGCCCAGACATAGACTTGGCTGATGTAGTAGCGGAAGTTGCGCGCCTGCTCGTGGCTGGGCGCGCGGACGCGCTCGGCGGTCTGGCTCATGCGCGCCAGCAGCCCCGAGCGAACGAACACCCATTCGTAGCCTGTATCCACCAACTCGTGCGCCGTGCGCCCTGGCTCCTGCACGACCACGCTGCGCGTGAAGTGGCTGGACAGGTGCCCAAGCTCGTACTGCAACATCTGCTGGGAATGGCGCCAGCCCTGATCCTTCCAGAACAGGTGCATGCCGACGCACTCCACCACGATCGAGAACAGCAGCGAGCCAATCAATACCCCGAGCAGGCGAAATGGCAAGGTGATGGTGCCGACGATCAGACCCTGGCGCTGGTTCTGCTCCCGCTGCGCGGTCGAGGCGGCGTCCTTCATGGCGCGGCCTCGTCGGTACTGTGGTCGGTGTCGGTGGCCACCGCAGCAGGCTCGGCTGGAGCAGCATCGTCCAGCAGGTCATCGGGCAAGGCCGCATCCTGCAAGGCAGGGGAGCTGGTGAAATCCCACCACTGCGTGGCCTCGCTGTAGCTCTGGCGCATGTATCCGGCCAGTTGCTGCAGATCCGCCGGCATCACTTCATCCGGGTCTGGTGTCGGCAGCGGCATGCGAACCTTCCAAAGCTGGCCGCCTTGCAGCAGCGCGAAGCACTGGCCTTTTGGCAGGCCGACTACGTGCGATGGCTCGATCATCGGCACGCTGGACATGCTGATGCGGTCCTGGGTGTTCGACGTGAAATCCGTCGCGCCACGGATGTCCGAGCTATCGGTCGCCCCGGAGACGATGGTGGTGGTATAGACCTCGACCTTCGGCAACTGCCGCGTCAGCAGTTCGGCGGTGGCCGTCTCGCGCACGCGCAGCATGAACAGGTTGTTGAAGTTGCCGATCACCTGGCCAGCTTTCGCGCGGTTGCCGATGCGGGCCTCGATATCCGAGAGGGTCTGTGTGTACGCCGTGACCTGTAGCCCGGCACCGCCGCCCTTGTTGATCAGGGGCACGAATTCGTCACCCATGAGTTCATTGAATTCGTCCGCATGGACATTGATCGGCACGCGCGTGCCAGCGGATGCGCCCGGCAGGCCATCGTCGATCCCGTGCTTGTAGATATGGCCCGCGACCGAAACCAGGTCGGAGAACATGGAGTTGCCGACCGCTGCGGCAACCTCGGCGTCGGACAGCGCGTCCAGTCCCACATAGACGATGGCGCGCTTCCTGATGACTTGCATCCAATCGAAGATCGGGCGCGGGTCGGTCAGGTCGGAGTAATTCGGGGCCAGGAGCTGGGCGATCTTGCCGCTGGTGAGCTTTTCCAGCAGCGGCAGCAACGATGCGACGATCTTGTCGAAGTAGGTCTTGTCGTACCGAACTGCCGAGCGCAAGCCGTCGAGCACCGGGTCGTAGTTGCGCGCCTGGGAAAGGTACTGCTCCAGCGCGACCACGCGCTTCTCGCGCCCGATCATGTTGCGCGGGATGTTCTTCTCGTTGAGCTTGGCCTCGATCTGGACGATCACCTCCCAGGCCTTGGGCTCGGTCTTGGCGAAGTAGTGCTGGGCGTACTCGATAAACAGTGCGTCGATGTTGATGACGTGCCGCTGGATCAGCATGTAGTCCGGGCGCTGCCCCAGTTCCACCAAAGCGCGGGCAATGATGTTGACGAAGCGCCACGCGAACTCCCGGAAGGCCGCGCTGTTGCCTTCACCGGAGAGTTGCCCTGCGATACGGGTGGCGACTTCCGAGATGCGACCGAAGCGTCCTACCGCGTTGTAGCGGGCGCTGATTTCCGGCCAACCGAGGTGGAAGATGTAGAACTCGCCTTCACGGCCTGCGCGCTGGGCTTCGACGTACATCCGCTTCAGGAGATCCGCGTCGCCCTTGGGATCGATAACGATCACGACCTCGTGCTCGCCGGCAGCGTTCTTGCGACGGATGTCCTGAGTCACAAACAGCTCGGCCAGCCGCGTCTTGCCCACGCGCGTCGTGCCCAGCACCAGCGAATGTCCGACGCGCTCACCCAGCGGCAGGCTGACGTCCACCTCGTCGGGTTCGATGCCATGCAGCCGCGGCAGGCCACCTACAGGTGGCAGCGGGCGCACAGGGTTGAACGGAACGTCCCAGCCCGTGAGAGCGGAGAGCCGGGACAGCGGGAACGGCGCAAACTCCAGCCGTTCCTCCAGCCGACGCGCCAGGCGATAGGCCGGTGTCGGCTCCGCGTAGCGGCGAAACTCCGGCCGGTATGTCTGCATGAGCCTATGGGTGTGCTTCTGCTCCCACAGGAATCCGCGCCCGATGAAAAGCCGCTGCTGGCTGACGGGCACATCCTTGCTCGTCATCACGTAACGCGGCAGGCGGCGGATGTTGCGCCTATAACGCAGGATGACGCGAGCGTCGCGGTAGCGGATCGCGCCGTAGGCGCCGAACGCCAGGGCGCTGCCGACGCCCATGGCCGGACTCAGCGCGAGCGACCACGGGGCCACCAGGGACAGAAACGCGGCGCCTGCACACGCTGCGACGGTGTATAGCTCCACCGCTGGGCGTAGCAGAACCTCGACCGGCTGTTTCCCCGACATGGCTTCATTGCTCGATGCCGGTGGCCGTGATCAGCGCCGGGTAATGCCGCAGGCCTAGGCGATCGGCCAGGTCGTCTCCGGCTACGGGCGCGAGCGGCACGCCCGGCACCAGGGCACGCAGCCCTGCCAGGCCCTGCGCGGTCTCGACATTGACCACTAGGCCGACCGCGCCGCGTTCGCGCAAAGCAACGCCGCGGCGCTGCAACCAGGCCCGGGAGGCGTCGTCGTCGCCGATGACCACGAACGGCCGCAGGCCGGGCGCTTCGATCACGCGCCGAGCGACGGTGCCAGGCGTGAGTTTGGTGCTGCGCACCGGCAGCATCGCTGCCTCGTCCGCGGGTGTGGCGGGAACCTGTGGCGTCGGAATGGGCGGCCGGGCCGGGACATCGGCGCGCGGCTGGAGGTTGAGGGCCTCGTAGTACGGCAGCGCCGACGTGCCACCGCGATCTTCGACCACGATCAGCGGATCGCCGGCACGCGATGCCAGCGGCAGACCCGCCAGCAGCACAAGCAGGCCCCGCAGGGCCAGATGGGATTTCGTCATGGGGAAGTCTCCTGGCGCGTGGCGAGCACCGCGGCGTTTGGGCGTGCGCCCTGCACACGCGCGAGATGGCGCGACACGCTGCGCCGGTAGCGGGCGGCGGGCTCGCCGCCCGCAGGACGGTGGTAGCGGCCGATCGCCAACAGCCAGTCTTCGCCGGACGTGTGCTGCTCCTTCAGGATCTCAGCGGCGATGGCGAGGTTGCGATAGGGGTCCAGCAGGTCGCACGCGCTGGTGAAGCGGTGCTTGTGGTAACCGAGGTTGATCTGGCCCAGGCCTGCATCGATGCGCGTGTGGGGCGTGGCGCGCATTGCCTGTTGCAAGCCCGAGCAGGCGTCGGCGCGCGTGGCGAAGCGGCGCGACTGGCCGGCGACATTGAGGGACCACGGCCACGGGACGATGCGCCCGTTGCGCCGAACACCGCTCTCCTGCAAGGCCACGGCGAAGAGCACGGTCGAGGGGATGCCCGCCCGCTGTGCGGCGAGTTGGTAGGCCGGTGGTGGAACCTCCTGGGCATGGACGGCGCAGGCGCACAGGCCGGTAGCAAGCACCAGTGCGCGCAGGAGCTGCGAGACGGAGGTGGCCGCTACGGCTGACGCTGCCATTGGCCGTTCACCTCGCGCACAGCCGCGGGCAAGTCACCGGGCAGGCCCAGCGACAGCCAGCGGCCGCCGTCGTGGTTGAGGGTAATGCTGCCGCTGCGCACGCGCGCCGGGTCGATCTGCGCGCGCTTGGCCCAGTCGCGGATGCGTGCATCGTCCTGGCGGCTGCCCACCATATACAGGTCGAACTCGGCACCCGAGGATTGCAGGCGCTGCACGAGCTGCCCACAGGCCGCGCAGCCGTCCTTGACGAACACCGCCATTCGGCCGCTGCCGCGCGCGGTGCCGGCGCCCGGCCCGTCGTCGGGCAGGTTCACGCGCTGCATGCCGGGGTTCAGGCGCTGCCAGGCTTCGTCGTAGGCGCGTTGGTAGGCGAGCAACTTCTCGACGCGGCGTGCTTCGATTTGCACCTGCAGCTCTGCATAGCGCCGCCGTTCTTCGTCGGTCCGTGCCTCGATGCCTAGGGCAGACAGCGGGTCCAGGTTGGGCGAGTAGATTCCCAGCGGCCCATCCATCAGCTCGCGGTAACGCACCCATTCCTGGGGTTGGAGGCCCCAGTTGCTTGCTACTCGGTCGTCCAGGACGCGGGCGGCCAGCGGGCGCTCCTGGCTCTGCGCATTGCGAGCGGGAGCCGTGGCTGACTGCTGCGCCCACGCGGGCCACTGGACTGAAGCCAGTAGGAGTGCGGAAAGGATGATCGACGGCTTCATGTGGTGTGCTCCGATCAGGGAATCGCCACGCGACGGGTCTGGTCGCCGGCTTGGAACACCGCGGCGCTGCCATCGATTGCCTGCAAGCGCCATGGGCCGACCGCATCACCGGGCAGCAGCACCTGAAGCTGGTCGGGCGTGAAGTCCCCACTGCTCGGCGCGACGGACACGCTGCGCTGGCCGGCGCGCAGTTCGGCGCCGACGATGCGGAACGGCAATGGCGGCGGTTCAGACTTGGCGGCGGGCTTGCTCGATGTGCGCGGCTGGACGGGGGCTGCTGCACGCGCGGCGGTCTGGCGCGTCTTGATCTGCTCGATCTCCGCGCGCAGCGCCTGAAGGTCGTCGGCGGCTGCGTAGCCGCTCAGTGTTTTCTCAACCTGGGAAGCGCGTGCTTCCAGGATTTGGCGGGTGTCTTTGAGGTCCGCCGCCGTTGCGACGGCCGGACGCTGCTGGATGGTCTCGATGGCCTCGGCCAGGGCCACCGCCTGCGCTTCGAGGCGTTGCAGACGGGAATCGAGCCGTTCCTGGTCGGCCTGGTCGCTCATCGCCTGGTAGCCGAGGGCCACGATGACGCTTAGACCGAGCAGCCAGAGCCAGAGCATGCTTTGCACCACCACGGCGGCGGTCGGGCGACGCGAAGATTGCGGAGCGTTCACGGCTGGCCTCCTGGAGTGGAAGGCATCAGCGGGAAGGTCTGCACCGCATCGGCGGCGGTCGGTTCGGGCATGGGTTCGGCGGCCACGCTGTCGCCGGGCCGCTCGAAGCAAATCTGTCGTGCGCGGTCATCCGCGTGCAGTTCCCAGGCCGGACCAGCCAGGGTGAGCAGCGCATCGCGCAAGGTCATGGGACCGAGATGCAGGTGCGCCGCCGGGAGCGGCAGCTCATACAGCTCGATCACGGCATGCGCCGTTTGGCACAGGCTGTAGCCGCTGCGCTTGAGCACATGCCGCAGCCCATCGCCGACCGTGGCGCGGGCATCCTCGGGCATCGACACGTCGATGGTCTGCAACAGCAGGTCGCGCTGCGCCGCTGTAGGGGCCAGTTCGACCAGCGTGTAGCGGGCGTAGCGCACGACCGGGATGTACTCGGGCGCTTCGGGTTCGGGCGCGGCCGAGACTTCCTCGATGGTGTCGGGCGCGACCGGCGCAGTCGTCGTCGCGCAGCCACCGGCCAGCACCGACCAAAGCAGGCCGAAAAATCCCGCCAGCAGGCGGCGTTCGGGATGGTGAAACCAGGGTGGAGAGGGGCACATAGCTCGGCGTCCTGAAACATCGAGCCCTCACCATCGCCGCTCGGGCTACGAGCGGCAGCAAACAATGCGAACCAGACAGCGCCCGATTTGCCGGCAGCGCCTTCACCAAAGAAAGGCCCCAAGTTGGGGCCTGTGAAAATGGGTCTCTTATTTCTCGTCGTCGATGCCCATGCGCTCACGCATTTCGGCGAGGAACGCCTCGGGGGCCATCAGACCATAGCGTGCCAGGCGCACAGGGATGTCCTCCGCATCGAGGTTCCCATCTTCGATGCGCTGCCGCAGGAAATCCGCAATCTCGGCTTCCAGCTTCCGTTGGGTGTCGATGGCTTCGGACGGTTGGGTGTTGGTATTCATGGAAATCTCCTTGGGATGAAAAAAGCGCAGCCACGTCCACGGAGAACGTGGGCGTGGCTGCAAGGTGGGAACAACAGAAATGCCGGCGGCGCTAGGCCGGCTTGTGGCGTGGGAATCAGGCGGCGACCAGTTGCCGGGCCAGTGCGACCTCGACGGAATCACCATCCTGGTTCAGGACATCCAGCCCCGATTCGGGTACATCGCCCGAGGTGGACTGCGAGACCATGATCTTCTTGGCCATCAGTTCGAGGCATGTCATCTGCGAGGAACCGGCGTAGCCGAGATAGATCACGCGCACGGGGTGCTTCTGCCCGATGCGCCAGGAGCGGCGGGCCGCCTGCTGGAGCGAGTACACGTTGTAGCCCGACTGCATGAACACGATTGTCGGGAAATCCAACAGGTCCAATCCCGTCTTGACCAACTCGGGGTTGGTGATGAGCACGTCGATGCCACGATCCAGTTGCTCGGCAATCCAGTCCTCGCGGCGGCTTGCATCCACGCTCGCGCGCAGCACCGCCACCTTGAAACCTTCCTGCTCCAGCAGTACCTTCAGGCGCGACGTGGTGTCGCGCGTGCCGGTATAGACCGTGTAGGCGAGGACCTTGCGGCCCTGCGCCTTCTCCTGTTTGCAGATATCGATCAGCTCACGCTCCTTGGGGCTGATCTCGAACTCGTTGAACTGAGCCGGGACGAACGCCAAGGTGTTGCGCGTGCGCGGATGCACCACGGTTTCCGACCGGAAGCAGCAATCCGGCCAGGCCAGCAGCACGTTGAGGACCACACCCAGCAGAGTCGTATCGCGTCGCGCCAGAGCCTGTTTCAGCTCCGCGGTCAGCCGGCCCGCCAGATCGCGGTAGGCCGCGGCTTGCGCCGTGTCCATCGCGACTTCGCGGAACTCTTCGTCATACGGCGGCAGGACGTTGCCGCCGATGTCCTTGAGCTTGAGGAAGATCGTGAACGGCAGGATGCAGCGCAAGACGCCCTTGGGGCCGAAGCCCGGGGCTTTGACCGTGCGCACCGATACCTTGGTGCCCTTGGCCGTCTTGTGCGCCGTGCCGGCGCTCTCGGAGTAGATGTCCTTCAAGACCCCGTGATCGCGCATGAACGCCATCGCGGCCGAGGTCATGCTGCCGCTCGTGGTCGGGCGGTAGCCGTCTTCGATCATCCGCCCGGGAAGGGCTCGGAACAGCAGGTAGAACAGGTCGTCCCCGTAGCCGCCCATCAACGTGCCGGTCAGCAGCAAGGTTTTGCGAGCCTTCGCCGCCAGCACGCCCATGGCTTGGCCCTGGGCACTGCCGCCGTTCTTGTACTCGTGTGCCTCGTCGGCGATGAGCAGGTCGAACGTGCCTTGCGGCAGGTATCTCTTGATGAACTCGGACGGCTGATAGCCGCCCTCGCCAAACCCGAACTCCATGTTGGCCATCGCGCGTTCCATGCGCGTGGCCTGACGGTCGGAGAACACCAGTTCGCCGTTGCCGTCCATGAGGTTGATGAACTCATGGATGTTGTCGCCGAGCATCGAGGCCAGGAAGCCGTCGCCGAACTTCTGCATCAGCTTCTGCGCGGTGACTTCCCCGATGGTCGGGATGCGCTTCAAGGCTTTGAGGACGGCCGAGGACTGATCGCTGCCGGACAGGCTTCTCGGGCGGATCAGCGTCCACAGGGGGGCGGCGCAGTGGCTGCACTTCCTGCGGGATTCCTCGGCTTCGAGTTCGACCGGGTTGACCGGCTCGCCGTCGAGATCGGTGATGACCGTGCCGCAGTCCGGGCACGCTGCCACGTTGCCGTGGCGGGTACGCCGCTGAGTGAAGACAGGCTTCCAGTGGAACCCCATCCGCATCCTGACGCGCCCCAGGACAAAGAACTCCTGGCCCGTGGGCTGCACGCCCAACTGCTCGCGTAGCTTGATGAGCTTGACCAAGGTATCGGGGCCGTTGAGCACCCACACCTTGGCGCCTGCTACCGTCTCCTGGATCTCGCGCCGCCACTTGTAAACAAGGTGCGGCGGCGAAAGAACCAAGGTGCGGCGGTAGCCTTCGGCGTTGAGCACGGCGGCCGTGGCGATGCCGACGGTCGTCTTGCCGCAGCCCATTTCGCCATTGACGATCGCGGCATGTTCGCCACGGTCAATCAGCAGCTCGGCGGCGGCATGGACGACTTCGGCCTGGGCCTGGAACAGCTTGCGCTTGAGGCTGGCGACGATGAGCTGGCGATGTGCCTGCGGTTGGCCGGTATAGACCGGCGGATTAGCGCTGTTGAGGGCGTCGAGCAGTTCGTCGCCGAACTCGCCGACGAAATCCTGAAGGCTCAGGGTCAGAGGGGAAGATTCCGCATCGAGCAGTTCGCCCTGTACGGGCGCGGCTTCAGCGGCATTGGTTTCGAGATCGAGGGACATGGTGATGCTCCAAAGAAAATGGGGCATGCACCACCCCCAGTGGGGCAGTGGCATGCCCCGTGGTGGGAAGTAAATCGGCGCGTGGCCGAAGGTGGTTGAAGGTGCTGGCCTGGATGGCCAGCGGGTGAACCGTGCTCAGTCCTCGGACGGCAGAACGATGACGGTGGCGCGGCGCTCCGCGTCGGTAACGATGCGAATGGCCAGCCCCGGGTGGATCACGTAGTGCGATGCCAGCGAAGCACCTGATTGAAGCGCGGTGCTGTTGGCCTGCCATTGCTGGACGTTGACGTCGCCCCAGTCACCACGGGTGTGGCGCCTGAAGTACGGGATCGGGTCGAGGCGACCCGAGCGGACCAGGCGGTCAATGCCTTTGCTGAAGATAAGCGCCCCGATGGGGAACGCCAGCCTCTGGCAGTAGGTTTCGATGCGATGTGATGCCATGGGCTCCTCCTTGAAAGGTTATTGAGCCACGACACCCCTGGCGGAGTGAAGTGGCTCCGTCAGGTGGATGAGAATGACGATGTGGGGCCGTCAAATCAGATCTTGCTCCTCGGATAGCTGGACCACCGTGGTTTCATGGTCCTCGCTGGTCTTGACGATCAGTGCCAGGTCCGGCGTGATCCTGAACTGCGAGATCATTAGGTTGTCCTGTTGGATTGCGACGTTGTTGGCTTGGCGGGTGGCCTCGTCGATCTCGCCCCAGTCACCGCGCACGTGGCGCTGGACATAGGCCAAGGGGTCGATCAGGCCTTTGCGTGCCAACCAATGCACCTTCTCGCTCAACTTCAGCGTACCCGGTGCGAACAACGGTTGCTTCTGCGGCGCGGGCCGCTTGAACGGGTTTGCGAACATGGTGTTTCTCCTTCGATGTGGGAATAGCAGGACGGCAGCGCGTCCGGTGAGTCAGCGGATGGTCAACACCTCGCCCCGTGTCGCGGAGCCAGGCGTCATGTCCCACGCGCGGATGACGGGCACAAACTTGTCGGTGAGGATGCGGGTCTCGGCGATCGAGCCGTCTTCGCGTTCGGTGAATTCACGCTGGAGCGTCTTGTCCTTGTGGGTGTCACCTTTGACGACGAGCACGCGCCCGGTCTTGGAGCGCACAACCCCCGAGATCGCGCCCGCGGCCAGAGCCAGGGCGAGATGCCAGTGGGACAAAGCCCGCGCCGGTGGACGCAGCGACTGCTGCGCGGCCCCCAGGTGCGTGTCCAGCGACGGCCAGAGGCCTTGCAGCCTGCCAACCTCGTCGGCGAACTGCTCGGGCTCCATCGTCACGCGGAAGAAATGCTCCGGCTCGGCCGGACTGGCGGGGACGATGTACGGCAGGAACGGCCAATCGCTCGGCAGCTCCTCGGCTTCGACTTCGCCAAGCCCAACCTGCAGCAGCAGATTGCGCACGGCCTTGACGCCATCGGGAGCCTGTTCACGCTGTCGCACCCTTCGGCCGAAGATCACCACCTGCTTGAATTGCGTTTCCACCGCTCGGTAGATGCGCAGGTCCGTGTAGTGGCGTGTCAGCCAACCGACCAACTCCGCGTCGAGCACGTAGCCGGGGACGATGAAGACCAGCACGCCGCCGTACTGCAACAGCGACAGCGAACGCTGATAGAACAGCTTTTCGAGGCGGGCACGGCCCTGGCCTTGGTAGCCGATGTTGCCGTTGACGTCCTTGGACAGGTCGCCATACGGCGGGTTGAGCCAGAGCAACCCGAAGGATTGCTTGGAGACCATCGTGTCCATCAGGTCCGCGTGCAGGCAGTGATCGACCAGGCCGCGGGCATGACGTGCCCGCTCCGGGTCGAACTCGACGGCGAACGCCTTGGCCTGCTCGCGCCCGAGGGCATGGGCGGCTTCGGCGATCGCCACGCCTTCGCCGGCGCAGGGATCGAGGATGCACATCGGCCCGTCGCTGGGCATCAGTGCGTTGAGGGCTCTTTCGAGCGTGGGTTCGTCGGTCGGGTAGTAACCGTTCTTGGCGAAATTGCGGGCAAGCCGCGGGAACATGAGGGCCATGGAAGTCTCCTGGTTGGCGGGGAGGAATGGCGGAAGCACGCCAAGGCGTGCCTCCGCAGGTGGGTCAAGCCGCTACCGCTTCCGGCGTCCAAATCTTGGCCGGATACGGATAGGCGGTGAGTACGTCACTTCGGATCAGGGAACCCAGCGCCAGGGTCAGCGCCGGCACGTCGATGGCGAGCCGATGGCCTTCCAACGGCCCGAGGGCGAACGGAAGGCGGGCCAGCATCTCGCGGGTTTGCAGCAGTTCCAGCACGGTCTCGCGCCAGTGGTCGAGCAGCGGCAACGGGCAGGTGTCCCGCACCAGCATCCACAGGCGGTCAAGCCGGTGGGAGCTGTCGCGTGGCAGCAATGCCAGCGCGCTGGCGTTGGCCTTGTCGGGCTTCACGCAACGCCGGTCGAACAGCCACACGTTGGACAGCGAACCGAACAGCGTTCGCCGGTAGGCGCGGGTCATGCGCTTTTCCAGGCGATCGACGTTGCCGACGAACACCGGGACGCTGCCGCCCTGGTCGGTGATGACGTGGAACTGGTCCAGTCCTTGCTCGTCGCGCCCGAGGGTCAGGCGAGCGAGGAACTGCTGGACGGCGGTGTCGCGCGCCCAGATGGACAGGAAGATCAGGTTGCCCTGGTCATCGCCGACGCAGGCGTCGGCCATCACGTCCGGGCATTCGTCGATGCGGTACAGCGTGGAAGAAGTGTTTGCGGGCATGGTGGTGTCCTCGGATGAACGGGAACAGCACCGCCCGCCGGGGCAAGTACTGCCCCAGGGGGTGGAAGAAAATCGCTCAGTCCGGCTCGAACTGCCGGGTGTGCGGGTTGAAGTGAAGCGCCTCGTCCACCGCGGTGATCGGCGTGAAGCCGTCCAGGTAGATGTTGTTGAGGTACTGGTCGCGGTAGGTCAGCGCCTGCCGCGCCTGTTCCTCGGTAAGGCCGTTGCTGATGAAGTACTCCTGCATTTCCTCGTCGGAAGACACTTCGTCGTTGGACAAACTGCCTTCAACGAGTTTCAACAGTGAGGCGGGGAGCGCAGCCAGGATCGGGTCCATGTCGGTTCCTCCTGACTCAGGCCAACAGCGCCGCGGCGGGTGCCGTGGATGCCGTGGGGGTGCGCCGCCGCGCGTGGTAGGCGCGAACGCCTGCACGCCAGTCGGCGGACTGCTCCGGCGTCATGTCGAGGTAGCTCAACGGGCACGAGTAGTAGTACGGGTGCATGGACTCGTCCAAGGGCTTGTAGCCCCATTGGCTGCCGCTGCGCTCCAGAAGATCGCAGCGGATGTAGCGCAGGGACTGGCCCGGTGCGAGATCACGATGCACGCCTTCGGCCCTGGCCGTCACTTCCGCGACGGACCAGAGGACGTTGCCGCGCAGCGTGTGGGCGATGACCTTCACGCTGGCGCGCTCGGTCTCCTGCGGTGCGATCAGTTCCGCGATCAGTTCAGACCGCGATTGGGGAGAGAAATACCAGCCCATGAGAGGCCTCCTGAAGAATGTAGAGCCAGAGGCCTCCCCGTGGGGAAGAACCCCCAGCGGGTGATGGAATGCCGCGTGTGCGGCGATGGAATGCAGTGCGGGCTAGGAACCGCAACCGGCCGGGCAGCAACCCAGCGTGATCCCATGCGAACAGCAGCCGTTTTCAGCGAGCCAGTCCTGGGTTTCCTGCCGTTCGGCGGGTGTTGCGTAGTCCCATTCCTGGGTCGCGATTTCCAGCGCATGAACGCGCTGGCTTTCCGGCAATCGACTGGCTTGCGCGTCGATCTCCGAGCTGAAAAGCGTGACCCAGTGATCCCAGGACAGGCCGCAACCACGTTGGGCATGCTCGGCGGCCGTCTTGCAAACGGCGCGCCACGCGGTTTCGTCCAGCGCGGAACGGGGTGTATCGCAAGTGATGATGGACATGATGGAGACCTCCAGAAGAAAGCCGAGGCCACCCCCGCATGGGGAAGGAACCCCGGCGGGTGGATGAAGAACACCGCGGATGCGGTGTCTGCAATCACGCAGGTTGCAGTTCGGCCTGGCGGCTCCACTCCTGCGTCTTGAAGTCCAGCGCGTAGCCCAGTTCGCCCAGGCGGGCGATCTGCGCGCGCAGGGTGCGGCGGTCGATGGTCGAATCCAGCTTCACAGACTCGCCCAGCGGCCACAACAGGCCGAACAGCGCGGCGTCGCCATCCTCGGTGCTGCCGGGGGCAGCAGCCGCAGCAGGCGGCGCGTCCACGCCGAAGGGCGTGGTATCGACCAGCGGGTCCGCGGACGTCTGCACGGGTGCAGGTTTGGCGGACCTGGATGCCTTGGCGGGCTTGGCCGGCGTTGTCGCAGGCTGTGTCCCTTGCTCTTCATCGAGCGGATCGACTTCCTGCGGAGCAAAGCTATGTGCTTCGGCCTTGCTCAGCTTGTCGATGCCGAAAAGTGTCATACCGTCCAGGTTGGCGCGCATCTCGAAACGCATGCTGCCGTCGCTGATCGGATAGCCTTTGAGGAAGATGTAGCGAAGAACGAATTCCCCTTGGTACTTGCCCTCGGGGTATTGCTCCAACTCCGCGTCTTTAATCGTGAACTTGCCGAGTTGGCATTCGAGCTTGCCAACGTTGAACTTTCCGTTGCGGCCGTGAATGGTGCGCAGCGCGAGCTGGCCCGGGACGATGATGGGCGTGGCCGATTTCTCGGGTGCCGATGTGACTGCCATGATGCTTCTCCTTGAGGAATAGGAAAAAGGCAAGGCCCCGTGAGGGGCCATGCCGGATCAGAACGAAGCAGCCAATGCCGGCTCCTGCTCTTCGACTTCACCTGCGGGCTCGCGCTCGGCGGACTCGATAGGCTGGTCGGCAGCGGTGTCGGCGGCATCCTCGGCTTCGGGCGCGGGTGCGTCCTCGGCCTGCGGCGCCTCGGCTTGCGCCTGGCTCGTCGGATAGACCTGGGTGCCGTCGATCTTGATCAGACCGATGTGGATCAGCGTCGATTCCAGGCTCGCTCCCGGCTCCCCGGCGCGCTCACCCTTGGTGCGGATGTACGGATCGATCTTCATGTCGTTCAACTTGAAGGCGATCAGCACCTTGCGGTCCCCTTCGATGGCCTGCACGCACCGGCGAACCAGGTGCTCGGCTTCAGGGGTGGCGACGATGGTGTCGAAGTACCGATAGTCCGGTTCACCGACAGGCCCGGCCAGAGCCGCGACGCAGCACGACAGGAACGGATCGCCATCCTTGGGGGTGACGTCCTTCGGACGGCTGAGGTAGCCGATGCCGCGGGTGATCAGCTCGTGCTGCTTGATGGAAGCCAGTTCGGCCCGGTCAAGCGGCTCGGCCTTGAGCAGTCGCGCCTTGAGGGACGCGGCGGCTTCACCCTTGCGCTCGCCCTTGTCGCGGATGTACGCATCGCCCCACAGGTCGCCGAGGCGGAAGCGCACCAGCGGGCGCTGCTTGGGATCGTCAACGCCGATGTAGCGCTGGACGAGGTTCTTGGCCTCGGCACCCGAGACCTTGACGTCGAAGTAGCGGTAGCTGGGGTCCCTGGCGGGGCCGACCAGCGCGGCAACGGTGCATGCCAGGAAAGGCTGCGCACGGCGGCCGCCCCGGACAGGCACTTCACGGACACGCTGGATGTAGCCGATGCCCGAGGTGTGGAGGTCGAAATACGATTTCTCGTTGGACGTGGTGTTCATGGTGAATCTCCATAGGGAAGAAGCGGAGACACACCAGCCCCACGCATGCGGGGAAAGGTGCGTAACCCCGCGGTGGGTCGATAAGGCGAAAGCATCCGCCACCAGAGACTGGTGGCCGCTCGCGGATGGATGCGGTGCGAGCTGGCTCGGTCACGCAGTGGGAACTGCGACGCAACCTCGAAGACCGATGGTTGCCTGGCATGTCGCTGACAACGTCAGCAGGCATGGGGTCAGCATGGCCGGGCCTCGCGCGCGCGACAGCAATCAATCGGCATCCGGGCGCTTCCCATTTTTTCCAGGCTGCCCAGTTCCGCCCAAAAGAAAGCCCCCGAAATGGGGGCTTCAAGGGGTATGCGGACATTTTTGGACTACGCCGATTCCACCGCCGCCAGTGACAGATACGTAGCGGTGGCGGACAGCTCCAGATCATCTGAGCTTTGCAGAATGCGAGTGAAAACGCTGTCTTTCGGGTCGAAGAACTCGCCGAAATCGTCGCCGCCAAGCTCGGCGCGTGCCAGTTCCCACCAGTCATCGAACGGGTCGGTATCCGGGTTGCAGCCGACGGCATAGGCCAGCAGCTTCACGCGGCCATCGGGGCGGCGCTCTCCGCGCTCGGCGAGGAAGTACACGCCCTGGTCCTTGGCCAGGGCGACGCGGCATTGGTTGGCGATGGCCTCGGCAAGCACGGGGCGCAGGTCGGAGCCTCTGAATCGCAGTGACATGGTTGAAATCTCCTGTATGGATGAAGAAAAAAGCCCTCCACCGAAACGGATGGAAGGCTTGTGGGGCAGTCGCCGGTAGGCTGTGGACTGATCAGTCGTGCCGCTAGGCTTCCTGTCTGGCGCGTCAGGCTGGAACCGCCTGACGTTGACGAGAGGCTTTGGCGTCGATCACGCTCACGCCGATCAGGCGCCAGCGCCCGTCGTCGATGAGCCGCTCCAGCACTTCACCGAGCATGTCGAAATACACCTCGTCGTGCCTATCGATCAACTCACCGTCGCGGTGCAGCTCCACCACGTAGGTGTCGCCGCCACGGTCGTAGAGGATCGTCACCTGACCCTCGAACTTGGTGGTTGAGACCGTGAAGCTGATCGCCGGCGGGGTCTCGATGATCTTGGAGGGCTTGGGATCGACCCAGGCGAAGTCGCGGGCACCTGCATCGACCAGCATGTGGGTGATGCACCGGAACCCGTCGGGCGCGGGCATCTCCTCCAACTGCTCGATGAGTTGGCCCAGCTCCATGCACTGCGGCTCGGGAATTGGCAGCTTGGCGGGTGCTTTGCCAAGGATATGCCTCGTGATGGTGTAAGGCGTGCCATCCGAAGTCTTCTCGGTGACGACTTCCGGGGTGTCCGCGCGCAGCCCGTCGAAACGTCGCCGGGCGTAGGGTTGGACATGGACCTTGGCGCCCTCGCTGGGAACGGTGGTCACCAGGTTGGGATCGAGCACGGCGAACTCGGAAGGCTTGAGCTTGACGACGATGGCATCGTCGGTCGCGGAGACCACCTTGCCGTTGAAGGGCTGAGGGTCGATGGCGAAGCCCAACGTCGAGGACTGCGGCTGATCATCGAATACGCGGTATTTGAACGAACGCACGTTGCGAGGCATATGGCCCGCGACAAGCGAAGGCATCATGGATTTGATGAGGGAACGGTCCATGGGAATCTCCTTGAGGAAGAACAAGGGATTCCCCGCCCGCAAGGGAGAGGTCCCTTGTGGGTGGCGTGAACGGACGGGGTACGTCCATAGGAAGAAACGACCAGCACGGTTTCCCGCACTTGCAGCCTTGAAGGTCTCGGCTGCCAGGGCATGTGTCGGCAACGCCGACGAACATGGAGCAAGGATGGCTCTGGAATGGGCGGCCTGCCCGCAAGAAATCGCACAGCGTCGCACCCGCTTTCCTGCGCTGCGGACAAGAAAAAGCCCCTCGAAAGGGGCTTGGTTGGGTCAGGCTTCGTACACGAAGTAGTGCTCGCGCTGACGTGGGAAGAAGACATGCTTCCATGTATCGCCGCTGGTGTTGCCACCGTCGAAGACGACCATTTCGTAGTCGTCAATGTCGGTGTCCACCAGGTCGGCGCTGGCGATATGGCGCATGTGCAGCGTGCCGCTCATGCGCTCGAATACCAGGATCTGGCCGATGGCGTCGTCCTGGCCCATGGCATTGACGCAGGCGCCGAGCTGGTGCTCGAAGTCTGGCGTGCGCGAGATGAGGTCGGGGAACATGAGGTTGCTCCTATGAAAATGGATCAGCCCGGTTCCGGGAGGGAGACGGGCCGGTATGGGGGAGAACAAAGAGGAAGGATGTTGCGTCGAGCGGCTGCTAGGATTCGGCCAACGGCAGGCCCAACAGCACGGGTGCGTCGGCGTCGAGAATCAGGATGCGCACATCGGCCTGGCCAGCCAGTTCAATGACGTTCGCCAGGTCATCCGGCATACCCTTGCTTCGGTGCTCCTGGCGAAGCTGCTCCGCACTGATGCCCTCGGCGTGGTCCAGGTTCTTGTCCGTCCAGGGGGTGGAGATCAGCTTGATGCCGATCGCCGGGCTGTACGGAACCCGGAACGCGATGAACAGGAAGGCCTCCGGCGTGGCGAGGTCTGCCAGGTTGGCGAGGTATTGGCTGGTTTCCTCGCTTATGTGCGCGCTGCTGATTTCCCAGCACCGGCTGTAATAGCCGGTCTCGAAACTCAGGCGCTGTACGACCTCCCGCGCTGCCTCTGCCGAATAGGCGTCGCCGACGTGGATGGGGCGGCCGTCGAAGTCATCGCCATGGATGGCATAGACCACGGCGCCGATTACGCCTTCGCCGCTGACACCTTCTCCGGCATCGCATTCGGCCAGTACCTCGGCACTCACGGGTTCGGGACCATTCCTGACTACGGCGAAATCGCTGGTGACGATGCACGAGGATGAAATCATTTCCTCGTCGGAAAGGTGCTTTTGGCTCGGGTGGATGATTCGCCAGACATGCGGGCTTCCATCCTCGTAGCTGATGCACAGCGTGCGGACGATTTTCAGATTCCAGTATCCGCGGAGAAAGGGATTGGGTTTCAGGGACATGGGAACTCTCCAGATTTGAATAATGGAGCCAATCCCCGCCACCGGGAATTGGACCCGGTGGGTTGAAAGTGGAAAATGCGTCAGTCGGCGCTGATCGTTGACGTCTGAGCCAGCCGTTCGGCGATGCGATGGCGCACATTTAGGCGAAATTGCTCATCGGTGATGCCGGCAAGCAGGTTGGCGGCCTCCAGCGCGATCAACGCTGAGGCCTCTTCGATGTCGGCGGCCAGGATGGTGTTGCGCAGTTGATCGCCGAGTTGAAGCGCCTGCGAGGACGTTCTGAAGACCTGGACCTCGCGGCTCAGGTAGCAGCCGTTGCCGCCGAACTCGAATAGCCTTGGCTTGCTGCAATACCAGCAGCCCTCAAACTGTATGGCGGTCAGGTTATGGCCATCATCGAAGCGGGTAGCGATCAGAAGCAGGGCTTCCAGGTCCGCGCTGTCCTCGAAGTGGTGGTGCTCTATCAGGTTCTCCAGCTCCCCGTCCTGGTCAGCACCGAAGTGCGCGGCCAGCCGTTCAAGCAGAGGCGGAATCGACAACTCTTCGTCGTCGGGCATGGGGATTCCGAGTTGTGTGGCCAGGTTTTCCAGACCGTCCAGCACATCTGTCCAGCGTGGATCATTGGTCTCGGCGATCTGGGCGATGTAGGCCTGCCCATTGCCGGGATGGTTTTCGTCGAGCGCGAAGGCATCGAACAGTGCCTTGATGACGGGAGTAACGCGGTCGAGCACGAGAACGCCCGTGCCTTCGTAGTAGTTGTTTGCCATGCTGGCTCCTTTCGAGAAGAGCGGAGCCAGCCCCTGCGGACGATGGCATCCGCAGGGAATAGCCCAGGGCCGTTGGCGCCGGGCGATGGGGAAGAAAAATTGAGGGACATGGCCTTATGAGCGCATGTCCCTCACGGGAGGATCGAGAAGACAGTGGCGTGCCGGAGACCGACTCACCAACCGCTGTAGTTCACCAGCAGGTCGGCGATGACCTTGCGGCGTTCCAGATCGAGACCGTCGAAGTCCGACAGCCCGTGGAAGTGGCAGCGCTTGAGCATGGCACCGCCCTCGCGCGCGTTGTAGAAGCTGACCATGGCGGACAGGAACATGCGTTCGCCGCTGCTCAGGACGCCGAGGGCATCGTTGAGCCGCAGCATGTCGGGACGCAAATCCCACTTGGTGTTGGCCCGGTTCAGGCCTTCACGGGTGCCGTCGCCGAACCACTCGGGACCAGCAATCTCGACACCGCGCTTCCAGGCCTCGAAGAAGGCTTGGGGCGCGGCAGCGAAATGCTGCTCTTCCCGCATGATCTGATCGACGACTTCCCGCGGCAGTAGCTGGTTCATGATGTGATTTCTCCAGTTGGATCAGGGAATGGCGAGCTGGGACCAGCCGCCTCTTTCGAGGGCGCGTTGAGCCGCGGCATAGCTGCGGAAGTACTCGCGGGATTCCCGCGAAACGGGACCTTCGGTATCGCGCGTGCCGATGTAGTGGCCGGCGGCGCTTTGCAAGACTTCGAGCGGCAGGAACTTGCCGCAGTAGGTCAGGGCCAACTGGCCGAAAGAGGCTTGCTGGGACATGGACGGGCTCCTTGGAAAAGCGGGGCCTTGTCCCTCACGGGATGGCAGCTCCCGCACGCGGTTGATAAAAAGCATCAGCGTCACGGGGACGCTCATCCGCAGAATTGATGCGATGCGGACTGGTGGGTGACGCGGGAGAGACCCGCGGCAGCCTGGAACCCTGGCTGCTGGCATGTGCTGACGAATCAGCGAACATGCGGGCAGCTTCTTGCGAGGGCCGTGCTGCGTCAGTTGGAAAACCGCATCCGGCACAGCCCCGATTGATGGGCTCAGAGAAAAGAAAAGCCCCGCGTCGAGTGCGGGGCTGTCAGGAGGGTGCGGTGGTGCTGGGTCAGTCGGGCTTGTCGCCCAGGACATGCTGCTTCCACAGGTCGAATGCCTGCTCGGGCGGCAGCTCGGCGAGGATGACGATGGGCTGGGCCTGCCGGGCGCGCAGCGAAGCGAAGTACGACTTGCGGTCGGCGATGGCCTTGAGCTTGATGCCCTTGATGAACAGCAGTTTGCGGTCCTTGATGAACAGCACCTTGTTGCCGATGTCGCGGTTGAACGCGGCTCGCACCTTGCGTTCCGCGTGCATGGCATCGGCCAGCTCATCGACCAGGAAGTCGAGCGTCATGGCGATGTAATGAGGGTCTTCACCCTCGTGGCCCAGGTCGAGCGGCGCAGGCGGCAGGCCCTTGGCGAAGGCTTCGGCCTGCGCCAGCAGCGCCGCCTTGCCGTTGAGTGCGTGGAGGAACGTCGAGCCGCCGTGGCCGTCGTTGCGGGCCTCGGCGATGGGAATGCCGTCGAACACGATGGTCGCGGTGAAGCACAGCGTTTCCTCGCTGGCGAAGTCGGCCACCTTGAGGTTCTTCAGCGTGATGCGGTCTTGCTTGGTGATGGTTTCCATGGGAGATCCTGAAATCGACCGGGTGGCGACATGCCCCTAACGGGACGTGGCGACCATCCCGTGGGTTGGAGAAAGGAGGCATCGATGCCCCGGTGGGCAGCGTTCGCCGGTGAGATGCCGAAGCGAACTGGTGGGTGGCGTGGGCGGAACCCACGGCAGCCTTGACACCCTGGCTGCGGGCTGCTGCCGATACATCGGCAATGCAGGGAGAGAATGGCGCGGCCGGCAGGCTGCGTCGTCGATCAATCCGAATCGGTCAAGTCCGTCTTGTGCAGGCACTGCACCAGCCGGTTGCCCAGCCAAGCCATGCACGGGACGGCCATGGAGTTGCCAATCGCCTTGTAGCGCGGAGCGTCTGCGGCAGGCTTGCCGCGATACGGGATCAGCGTGTAGTCGTCGGGCATGCCCTGCAGCCGCTCGCACTCCATGGGCATCAGCCGCCGCACCCGCCATTGCGACCAGTCCGCTGCACCGGATTCATTCCAGTCGTAGCGGAAATGTGCCTCGAAGTCGGGGGCCAGGACATGGGGCTTGTCTGCGCCGCCGCCGCTGGTACGCAACGCCGCTGCAACGCTTCCGCCCAGTTCGGCGGCAAGACCCTGCGTCCGTCCCCGCAGGGCAACGCAGGCCACCATCGGCACACCGTAGCCCGGCTTGCCGTTGGACAGGACGGTGCAAGACACCTGTCCATGCCCCGACTCGAAGCGCACTTCGCCGCGGTTGTTCTGCGCGAAGGCGATGGCGGGTACGACGCCTGCGTTCGCATGGCTGTTGCGATGCCCGCCGGCACGCAGCGTCGGCGTCAGGTCGATCGTGGCGTCCGCGCCGCTGCCCTGGGCGGTGAAGGCGATGATCGGCACGCCCTTTCCCGTACCGTCCTCGCTGCTGCCCTTGCCGTTGTTGGCGGTGTCGAGGGTGTGGGCGATGCTGCCGGCGATGGACTGCACCATGAACGTCTCGGTGCGGATGTCGTGCTTGGGACCCGCGGCCATCAGGCATGCCGCAACATCGACGGGGCCGATGCCGCCGCTGAATCCGAACGTCGTCGTGACCTTGCCGTAGGGCTGGTTCAGTCCAGCGAATCCTGCGTATCCGCCTGCTGCAGCAGCACCCGATCCAGCAGCGCGGGCAGCTTCTTGCCACGGCGCGCGGCCCGCAGAAGAATCCCCGCGCAGGCCTGTGCGCTCAAAAAGTACTTCGGAGGGATCGAGGTCATCACCACCACATGCCACAAGAAACACGCGCTTGCGGCGTTGGGCGACACCGAAATATTGAGCGTCGAGCACGCGCCAGGCGATGCGGCGGCGGGGTCCAGACACACAACCAGCGTGCGCCCATTTTTCCCCTGGCGGCTGGAGCGCACGGCTTTCTCCGGCCAGTGCTCCCAGGAAATGCCCGAAGGCATTGCTGCGGTCGTTGAGGACGCCGGGGACGTTTTCCCAGACGAGCGTTGCCGGCGGGCGGCGGTCTTGGTGGCGGGTTTGGTCGATGGCATTTGCAAGCTCCACATAGGCAAGGGTCAAGGCGCCGCGCGGGTCGTTCAGCCCCTGGCGCGCGCCGGCAACGCTGAACGACTGGCACGGCGTGCCGCCGACCAGGATGTCGGGCGCCGGCACGATGCCGGCGCGCACCTGACGGGCGATCGCGGTCATGTCGCCCAGGTTGGGCACATGGGGGTAACGGTGGGCGAGCACGGCGCTCGGGAACGGCTCGATCTCGGCGAACCACGCGGCTTTGAGGCCGAGGGGTTGCCATGCGAGGCTCACGGCCTCGATGCCGCTGCACACGCTGCCGTACAGCAGTGGCGCGGCCTGGGGCGCACCGCGAAGGGTGCAAGGTTGCGGGTTCATGTCGGGTCTCCTGTTCGTGTGGCCCGGGGCGGGCCGGGACGTTGATAGGCAGGAGAAAGGCGCCGAAGGCCCTGCGGCCTTCGGCTCGGGAGGACAGAACCACCCGTGGGCTGGTGCAGGCCCGGTCGTCGCTAGAACCGTCTGCTCATCAGCAATCACACCCGGCGCATGTCGTGGTTCGCGCCGGCATCGTCTGGCGCACATCCGCGCACAAAGGGAGCCCGTTTTTGCGCCGGCGGGCACCGGCACCGAATACCGCTGACCACGAAGGGTCTCCGGGTGGCTCGCGCAGCTTGGCAAGCCACCGGGGGACCCTTCGCAGAGGCGGGAGAAATGCAGATCAGCAGAACGCGCAGGAGGCGGTTCGCGGAGAAGCTACCTTCAGGTCCCGCGGCCGGGGACGGCCAGGCGGGACGCGCACACGGACAAGAAGGCGTTGCGCGCTGGGCGTCCCGCAGGGCGTGCGGAACACAGGCCGCGCCGCCGATGGCGGGCACGGCTCACGGGGAACGGGGTCGGTCAGGAGCCTTTGCGGCCGCTGCGGCGCGGGCGCGAGGCACCACGCCTGGACGTGCCGGATTCGACCGGCAGCGTGCCTTTGCAGTCGGGGTAGCGACTGCACGACCAGAATGGGCCGCTCTTGCCGGTGCGCTGGCGCGTCGGTGCGCCGCACTGTGGGCAAGGCGGTCCGTGGGGAACCTTGATGGACAGGGACGTGCTGCCGTACTGCGCGATCAACTGTGAGATCCATGCAGCCTGCTTGCCGATGAATACGTCCAGCGTGAGCTGTCCAGCTTCGATCATGTCCAGCGCCTGTTCCCAGACGGCGGTTGTCCCTGGGTCGGCAATCGCTGTGGGCACCGCGTCGATCAGGGTGAAGGCCGCATCCGAGGCACGGATGGCGCGGCCCTTCTTCACGAGGTAGCCCCGCGTCAGCAGGCCACTGATGATGTTGGCCCGCGTCGCTTCGGTGCCGATGCCGACCGTATCCTTGAGCTTCTGTTTCAGGCGCGGGTCCGAGACCAGTTTGGCGACGCCCTTCATGGACTTGACCAACTCGCCCTGCGTATAGGGTCGAGGGGGCAGCGTCTTGAGCGCCTTCAGATCGACGTCGGCCACCTGACATGCCAGGCCCTCGCGCAGCGCGGGCAGTACCTGGCTGCGCGCCGCAGGGTCGCCATCCTCCTCGGATTGCGGTTCGGCCAGCACCAGGTGCCAACCCTTGACGACGACCTGCTTGCCGGTGGCCGCCAGCGTCTGCTGGCCGCAGGAGAGGTTCGCCACAGTGCGGTCGAACTCGTGGTGAGGAAGGAATTGCGCCAGGTAATGCGCCCGGATCAGCCGATACACTGCCAGTTCTTTCTCACTCATGGTCGAGAGGTTCGCCGGTTCGAGCGTCGGGATGATGCCGTGGTGAGCAGACACCTTCGCGTCGTTCCAGGCGCGTGAGCGTTGAGTGCGGTCGAGCTGGTCCATGATCGGTCGCAGCAAGGGATCGGTCTTGACCAGGCTGTCGAGGACCGTTGGCACCTCGGCGAACATGCTTTCGGGCAGGTAGCCCGAATCGGAGCGCGGGTACGTCGTGGCCTTGTGCGTCTCGTATAGGGCCTGAGCAATGTCTAAGGTCTCCTGCACATCGAGCCCAAGCTGCCTGGAACACACCTCCTGCAAGGTCCCCAGGTCGAACGGCAGCGGCGGGCCTTCCCGCACGCGCTCGGTTTCGACCGCCACCACCTGGGCGCTGTCCGCGGCGCGGATCTGCTGCGCGGCGTGCTGCGCGATGGGCTGCTGCAGGCAGCGGCCGGCGTCGTCGGTGCATGTGTTCGGGGGAACCCACTGCGCGGTGAAAGCCTGGCCACCAGCGGACAGGGACACGTCGATGGCCCAGTACGGCACGGACACGAAGGCGGCGATCTCGCGGTCGCGGTCCACGACCAGTTTGAGCGTGGGGGTCTGGACGCGGCCGACCGACAGCACGCCGTCGTAGCCAGCCTGTCGTCCCAGCACCGTGAACAAGCGGCTGAGGTTCATGCCGACGAGCCAGTCCGCCCGAGAGCGTGCCAGCGCCGAGTAGTACATCGGCAACGTCTCGGCCGATGGCCGGAGCTTGCCGAGTGCCGCGCGGATGGAAGCATCGTTGAGCGCCGACAACCACAGCCGTTCGATGGGGCCGCGGTAGCCGCACAGGTCGATGATCTCGCGGGCGATCAACTCGCCCTCGCGGTCGGCATCTGTGGCGATGACAAGCTGGGTCGCCTTAGCCAGAAGCGCCTTGACGACCTTGAACTGCGTGGCGGTCTTCGGTTTGACCTCGACCCGCCAGTGCTGAGGAATGATGGGCAACTGCTCGATGGACCAGCGCTTCAACTGCTCGTCGTAGGCTTCGGGCGCTGCGGCTTCTACGAGATGGCCGATGCACCAGGTGACGGTGACGCCGGAACCGTTGAGGCAGCCTTCAGCGCGCTGCGTGGCACCGAGAATCCGGCCAATGTCTTTGCCCTGGGAGGGCTTCTCGCACAAGAACAGCCGCATGTCCGTCCATCCCGATTCCCGTTGTTCATGGAGTTGCTGGAATCGAGGATGCCGAGCGCCACCTGGGGCAGCAGCAAACAAGCCGCATGCGGCGGTGACCGCTTTCACGGGATGGAATGGCTTGTGCGGGGGTGGCGCGTGGCCGCAGGTGTGCGGACCGGGAGCCGCGATATGAGGGAGCGCGTGAAAGTCGGTGGACGTTGGTGGAGCTATCCCCTGGGGATAGCTCGCGAGCGCATGGAGGGCGGCGAAGACGTGCGACCGCCCTCCATGCCGGTTCACTTCCTGCGCTTGGATTCTTTCGGCGCAGCCGGTTCCTGCGCGGCCTGGGGCTTGGGCTCTGCCTCTTGCGGCTTCGGGCTGAGGGTCACGGATTCGATGCGGTACGGCAGGATGCCGACGCTGCGCGCGTTGATCTGCCAGGTCTCGCGCGGCTGATCCTCGTTATCCGTCCAGGGTTCGCGCTCCATGCGGCCGACGACCAGCACGCGCATGCCTTTCTGGTACAGGTCCTTCCAGTGCTCGGCGTCGCGGTGCCAGATTTCCACCGGCGCCCAGAAGCCGCCCCGGTCCTCGAACGTGCCATCCTTCTTCGGCACAGGGTTGTCGAAATAGACGTTCAGGCGTAGCAGGCGACTGGGTTCGTCGTTGCCGTTGGGGAATTCGCGGTACTCCGGTGGCGAACCGATGTTGCCTTCGCCGGAAAAATGCGTGCTCATGATGTGATCTCCGTGGTGGTTGAAATACCCGTGCCTCGTCGGCGCCGGGAGCGTGCTGGGTGCCCGGCGCAATCACCGATCGCGCATTGCGGCGGGAATGGGCGTGAGCCGGCGCAGGTAGGCGTCGTCCGCCTCGGCCGCCTTGCTGGCGCATTCCTGCGCCTGCCTGCCCAAGGTGTGCAGCAGGCTGATCTGCATGTTCAACGTGATGCGCTGCAGCTCGATCGCGTGCAGGTCGGCCAGCAGGTTGACGGGTGTGCTGCTGCTGGCGACCAGCTCCCGCCACAGCGCCACGCCCATGGCCGACCTGTCGTGTCTGCGCCAGCGCAAGAAGACGGTTCCTGCGCCAGTGGTCTGTTGGGCCAGTTCGATGGGCAGCAGGTGGAAGGGGTGCCCGCATGCCTGCTCCAGTACCTGTCGCTGTGCCAGGGCAATCAACTCGTCGCGCATGGCGAAGCACTGGCTGGCCCAGGCCTCGAAGTCCCCTTTACCCTTAAAAGGCTTTAAAAGGCCTTTTAGATAGGCCGCGTGTTCCAGCCGCATGAAGGCACCCTGTTGCAGGCCTCGGAAGTAGCGGGTCGGTGGGTTCGGATCGCTCATGCCGGCTCGTCCTCGCCGGCTGCGGCTTCGGGCGACTCTGCGGTGGTGGTTTCATCGCCGAGCAGTGATGCTTCGGCAGGACCGTCGCCGCGCTGCTTCAGGCCACGGCGCACGATGGGCGGCGCAAACTTCGACCGGCGCGTGCCTTCCAGCACGTCCTGCGGCAGTTCGCCATACTTCTCCAGCGCTGCCCGCGCTGCGGCATTCTTCGACGCGAAGTCATCGCGTGTGCAGCCCGAATAGCGATACTGCTGGGCCAGCGAGAACAGGCTGCGCAATGAATGTGCGCCCTCGTTGAGCCAGCGTTCCAAGGTGCTGCGGTCAATGAGCGCGGTGTGATGGGCGAGGATCAGCTTGCGGGCGATGTCGTCGTAGTCGGCCAGGAGATAGACCGCGGCAAAGCCGAGCTGCGCGTTGACGAAGAGCGGGAGCTTGACCGGCTGCACGTTGAGGTTTTCGCCCAGGCTGAGCGCCGGCGGCACACTCGCCAGCGCCTGGTCCACCTGCTCGCGCAGCGATTGCAGCGTGACCTTGGTGTGGTCGAGCTTGTCCTCGATGCGCAGCATCCACCAGTCCGAGTACGGATCGTCTTGTTCTGAGCCCCGCCGCATCTTGTTCATCTGAGCGATATAGCCATTCAGGCCGACGATGCCCGGTCGCCCCTCGGCGGCGGCGCGGCCATGCCAGATGCGGGAAGCGTGATGGGTGTGCAGGGTCAGCGACATCGCACTGCGCAGGGAGCCGAGATTCAGTTGCAGAGGTTCATTGGTTGCCATGGTGTCTGCTCGTTGTTGGAAAAGGAGCGGCCAGCTTCGACAGGAAGCGGAAGGCAGTCAGTCAAGAATCCGAATCCCGGCGGGCCCCGGTTTAGGGCGTGGCGGTTGCATGCGGCGCGAGCTATCCCCAGGGGATAGCTCCATGGAGCGCTAACGAACGCTGCACGCCGAGATCAGGGGGGACAACGCCGATGCTGCGGCAGATGGTCGATCCCAGGCCTGCGACAGCTTGGCGTTGTGCCCAGCAGCGGAACTATCCCCAGGGGATAGCTCTACTGGCGGCCATGGGCATCTAGTTTCACCGCCTGGCATGCCGACTCATTTGCTGGCGAGCAGATTGCGTAGCCGCTCGATGTGCTGCTTGGCGACTTCTGGCGGCACTGGCTTACCCTGCGGCTGAGGTGGCGGTGCTGGTGGTGGTCGCTCGTTTGGTGGGACGGATGCCGATGGCGCGTCTTTCTTGGCCCAGGCATTGAACTCGCCATGGATGGCGCGCTGGATGATGCCGAACAGATACCCCGCAGGATTGCGTATGCCATGACTGCTGCATCGTGTGGCCCATTCGTCCAGCACGGCCTGTCTCAGCGCGGCATCAACCTGCTGCAATGCCACCCTGGCACCTGTCTGCTGCTCTGCCTTCAGTTCCGTGAAGCGCTTGGGCCATTGCAGATCGCCCAGCGCGCGCGCCTGCGCGGTAGTACGTACTTCATTAATACGACTACTACGTACTGTACGGGCCTGCTTCGGATTCCGAAGAGAGGCGTTTGGCACGGGTTTCGCCCCTGCTTCGGATTCCGAAGATGGGTCATCCGCATTCCGAAGAAGGCTCGATACTCCTTCTTCGGAATCGTGGGCGGCGTCCTCCTGTGGATAACTTGCGGCGGCCGTGATGCCTTGGCTGGCGAGGCGTTCTGCCAGAACCTGCAGCCGCGACGGCAATGTGCGCCCGGAGAGCAGCGGATCTTCCGCGATCTCCTTAAGGGTGTTCAGGCCGACCATCTGGACGGCCTTGGCCGAATGGCCGAGGGACTGGCTGACCAGTGCCAGGTAGTCGGCGTCGAGCTGCATGGCCTCGAAGGGCGTCAGCGGTTCATCGTGCAGAACGTAGAGGTTGCCGAGGATGCGGCCGGTCTTGGGGTCACGCCGTCGCCGCACCAGGCTCAACCATCGGGTGAGGCGCAACAGCGTCAACGCTCGGGCCACGGTTTCATGCGAGGCCTGCCCGGCGCAGGGCATCGATGCCAGCCAGGGTCGAAGCTGCTCATACGTCGGGAAGGCTGTCACGCCATCGTCGTTGAGCATCAGCCGGAACACCTGCCAGGCGTTGCGCTCCAGCGGCGTAAGGCGACGGTCGAGGAACAGTCGCCGCGGCACGGTCTCATGCCGGTTGCCGCTGAAGAGGAAGGCATCGCCGGACGTGGCGGGCGTCGGCGCAGGCATAGGTGCTGGCGCACTGGGCTTGGGCACGAGGTCTTTCAAGGCGGCGTCGAACAGGTCCGCGAGTGCGACGGGGCCACGGCGTGGTGCGGTGTCGTCCACGGCCATGGCTCAACCCAATCCTTGATCGACCCAGCTCTTGATCGAGGCCCAGACCACCGACAGAGGCAGCGACATGCCTTCGGCCAAGTCCATGGCGGCGTCGAGAATGGAGGTTTCGTCTTCGAGATCGACATTCCTGCTGCCGGTCACGGCCTTCCATTGCCGCCACAGATCCGTGTCCTGTTTCTCGTCCAGCACGGGGTGGCGGCCCTTGCGCTTGGGCAGGCCGAGGATTTCGCGGCGAAGCGCCACCTCTTGGTGGGTCAGGCCATAGAACCGACTGACCATCTCGGTGCTCGCACCCAGCCTGAGCATGCGATCGACCGTGGCGATTTCCTTCTCCACGTCCTGCGCCTGCTTGAGTAGTCGCCGGAGCACTTCGCGGTTGACCGTCACCGAGCACCAGGAGACGTTGGCGTTGGCGAGCACGCTGATCAGCGCGGGATGCTTGAGGGCGTCCAGTTCTTCCTCACCAAACCCCATCAGTTTGCACCGGCGCAGTTGCCCATTGCGCAGGTCATAGAGGGCCTGCGCGATGACGGCCTGGTTGAGTGGGTGTGGTGCGGACATGCTGGCCTCCCTCGCTCACGTTCCAAGGTCCGCAGCGCCGGCTTCAAGATCGAGCAGGCGCCGGGCCAGCCGCAGCAGCCGGAACAGCTTGACCAGCGCGGTGTCGCTCAATCGCTGGGCCGCATCACCCTGGCCGTGCAGCAATGCCGGCAGGTCGATGACGATTTGCCCGTCGTGCAGACCGACGTCGGCGGGCCGCTGACCGGCCAGGCACGCCAACAATGCGAGGACGGAACGGCCCAGCGGCGCCGGACTTTGGGTGCGGGCCCGGCAGGCGAAACCGATACCCTCTGCACGGTCATCAATGCACTCGTCCAGGTCTGCCTCGCTCGCGATTTCGCGGGCGAACTGTGCGATGTGGATGCGCAAGCGCTCGGCAGTATCCAAGCCGGGATCGATGTACCAGACATCGGAGATCGGATAGAGCCCGCCAGCCTGCACGGGGATGGACTGCAAGACGCTCGCCGAGAAGTCGGGAGGCAGCGCATCGCCCAACTGATCGGCGACCATGCGCTGGATGGACTGGAGCCGTTCGGTCGTCGGTGCCGGCGAAACGATGTGCTCCCGAAGCAGATCGCTCCCCGCCGCAGGGCTGGCCGGACCCGCCTGACTGGTATCCGTGTCGCTCTCGCGCGCAGGTCGGCCTGCAGGCGGCGCTGCCGATGCAGCCCCTGCGGTGGGTGGCGCGGTGTTGGCAGTTGGGCGCGCGATGGTTTCCGACTCCGGCTCCGGCAACGCAGGCGGCGTCGAGGGCGGCGTTGGGTCGCTGATCAAGGCGCGCTGCCGGCTTTCGGATTCGGTCATGTCCAGGGCGAGCACGTCGTAATTGACACCCAGCAACTCGGCCATCTGGCCGATCAGCTCGTCCTGTACGCGCTGCGCGGAGAACTCGTCGGCCTGGACGTCGAATTGCGACAGCGCTTCCTGGAAAAATTCGTCGAAGTCCTGAACCAGGGAGCGGCCCTTGGCGTAGCGCTCCCACGCGAGCATGCAGGCTTTGCGCATGACCGACAGGCGTTCGACCTGATGGCGACCGAGGCCGCCATAGAGCACGGTGGGGATCGCGGGCAGGAGATACTGCACCGCGTCGTTCATGCGGCTGATGTGCGACTGTTGTACCGGGAAGCCATCGGCAGCGAGGCGGCGGGCCAGCTCGGACTGGCTCAAGGTAGTGCCGCTTTCTTGCTCGTAGAACTCGCGTGCCTTCTCGACGCCGAGGGCGCGCTCGATGAACGTGAGGCCCCCGCGTAATTCATTCTCGGCCAGGTGGCCGGTCAGCATGACGACTTCGCCGCGGCTGGGCCACGGCCGGAACAGGCACGATATACGGAAAAACCGCTCGTCCTTGGTCTCTGACCATAGTTCGCGCAGGATCGCCAGCCGCGTATTTCCGCCGTTGCGGATGATGTAGTGGTCCTCACCTGGTCGGCGAGTGATGGCCGGCGCCGCGTCCAGACCGCGCTCGCGGATGGACGCCTTGATTTCCTCGTAGGCCGGGTTGCGTTTTTTCCTGGGATCGTGGTCGTAGGGGCGCAACTGATCTAGGGTCACGACCATGGGTGTGTCGGCGATCGGGTCGCTCAAGGTCGAGGCTGACGGGCCGCTGCGCTCGAACCCGGCCGCGAGCAGCTTGCCAGCCATCTGCTGGGAGGTGATCTCAGCCATGGCCGCCTCCCTGCGCTTGGTATCGGGCCTCGCGCTCGGCGCGGCGGATTTGCGCACGGGCATTCAGGGTCGCCCGGTGGTCACTGGCCGTCGAGCTGGTGTAGATCGCGGCGCAGCCAGGCTTGGTGAACTTGAGGTGGCCGCCAGGCGTGCGTTTGACGTGCCAACCTTCGCCAACCGCGAACTCGATCAGGGCGCGAAGCCGCTTGTGGCCTCGGGCAAGCTCATGTGCGTTCGCCATGGAACCTCCCGGCATCAAGAGGGTGTGGCGGACGGCCGGACACCATGGCAAATCGGTGCCGCCATTGCGGAAATAGTTCGTCTGCGAGGCCGCGCATGGTGTCGAGCGCGGCGGGGGCGACTCTGCCCGGCGGCTGGCGGTATTCGACCCGATGCACTGGCAATCCGCGCGTAGCTGCACGCGGATACGCCTCGATGGCCGGCACGTCGGTGGCCAGCACGCGGATGCCGGCATGGTCCTGGAAAAGATCGCGCAGGGCCTGCTGGATCAGCCGTGCATTGGCTGACACAGGGTGGACGCGATTGATGAGCAGATGCAGAGGTGGAGGCTCGATGCCCAGGTGCCGGTAGGGCGCAATGTCTTCGAGCAACTGCATGGTGCCGCGCCGCAGCTCGCGCGCCGCGAGGATTTCCGGGGTCACGGGCGACAGCGCGAGGTTGGAGGCGAGTACCGCCATCTCCAGCAGCACCGATCGCGCGCCTTGGGTGTCGATCAGTACCAGGTCATAGAGAGGCGCCAGGACCGGCAAGAGATGGCGCAACCGCAGGCGGCCATCCGGCGCGTGCAGCAGCAAGGTGTTCAGCTCGCCTCGGTGGTCGTTGGAGAGCACCAAGTCCAGGCCCGCGACGATCGTGCGGGACACAAGCAGCCCGAGGTCGCGCTCGTTGAAGGCCAGCAACTCGTAGATGCCACCAGGTGCGCGGTGACCTAGCTCGTAGTACGAGGACAAGGTGGGCTGCACGTCGAGGTCGAGCAGTAGCACACGCAGCCCCGCGTCGGCGGCAAGCCCGCCGAGGTTCGCGGCCGTGGTGGTCTTGCCGACGCCACCTTTTGTTGAAATGATGGATACGACCTGCATGGCGTTCTCCGTGTGAGGATGGGAAGTCCGCTGGAGAACGGGTCAGGCCCGGTTGTTGACGCGCTCGGCGATCCACTGATCGATCTCGATGGAGTCCCAGCCGACCGCGCGCACGCCCAGGCGCAGCGCCTTCGGGAACAAGCCTTTGCGCATCAGGTTGTAGATGTGGGCGCGTTTGAAACCGGACTTGGTTTCGACTTCATCAAGCCGCAGGATGCGGCGCTCGCTTGCGGGCAGTGCAGGTGTTTGCGACATGGCGGTCACTCCTGAACGCTCAGTGGCGTTTGTTGGCGTGACCTCCATTCAATAGACATGGATGGGAAAAGACATTGCAAATGCAATCTCCGCGATTGCACATACAAGATGGAAAACCTCAGACTGTCGCGCTACGCAGCCGGCGTCTGGCCGTGGCGAACTTGCCGTTTAGCGTCCGCTCCGCGATCCCCATGGCGCCGCTGTGATGGGCGACCAATGCACTGACCACCGCCTCCTGCGTCTTGAAGCTGGAGTACGGCACGCCCGAAGGCGACTGGCCGAGCATCAGGTCCAGCATGCTGCCGATAATGTTCAGGTAGGTGGCTTCGGCGCGATCACTGATCAGGCACTGTGCGCCAGCAGAGGGCGCCATCTGCTTGAGAAGCGCCCCGTGCTTTTCCTGCAACTCATGCAGTTGGCGTTTGTACTGGTCCAAGGTGGATTTCAGGGCCAGGCGCTCGACTAGCATCGCCTGCCCAGTTTCCAGCGAGATGAAGGGATGGGTGATGCGCTCGCTTCGGGAGAAGAGGAAGCCCGGTCGTTGCTCGGGATAGTGTTGGCGCATCCAGCGCTTCAGATCGACGTGGCGCACCGTCAGATCAGGGGAGTCGATCAGCGTGGAATCGCGCGTCGTGATGCCGTTCTGCCCGAAGGGCAGTTCTCCATTGAGGATGCCGTCGAAGATACGTTCGGTGCAAAGTCTCAGCTCGGCGCAACGTGGGCAGTCCAACGACTGCGGCAGGCGCCTTGGCGACGAAATCGAAGCCAGGATCACCTGCTCGTATCGCAGCAGCCCGGCCCAGCGGATGGACGCTTCGATCGGGCGATAGAACACCTTTGATGTTGGTGCATCATTCTTGTTCTCGTGCATGCTCCGTCTCCTTCCAGGAGAAGAACTACATGACCGACTCCTTTGTCACCGACCTCATGGTCGGCCTGTCGTCTGTGCAGGAAGTGGGCACCGAAGGCCGCTTCGTCATGTGGTTTGAATACTGCTCACCAGTTCGCGCAACTGGTAGTCGTCGTGTGCTCGATGTGCAAAAATTCATCGATTAGAAGGTCGAGCATCGGGACGTAGGCTCGACAGTGACGCTCACGCTATCAGGGTCGTGAGAAGTTACGGTTTCTGCAAAACCGTCTAGGTATGACCTGATATGCCAGCGGTCTCAGGAGGCGTTAAGGGGCCGCAATCGTCGTCGAATGTCCAGCCGGACGCAGCAAACCCGCGTCTGTCATGCTTGCCCCGTCATCCTGATATATCGACAAAGAATCGTGTGCGGAAACGCGGTGGCCAGCGTGCGCGTTCTTTCAAAGGAGCTTGAGCAGAAGGTCCTTGTGAGTTGTGGTGCAGGCGTTCCCAGCATCCGACCTGTGCCATCACCAGAACCATCTGCCTGATCGTCTTCACGATGATGGATGCGGGGCAGACAACCGGGCGTGGATGATGAGTTCGAGGCAGTCGCCTACGACGATGTACCGATCGTGGGTCTGGTGTACTGAGTGCAGCTCTTTGGACGTCTGTGGAACTCTTTGGACGAATTTGTTGCCGAGGACGAAAAACAAGGCTACAATTGAGGTCTTCGCTGGCCAGTCCAACGAAGAAAGTGTTTGGGAAACAACGACTTACTGTCCTAGTACACGTCTCGTCTCCCGCTCCAGATTTTTCTGGCAGCGTGTAGTACGGCGAAGCGCTGCAGGTGCAGGACAATGCGGGAGTAGCTCAGTTGGTAGAGCGCAACCTTGCCAAGGTTGAGGTCGCGAGTTCGAGACTCGTCTCCCGCTCCAAGTAATGGGGAAGCCACGCTTCCCTTTTTATTTGATGGACCTCCGGTCCTCGAATGAAAATCTGTCGCTTGCCTCACGGCATCCGGACAGTCCGCTTTTGGCGCGATAGCAAAGCGGTTATGCAGCGGCCTGCAAAGCCGTTTAGGCCGGTTCGACTCCGGCTCGCGCCTCCAGAAAAAGCCCCGCTTCGGCGGGGCTTTTCTTTTTTCTGCGCCGCTTTCCCCCGTGGACGAAGAGGTCGCGCCGTGGGCTCCCTCTGGGAGGGCACTGCGGGTGCGTTCGTCGCGCCCAACTGACACGGCGTGGCGCGGTGGCTCTGGCCGGTCGAATCCCGGCGAGATCGCGACCGGGTTCCCCGACGCACGGGCCGACTGATGCGGCGGACTCGATCATCTGGCGCCAAAGCATCGCGGACATTCTGAGCATGCGCGCGGAAAGGTTGCTGAACGAAACGGGCTGATCATCTTCAGGGATGACGCCGCACAGCCCGTGGGGCAGTTCCACCGAGGATGCCGGCACGGACTATCGTCGCGGCATCCTCGCTCGCCCGTCAGCAGAAACTGGCGGGATCTTGATCGGCGTGCGGATCGTGGCGCGCCTCACATATTCTCCCGGAAGCGCGGTTTCCTCATGTAATTTAATCATTTCGGAGGAGGGCGCGGCCGGTAGCGGGTTGTCGGCGCGTCACGTTCGATAGACTCCAGCCGTTTTCGGTTGCGGTCAGTTTGGTGCAGCACATGTCAATGCGCCAGACCGAGACTTTGTATGCGAAATCACGTCCGACCCGGATGTGCACAATTTGCAGCGAGGAGATCCATGCAACACCGGACGGCAGCCCCTTATTTCGTTGTGGCAGTCGGTATCGTGATCGCGTGCGCGCTGATGGGCCTGTGCGTGCTACAGCTATTCCAAAGCCGTCACGACGCCCTGGAGCGGGCCAGCGAAACCTCGCGCAATCTCGGCCTGATGGCCGAGCGCGACATCGAGCGCAACCTCGAACTCTACGATCTGTCCTTGCAGGCGCTGATCCATGGCCTGCAGCGGCCTGACGTGATGGCTGCGGCGCCCGCGCTGCGGCGGGAAGCGCTGTTCGATCATGCAATGACGGCGCAATTCATCGGTTCGCAACTGGTGCTCGATGCCGACGGGAATATCATTCTGGATTCGGCCAACGACGTGCCGCGCAAGGGCAATTTCGCCGATCGCAGATACTTCACGATCCACCGCGACAATCCGAACGTGGGGCTTTACGTCAGCGATCCATTCGTGTCGCGCTTGCGCGCCGGTATGCTCAGCATTGCGCTGTCGCGGCGCATATCGAATCCGGATGGTTCGTTTGCCGGTATCGCGCTGATCGCCATCAACCTTGAATATTTCCACAAGCTGTTCGCAGGGTTGTCATTGGGACAACACGGCTCGATATCGCTGATCGGAAAGGACGGCATCATGGTCATGCGGCAGCCGTACGACGTCCGGACCATCGGTCGCGATATCGGCAAAGCGGCAACCTTCCAGCGCTTCCGGAGCGCGCCCGAGGGTTCATTCTCGGAAACGGCATCGATCGACGGCGTGCGCCGTCTCTACTACTTCAAGAATTTGCCGACGCTGCCTCTGATCATCATGGTCGCAGAGGCGGAGCAGGATATTTATGCTGCGTGGCGACGTCGTGCGGAGACGATCGGCCTGCTGGTTGCGACGTTCGGCGCAGCGTTCATTGCGCTATCCGTGTTTCTCGGTGTGCAACTGCGGCGTCGGATGCGCGCGGAGTCCGAGCTTGAGTTGCTGGCACGCACCGACGGGCTCACCGGTCTTAACAATCGCCGCAGTTTTGGGGAAGTTCTGGACCGGGAGTGGCGCCGTGCGCGACGAGCCCATTCCGTTTTTTCATTGCTGTTTGTCGATGTCGATCGTTTCAAAGCCTACAACGACACCTATGGTCACCAGGCGGGGGACGATGCGCTGGCTGCAGTCGCGCGCTGCATCGGCGAAAACATTCGCCGACCGACCGATACGGCGGCTCGCTACGGCGGAGAGGAATTCGTCGTGTTGCTCCCTGACACGCCACCGACGGGGGCAGCCCAGACTGCTGAACGAATACGCGCGGCGATCAACGAACTGGCGCTTGAGCACGCCGGAAGCGAATACGGGCGTGTGACTGCCAGCATCGGGTTGGCGAGTTGGACACCGGATCAGGACGGCGATCCCGGTGCGGTCATCAAGGCGGCCGACGAGGCGTTGTATTACGCGAAGGCAGCCGGTCGGAACAAGGTTTCCGCTTTCCAGTCGTCGATTTGACGGTGATTGGACCCGAGCAGGAGTCTCAACGTTACTTTGGGCTCGGGTATGTCGGTGCGTCTACGTAGACGCACAATTCCATGACGAATCGTTGCGCGCGAAATTCGGTCGGAAGTCATGTCGAACGGGAATGAGCGATGCTGCTGCTTGCCGGCATCTTTGAATCGTCTTTCCGGAGATCGATATGACTTCAGATGCGAATGAGCGGGGCACACGCGGATCGCCACGAAATTTCTTGACATGTCGCACCGGCGAACTCGACGTGGCCTACGAAGTATCGGGCCCGCTTGACGGACCGCCGCTGGTCCTTGTCCACGGATGGCCCGACGATGTTCAGTGCTGGGACAAGACTATCCTGGACCTCGGATCGAGTGGTCAGCAGTTCCGAATCTACGCGCCCTATCTGCGTGGATCGGGACCGACACGCTTCTTGAATGGCGACACGATGCGCAGCGGCGCAATTGCAGCGCTGACCCTTGATTTGTCGCAGTTCGTGGAAGCGCTGGATTTGACGAACGTCCTCCTCGCCGGGTACGACTGGGGAGCGCGCGCGGCGTACGGCGTCGCGGCGCTGTTTCCCGAAAGAATAAACGGTATGGTTACCGCCGCGGCGGGCTATGCCACCGCGATGCCGGCCAACGAAATGCCCTATGAACTGGCCAACGCGTATTGGTACGAGTGGTATGTCGCGACGACGTATGGAATGAAGGCCTATCGAGAGGATCGCGAACGGTTGTGCAGATACTTGTGGCACAGCTGGTCGCCCGCTTGGCCCGACAGGGAGAGCGACTTTCAAGCCATGATCGGCTCTCTCGACAATCCCGACTGGGCCGACATCAGCCTTCATGCTTACCGACAGCGCTGGCATGATGCGCCGGGCGCAGGTCAGCACGAGCAGATAGAACGACAATTGGCGGCTTCGCCGATGATCCCTGTCGACACCATCATGCTCCAGGGTGCGGAAGATCGTGACAATTTGCCCGTCACGTCTGAAAACAAGGAGCGGTACTTTTCCGGGCACTATGAACGCCGCCTGCTGCATGGAATAGGACACTTCGTCCCGCGCGAGGCGCCAGATGTCTTTGCGGAGGCCATACGCGCGATTGCCGGGCGGTGAGCTCATGATCCTGCGGCCTGACGACCGGAAGAGAGGTTTCCTGCATCACCTGAAGCCGTCGCGCACGGCGCACGCGACGTGTCGCAAGCCATCATCACCCATCCACCGGCTGCGCCGGCGTCTCGAGCTTCAACTGATAGAACGCCGCATCGAGCCAGCGGCCGAACTTGAAGCCCGCCTCCGCGATCGTGCCCGCGTGCACGAACCCCAGTTTCGTATGCAGCGCGATGCTGCCGGCATTGGTCGCATCGATGCAGCCGACCAGCACGTGCACCTGCGCTTCGCGCGCCCGCCGGACCACTTCGCGCAGCAGCCGTTCGCCGAGCCCGCGACCGCGCTGGTCGTTGCGCACGTAGACGCTGTGTTCGACCGTGTACTTGAACGCCGGAAACGCGCGGAACGTACCCCAGCTCGCGAAGCCGAGCAGTTCGCCCGCTGCGTCGACGGCGCCGAAAACCGGGAAGCCGCCCGCGCGTTTCGTCGCGAACCACGTGACCATCGCTTCCGGCGGGCGCGGTCGATAGTCGTACAGCGCGGTCGAGTTCACGATCGCGTCGTTCAGGATCTCGAGGATGGCCGCCGCGTGTTCGGCCTCGCTGCAATCGATCAGGCGCACGTCGTCGCGCTGCGTCGGGGAATTCATACGGGTTCCTTCCTGTTGGCTCTGAATCGGTTCCACACACGATGCGCGCGTCACGTGCTCCGCACGCCGCCGGCGGATGCATCGCAGATCGCGACGACATAGCGCGCGGCATGCGACGACGGATTGCTGAAGATCAGCGGCTGGTCGAGCCGCATGGCCAGACAGTCGCCTTCGTGAAGTTCGTGCAGCACGTCGCCGAACGTGACGTCGACGCGGCCGCTGATGATCCACACCTGCTGATGCAGCGCGCTTTCGCGCCCGCCGCTGTCGTACGCGACGCGCGCGCCGGGCGGGAAATCGACCTCGACGAGCTGGATCGGCGACGGCCAGCCGGCCGGCGACAGGTTGCGGCGCACATAGCCGGACGCCGGGTCGCGCCATTCGGCCTGCTGCGCGCGCCGTGCGAGCGGCTGGGCGGGCGCGTCGTCCCGGTCGCCGCCGAACAGTCCGGCCAGCGACACGCCGAGGCCGGCCGCGAGCTTGTCGAGCACGACGGCCGTCGGGCTGGCCGACGCGCGTTCGATGAGCGAGATCATCGAACGGCTGACGCCGGAACGCGCTGCCAGCGTGTCGAGCGTGTAGCCTCGAACGGCGCGCAGGCCGCGCACGCGCCGGGCAATGCGCTCGTTGATGCCGGTATCGTCGGCCGCGGTGATCGCTGATTCTTTCATAATGGATTTATTGTCCAGCAAGCTGGAATTCGATGTCAACGGTATTTCCCGCAGCGGGGCGGCAGGAGGCGAGACACGAACGGCTTGCCCGGTCGTCTTGCGCAGCGTAATATACGAAATAGCTACGTTTCGTTTAATTGGGGATATATGGGCATCATCAAGATTTCCGAGCATATGCATGAGCGGCTGCGCTCGACGAGCACGGCGTTGAGCCGTTCGATCAACGCGCAGGCCGAACACTGGCTGCGTGTCGGGATGCTGGCGGAACTCAACCCGGCGCTGTCCTACGGCGACATCTGCAAGATGTTGATCGAGGCCGAGGCGCGGGGCGGCGACGTGGGGCCGGCAGAGACGGCCGCGCACGGCATCGAGCAGGTGGCGTGATGGCGAAACGCGAAATTCCGATCCGCGGTGCCGCGGAAATCGCCAAGTCGCGCGAAGCCGCGAAGCTCGCGTCGCAGGTGCTGACGATGATCACCGAGTACGTGAAGCCGGGCGTCACCACCGACGAGCTGGACGCACGCTGCCGCGAATTCATCATCGACGAATTGGGCGCGATTCCCGCGAACATCGGCTACCACGGCTATCCGAAGACGCTGTGCACGTCGGTCAACCACGTGGTCTGTCACGGCATTCCGACGTCGCGGCCGATGCGCGACGGCGACATCGTGAACCTCGACATCGCGGTGATCAAGGACGGCTGGTTCGGCGATACGAGCCGCATGTATTTCGTCGGCGAACCGAACGAACTCGCGCGGCGGCTCGTCGCGGCGACCTACGAGGCAATGCACGCCGGCATTCGCGCGGTGCGTCCCGGCGCGACGCTCGGCGACGTCGGTTATGCGATCCAGCAGGTCGCCCATCGTGAAGGGTTCAGCGTGGTGCGCGAGTATTGCGGGCACGGCATCGGCGACGTCTATCACGACGAGCCGCAGGTGCTGCATTACGGTCGCCCGGGCACCGGCCTGCCGCTGCGGCCGGGGATGATCTTCACGATCGAGCCGATGCTCAACGCGGGCAAGCGCGACACCCACGTGCTGGCCGACGGCTGGACGGTCGTCACGAAGGACCATTCGCTGTCCGCGCAATGGGAGCACATGGTCGTCGTGACGGAAACGGGTTTCGAGGTGCTCACCGAGGACGCGAAGCCCCAGGCGTTCTCGGCGCTTCCGGGCACGCACGCTGCCTGACACTGGCAGGGGTGCGCCGCGCACGGCGGCGTAGCGTTGCAATGGAAGCGTTGCAATGAAACGGGCCCCTTCGCGGGGCCCGTGTCGTTCACGGCGGCCGGCGCCGCGACGCCGCGGCGCTTAACCGCGCGCCTTCTCCCAAGCGTGTTCGACGAACACGCGACAGAGTGCCTCCATCCCTTGGCGGTCTTCGTCGTCGAAGCGCGCGGCGACCGGGCTGTCGACGTCCCACACGCCGATCAGCGTGCCGTCGCCGGCGACCAGCGGCACGACGATTTCCGATTCGGACGCCGCATCGCATGCGATATGGCCGGGGAAGTCGTGCACGTCGCGCACGACCTGCGTCTCGCGGGTCTGCGCGGCCGTGCCGCACACGCCCTTGCCGAGCGCGATCCGCACGCACGCGGGCTTGCCCTGGAACGGTCCGACCACGAGCTCGGTGCCGTCGAAGAAGTAGAAGCCGGCCCAGTTCAGGCGATCGAGCGAGTGATAGACGAGCGCGGAGAAATTCGCCGCATTCGCGGTCAGGTCGCGTTCGGATTCGACGAGCGCGCGCGCCTGCTCGACGAGCGTCGCGTATTGATCGGCCTTGGAGGCGGTAGGGTCGTTGGACAGCGTGAACATGGCGGAAAGCGATAGGGGTTGTGAAATGCGCACTCGCGCGTACCGCAGTCTACGGCACCCGCGCGCGCTCTGCAGCGTGTGGTCGTGCGTGACGCGGCGCGCTCAGTCGGGTTCGAGTTCGGCGAACCGTTCGGCCAGGAAATCGAGCAGCGCCCGCACCGCCGGCAGCAGCCCGCGGCGCGACGCGAACACCGCGTGCACGATTTCGCGGCGCGGCGCCCAGTCCGGCAGGACGGTCGTCAGCTCGCCGCGCGCGACTTCATCGCGCACCATCATCGTCGGCAATTGCACGACGCCGACGCCCGCGACGGCCGCCGCGCGCAGCGCGAGCATGCCGCCCGTCACGAAGCGCGGCTGGTGATGGATTTCCGCCTGCGCGCCGTCGGGCCCGCGCAGCCGCCACACGTGCGTGGACTGCGGCACGCCGTGGTCGAGACTCGGCAGGCGCGTGAGATCGGCGGGAACGGTCGGTACACCGTGCTCGCGCAGCAGTGCGGGGCTCGCGACGAGACACTGGCCGCGCTCCGCGAGCACGCGTAGCGCGAGATCGCTGTCCTCGAGTGGCGGCGGGCGCACGCGGATCGCGACGTCGATCCCTTCGCCGACCACGTCGACGCGCCGGTTGGTCGCTTCCAGGTGGATCTCGACGCGCGGGCACGCGGCCATGAACGCGGCGATCATCGTGCCGACCAGCGAATCGAGCAGCACGATCGGGCAACTGACACGCACGATGCCGCGCGGCTCCTCGTGCAGCAGCGCGATCGCCTCGTCGGCGGCGTCGGCCTCGACGAGCATCGCGCGGCAATGCGCGTAATAGGTCTGGCCGACGTCGGTGACCGTGAAGCGGCGCGTCGAACGCTGAATCAGCCGCATCCCGAGCCGCGCCTCGAGCAGCGCGATGCGCCGGCTCAGCTTCGATTTCGGCATGTCCAGCGCGCGCCCGGCCGGCGCGAAGCCGCCGTGTTCGACGACCTGCACGAAGTAATAGAGATCGTTCAGATCCCGCGCTTTATCGTTCATGAAATGGAACGCTGAGTGCGATTTCGGCAGTCTACCGGATCGTTCGTTCCATCTCTATATTGTCACTCATGGATGCGAAACACGGGTTTCGCCGCAATATGGAGAAGGGCAATGAAGAAGATCCAGGGTGTGTACAGTGCGCCGCGCGGCCATTGGGTCGGCGACGGGTTCCCGGTGCGTTCGATGTTCAGCTACCAGTCTCATGGCACGCATCTGAGCCCGTTCCTGCTGCTCGATTACGCCGGCCCCGCGACGTTCGAACCGACGACCGCGCCGCGCGGTGTCGGCCAGCATCCGCACCGCGGGTTCGAAACGGTGACGATCGTCTATGACGGCGAAGTCGCGCACCGCGACTCGACCGGTGCGGGCGGCACGATCGGCCCGGGCGACGTGCAGTGGATGACGGCCGCGAGCGGGATTCTGCACGAGGAATTCCACTCGGAGGCGTTCACGAAGCAGGGCGGCCCGCTCGAGATGGTGCAGCTGTGGGTGAACCTGCCCGCCGCGGACAAGATGGGCGCGCCCGGGTACCAGACGCTGCTGAACGCCGATATCCCGGTGGTCGAGCTGCCGGACGGCGCCGGGCGGGCGCGGATCATCGCCGGTGAACTCGACGGGCGGCGCGGCCCGGCCCGCACGCACACGCCGATCGACGTGTGGGACGTGCGGCTCGTGGCCGGCGGCCATGCGCGGTTCCCGGTCGCCGAAGGGCGGACGCTCGCGGTGGTCGTGCTGAGCGGCACCGTGCAGGTGAACGGCGAGACGGTGGCCCGCGAGGCGCAGTTCGTGCAACTCGGCCGCGACGGTAGCGACGTCGAGATCGAAGCGAACGGCGACGCGAAGCTGCTGATCCTGAGCGGCGAGCCGATCGACGAGCCGGTCGTCGGTTACGGTCCGTTCGTGATGAACTCGCAAGCGGAGATCCGTACCGCGATCGAGGACTTCAACAGCGGCCGCTTCGGCCAGATGCCGGCATGACGGCATGACGGTGTGACGAGCAGGCCCCGCGCAATGCGGGGCCTTTTTTCGCGCGTGGCACGCGGTCGCGCGCGTGGGGCGGTTCGAGGCATAATCGACGGTTGTCGCGCGCCGGTCGGCGCGCCCGAATCAGGACCGCACATGAACGCATCCGCACCTGCCGCATCCCCGCGTACCGCCGATCTCGACTGGCGCTGGAAATCCTTCGACGCGCTGACCGCGCGCGAAATCTATTCGATCCTGGAGGCGCGCAGCGCCGTATTCGTCGTCGAACAGAATTGCGTGTATCGCGACATCGACGATGCGGACCAGGCCGCGTGGCACCTGGCCGCCTTCGATCCGGCCGGCCGCCTGGCCGGCTATCTGCGCGTGCTGCTGCCCGATGCGCAACACACCGACGTGCGCATCGGCCGCGTGCTGACGACCGCCGCGTTTCGCGGCGCGGGCCTCGGCAACGGGCTGCTGTCGCGCGCGCTCGAGCATATCCGCGCGCAATGGCCGGATACGCCGGTAAGCCTGCATGCGCAGGCTCACTTGCAGCGGTTCTACGGGGCATTCGGCTTCACGCCGAGTTCGGACGTGCACGACGAGGACGGCATCCCGCACGTGTGGATGAGCAGCGCACGCGCGTGACGCGCGCTAGGCGCCGCCGCAGTCAGTGCGCGGCGCGTGCGACGGGCGGTTTGTCCGCGCGCTGCGCGGCGCGCTCGCCGATCAGCCGCCCGCGCGCGGATAGCCGCAGCCAGTGCCGCAGCGCGATCAGCGCGCCGATCACGCTCATCATCGAGCCGGGAATCCACAGCAGCAGGCCGCCGATCTGCTGGTCGCGCAGCGGGCTCAGCCACGTGAACGCGCGGCCGCAGATCGAGTAGATCGGATACAGCTCGTGCGGCGTGAAGAAGATCAGCGCGCCGAGCGCGATCTGCGGCGGGATCGCCGCGACGACGATCAGGATCCGGCGGCCCGGCGACAGCCGCGCGGGCGGCGCGGGACGCGGATCGACGACGAGCCACCAGAACAGCAGCCCGTCGATCACCATGCTCCAGTTCATCACGCGATAGAGACGCCAGTCGAGCATCGCGATGAAATGGATCGGCGACAGCAGCCAGAAATAGATCAGCCCGACGAACAGCACGACCGCGACGACCGGATGGAACACCACGTCGAGCGTCGCGCGCACCGGCGCCCATGCGAGCGCGGGGCGCACGAAGCGCTGCCGCCAGCGAAACGGAATGCCCGCGCGGATCGCCGCGCCAGGATAGGACAGCGCGATGAAGAACGGCCCGAGGTGATGCAGCACGAGATGCTGCGCGCGGTGCATGAAGAATTCATGCTCGAAGAAATAGTCGAGCCGCGTATGCAGCGCGATATAGAGCGCCGTCAGCCCGAACCAGAACGAGAACTGCCGCAGCGGCGACACCTTCGCCTTTTTCACGCCGCGTGCGAACAGCACGGCGGCCGCCAGCACCGCGATGACCACGGTCGGCGACGGTTCCCACGGATCGAGCCAGTACAGGAGGTTCATCGCGCGCGCATCACTTCGTCTGGGCCGGCGATTTCACGGGGAACGGTGCATCGACCGTTTCGCCGTCGGAGAATTTCAGGCGCAGGTGCACGGTGTCGCCCGGCTTGATCGCGTGCTTCGGCTCCTCGAGCATGAAGTGATAGCCGCCCGGCGCGATGTCGACCTTGCCGCGCGCGGGGATCGTCAGCTTGTCGACCATCTCCATCTTCTGCGTCGAGCCGTTCGAGACCGTCTGGTGCAGCATGGCCATCCCGTAGTCGGGGCTGTCGACGTCGACGAGATCGACCGGCTTGTCGCTCGTATTCACGAGCGTCACGTAGCCGCCCGCGGGCAGCTTGTTCGGCAGCCAGCGCACCCACGCGTTCTGCGCGCTGATCGCGCCGGCGGCATACGCATGGGCGCCGGCGCACAGCGCGGCGACGAGGGCGAACGTCTTGAGGGTCGTTTTCGTGTTCATGGCGGAATTCAGGTCGTGGAGGCGGTGTCGATGATCCGGCGCACATCGGCGGCGATGGCGTCGGGCGAATCGCGATCGGTCGCGAGCAGGCGCGCGCGGCCGGTCGCGTCGAAGATGTAGACGGCCGAGCTGTGCGTCACTTCGTAGCCGCCGGACGGATCGCGTTTTTCCATCTGATACGCGACGCGATAGCGCTTGGCCAGCGATTCGATCTGGCCGTCGGTGCCGGTCAGGCCGCGCGCATGCGCGGCGTCGAACGCGGCGACATAGGACTGCATCGCCTGCGGCGTATCGCGCGCGGGATCGACGGAGACGAACAGGATGCGCACGTCGTCCGCCTGCGGGCCGAGCTTCGCCAGTACTTCCATCAGCCGCGCGAGGGTTTCGGGGCAGACATCGGGGCAGTGCGTGTAGCCGAAGTAGACGAGCGCGACGCGGCCGCGGAATGCATCGGCGTCGACGGGATGGCCGTCGCCGCCCGTCAGCTTGAACGACAGGTCGGGCAGGTGGCCGGTGACGTTGGTCAGGTTCCAGCGCGGCTCGTCGTGCGTGCACGCGGCGAGCGCCACGACGGCGGCGAGGGCCGCGGTCGCGCGGATGAGGCGGGAGAGGCGCCGGTGCGGCGCGAGGCGGGCAGACGACATCCTGGGGCTCGATCGGACGATGGATAGCCGGGGCGCGATGCCATGCGCCGCGCGGCAGGCGGTTGCGACTGTAGCGCAATTCGCGCGCCTGCGTCCTTTCGAAACCCCTGCGGGGCGGCGAGCGGGGCAATATGTCGCAGTTGACGCGGCGGGCGGCGCGGTGTTCGCGCGGCCCCGGTTTCGCCCATCTGGGGGCGCAGGCGCGGTAAGATGCGCACAACTCCATTCGCGCAGCGGCGGCCCGGCATTTTCCGGTCGCCCTCAGACTATCGAATCGATGCAATCCGTTCCGGCTTCCCTGTCCCTCACCGATACCGCGTTCTTCTTCGACTTCGACGGCACGCTCGTCGAGCTCGCGCCGACCCCCGACAGCATTCACGTTCCGCCGTCGCTGCTGACGCTGCTCGACGAGCTGTCGCGCCGCTCGCACGGCGCGGTCGCGATCGTGTCCGGGCGCGGCATCGACAACCTCGACACTTTCCTGAAGATGCCCGATCTGCCGATCGCCGGCCTGCACGGCGCGGAGCGCCGCGATGCGAACGGCGACACGCAGCGCATCGGCTTCAACGACGAACGCCTGCTGCGCATCGAGCGCGAGCTCGCGGACGTGGTCGACCGCTATCCTGGCATGCTGCTCGAGATCAAGGGCGCGGCCGTCGCGCTGCACTTTCGCAACGCGCCCGAGCGCGAGGCGGTGGCGCGCGAAGCGGCCGAGCGCCTCGTCGCCGACTATGCGGATGCGTACGTGCTGCAACCGGGCAAGATGGTGTTCGAGATCAAGCCGAAGGGCGTCGACAAGGGGCGCGCGCTGGCCGCGTTCCTCGACGAGCCGCCCTTTGCGGGCCGCGTGCCGCTGTTCGCGGGCGACGACCTGACCGACGAGAAGGGTTTCGCGGTGGTCAACGCGCGCGGCGGCCTGTCGATCAAGGTCGGCGCGGGCGAGACGTCCGCGCGCATGCGGCTCGATTCGGTCGACGCACTGCATGAGCAGATCGCATGCTGGCTCGGCGCGGGGCAGCCGCACGCATGAGCCGGCTCATCATCGTTTCAAACCGCGTCGCGCCGATTTCGGAAGGCGAACCGGCGGCGGGCGGCCTCGCGATCGGCGTCTATGACGCGCTGAAGGAAACCGGCGGCATGTGGTTCGGCTGGAGCGGCGAAGTGGTCGCGTCCGGCGCGCCGCAGCCGCAGATCCGCATCGAGGAGCGCGGGCCCGTGACGTTCGCGACCGTCGGGCTGTCGCGTCGCGATTACGACCAGTATTACCGCGGGTTCTCGAACGCGACGCTGTGGCCCGCGTTCCATTACCGCGCGGACCTGATCCAGTACGATCGCCACGAGTTCGACGGTTATCGCCGCGTCAACGTCTGGCTCGCGCAGCAGCTCGTGCCGCTGCTGCAGGACGACGACGTGATCTGGGTGCACGACTATCACCTGATTCCGTTCGCGCGCGCGCTGCGCGACGCCGGTGTGAAGAACCGCATCGGCTTCTTCCTGCACATTCCGTTTCCGGCCGCGCAGGTGCTCGTCAACGTACCGCCGCACCGCGAACTCGTCGAGTCGCTGTGCGCGTTCGATCTGCTCGGTTTCCAGACCGAGCCCGATCTGCGCGCGTTCTGCGACTACGTCGAGTTCGAGGCGGACGGCGACGTCGAGCGCGACGGGCACACGGTGCACGTCCGGGCGTTCGGCCAGACGCTGCGCGCGGCCGCCTATCCGATCGGCGTATATCCGGACGAGATTGCGTCGCTCGCGCAGGCGGGCGAACACGGCAAGGCGGTGCGCACGCTCGCGACGTCGCTGCGCGGGCGGCAACTGATCATGAGCGTCGACCGGCTCGATTATTCGAAGGGGCTCGTCGAGCGCTTCCGTGCCTTCGAGAAGCTGCTCGAACACCAGGCGTCGATCCGCAACCGCGTGTCGTTCCTGCAGATCGCGCCGTCGACGCGCGCGGATTTGCGTGCGTACCAGGACATCCGCCTGCAGCTCGAAGCGGAGTCCGGGCGCATCAACGGGCGCTACGCGGAGCTCGACTGGGCGCCGATCCTCTACATTCACCGTCAGTACGACCGCCAGGTGCTCGCCGCGCTGTACCGCCTTGCGCGTGTGGGCTTCGTGACGCCGCTGCGCGACGGGATGAACCTCGTCGCGAAGGAGTACGTGTCCGCGCAGAATCCGGACGATCCGGGCGTGCTGGTGCTGTCGCGCTTCGCGGGTGCCGCGCGCGAGCTCACGGGCGCGCTGATCGTCAATCCGATCGATATCGACGGGATGGCCGATGCGCTGTCGCAGGCGTTGACGATGCCGCTCGCCGAGCGGCGGGCGCGTTACGCGGACATGATCGCGCAGCTTCGCGAGAACAACGTGTCGATGTGGCGCGACAATTTCCTGCGCGATCTGCAGCACGTCTGAACTATTGCTGGTGGTGCAATTGAAAAAGCCGCCGTGCGCAAGCACGGCGGCTTTTTTGTCGGCGCGGCGGTATGCCGGCGCGTCAGGCCACGCGTTCGCCGGTCGGCGTGCTGCCGTCCGCATGATGGCGGCCGTGCTGTTTCGCGAGCAGGTCGCGATACAGGCCGGGACGGCTGCGCAGCACGTCGGGCGGGCCGTCGTCGATCACCTTGCCGTTGTTCATCACGATGATGCGGTCGAAGTTGCGCAGCGTCGACAGGCGGTGCGCGATCGCGATCACCGTGCGGCCGACCATCAGGCGATCGAGCGCGCTCTGGATCGCTTCCTCGGACGCGCTGTCGAGCGCCGACGTCGCTTCGTCGAGCAGCAGGATCGGCGCATCCTTCAGGATCGCGCGCGCGATCGCGATACGCTGGCGCTGGCCGCCCGACAGCTTGACGCCGCGGTCGCCGACGATCGTGTCATAGCCTTCCGGCATCGCCTCGATGAACTCCGCGCAGCGCGCGTCGCGCGCGGCGGCGAGCACTTCGTCGCGGGTCGCATCGGGGCGGCCGTACGCGATGTTGTCGTAGATCGTCCGGTGCAGCAGCGAGATGTCCTGCGGCACCAGCGCGATCGCGTGGCGCAGGCTGTCCTGCGTGATGCCCTTCACGTCCTGGCCGTCGACCATCACGACGCCGTCCTGCGTGTCGTAGAAGCGCTGCAGCAGCGCCAGCACGGTCGACTTGCCCGCGCCCGACTTGCCGATCAGCCCGACACGCTGGCCCGGCTCGATATGAAGGTCGAAGTGGTCGAGGATCGCGCGGCGGTGCGGATACGCGAACGTCACGCGCTCGAAGTCGACGCGGCCGCCCTTGGCCGACAGCGGCTGCGCATCCGAGCGGTCCGGCATGCCGTGCGGTTCGAGCAGCGTCTTCACCGCTTCGGACAGGCGTGCGACGTGCTGCGTGACGTCGACGAGCGCGACCGCGAGATCGCGCGTGCCGTGCAGGATCGTGAAGCCGAGCGAGCTGACGAGCACGATGTCGCCCGACGTCGCGCGGCCCTGGTCCCACAGCCACAGCGCCCAGCCGAGCAGGCCGGCGGACAGCATCGCGGTGATCACCGCATGCAGCAGCCGCAGTTTCTCGAGATAGAGCAGGCTCTGCTGGCGCGCATCCATCTCGGCCTTGACCGTTGCGCCGAAGCGCTTCTGTTCGCGCAGCGTCATCCCGAACGCGCGCACGAGGCCCATGTTGCCGATCACGTCGACGAGTTCGCCGTCGACGGCCGCGGCCTTCGCCGCGAACGCGTGGTGGCGCGCCGAGCCGCGGCCGGCGAGCTTGAACAGGATGACGGACAGCACGGCCGAACAGCCGAGCAGGCCGGCCGCCATCAGCGGATTGACGACGATGATCATCAGGATCGCGCCCATCACCGCGATGCACGGCGGCAGCACGTTCCACGCCATCGTGTTCTCCGACGTGTACACCGCGTTCGACGTGGCCGTGATGCGGCTGGCGAGCGTACCCGGCTGCTTCTCCGAGTAATACGTCGGCGAATGGCCGATCAGGTACTGGAACAGGTCGCGCCGCAGGTCGCCGGTGACCGCGACGAACGTATGCGCGGCGACCCAGCCGCCGACGCGCCACAGCAGGTTGTCGGCCGCGATCAGCCCGACGAGCAGCGCGAACGCGCTCCACAGCGGGCCCGGATGATGGCGCCCGGTCGCCAGCACGTCGATCAGGTGCTTGATCGCGTATTGCGAGCCGAGCGCGCAGCCGACGGCGGCCAGCACGCTGCAGAGCACGACCAGGTGCGCGACCGGGTGGCGGCGGATGTAGCGGAACAGGAACGCGATCGGCCGATGCGCGTAGCTCGACAGCTTCGCGTTGTAGGCGTTGCGCTGGGCGGGGGTGAGAGATTCCAAAATATGCGTGCGGTGATTCGGTGATTGAGCGTGGCGGCTGGATCGCGGGCCGGCGTTCGCCCGGACTGACTAATCCGGCATTGTAAACAAGGCCTGCGTTGCGCTGCGCGAATCTTGCCTTGGCCAGAGGCTCGCGATCGATTTTGAGATAAAATCCGGCATCCCGTCCTGCCGCAGGTGCCGGAATCACGCTGCCGGCAGCGGCGGGTAACGAGGATCGCCAAAAGGGCCTTCCACTCTAGAACGGACACCCGAGTCCGCGGGTTGCAAAGTGTTGCACCTTTGTAACAAAGTAAAGTGTTTGAAATGTTGTGCGCCGTATCGGGATTAACCCTAGATAATCGGCTCCGGGTTCGATTCCAGGTTTTTTTACGAACCCCTGTCAACGGGTCTTCGTTTCAAACGTTCTATGCCTGTCGCGTCGCCGACGCTCCTTGAGCAGCGCGGGTTCGACGCCCCCGGCAGGCTGATTCGTCCGACTTTCGGACGACCTGCATCCAGCCCGGACCGCCGGCAGGTTGCCGACCCATACCTGGTTTTTTGCCGATTTTTTAGGAGTTACGCATGCGAATCGCCCAAATCGCTCCGTTGCATGAAGCGGTGCCCCCGAAACTGTACGGCGGTACCGAGCGAGTGGTGTCCTACCTCACCGAAGCACTTGTCGAGATGGGGCATGACGTCACGCTCTTCGCGAGCGGCGATTCGCAGACTTCCGCGAAACTCGAAGCGTGCTGGCCGCAGGCGCTGCGCCTCGACCCGACGATCCGCGACGTGATGGCCCCGCACATGCTGCTCCTCGAGCAGGTGCGCCGCCGCGCGGAAGAGTTCGACGTCCTGCACTGCCACATCGACTACTACCCGTTCTCGCTGTTCTCGCGCCAGCCGGTCCCGCATCTGACGACGATGCACGGCCGTCTCGACCTGCCGGAACTGCAGCCGATCTTCAACGCATTCAGCGACGTGCCGGTCGTGTCGATCTCCGACAACCAGCGCATCCCGCTGCCGCAGGCGAACTGGCTGTCGACCGTGTACCACGGCCTGCCGGAAAACCTGCTGACGCCGATCCCGAACGTGAAGCCGAGCTACCTCGCGTTCCTCGGCCGTATCTCGCCGGAGAAGCGCGTCGACACGGCGATCCGCATCGCCGAGCAGGCCGGCCTGCCGATCAAGATCGCCGCGAAGCTCGACAAGGCTGACCGCGCGTACTACGAAGAGAAGATCAAGCCGCTGTTCGCGCTGCCGCACGTCGAGTACATCGGCGAAATCAGCGAGTCGGAAAAGACCGAATTCCTCGGCAATGCGCATGCGCTGCTGTTCCCGATCGACTGGCCGGAGCCCTTCGGCCTGGTGATGATCGAGGCGATGGCCTGCGGCACGCCGGTGATCGCGTTCAAGCGCGGCTCGGTGCCGGAAGTGATCGACAACGGCGTGTCGGGCTTCGTCGTCGAAGACGAACTGTCGGCCGTCGCCGCGCTCAAGCGCCTCGATACGCTGCCGCGCGAGAAGGTGCGCGCCGCGTTCGAAGCCCGTTTCTCGTCGAAGGTGATGGCGCAGAACTACGTGAAGGGCTACGAGGAACTGCTGCGCCAGAAGCGCCGCACGGTGCTCCGCGAAGTCAACGCGAGCTGATCGCGGGCCGCCGCCATACTGCGGCGCGCGGCCGTCACGACGCCCCGTCCGGGTTTTCCGGCGGGGCGTTGTCACATCTGCGGCGCGGATCTGTTGTATTCTCGCCGCGCCCGGCGCCGCGAACGGCCTTCGAAGCGGCCCGGCACGCCATCCGGCCGTCTGTCCAGACGGTAATGTCCCTATAATGGCCGTGCCGTGAAATCCGGCCGGTACGAATATCCAGAGGAGAGCAGTCTTGGCGAGAACGAAAACCACGCGCGCAGCGCCGGCCCCCGGCGCCGGCGTGATCTTCGCGTTGCGCGCGATCGGTCTCGTGCTGCTCGCGCGCTGGCTGTTCTCGATGTCCCAGATGGGCTATCGCGCGTCGCTGTCGGCGATGGTGTCGTCGCCGTGGGCATTCATCTACCTCATCCTGATCTTCCTGCTGCTCGCGCTGCCGGGCGCCGCCGCCCGGGCCGAGCGGCCGTTCCATCCGCTGCCGCAGTGGCTGCGCCAGGCGCTGCGCGTGTTCGCGCTGATCGGTTTCCTGTTCGCCGTATGGTCGATCGGCGCGTTCACGTGGGCGGCCGGCTGGCGCCGCGCGCTGCATGCGGTGACGGCAACCAACGGCTGGCTCGTCGCCGCGCCGGCGCTGTACGCGGCGATCGTATGGATCTGCCGGCCGCGGCCGCTGTGGCGGACCAACGTGGCCGCACGCCGCTTCGCGGTCGGCCGGTATGCGATCTCGCTCGACGTGCTGACACGCACCGCGATCGTCTGGATGGAAAGCCGCAAGGTCGGCCAGTACGATGCGCGCGAACTGTCGGTGCGCTGGCCCGGTCGCGCCGCGACGCCCGCCGCGGGCGAGCAGGGCGCGCAGCCGGCGGTCGTGCCGCCGCGTCGCGGCAGCCTGTTCAATCGCCCGAAAGTGGAACTGCTGTGGGATTCGCCGGCGGCTGTCGGCCACAACCGGCAGATCGTGATGCGCACGCCGCTCGCGACCGAGGGCGACCGCGTCGCGGTGCTCGCGCTCGACGCGGCGCTCAAGCAGATCGTCTGACACGGCTCGCGCACGGGGCGCGGGCGACAAGGAGGCGGGATGATCGTCCGTTGGTTGCTGGCTGCCATTCACCTCAGTGCGTTCGGCGTCGCGTTTGCCGCGATCGCCGGGCGTAACCGCGCGTTGCGCCGGTTCATCGCATCGGCGCAGGCGGCCGATTTGCCTGGCGTGTTCAAGGCGGATGCGGTCTGGGGACTGTCCGCGCTCGTGCTGATCGCGACGGGCCTCGCGCGCGCGTTCGGCGGTTTCGAGAAAGGGACCGCGTACTACCTGCACGAACCGCTCTTTCACCTGAAGATGACCGCACTCGTGCTGATCCTGCTGCTCGAGATCGTGCCGATGCTGGGGTTGATCCGCTGGCGTATCGCCGCGCGGCGGCAGCAACTGCCCGATATCGGCCGTGCGCGCACCTACGTGCGGATCGGCCACTGGCAGGCGGTGCTGGTGATCGTCATCGTGTTCGCCGCGTCGGGGATGGCGCGGGGAATAGGGGCGCCCGGCTAGGGCGCCCGGCCAGATGTGACCGGGCGACGTCGCCGCCCGGCCGGTCCGCGCTCAGCGCACGAGGCAGGGGCGCTTGTTGTTGAACGTCCAGCCCGGGATCAGATACTGCATCGCCGCCGCGTCGTCGCGGGCGCCGAGGCCGTGCTGCTTGTACAGCTCGTGCGCGAGCGCGACCGCATCCATGTCGATGTCGATCCCGAGCCCCGGCCGCTTCGGCACTTCCACCAGCCCGTTCTCGATCTTCAGCGGCTCGCGCGTCAGCCGTTCGCCGTCCTGCCAGATCCAGTGCGTGTCGATCGCGGTGACCTGGCCCGGCGCCGCGGCCGCGACGTGCGTGAACATCGCGAGCGACACGTCGAAGTGGTTGTTCGAATGCGAACCCCACGTGAGGCCCCAGTCGCGGCACATCTGCGCGACCCGCACCGAGCCCTGCATCGTCCAGAAGTGCGGATCGGCGAGCGGGATGTCGACGGCGTGCAACTGCACCGCATGGCCCATCTGCCGCCAGTCGGTCGCGATCATGTTGGTCGCCGTCGGCAGCCCCGTCGCGCGGCGGAATTCGGCCATCACTTCGCGGCCCGAGTAACCGTTCTCCGCACCGCACGGATCTTCCGCATACGCGAGCACGTGATGCTGATCCCGGCACAGCCGCACGGCCTCGTCGAGCGACCATGCGCCGTTCGGATCGAGCGTCACGCGCGCGTCGGGGAAGCGCTCGGCGAGCGCCGTCACGGCTTCGATCTCGCTGGCGCCCGCGAATACGCCGCCCTTCAGCTTGAAGTCGTTGAAGCCGTAGCGCGCATGCGCGGCCTCGGCGAGCCGTACGACGGCTTCGGGCGTCAGCGCGGCTTCGTCGCGCACGCGCGTCCAGTCGTCGGTCGCGCCGCGGCCGTCGCGATACGGGAGCGCGGTCTTCGTGCGATCGCCGACGTAGAACAGGTAGCCGAGCATTTCGACCCGCTCGCGCTGCTGGCCTTCGCCGAGCAGTGCGGCGACCGGCACGCCGAGATGCTGGCCGAGCAGGTCGAGCAGCGCGGCCTCGAGCGCGGTGACCGCGTGGATCGTCGTGCGCAGGTCGAAGGTCTGCAGCCCGCGGCCGCTCGCGTCGCGGTCGGCGAAGGTGCGCCGCACGTCGTTGAGCACCGCATGATAATTGCCGACCGGCTGGCCGACGACGAGCGCCCGCGCGTCGTCGAGCGTGCGGCGGATGCTTTCGCCGCCCGGCACTTCGCCGACGCCCGTGCGACCCGCGCTGTCCTTCAGGATCACGAGGTTGCGGGTGAAGAACGGGCCGTGCGCGCCGCTCAGGTTGAGCAGCATGCTGTCGTGGCCGGCGACCGGAATCGCTTGCAGGTCGACGATGCGCGGCGTGTCGGGGGAGGGCGAGGCAGTGACGGCGTTCATGGGCGGCGATGGCGAAAGAGTGGGCGATGCCGTGCGGCAAAAGCTTTGCCGCGCGCGGCGGGAGGTGCGATCATTCGACAACCGACGTGCGTGGCGCGCAAGCCCCGCATGTCGACGCAACCCGAAACGGGGTGGGAGCGACAACCGGGCCAGCGGAGCGCAGAACGCGAACGCAGGTCGATCGTCGCGCACGGGACCGGGCGGTGCTGTACAGCCGACCTGGGTCGACAGGAGATCCGTGCGCCGATCATCAGTCGTCGGATGACTTGTGACGCAGTATAATGAATCATCGGCTTTCGCTCAAACCCCGCGTAAACCCTCGGCTCACATTACGATCATTCAAAAAGGAACCGGCCACATGTCCGTGCCTACGCTTCCCGCAGCGCCGCGCCGTCGCGCACGCAGCCTCGCACAAGATGTCGTCGACGCGCTGACCGCGCAGATCGAAAACGGCACGCTGCGTCCCGGCGACAAGCTGCCGACCGAAACCGAAGTCATGGCGGCGCAGGGCGTGAGCCGTACGGTCGTGCGCGAGGCGATCTCGCGGATGCAGGCGAGCGGCCTCATCGAGACGCGCCACGGCATCGGCAGCTTCGTGCTGGAGCCGTCGCGCCGCCAGACGCTCGGCATCGATCCCGCGACGATCACGACGCTGCGCGACGTGCTCGCGGTGCTGGAGTTGCGCATCAGCCTCGAAAGCGAGTGCGCGAGCCTGGCCGCGCAGCGCGCGAACGATACCGATCTCGCCGCGCTGCGGCGCGCGCTCGACGCGATCGCGACGGGCGCGGGCGGCGGCCGCGACACCGCGCAGCTCGACTTCCAGTTCCACCTGCAGATCGCGCAATCCACCGGCAACCGCTATTTCGTCGACATCATGACGCAGCTCGGCACGTCGATCATCCCGCGCACCCGCGTGAATTCCGCGCGCTTCGCCGGCGACGATCTCGAGCGCTACGTCGGCCGGCTGAACCACGAGCACGAAGACATCTACGAGGCGATCGCGCGCCACGACCCGGAAGCCGCCCGCGCCGCGATGCGCACGCACCTCACCAACAGCCGCGAGCGGCTGCGCCGCGCGCACGAGGCGGCCGAGGCCGAGGCGGGCTGACGTTGCGTGACAGGACCCGCGACACGGCGGGCCTACCTGGATTGCTTTAACATCAGTCGTCGTACGAGGTCGGCATGACCGCCACGATCTCCCGGCCAGGCGGCGCTCCCGCCGCCGGCCGTCCGCCTGCCTCGCCGATCAGCCTCCCTTCGTCACGATCGTCTTCCACGCGCCGTTCTTTACCTGGTACAGCGTCGACATCCCGCTCTTCAGCGAGCCGTCGTTCGCGAACGAGATGCGGCCGGTCACGCCTTCGAAATCGATCTTCTTCAGCGCCGGGCGATAGGCCTTCGGGTCGGTCGAGCCGGCCGCCTGCATCGCCTTGATCGCCGCCCACGCCGCGTCATAGCCGAACTGCGCATACGACAGCACGTCGACGCCGAAGCGCTTCTTGAAGCGCGCCTCGAAATCCTTCCCCTGCGGCAGCTCGTCGAGCGGCCGGCCGTATTCCCACGCCATCGCGCCTTCCGCGGCCGGGCCCGCGATCTTGATGAACTCGTTGTCCTTCACGCCGCCGCCGCCGACGAACTGCGCGTTCAGCCCGAGCTGGCGCATCTGCTTGATGAAGTTCGCCGCGAGCGAATCGAGGCCGCCGAAGAAGATCAGGTCGGGATTCTTGGCCTTCAGGCTCGTGATCTGCGCGCGGAAATCGACCGCCTGGTTGCTGGTGAACTCGCGCCCGATGAGGTTGCCGCCGGCGGCCTTCACGGCCTTCTCGAATTCGTCGGCCTCGCCCTGGCCGAACGCGGTGCGGTCGTCGATGATCGCGATGCGCTTCGCCTTCGTCACGTCGACCGCGTACTTGCCCGCGTTGCCGGCGTTCTGGCCGTCGGTCGCGATCACCATGAACATGTTCGCGAGCCCGCGCGACGTGAGCGTCGGGTTGGTCGCGGCCGGGTCGATCACCGGAATGCCGGCCTTGTCGTAGACCACCGACGCCGGGATCGTCGTCCCCGAGTTGAAGTGACCGACCACGACCGACACGTTCTGGTCGACCAGCGCCTGCGCGGCCTGCACGCCAATGCGCGGGTCGGCCTGGTCGTCCTGCACGACGAGATTGAAGCGGGCCGGCTTGCCGGCGATCTGCACCTTCTGTGCGACCGCATCGTCGAGCGCGAGCTGGACGCCGTTTTGCAGGTCCTTGCCGTAGCCGGCGTTCACGCCCGTGAGCGGCGCGGCGAAGCCGACCTTCACGTCGGTTGCGTCGGCAGCCTGGGCGGCCTGTTGCGAGAGGAGGGCAAGCGCGGATGCAATCGACACCGACAGCAGGGAATGACGGAATTTCATGTTGTTCCTCTTGTTCGACACCTGCGAGTAGGTACCGCGCGCGCCAGGGCGAGCCGGGCGCGTGCGACGGGCGGGCGGTTCGACCGCTTCTCGGGATCGGGCGGGGAGGTCGGCATCGTGATCCTCGGAAACATCTCCCGTCAGGCTCCGCGAAGAGCCCCGATTGCTTCGATATATAGGTCGCCGATATGCGCGGGTCTTGGAAATTTGCCGCGCATTCGATGCGGATTTGCGCATAGCTTCCGCGCGTGCGCGGGTGGCCGGTATCGGGAGTTTCCCGTCGCGAACGCCACGGGCGGGAAGGAGGGAGAGCGGCGCGGGGCAAGGACGCGGCGCGGCCCGCCGGGGGCCGCGCCGCGCGTGGGGCGACGTCAGTCGGACAGGGCGTCCGACGCGGCTTCGGCGTCGTCGTGCGACGCGGTCGTGCGGATCAGCGGGTCGCTGGTGCTCGGGCGGCCGGTTTCGACGTGACCGGCGAAGCGACGCAGGAAGCCGAGCAGCCGGCCGTCGCTGACGGTCAGGTCGTACCAGCCGTGGCTGCCGCGCAGATCCCAGTAATCGTCGACGTGCGCGCCCGGCGCGAGGTCGAACGTGCGCGCGTGACCGTGGCCGTACGCGTTCGTGACCTTGAGCCGCACGGCCTTGTGGCCGCGGTTCATCAGGCGCAGCGTGATGTTGCCGTTCGCGACGTCGTAGCCGTAGATCACCTCGGGGTTCACGTTCGCGCTGCCGACGCCGGTCGCGAACGGGCCGCGGAAATGGCAGTAGAAGCCGTTCGGGCCGTACACGTCGAGGTCGTACAGGCCGAGCGACGCGGCGGCGCTCCAGGTATCGGCGACGCGTTTGCCGGCTTCGACCGTGTACGCCCACGGGCCGTCGACGCGGTTGCGCGACTGGACCTGGAACGCGGCGCCCGCGCGGCCCGTGTTCGCGAAGGTCAGCCGGAACTGGCCGTTCGCGGCTTCGACGCGGCCGTGCACGAACAGTTCGTACGGCAGCGCGCGCGCCGGACGCAGCCCGGCTTCCTGTTTCGGCAGCTTCTGCAGCACCGGCGGCACCGGGATGTAGTCGGGATGGCGCACGCGGTCGGGCGGCGCGTAGCCGCTCGTGTCGGGCAGCGTCGGCCAGCCGGCGTCGGCCGTCGCGAAGTCGAATGCGGCGGTCAGGTCGCCGCACACCGCGCGGCGCCACGGCGACACGTTGGCGGCCGTGACCGGATACTGCGCGCCGAACCGCGCCTCGATGAATTGCAGCAGCGACGTGTGATCGAAGGTCTGCGAGCAGACCCAGCCGCCCTTGGTCCACGGCGACACGACGAGCATCGGCACGCGCGGCCCGAGCCCGTACGGGCCGGCCATGTGCGACGCGTCGCCGGCGAACACCTCGTTGGTCGTCGCGACCGTCGACAGCCCGTTGGCGCGCGACTGCGGCGCGAACGGCGGCGGCACGTGGTCGAAGAAGCCGTCGTTTTCGTCGTACGTGATGAAGAGCGCGGTCTTGCTCCACACGTCGGGATTCGACACGAGCGCCTTCAGCACCTGCTCGATGTACCACGCGCCGTAGTTCGCGGGCCAGTTCGGGTGCTCGGAATACGCTTCCGGCGCGCAGATCCACGACACCTGCGGCAGCGTGCCGTTCTTCACGTCCTGCTGCAGCACGTCGAACAGCGTGCCGCCGGCACTGATGTTGGTGCCGGTGCGGGCCTTGTCGTACAGCGGCGTGCCGGGCAGCGCGGTGCGGTACTGGTTGAAGTAGAGCAGCGAGTTGTCGCCGTAGTTGCCGATGTACGGGTTCTGCGTCCAGCCCCACGAGCCGTTCGCGTCGAGTCCCGTGCCGACGTCCTGGTAGATCTTCCACGACACGCCGGCCTGTTCGAGCACTTCCGGATAGGTCGTCCAGCCGTAGCCTTTTTCCTCGTTGCCGAGCACCGGGCCGCCGCCCGTGCCGTCGTTGCCGACGTAGCCCGTCCACATGTAGTAGCGGTTCGGGTCGGTCGAGCTCGGGATCGCGCAGTGGTACGCGTCGCAGATCGTGAACGCATCGGCGAGCTGGTAGTGGAACGGGATGTCGTCGCGCTTCAGGTACGCCATCGTCGTGGTGCCCTTGTTCGGCACCCACTGGTCGTAGCGGCCCTTGTTCCACGCGGCGTGCATGTCCTGCCAGCCGTGCGGCAGGTCCTGCAGGAACTGCAGGCCGAGCTTGTCCGCGCCCGGGTGGAACGGCAGCAGCTCGGCCGGGCCGACCGGCTGATGGAACACCGACTTGCCGTTCGCGAGGCGCAGCGGGCGCGGATCGCCGAAGCCTCGGACACCGCGCATCGTGCCGAAGTAGTGGTCGAACGAGCGGTTCTCCTGCATCAGGATCACGATGTGTTCGATGTCGCGGATCGTGCCGGTACGGCGGTTCGCGGGAATCGCGAGCGCATCGCGGATCACGGGCGGAAACAGGTTCAGCGCGGCGGCGCCGGCAGTGCCGGCGGCGACGCGCAGGAAGTCACGACGGTTCGATCGGGTCATGGTCGTTATCGTGCGGTAAAGGGGAAGCCGATTGGCGGGACCTGCGGGAAGGGCGCGCGCCGGGTCGCAGGATGCGGCTGCGCCGGTTCGTGCCGCCGCGAGCATAGCGAGGAATCGGTGTCATTCATGTGAAGTCCGGAAACGTTTGCACGGACAGCGAACCGGCATCGGGATAGGCATCGCCAGCGGTCGTGGTGTAACGGGGAAAGCGGGAAAGCAGGAAAGCAGGAAAGCAGGAAAGCAGGAAAGCAGGAAAGCGGGAAAGCAGTGCGGCGGAGCAGCGCAACGCCGTGCCGGCGCGTCAGGCGTCGGTCACCCACGCGCCGAACCATTCGCTCGGGCGGGCGATCTCGTCCTGCGCGGCGACGAGTTCGAGTTCGTAACGGCGTGCGTCGTAGGTGGCCTTCACGACCGCGTGCACGGCCGCGAGCGTGTGTTCGAACGCGGCGCGCACCGAATCGCCGCGCAGCCGGCATGCGACGAAGATCGCGCTGGTCAGGTCGCCGACGCCGACCGGATGGCGCGGAAACGCATACAGCGGCCGCTGGCCGATCCACGCTTCGGTTTCGGTGACGGCGAGCATGTTGAAACGGTCGGCCGGACTGTTGCGGTCGTGCAGGTGCTTGACGAGGATGATCTGCGGGCCGCGGCGGATCAGCGCGCGGCACGCGTCGACGGCTTCGGCGACGGTCTCGATGCGCCGGCCGGCGAGCTTCTGCAGTTCGGTATGGTTCGGCGACATGCCGTCCGCGAGCGCGGGCATCTCCTGCACGATGAATTCCTCGACACCGGGCTCGGGCCGGATGCCGCCCGTCTGGCCCATCGCCGGATCGCAGAAGTACCACGCGTTCGGATTCATCGCCTTCACCGAGCGCACGATCTCGACCGCCGCGCGCGCCTGCGGCGGCGAGCCGAGGAAGCCGGACAGCACCGCGTCGCAACGCTTGAGCGCGCCGATGGCCGCGACGCCGTCGACGAGCTGTTCCATCTTCGCGGCATCGATCGCGCTGCCGGCCCAGTGGCCGTACTGCATGTGATTCGACAACTGGACGGTATTGAGCGGCCAGACGTTGATGCCGAGACGCTGCATCGGGAACACGGCCGCACTGTTGCCGGCATGGCCGTAGATGACGTGCGACTGAATGCTGAGGACGTTTTTCATGGGAATTCGCCTGCACGCGTTTCAGGGTCACGTCACACGATACCCGAGTTCGTCATACGCGCGGAAGTCGCGCGGCCCCGGAGTGTTGCGCGCCGTCGTCACGCGACCGCGTAGAATCGCGGGGGCGCGAGACCGTCCGGCCACAACCCGGCTGCCCGCGCGCGTCTCCAATCACCGTGATCGCCATGCTTTCGATTTGCAAGATGTTGTCCGTCGCGCGCGCCGCCGTGCTCGGCGCGAGCGCCGCCGCCGCGTGCGCGCTGCCCGTGGCGGCCGTTGCCGCGACGCCCGCCGCCAACGACGGGCCCGCGTACGGCCCGCGCCTGGAAGGGTTCGCGTATCCGGCGCCCGTGCACGAGTACGCGTTCGTGTCGCAGCGCGAAACCCTCGAGATGGCGTACCTCGACGTGCAGCCCGCGCATCCGAACGGCCGCACCGTCGTGCTGCTGCACGGCAAGAACTTCTGCGCGGCGACCTGGGAGGATACGATCGGCGTGCTGAGCCGCGCCGGCTATCGCGTGATCGCGCCGGACCAGATCGGCTTCTGCAAGTCGTCGAAGCCCGAGCGCTACCAGTACAGCTTCCAGCAACTCGCGCGCAACACGCACGCGCTGCTCGAATCGGTCGGCGTGAAGTCGGCGACGATCATGGGCCACTCGACGGGCGGGATGCTCGCGATCCGCTACGCGCTGATGTATCCGAAAGCGACCGACCAGCTCGTGCTCGTGAACCCGATCGGCCTCGAGGACTGGAAGGCGCTCGGCGTGCCGCCGCTGTCGGTCGACTACTGGTACGCGCGCGAACAGAAGACCACGGCCGACGGTATCCGCCGCTACGAGCAGGGTACGTACTACGCAGGCAAGTGGTCGCCGTCGTACGAGCGCTGGGTGCAGATGCTCGCCGGCATGTATCGCGGCGCCGGCCGCGACGCGGTCGCGTGGAACTCCGCGCTGATCTACGACATGATCCTCACGCAGCCGGTGGTCTACGAATTCGGTGCGATCCGCGTGCCGACGCTGCTGATGATCGGCGACAAGGACACGACCGCGATCGGCAAGGACGTCGCGCCGCCCGACGTGCACGCGAAGCTCGGCCGCTATCCGGAGCTCGCGAAGCGCACGCAGGCCGCGATTCCGGGCGCGCAACTCGTCGAATTCCCGGCGCTCGGACACGCGCCGCAGATCCAGGATCCGGACGCGTTCCACAAGGCGCTGCTCGACGGGCTGGAGGCCGTGCGCCCGCAGTGATGCGGGACAGGCGGCCGGCGGCGCGCGAGCGTGCCGTCAGCGCGCTTCGTTCGCGAGCTCGTCGCGGATCTGCGCGGCCAGTTCGAACGAGCGCAGCCGCGCGGCGTGATCGTAGATCTGCGCGGTGATGATCAGCTCGTCGGCGCCCGTCAGCGCGATGCGCTCGCGCAGCTTGTCGCGCACCGTGTCGCGCGAGCCGACCGCCGCGAACGACAGCGAATGCGCGACGGTCGCGAGTTCGAGTTCGTTCGCCTCGAGCACGTCGACGGGCGGCGGCAGCTTGCCCGGCGTGCCGCGCCGCAGGTTGATGAACTGCTGCTGCAGCGACGTGAACAGGCGCCGCGCCTCGTCGTCGGTCTCGGCCGCGAACACGTTGACGCCGACCATCGCATGCGGCTTCGGCCACGCGGCCGACGGCCGGTACTGCGCGCGGTAGATCTCGAGCGCCCGCATCAGATAATCCGGCGCGAAGTGCGACGCGAACGCGAACGGCAGCCCGAGCATCGCCGCGAGCTGCGCGCTGAACAGGCTCGAACCGAGCAGCCACACCGGGACGTCGAGCCCCGCGCCGGGTACCGCCCGCACGCGCTGGCCGGGTACCGGCTCCGCGAAATAGCGTTGCAGCTCCGCGACGTCGTCCGGAAACGAGTCCGCACTGCCGATCAGGTCGCGGCGCAGCGCGCGCGACGTGGTCTGGTCGGTGCCGGGCGCGCGGCCCAGGCCGAGATCGATGCGCCCCGGATACAGCGACGCGAGCGTGCCGAACTGTTCGGCGATCACGAGCGGCGCGTGGTTCGGCAGCATGATGCCGCCCGAGCCGACCCGGATTGTCCGCGTCGCGCCCGCGACGTGGCCGATCACGACGGCGGTGGCCGCACTCGCGATCCCCGGCATGTTGTGATGCTCGGCCAGCCAGTAGCGACGGTAGCCCCAGCGTTCCGCGTGCTGCGCGAGATCGACGGTGTTGCGGAACGCCTGCGAGGCGTCGGCGCCGGCCGGAATGGGGGCGAGATCGAGTACGGAAAACGGTGTCATCGGAAGACCTTCGAAACGGGGTGGCGTGGTGATGCGCTGACGCAACAGACGCCAACGATTTTGCCAAAGGGTTCCGGAACGTGCTGGCCGCGCGCGGATACCCATGCGCCTTACAGGGGTGCAGGGTTGCTTGCGACGATCGTTGCAAAAATCAATCTAATTGCTGATTAATTACCAATCTTTACGGCGATTGGAATTGAAACCGCATCGACATACAAATTTGCACGAAACGTTTGATTTTAAAGACTGCAATACGCCTGCAAAGTGCTTACGCTAATGTGAACGTGGCCGAGCCGATCCGGCTCGTCGACCGCTCAGCTTTGCCGGAATCGCACCAGTCCGTTTCTCGTAGCGCCGCACGCGGGGGGCTGCGGACTGCTAAAATCCGGCGCCTGTCCATGTTGTGCCAATGGAGCCATTCGAGTCTTCCCGCATGCCGTCCGGGTGCTGCGCGGGGATACGCCACGCGAAGCCGGGCATGGCCGCACCCGAACAACGGGTCGTGCCTTCCCCATTACAGACGCTGCTGGAACAAGGAGTCGGGTCGTGCCCGCGTTCGTCGCTGTCGGAATACCGCATCACGCTCAATCACGCTCAAGCGTTCGCCATGGCGCCGAAGTCGCCGGGAGGCGTTGCGCATGACGCCTGCCGCCACGCTGCTCGACTGGCTCCTGATCGTCTTCACGCTGGCCGCGGCCGGCTATGCGCTCGTCGCGGCCTTCGCGCCGCGGCCGCGCACGCCGCGCACGGCGGTGCGCGACGGCTTCGAGCCGGTCAGCGTGCTCAAGCCGCTGTGCGGCGCGGAGCCGCACCTGTACGAAAACCTCGCGACTTTCTGCGAGCAGCGCCATCCTCGCTATGAGGTGCTGTTCGGCGTCGCATCGTCGGCCGATCCGGCTATCGCGGTCGTCGAGCGGCTGCGTGCCGACCATCCGGCGTGCGACATCTCGCTCGTGATCGACGCGCGCGTGCATGGCAAGAACCTGAAGGTCAGCAACCTGATCAATCTCGCCGAACGTGCGAAATACGGCCGCATCGTGATCGCGGACAGCGACATCGCGGTGAAGCCCGACTATCTGGAGCGCGTGACGGCGCCGCTCGCGGACGCGTCGGTCGGGGTCGTCACGTGCCTGTATCATGCGCGCAGCGTCGGCGGCTTCTGGACGCGGATCGGCGCGCAGTTCGTCGACGCCTGGTTCGCGCCGTCGGTGCGGATCACGCACCTCGGCCGCTCGAGCCGCTTCGGCTTCGGCGCGACGCTCGCGCTCACGCGCGACACGCTCGACCGGATCGGCGGTCTCTTCGCGCTGAAGGACGAACTGGCCGACGATTTCTGGCTGGCCGAGCTGCCGCGCCGCCTCGGGCGGCGCACCGTGCTGTCCGAGGTCGAGGTCGCGACCGACGTGATCGAACCGTCGTTCGGGCCGCTGTGGCACCGCGAGACGCGCTGGCTGCGCACGATCCGTTCGCTGAACCCGGCCGGCTTCGCGTTCCTGTTCATTACGTTCACCGTGCCGTGGCTCGCGATCGGCGCGGCGCTCGCATGGCGCCTCGACGGCAGTGTCGCCGGCACGCTGGCGGGCGGGGCGGCCGCGGTTGGCGCATTCGGCCGGCTCGTGCTGCACGCACGCGGCGAGGACGGCTGGCGTGCGTTCTGGCGCGACCTGCCGCTCGTCGCGGTGCGCGACACGCTGCTCGCGCTCGAGTGGCTCGCGGCCGCGTTCGGCACGCACGTCGTGTGGCGCGGCGCCAGGATGACGGTCGTCGGCGGCGAACGCGCGGCGGCGGCCGTGGAAGCAGTGGACGGCCGCTAGGGCCGTCGATCGAACCCGGCCCGCGGGCCGAGACGCGTCGCACGGCGAAGCCACGCGGCGCGACATGACAGAGAGGCGGGCGCCGGCATGGCGGCCCGCGGTTTTTTGACTGAATCGTTGTAACGAAACGAACTATGCAGGCTACCGGAGCATTCATGAAAACGCTGTTCTTGCAGGCCCCTTCGTATGACGGCTTCGACGGCGGAGCCGGCTCGCGCTATCAGGCGAAGCGCGAAATCCGTTCCTTCTGGTACCCGACCTGGCTCGCGCAGCCGGCCGCGCTCGTGCCGGGCAGCCGCGTCGTCGATGCGCCGGCCGACGGCCTGTCGGTCGAGGAGACGCTGAAGATCGCCAACGACTACGACCTCGTGATCATCCACACGAGCACGCCGTCGTTCCCGACCGACGCGATGTTCGCGCAGGATCTCAAGAAGATGAAGCCGTCGATGCTGGTCGGCATGGTCGGCGCGAAGGTGATGGTCGATCCGCACAACTCGCTCACGGCGAGCGAGGCCATCGACTTCGTGTGCCGCGAGGAGTTCGACTTCACCTGCAAGGAACTCGCCGAAGGCAAGCCGTTCGCGGAGATCAAGGGCTTGAGCTGGCGCGCGAAGGACGGCTCGATCGAGCACAACGAAGCGCGTCCGATCCTCGAGAACATGGACGAACTGCCGTTCGTCGCGCCCGTCTACAAGCGCGACCTGAAGATCGACAACTACTTCATCGGCTACCTGAACTATCCGTACGTCTCGATCTACACGGGCCGCGGCTGCAAGTCGCGCTGCACGTTCTGCCTGTGGCCGCAGACGGTCAGCGGCCATCGCTACCGCACGCGCTCGGTCGAGAACGTGCTCGCGGAAGCGAAGTGGATCCGCGACAACATGCCGGAAGTGAAGGAGCTGATGTTCGACGACGACACCTTCACCGACGACCTGCCGCGCGCCGAAGCCATTGCCATCGGCCTGGGCAAGCTCGGTATCACGTGGTCGTGCAACGCGAAGGCCAACGTGCCGTACAAGACGCTGAAGGTGATGAAGGAAAACGGCCTGCGCCTGCTGCTGGTCGGCTTCGAATCGGGCGACGACCAGATTCTCGTGAACATCAAGAAGGGCGTGCGCACCGATTTCGCGCGCCGCTTCAGCGCGGACTGCAAGAAGCTCGGCATCAAGATCCACGGCACCTTCATCCTCGGCCTGCCGGGCGAGACGCAGGAGACCATCAAGAAGACGATCGAGTACGCGAAGGAAATCAATCCGCACACGATCCAGGTGTCGCTCGCCGCGCCGTATCCGGGCACGACGCTCTACAAGCAGGCCGTCGAAAACGGCTGGATGGAAGAGAACAAGACCATCAACCTGGTGAGCAAGGAAGGCGTGCAGCTCGCGGCGATCGGCTATGCGCACCTGTCGCGCGACGAGATCTATCACCACCTCGAGCAGTTCTATCGCCAGTTCTACTTCCGTCCGTCGAAGATCTGGGAAATCGTGCGCGAGATGCTGACGAGCTGGGACATGATGAAGCGCCGCCTGCGCGAAGGCGTCGAGTTCTTCCGTTTCCTGCGCGCGCACGAGGCCTGATCGGTGGCGACGCAGCGGGCGGCGCGGGCGCTGATCTTCACCGCGGACGACTTCGGGCTGCACCCGCGCGTCAACGCGGCGGTCGAGCGTGCGCACCGCGACGGCGTGCTGAACGCCGCCAGCCTGATGGTCGGCGCGAGCGCCGCGCAGGATGCGATCGAACGCGCGCGGCGGCTGCCGTCGCTCGCGGTCGGCCTGCATCTGGTGCTCGCGGACGGGCCGGCCACGCTGCCCGCGCATGAGATTCCCGCGCTCGTCGGCCCCGACGGGCGATTCGGCGACGCGATGGCGAAGGACGGCTGTCGCTTCTTCTTCCTGCCGCACGTGCGCGCGCAACTGCGCCGCGAGATCCGTGCGCAGTTCGATGCGTTCGCGGCGAGCGGCCTGCCGCTCGACCACGTGAACGCGCACAAGCATTTCCACCTGCATCCGACCGTGCTGTCGATGATCATCGAGATCGGCCGCGACTACGGGCTGCGCGCGGTGCGGCTGCCGTACGAAACGAGCGCGCCCGCGCTGCTCAAGCCGTGGATCGCGCTGGTGCGCGCGCGGCTCGACCGCGCGGGGCTCGCGCACAACGACTACGTGGTCGGGATCGAGCATACGGGCGCGATGGACGAGGCCGTGCTGCTCGACGCGCTCGCGAAGCTGCCGGCGGGCGTCGGCGAGATCTACTGTCATCCGGCCGAGGCCGGCGACGGCCCGATCACGCCGACGATGGCCGATTACCGTCCGGTCGACGAGCTCGAGGCGCTGCTGTCGCCGCGCGTCGCGGCCGCGCTGAAGGCGGCGGGCGTCGCGACCGGCGGGTTTGCCGACGTGTTCGGCGGGCCGGCGGCGCGACGCGGCGCGCAGGCGTCGCACGCACCGGGAGCGCAGCCGTCATGAGCAAGTGGATCAAGTGGCTCGGCTGGCCGATCGGCATCGGCATCCTGCTCGCGCTGGGGCTGCACGAAGGCGTCGGCGACGTGTCGCAGATGCTCGCGCGCGCCGGCTACGCACTGTTGTGGCTCGTGCCGTTCCACGCGCTGCCGCTGCTGCTCGATGCATACGCATGGCACCTGCTGCTCGACCGGCGCAGTTCGCTGCCGTTCCTGTGGTGGATCGCGACCGTGCGCGAGGCCGTGAACCGGCTGCTGCCCGTGGTCGGGATCGGCGGCGAGATCGTCGGCATCCGGCTCGCGCGCTGGCAGGTGCCCGACGCGAGCCGCGTGACCGCGTCGGTGATCGTCGAGGTGCTGGTGACGATCGTGGTGCAGTATGCGTTCGCGGCGCTCGGCCTCGTGCTGCTGCTCGCGACGACCGACAACATGGGCGGCGGGACGATCGGCCTCGCGCTGCTGCTGACGCTGCCGTTGCCGGTGCTGGGCGTCGTGCTGATGCGGCGCGGCGGCATCTTCCACGCGATCGAGCGTTTCGCGGGCCGCCTGCTCGGCGATTCGCACCGGCTGTTGCAGGGCGTCGACGGCCGCCGGCTCGACGCCGACATCGATTCGCTGATGTCGCGCACGGGCCTGCTGTTCAGCGCCTTCTTCTGGCAACTGGCCGGCTACGTGCTCGGCGCGCTCGAGATTTACTGGGCGCTCGCGCTGCTCGGCCATCCGGTGTCGATCGGCGGCGCGATCGCGATCGAGGCGATGACGCAGGCGGTGCGGCACGCGGCGTTCATGGTGCCGGGCGGACTGGGCGTGCAGGAGGCGACCGTCGTGCTGCTCGCGCAGATGTTCGGCGTCGATCGCGAGACGGCGCTGTCGCTCGCGGTCGTCAAGCGCGGCCGCGAAGTGCTGTTCGGCTGCCTCGCGCTCGGCTCGTGGCAGCTTGCCGAGCTGGTGCGCACGCGCCGCCGGCTGGGCGGATCGCCGGCCGGGCCGCGCACGGCGCCGCCGGCGAACCGGGCGACCGAAACCCGGACCGAAACCGAAACGACGCATTGAATCCGGGACGGGCCACACGGCCCGTCTCGCGCTTTTGGCGTCGCGCGGGTATCCTTGCCGCGTGTTTTCTCGACGCGCAACCCTTCCGATGATTTTCCGTTTCCGGCTGCTTTCCGTGACGATGCTGGCCGCCGCGCTGGCGCTAACCGGTTGTGACGACCAAGGCCATCTCGACGTGCAACGTATCAGGGACTTCTTCAACGCGATCAAGCCCGCGCCGCTGCTGCTGAAGGGGCTGAAGGTCGGCGAATCGACCGAGGCCGACGTGCGCGGCACGATGGGCAAGCCCGAGACCGAGCGTACGTTCACCGACGGCTCGAAGCGTCTCGAATATCCGCGCGGCCCGATGGGCAACCAGACCTGGTTCGTCGATCTCGATGCGAACGGGCGCTACACGGGCGCGACGCAGGTGCTGACCGCCGAGAATTTCGCGAAAGTGCGCCCGGGGATGGACGAGGACGAGGTGCGGCGGCTGCTCGGCAAGCCCGGCGACATCGCGCAGTATCCGCTGAAGCCCGAGACGGTCTGGAGCTGGCGCTGGCTCGAGGACGGCGTCAACACCGACGCGTTCTTCAACGTCCATTTCGGCCCGGACGGGCTCGTTTATACGACGTCGCGCTCCGACATCCTGAAAGGGCGCTGACGTTCACGCGCGGCGCTTCTTCAGCCGGTCGCGCAGCGCGTCGTTCATGCGCGTCTGCCAGCCGAGGCTGTGGCGGGCCAGGACGTGCATGTTCGGCCCGATGGCCCGTCCGGCGCTATATCGAAAAAGCGACCGGAAAATTGCAAAAAACCCGCTTCCCGGCGTGTCATGAGACTGTCAGGGAGCGGGTTTTTTCCTTTTGAAACAGCGGCGTAGGTCGTATGCGCAAATGGTGGGATGAATTGTTGCGACGCAGCAATCGCCCATACGGTGATTTGAGGCAATCAATTTCGCTTGCGACTATCCGCGTCAACCCGGCGCGGGACAGGCAGTCGCGTCGGCATTCATTCCAACTCTGGAGACGCGCGTGTTCCTTTACGGCTTTGGTCCGGTCCTCTGGGCCGGCACCGTGCAGACCATCGAGCTGTCGGTGCTGTCGCTCGCCACTGCGGTGGCGCTGGGGCTGATCGGCGCGGTGGCGAAGCTGTCGTACAACCGGGTGCTGCGAGCGATCGCGACCGGTTATACGACGCTGATCCGCTCGGTGCCCGATCTTGTGCTGATGCTGCTGCTGTTCTACAGCATCCAGATCTGGCTGAACCAGTTCACCGACCTCGTCGGCTGGAACCAGATCGACATCGATCCGTTCGTGGCGGGCGTGCTGACGCTCGGCTTCATCTACGGCGCGTACTTCACCGAGACGTTTCGCGGCGCGTTCCTGTCGGTGCCGCGCGGCCAGCTCGAAGCCGGCGCGGCTTACGGGATGAGCGGCGCGCGCGTGTTCGCGCGGATCATGTTTCCGCAGATGATGCGCTTCGCGCTGCCGGGCATCGGCAACAACTGGCAGGTGCTCGTGAAGGCCACCGCGCTGGTGTCGATCATCGGCCTCGCGGACGTCGTGAAGGCCGCGCAGGACGCCGGCAAGAGCACGTTCAACATGTTCTTCTTCATCCTCGTCGCGGCGCTGATCTATCTTGCGATCACGACCGTCTCCAACCTCGTGCTGATCCAGCTCGAGAAGCGTTATTCCATGGGCGTGCGGCACGCAGAACTATGATCGAGATCCTCCAGGAATTCGGCAAGGCGTTCCTTTTCTGGGACGGCCAGCGCCTCTCCGGCCTCGCGGTGACGCTGTGGCTGCTCGTCGCATCGATTTCGCTTGGCTTCGTGTGCGCGGTGCCGCTCGCGGTCGCGCGCGTATCGAAGAACAAGTGGGTGTCGATGCCCGTGCGCTTCTACACGTACGTGTTCCGCGGCACGCCGCTCTACGTGCAGTTGCTGCTGATGTACACGGGCATGTACAGCCTCGAGTTCGTGCGCTCGCACTCGCTGCTCGACGCGTTTTTCCGCAGCGGTTTCAACTGCGCGATCCTCGCGTTCGCGCTGAACACCTGCGCGTACACCACCGAGATCTTCGCCGGGGCGATCCGCGCGATTCCGCACGGCGAGGTCGAGGCGGCGCGCGCGTACGGAATGTCGCCGTTCACGATGTACCGCCGTGTGATTCTGCCGTCGGCGCTGCGCCGCGCGCTGCCGCTGTACAGCAACGAGGTGATCCTGATGCTGCACGCGACCACCGTCGCGTTCACGGCGACCGTGCCGGACATCCTGAAGGTCGCGCGCGACGCCAATTCCGCGACCTACATGGCGTTCCAGTCGTTCGGAATCGCCGCGCTGATCTATCTTGCGGTATCGTTCGCACTCGTCGCGGCGTTTCGCCGCGCGGAGCGCCACTGGCTCGCGTATCTCGCGGCCGCCCGTCATTGAATTACTTCGAGGAGAGCCAGTTGGCCGAGATCACTCAAACGAGCGCGTCCGCTTCCGTCAAGCTTGCCGCGGTCGATATCCACAAGCGCTATGGCGACAACGAGGTGCTCAAGGGCGTGTCGCTGAATGCGAAGGCCGGTGACGTCATCAGCATCATCGGCGCGAGCGGCTCGGGCAAGAGTACGTTCCTGCGCTGCATCAATTTTCTCGAACGGCCGAATGCGGGGCAGATCGTCGTCGACGGCGAGGCCGTGCGTACCAAGACCGACCGCGCCGGTGCGCTCGAGGTCGCCGATCACAAGCAGTTGCAGCGCATCCGCACGAAGCTCGCGATGGTGTTCCAGCACTTCAACCTGTGGGCGCACATGAACGTGCTCGAGAACGTGATGGAGGCGCCCGTGCACGTGCTCGGCATTTCGAAGAAGGAAGCCGAGGAGCGTGCGCGCGAGTACCTGGAGAAGGTCGGCCTGCCGCCGCGCGTCGAGAAGCAGTATCCGTCGCATCTGTCGGGCGGCCAGCAGCAGCGCGTGGCGATCGCGCGTGCGCTCGCGATGCATCCGGACGTGATGCTGTTCGACGAACCGACGTCCGCGCTCGATCCGGAGCTCGTCGGCGAAGTGCTGAAGGTCATGCAGAAGCTGGCCGAGGAAGGGCGCACGATGATCGTCGTCACGCACGAGATGGGTTTCGCGCGCAACGTGTCGAACCACGTGATGTTCCTGCATCAGGGGCGGACCGAGGAAGAGGGCGATCCGAAGGAAGTGCTGGTGCGGCCGCAGAGCGAGCGGCTCAAGCAATTCCTGTCGGGCAGTCTCAAGTAACGCGACAGGGCAGGTTTCAGCCGTGGTACCGGTGTCTCGTCCCGCAGGCGCCACCCGCACGACGCAGGTGGCGATCGTTGCATTGCCGCCCGTGTCGATGTCGGGCGTGGGGCCGATCGTCGATGCGCTGAATCTCGCGAACGAGATCGACGGGCGGCTTCTGTACCGCTGGCAGGTGTGTTCGTGGGACGGGCGGCCGGTGCCGCTCGCGGGTGGTGCGCAGTGGCATGCCGATGCGGCGTTCAACGACGCGATCGCGTGCGACTGGTTGATCGTCGTGTCCGAGCGGTTTCAGCAGTTCGCCGATTACCGGCTGTTTCTCGCGAGTCTCGCGCGGGTCGGGCAGCGCACGCCGGTCGTGACCGGCATTCATCACGGCGTGTGGTGGCTCGCGATGGCGGGGCAGCTTTCCGGGTATCGCGTGAGCGTGAACTGGGAGACGTATCAGCAGTTCGCCGAGCAGTTCGAGCGGTCGATCGTCACGCAGCAGATCTTCGAGATCGATCGCGATCGGGCGACCTGCGCCGGCGGGCAGGCGACCGTCGATTTCATGCTGGCCATGATTGGCCGGGAACATGGGGCGGATCTCGCGGAGCGGATTGCCGATGCGCTCGGGGTCGGCACGCTGCGCAGCGGCGAGGAGCGGCAGCGGATTCCGTTTGTTACTGCTCCGGGGGAGCGGCATCCTCGGTTGAATGACGCGTTGCTTTTGATGGAAGCCAATGTCGAGGATCCGCTTACTACCGATGAGATCGCCGGGTTGGTCGGCGTGTCGCGGCGGCAGCTCGAGCGGCTCTTTCGACAGTATCTCGGGGCGATGCCCTCCAAGTATTACCTCAATCTTCGGTTGCTCAAGGCAAGGACGCAGTTGCAGCGGACCAGCAAGTCAGTGGTTCAGGTTTCGCTCGCCTGTGGGTTTTCTTCTGCTGCGCACTTTTCCAACGCTTATCGCGAAAGGTTTGGGGTTACGCCTCGGGAGGATCGGCGCGCGTGGCTCGAAAAGCAGACCGGCGGGGGCAGCGAGCCGAGGGGTGGGGCGCTCGTCGAGCGCGGGAAGGATTGAGGGTGGGGTTTGGTTTGTTTGGTGGTCTGCCTGTCGTGTCGTGAAGCACCTGTGATCGTGTCGGTCTATTAGCGTCGCCCCTGCGCGGGGCAGCGGTCACTTTTCTTTGTCTTGCCAAAGAAAAGTAACCAAAAGAAAGGCGCCCGATAACGCATGACTTCCCGGTGCCATCGCCAACAAAGTGGATCGCACAAAAGTGTCCGCGCCAGTCAGGACACCGGAGTGGTTCGAGCAATGGTTCTGACACCACTGCCTGCCCCACGGAGCGGTATACCATCCGCTAGCTCCATCCTCGCTACGCTCGGCTGCAAGGTACTTCAGGGGAGGTCATGCGATTGCGTTCTGCACAAACCGCAGACTGCCAGGCACTTTTTCTGCTCTCGCATTTGTGTAATTCGATCGTTTGACGAGCGGTGTTTTCGCGACAGCGATGTTGTTTGCCCCCTATTTTTCTTGCGAGTGGCGAATTTCCTGCGTATCGAGAGTTGGTTCCCTGTGAGGGGGCTGGTAGCGATTGGGTGGGGATGGACCTGTCGGCCGAGCGAAGCGAGGACGGAGCGAGGACGGAGCGAGCGGATGGTATACCGCTCCGTGGGGCAGGCAGTGGTGTCAGAACCATTGCTCGAACCACTCCGGTGTCCTGACTGGCGCGGACACTTTTGTGCGATCCACTCTGATGGCCGTGGCACCGGGAAGTCATGCGTTATCGAGCGCCTTTCTTTTGGTTACTTTTCTTTGGCAAGACAAAGAAAAGTGACCGCTGCCCCGCGCAGGGGCGACGCTAATAGACCGACACGATCACAGGTGCTTCACGCGACCGGAAGCCGACCACAGAAAAGCCGGAAAAAGCCCCAAAATACCGACACGGCGTAGTCGCCCCCCGGCCCTAAAGGGCAAAACCAAAACCTTCCGATAGAACCCGTCGCAATTCCGCAAGACGCTTGCGTCACCCTTACCTAAACTTGATCCTGTTGAACCCTCTTACGAAACCGAAAGGAACGACCATGACGACCTCGACCGTGACCCGCCAGACATTCGACGAAGTGATGGTGCCGGTATTTTCCCCCGCCCCGTTCGTGCCGGATCGCGCAGAGGGCTCCCGCGTGTGGGATACGGCCGGCCGCGAGTACATCGATTTCGCGTGCGGCATCGCGGTGACGTCGCTCGGCCACGGCCACCCGGAACTGCTGAAGGTGCTGGACGAACAAGGCCGCAAGCTCTGGCACATCGGCAACGGCTACACGAACGAACCGGTGCTGCGCCTCGCGAAGCGCCTCGAATCGCTGACCTTCGCCGACCGCGCATTCTTCGCGAACTCGGGCGCTGAAGCAAATGAAGCCGCACTGAAGCTCGCACGCCGCGTCGCGTTCGACCGCCACGGCGCCGACAAATATGAAATCGTGTCGTTCGTCCAGTCGTTCCACGGCCGCACGTTCTTCACGGTCAGCGTCGGCGGCCAGCCGAAATACTCGGAAGGCTTCGGCCCGGTGCCGGAAGGCATCAAGCACCTGCCGTTCAACGACATCGAAGCCGCGAAGGCCGCGATCGGCCCGAAAACCTGCGCGGTGATCGTCGAACCGGTGCAAGGCGAAGGCGGCGTGATCCCCGCCGATCCGGCGTTCCTGAAAGTGCTGCGCGAAGCGTGCGATGCCAACGACGCACTGCTGATCTTCGACGAAGTGCAAACGGGCGTCGGCCGCACGGGCCAGTTCTACGCGTACATGGACACGGGCGTCACGCCGGACATCCTGACGACCGCCAAGGCCCTCGGCAACGGCTTCCCGATCGGCGCGATGCTGACGACGAACGAACTGGCCGCGCACTTCAAGGTCGGCGTGCACGGCACGACGTACGGCGGCAACCCGCTCGCATCGGCGATCGCAGACAAGGTCGTCGAACTGATCGGCGACCCGGCACTGCTCGAAGGCGTGCGCGAACGCAGCGTGCGCCTGAAGGGCGCGCTGGAACGCATCAACGCACGCTTCGGCATCTTCAAGGACGTGCGTGGCAAGGGCCTGCTGGTCGGCGCGGAACTCACCGCCGCCTTCGACGGCCGCGCGAAGGACTTCGTCACCGCCGCCGCGGAGAACGGGCTGATCATGCTGATCGCCGGCCCGAACGTGCTGCGCTTCGTCCCGTCGCTGGTGATTCCGTTCGACCTGCTCGACGAAGGCGTGAAGCGCTTCGAGAAGGCAGTCGAGCAGGTGCTCGCGGCCCAGGAAGCCACCGCGCGCTGATCGGCGCGCCCATCGCAGACAGGAACGACGATGCTATTTGTTCGCCCCGGCAAACTCACGGATCTCGATGCGCTCGCGCACATGGCGCGCACCGCGCAGCCGGTCCTGCACTCGCTGCCGCACGACCGCGCGGCGCTCGAAGCGCGCGTGGCGCTCTCCGAGGATTCGTTTCGCGCGGACGTCGACTTCGCCGGCGAGGAGTTCTACCTCTTCGTGCTCGAGGATTCGTCGACCGGCAAACTGCTCGGCACGGCGAGCATCGTGGCCGCGGCCGGCTACTCGGAACCGTTCTACGCGTTCCGCAACGACGCGCTGATCCACGCGTCGCGCGAGCTGCACGTGAACCGCAAGATCCACGCGCTCACGATGTCGCACGAGCTGACCGGCAAGAGCCGGCTCGCGGGCTTCTACGTCGATCCGTCGCTGCGCGGCGATGCGGCCGCGCACCTGATCTCGCGCGCCCGGATGATGTACATCGCCGCGAACCGCCGCCGCTTCACGCCGGAAGTGTTCACGCTGCTGCTCGGCGTGAGCGACGGCAACGGCGCATCGCCGTTCTGGGAAGCGGTGGGCCGCAAGTTCTTCGGCCGTAATTTCACCGACGTCGACATCGCCTCGGGCGGCCGCAGCCGCACGTTCATCGCGGAAGTGATGCCGGCCTATCCGCTCTACGTGCCGCTGCTGCCCGAAGCCGCGCAGCGCGTGCTCGGCGAGCCGAACGAAACGGCCCTGCTCGCGTACGACATCCATCTCGAGGAAGGCTTCGAGCCCGACCGCTTCGTCGACATCTTCGACGCGGGCCCGGTGCTGACCGCCCAAGTCGACCGCACCGCGTGCGTGAAGCAGGCGTCGGAGCGCGTCGTGCGCGAGGCCGCGCATCAGCGGGGCGACGTCGCGTACATGGTGTCGACAGGCAGCGGCGAGTCGTTCCGCTGCGTGCTGGCCGACCTGCCGGGCGACACGGCCGACGCGCGCGGCACCGACGCGCCGCTGGCCGGCGACGTGCGCGCGGCGCTCGATGTGAAGGAAGGCGATGTCGTGCGCTGCGTGCCGCTGCACCGCCGCGACGATGAAGAATTGAAGGGAGACGCAGCATGATCGTCGTTCGGGTCGTACAAACGGGCGACGTCGACGCGCTCGTGTCGCTCGCGCAGGAAACCGGGCCGGGCCTGACCACGTTCAAGCCCGACCGCGACGCGCTCGCCGCGCGCATCGAACGCTCGCGCCGCACGCTCGAGGGCAAGGCCGCACCGGGCGAGGCCGGCTACTTCTTCGTGATGGAAGAATCGAAGACGGGCGACATCGCGGGCGTGTGCGGGATCGAAACGCAGGTCGGCCTCGAGCAGCCGTTCTACAACTACCGCGTGAGCACGGTCGTGCATGCGAGCCAGGAACTCGGCGTGTGGACGCGGATGTCGGCGCTGAACATCTCGCACGACCTGACGGGCTACGCGGAAGTGTGCTCGCTGTTCCTGAGCCCGCGCTATCGCACGGGCGGCGTCGGCGGCTTGCTGTCGCGCTCGCGCTTCATGTTCATCGCGCAATTCCGCGACCGCTTTCCGGAGCGCATCTGCGCGGAACTGCGCGGCCACTTCGACGAGGACGGCACGTCGCCGTTCTGGCGCGCGGTCGGTTCGCACTTCTACCAGATCGATTTCAACGCGGCCGATTACCTCAGCTCGCACGGCCGCAAGTCGTTCCTCGCGGAACTGATGCCGCGTTACCCGGTGTACGTCGACCTGCTGCCGCAGGACGCGCAGGACGCGGTCGGCCTCACGCACCGCGATACGCTGCCGGCCCGCAAGATGCTCGAAGCGGAAGGGCTGCGTTACCAGAATCACGTCGACATCTTCGACGCGGGCCCCGTGCTCGAATGCCACGTCAACGACCTGCGCACGGTGCGCGAGAGCGTCGTCGTACCGGTCGCGATCGGCGTGCCCGACGCGCGGGACGATGCTCCCAAGTCGCTCGTGTCGAACACGTCGCTCGGCGACTTCCGCGTCGGCGTCGCGCCGGGCGTGGTCGCGAACGGCTCGTTCGTGCTGTCGGCCGACGATGCCGTCGCGCTCGACGTGAAGGCCGGCGATCCGGTCCGCGTGCTGCCGCTCAAAGTCAAACAGGGATAAACGAATCATGACGGAACTCTTCATCGACGGCGCCTGGGTCGCAGGCTCGGGCCCCGTCTTCGCTTCGCGCAACCCGGGCACCGACGCTGTGGCCTGGCAGGGCGACAGCGCATCGGCGGCCGACGTCGACCGTGCGGTCGTGAGCGCGCGCCGCGCGTTCGCCGGCTGGTCGGCGCTCGACTTCGAGGCACGCTGCGAAATCGTCAAGCGCTTCGCCGCGTTGCTCACCGAACGCAAGGAAGCGATCGCGACCGCGATCGGCCGCGAGACGGGCAAGCCGCTGTGGGAAGCGCGCACCGAAGTCGCATCGATGGCCGCGAAGGTCGGCATCTCGATCCAGGCGTATCAGGAGCGCACCGGCGAGAAGCGCCAGGACATGGCCGACGGCGTCGCGGTGCTGCGTCACCGCCCGCACGGCGTCGTCGCGGTGTTCGGCCCGTACAACTTCCCCGGCCACTTGCCGAACGGTCATATCGTGCCGGCGCTGATCGCCGGCAACACGGTCGTGTTCAAGCCGTCCGAACTTGCGCCGGGCGTCGCGCGCGCGACGGTCGAGGTGTGGCAGGCAGCCGGGTTGCCGCCCGGCGTGCTGAACCTCGTGCAGGGCGAGAAGGACACCGGCATCGCGCTCGCGAATCATCGGCAGATCGACGGGCTGTTCTTCACCGGCAGTTCGGACACCGGCACGCTGCTGCACAAGCAGTTCGGCGGCCGTCCGGAAATCGTGCTCGCGCTCGAGATGGGCGGCAACAACCCGCTCGTGATCGGCGAGGTCGAGGACGTCGACGCGGCCGTGCATCACACGATCCAGTCGGCGTTCCTGTCGGCTGGCCAGCGCTGCACGTGCGCACGCCGCATCTTCGTGCCGCAGGGCGCGTTCGGCGACCGCTTCCTCGCGCGTTTCGCCGACGTCACGTCGAAGATCACGGCCGACGTGTTCGACGCCGATCCGCAGCCGTTCATGGGCGCGGTGATCTCGGCCCGCGCGGCCGCGAAGCTGGTCGACGCGCAGTCGCGCCTCGTCGAGCAGGGCGCGAAGCCGATCATCGCGATGACGCAGCGCGATCCGCGCCTGGGCTTCGTGAACGCGGCGATCGTCGACGTGACGGGCGTCGCGAACCTGCCCGACGAAGAACATTTCGGCCCGCTCGCGCAGGTCGTCCGCTACACGACGCTCGACGACGCGATCGAGCGCGCGAACGACACGGCGTTCGGCCTGTCCGCCGGCCTGCTGGCCGACGACCCGAAGGTGTGGGAGCACTTCCGCCGCACGATCCGCGCCGGGATCGTCAACTGGAACCGCCCCACTAACGGCGCATCGTCCGCCGCGCCGTTCGGCGGCACGGGCCGCTCCGGCAACCATCGCCCGAGCGCGTACTACGCGGCCGACTATTGCGCGTATCCGATGGCGTCGGTGGAAAGCACGCAACTGACTTTGCCCGCGAGCCTGTCGCCGGGCCTGCATTTCTGATCGAGGGAACGACGATGAACGCACAAGAAGCCAATTTCGACGGGCTCGTCGGCCCGACCCACAACTACGCCGGGCTGTCGTTCGGCAACGTGGCGTCGCTGAACAACGAGAAGTCGGCCGCGAACCCGAAGGCCGCCGCGAAGCAGGGCCTGCGCAAGATGAAGCAGCTCGCGGATCTCGGTTTCGCGCAAGGCGTGCTGCCGCCGCAGGAGCGGCCGTCGCTGCGCCTGTTGCGCGAGCTCGGCTTCTCGGGCAAGGACGCGGACGTGATCGCGAAGGCCGCGAAGCAGGCGCCCGAACTGCTCGCCGCGGCGAGCTCGGCGTCGGCGATGTGGACCGCGAACGCGGCCACCGTCAGCCCGTCGGCGGACACCAGCGACGGCCGCGTGCACTTCACGCCGGCGAACCTGTGCAGCAAGCTGCATCGCGCGATCGAGCACGAAGCGACGCGCCGCACGCTGTCGACGCTGTTTGCGGACCCCGCGCACTTCGCGGTGCATGAAGCGCTGACCGGCACGCCGGCGCTCGGCGACGAAGGCGCGGCGAACCACACGCGCTTCTGCGCCGAATACGGCAAGCCGGGCATCGAATTCTTCGTGTACGGCCGTGCCGAATACCGTCGCGGCCCCGAGCCGAAGCGTTTCCCGGCCCGCCAGACCTTCGAGGCGAGCCGCGCGGTCGCGCATCGCCACGGGCTCGCGGAGGAAGCGACGGTGTACGCACAGCAGGACCCGGACGTGATCGACGCGGGCGTGTTCCACAACGACGTGATCTCGGTCGGCAACCGCGACACGCTGTTCACGCACGAACGCGCGTTCGTCAACAAGCAGGCGATCTACGATACGCTGACCGCCGCGCTCGACGCACGCGGTGCGCGCCTGAACGTGATCGAAGTGCCGGACGCGGCGGTGAGCGTGAACGACGCGGTGACGTCGTACCTGTTCAACAGCCAGCTGCTGTCGCGCGCGGACGGCTCGCAGGTACTCGTCGTGCCGCAGGAGTGCCGCGAGAACGCGAACGTCGCCGCCTATCTCGACCAGCTTGCTGCCGGCAACGGCCCGATTCACGACGTGCTCGTGTTCGACCTGCGCGAAAGCATGAAGAACGGCGGCGGCCCGGCGTGCCTGCGCCTGCGCGTCGTGCTGAACGAAGCGGAGCGCGCGGCCGTCACGTCGAACGTGTGGATCAACGACACGCTGTTCGCGTCGCTCGACGCGTGGATCGACAAGCACTATCGCGATCGCCTCGCACCGGAAGACCTCGCCGATCCGGCGCTGCTCGACGAATCGCGCACGGCGCTCGACGAGCTCACGCAGATCCTGCGCGTCGGTTCGCTGTATGACTTCCAGCGCTGAGGCACGGATGCCGGCCGCCGCGCTGCTCGACGACTTTCTCGCGTTCACGCTGGCCGGTGACGCGCCGGCCGAACAGGACGGCGCCTGCGCGGGCGGCGCGGTGCGCTGGCAATGGCTCGGCGACGGGCTGCTCGCGTTCGAACCGGCGGCGGCCGACGCCGCGGCGCGCGCGAGCGTGCTCGTGTCGGCCGGCGTGCATGGCGACGAGACGGCGCCGATCGAACTGCTGTCGATGCTGGTGCGCGATCTCGCCGCGGGTGCGCTGCCGCTCGCATGCCGGCTGCTCGTCGTGCTCGGCAACGTGCCGGCGATGCGCGCGGGCGAACGCTATCTCGACGACGACCTGAACCGCCTGTTCAGCGGCCGTCACGCGCAGGTGCCCGCGAGCCGCGAAGCGCCGCGCGCCGCGCAGCTCGAAGCGGCCGCGGCCGCGTTCTTCGCGGCGGCGCCGGCGGGCAGCGCACGCTGGCACATCGACATGCATACGGCGATTCGCGCATCGGTGTTCGAGCAGTTCGCGCTGCTGCCGCACACGGGCACGCCGCCGACGCGCGCGATGATCGAATGGCTCGGCGATGCACGCATCGCGGCCGTGCTGCTGCACACGGCGAAGGGCAATACGTATTCGCATTTCACGGCCGAGCATTGCGGCGCGCTCGCGTGCACGCTGGAACTCGGCAAGGTGCGGCCGTTCGGCCAGAACGACCTGGCGTGCTTCGCGCCGGCCGACCGCGCGGTGCGCAAGCTCGTGTCGGGTGGGCGGGCGGAAGTCGACGCCGGGGGCGGCCTTCCGTCGCTGCCGCGCGTCTTCACGGTGATCGACCAGATCACGAAGCAGAGCGACGCGCTCGAGCTGTTCGTCGCGGCCGACGTCGCGAACTTCACCGCGTTCGCGCGCGGAACGGTGCTCGCGCAGGACGGCGACTACCGCTACACGGTGACGCACGACGAGGAACGGATCGTCTTTCCGAACCCGACCGTGAAGCCGGGCCTGCGCGCGGGCCTGCTCGTGATCGATACGACACGCGAGACGATCGCCGCACTCGTCTGATCGACGCGCGATCGGCAGGCCGTGGCGACGCTCGGCTTGCGCATCGCTCCGCGGCCCGTTCATTTTTTTGCGATAACGCCCGCACGCCGCACGGCCGGCGCACGCGCCACGCTTGCGTATTTGCGACACCGTCTTGCAAGTTCGACGGGGCGCGCGGCGGCCGCCGGGCACGCAGCGCAGCATCGCGTCGCGCCGCCCGCTTTGCCATATCGGGCCGCGCGGATTGGTACAATCGCGGCCTTGCGGCTGTTGCGCCGCATCACGGCGCGGCAGCCGCATTGTCGTGGTCATCCGACCCTGCAATGATGCAAGCGCCCGTAGTTCCGGAACATTCGAGTATCGAGGAGAACACCAGATGAAGTTGGATTGGCGTAAAGTGGCCGCGCATGCGGTGGTGGCGGCATCGGCCGTGGCGGCAGGCAGCGCGTTTGCCGCGGATCTGAAGGAGATCCGGTTCGGCGTCGAGGCCTCGTACGCACCGTTCGAATACAAGACGCCCGACGGCAAGCTGACCGGCTTCGACATCGACATCGGCAACGCGGTGTGCGCGAAGCTGAAGACCAAGTGCGTGTGGGTCGAGAACGACTTCGACGGCCTGATCCCGGCGCTGCAGGCGCGCAAGTTCGACGCGATCAACTCGGACATGACGATCACCGACCAGCGCAAGCACGCTATCGCGTTCACCGATCCGATCTACACGATTCCGAACCAGCTGATCGCGAAGCAGGGCAGCGGCCTGCTGCCGACCCCGCAATCGCTGAAGGGCAAGCGCGTCGGCGTGCTGCAGGGCACGATCCAGGAAGCGTACGCGAAGAAGAAGTGGGCGCCGGCCGGCGTTGAAGTCGTGCCGTACCAGACGCAGGATCTGGCGTATGCCGACCTGAAGTCGGGCCGTCTCGACGCGACCTTCCAGGATTCGGAAGCCGGCTCGAAGGGCTTCCTGACGAAGCCGCAAGGCCAGGGTTTCGCGTTCGCGGGCGGCACGGTCAGCGACACCGAGATCCTCGGCTCGGGCGTCGGCTTCGGCCTGCGCAAGAACGACGCGGCGCTGAAGACGGCGCTCGATCAGGCGCTGAAGGAACTGAAGGCCGACGGCACGATCGACAACCTCGCGAAGAAGTACTTCAGCGTGCCCGTCACGCTCAAGTAAGCGTTGCGTTCGCGCGCATGCTGCAAAAAAACCGACCGCTGATTGAACTGACCCCACGAAGTTGGACGGTTAAAAGCTAAGCGGCCAAGGGCTGAGTCCTGTATTGCACGGGACTCAGCCCATTTAATTTCAGCTTGA
>NZ_QKZF01000027.1:0-91359 GCF_003253915.1 Burkholderia sp. 28_3
GCCGATGATAGTGCGGATTCCCGTGTGAAAGTAGGTAATCGTCAGGCTCCCTAAGCCAGAAACCCCCGCTCGAAAGGCGGGGGTTTTTGCATTGGCGCACCAGAAAAATCGTGCGGCGAAGCGTTGCCAAGGCTACGTCCGCTGGCTCCCCGCTGACGCAATCAATCGGAGCGCCGAGCCCGCCAGTTCCACACTCGCTGTTCGTGCCGTCCGGCATCTCCCGCCACTTCCTTTTGCCAATCGGACCTATCCCTCTTCGGGCCGGTTCCAGCTAATGCTGCACATCCAGCGCCGATAGCTGTGATGGCCGGTGATGAGCGATGTTGATCGACGATGATTGATAAATGCCGCTTCCTGACGAAAGCCCTCGCTTCATCTCCCGACGCTTCGGTGTGCCACATCAAGTGCTCACTCCGCGAGCACAGCGCGAAATCGTCATAAAAAATCTATGCGCATAAAGTTCATTCGCCCGGCATGCTCGACAGAGCGGAGAGCAAGCCCTTCGGGGTAATATCGCCGTTCGTCCCGATTCGCAGGTGCGTGTCTGCATCCCCGGCGATCGGCGTCTTTGGCCTTCCGTCTCCTGCATCGTTCATGACTGACAGCCCCGCCCAAAGTGGTCGGACGACCGACTTCTTGCCGTATCTCGTCGCCGCGACGTTCTTCATGGAGTACCTCGACACGACCGTGATCGCGACTGCGCTGCCGCAAATGGCCAGCTCGTTCGGCGTCGGACCGAATGCGCTGAGTCTCGGGATGACGGCGTACATGCTGGCGCTGGCGGTGTTCATTCCGATCAGCGGCTGGATCGCGGACCGCTATGGTTCGCGTACCGTCTTCGCGAGTGCGATCGTCGTCTTTACCGGCGCGTCGGTGCTGTGCGGGCTGTCCGAAGGGGTGATGTCGTTCACGGCTGCGCGGCTGCTGCAGGGTGTCGGCGGGGCAATGATGGTGCCGGTCGGCCGGATGATCGTCGTGCGCAGTACCGAGAAGGCGAGACTGATGCGCGCGATCGCGACGATCACGTGGCCGGGCATCGTCGCGCCCGTCGTCGGGCCGCCGATCGGCGGCTTCATCACGACCTACGCGTCATGGCGATGGATCTTCCTGTTGAACGTCCCGTTCGGTCTTGCCGCACTCGTTTGTACCTGGCTGATCGTCCGGAATACGCGGGCCGACGAGCAACGGCCGCTCGACTGGGTCGGCTTCGTACTGGCCGGTGGCGCATTGACGTGCCTGCTGATCGGCACGGAAGCGGCCGGGCAGCAGGATGTCGACTTCACGCGCGCGGGTGTCCTGGTGGGCGCAAGCGTGCTGTTCGGCATCGCCGCGTGGCTGCATGCGCGACACAGCGCGCATCCGCTGCTCGATTTCACGACGCTGAAGGTGCCGACGTTCTCGGTGACGGTGATCACCGGTTCGATTACGCGGATGGCGATCAACGCCGTCCCGTACCTGCTGCCGCTGCTGTTCCAGATCGGCTTCGGGCTGTCGCCGTTTCAGTCAGGCCTGCTGCTGCTCGCGAGCGCGCTCGGCAATCTCGGGATGAAGGCGGGGACATCGTGGATCCTCGACCGTTACGGCTTTCGGCGTGTCGCGCTCGTCGACGTGACGATCGTCGGCATCTTCACGATCGCATGCGGCTGGCTCACTGCGTCGACGCCGTTGGCGATCACGCTGTTCGTCGTATTCGTCTACGGGCTCACGCGGTCGATGCAGTTCACGACGCTCGCGACGCTGGCCTATGCGGATATCCCGTCTCACCAGACGAGCGCGGCCAGCACGCTGTGGAGCGCCGCGCAGCAGATGACGATCGGAATGGGGATCGCATTTGGCGCATTGTCGCTGCGGCTAGCGGCATTGGTGCGCGGCGATGCGGCCGGCATGCACTACGTGCTCGACGATTTCCGCTGGGCGTTCGTCGCGGCGGGCGTGCTCGCGCTGCTGACGTTGCCGGGCTATGCACGGCTGGCTTCCAATGCTGGCGACCGGCTGCGGGCCAACATAGCGCGAGGATAGGCCCGACTGCAAATCGAATTGGCGGTGCAACCAGTGAGTGAGCTTGTTTTTGGGCGCTCACCCGAGGCGCCGATTCGTCACGGTAGCGATCGCTTGACGGTCAGCGTAACCGGTTTGCCGTCACCGCGGGCGAATGGGCCTGCCGCGCAACCATGCTGGACCGCCGCGCTCTCCGGACAATGACGTGCGGTGCCGGAACGAGCATCAAGGCCGAATGCGATATGCGGACGACAGTAGCGCCGTCGTCCCGATTCCCGCTACTGCGCATCATGGAAGATGATGCCGATCGTGTGGCGATGGCCGCTTCGAATCCGGCTGACGCCGTGGCGCAAGTTGACGCGATAGACGCCGCGGGTTCCCTGCACCGGCCGGCCGTGCACCGCGAAGATCACGGCGTCGCCTTGTGTCAGCGGCACCACTTCCGCGCGCGACTGCATGCGGGGTCGCTGTTCCGTCAACACGAACTCCCCACCACTGAAATCGCGGCCCGGCGCCGACAGCAGGATCGCGACCTGCAGCGGAAACACGTGCTCGCCGTACAGGTCCTGATGGAGGCAGTTGTAGTCGTCGGCGCCGTATTGGAGGATCAGCGGCGTCGCTCGCGTCTGTCCCGCCGCATGGCAGCGATCGAGGAACGTCGCATGCTCCTTCGGATAACGAACGTCGACTCCGAGTGCCTGGTTCCAGCGATTAGCGATCGGCGCGAGATGCGGGTAGAGCGTCGCGCGCAGCTCGGCGATGACCGCAGGCAACGGATACGCGAAATACTTGTATTCGCCGCGGCCGAAGCCGTGCCGGGCCATCACGACACGTGAACGATAGAGTGCATCGTACGGATAGAGCGACGCGAGTGCATCGCATTCGCTTGCCGACACCAGGCCCGGTACGCGCGCGCATCCGTAGCGATCGAGTTCGCCCTCGACCGTCGGCCAGTCGAGGGTGTCGACGCGTTGCGCGATGTCCAGCGATTCGACGGCAGGTTGCAGATCGGCAATGTTCACGGGCGTACCTCTGGGCATCGGCGGTGTGGGGCCGTGCAGTCGCGCACGGTCGAGTCCACGATGGAAGTTGATGAACCCAGTCTAGCGGCGTCCATGCGCCGGTACGCTCCAGATCTTGCGCTTTAATTCGGATGATGAAACAGCGAAAAGCGGGCTGCGGCATCGGCACACTGAATGTGGTGAGGTACCAGAGAGGTGGCGGAGGAGAAGGGGAAGCGGAGAGGTAACGAAACGCCAGATCCAGCCTATCGCGGCGGATGGCGGCTCCTGCCCGCCACCCGCCGCGTCCCCAAATCAGGCCAGCGACCGGAACAACCAGTAAAGCCCCGCCGCGAGCGCGATCGACGCCGGCAGCGTCAGCACCCACGCGAGAACGAGGCTGCGCACCGTGCTCCATTGCAACCCGGAGCCGTTCGCCGCCATCGTGCCCGCGACGCCCGACGACAGCACGTGAGTCGTCGACACGGGCAGCCCGTACATGTCGGCGGCGCCGATCGTCAGCATCGCGACGAGTTCGGCCGATGCGCCTTGTCCGTAGGTCAGATGCTGCTTGCCGATTTTTTCGCCGACGGTCACGACGATGCGCTTCCAGCCGACCATCGTGCCGAGGCCCAGCGCGATCGCGACGGCGACCTTCACCCACGTCGGAATGAACTTGGTCGCGTGGTCGAGCTGCTTGCGGTAGTTGTCGATCGCGAGCTTGTCGGCGGCGGCGAACGCGGGTTGCCCCGACTTCTCGATCAGGCGAATGGCCTCGGACACGAGGTACATCGTGTTGCGCACGTTGTCGACGTCGCGTTGCGGCACGGCCGCCATCGAGCCCGACGCGCCGACGGCGGTCGCGAGCGACGTGGACAGCTGCGCGACGGCCGGCAGCACGGCGGGTGTCAGTTCACGGTGCTGCACGTAGTGTTCGACATCGGCACGCGGGTTCGCGGACGGCGCGATGCCGTTCGTGTACTTCCCGAACGTCGCAGCCGCCTGGTTCGCGACCGCCACGAAGGTCTGCGATTCGGCGGGCGTGACGGCCTTGTTCAGCGCATACGCGGTCGGCACCGTGCCGATCAGGATCAGCATGATGAGCCCCATCCCTTTCTGCCCGTCGTTCGACCCGTGGGCGAACGACACGCCGGTGCAGGTGAGGATCAGCAGGCAGCGAATCCAGAACGGCGGCGGCTGATCCTTCGGCGGCTCCTTGTACAGCTCCGGAATCCGCACGAGCGCCTTCAGCACGAGCAGCAGCAGCGACGCGCACAGGAAGCCGACGATCGGCGAGAGCAGCAGCGACTTGCCGACCCCGAGCGCCTGGCCCCAGTCGACGCCGCTCGTGCCGGACGGCCCATGCATCAGCTGGTTCATCAGCCCGACGCCGATGATCGACCCGATCAGCGTATGCGAGCTCGACGACGGCAGCCCGAAATACCAGGTCGCGAGGTTCCACACGATCGCGGCGATCAGCAGCGCGAACACCATCGCGAAGCCCGAGCCGCTGCCGACCTGCAGGATCAGCTCGACCGGCAGCAACTGCAGGATGCCGAACGCGACGGCGCCGCTCGAGACCATCACGCCGAGGAAGTTCCACATGCCCGACCAGATCACCGCGACGTTCGGCGTCAGCGAGTGCGTATAGATCACGGTCGCGACCGCATTCGCGGTGTCGTGGAAGCCGTTGACGAATTCGAAGCCCAGCGCGATCAGCAGGGCGGCGCCGAGCAGCAGGTACGGGAACAGCGTCCCTTCGCGGACCGGCGCCAGATCGGCGACCAGGTGGGTGGCGATATAGACGGCGCCGAGCACGAGCACCAGCAGGAAGGCGGCATAGCCGACCTGCCGGGTGCGCGCGACGGAGCCCGGATTGTTCGGGGCGGACGAAGCAGGTTGATTCATGACGGCATCTCGTAAGGGAACCGCGTCCGATCCTAGCTGCGGCTAGCAGTCAGTTTGATGACAGTCGGGACGACGAACGGTGTGTCTTACGGGGATGTAAGGCGAGTGGCGGCATGCGAGGCAGCGAGTCGCGTCGATCACTCACATAGTGAACACGACAGCGGCTTACGCGCCGGTATCGCGCTGCTCATCATCCGTCGCCGCCAACGTCCAGCCGGCCGGCGACGCGACGAACGTCGTGCACGACAGCGGCGCAACGTCGAGACGCGCGGCCGCGGCGTGGTCCATCCGCAGCACATGCGCGATGGCCGCGCGGACGATCGGCGCATGCGTGATCGCGATGACGTCGCGCTCGCGCGGCAACCCGTCGAACCACGTGCCGACCCGACGTGCGGCGGCGTCGAACGATTCGCCGCGATGCGGCGACGCGGACGGCGTGCCGATCCACGTGGCAAGTTCGTCAGGCAGATCGCGTGCGAGATCGTGCAGCCGCTTGCCTCGCCAGTCGCCGTAGTCGATGTCGCGCAGCGCGTCGTCGATGTCGGCGTGCAGCCCGAGTGCGTCGGCGGTCTGCGTTGCGCAGCGTGCCGGGCTGCACAGCACGAGCGAGCCGGCGATGGCCGTCCACCGGCCGTGCAGCGCGGCGGCTTCGGCAAGCCCGCGCGCGTCGAGCGGATCGTCGTCGGGAAACGTGCCGGTGCGCATCGCGCGGGTCGAGGCGTGCGCGATCAGGCGCAGCGAGGCATGCAGGTTCATGTCGGTGGTCGGATGATCCGGAGCGGGGCGCGCTTGCCCATCTGTCGTCGCTTCAATACGCGAACGTTCGCGCGTACAATTCGCCCGATACGAAGCGCGGAAGCCGGTGCAATTCCGGCGCGGTCGCGCCACTGTAACCGGGGAATCGATGATCCCGGAAGCCAGACCTGCCTTCGTACCCATCCATCATTTGTCGGGGCGCGATTCCCCTGAGGTGCATCCATGAGCGAAGCAGTGCTGAAGCCGGCGGTCGTGCCGGCACCCATCCCCGTCCGTGAGCTGTTGCCGTGGGCCGTGTTCGTCGGCCTGATCCTGCTGCTCGCCCTGTATTTCGTCGGTGCGGAACAGGGCGCGACGTCGCTCGTGCCGGGCATGTATGTCCACGAATTCGTCCACGACGGCCGCCATCTGCTCGGCTTTCCCTGCCACTGACGCGGAGTAAAAGATGGTCGGAAAGCTGCTCATGCGCGGGATGCTCGCAGGCATCGCCGCGGGCCTCCTCACGTTCGGTTTCGCGAAAGTCGTCGGCGAACCGCAGGTCGATCAGGCGATCGCCCTCGAAGAGAAAACCGCCGCCGCCCAAGGCGAGGCACCGGAGCCGGAACTGGTCAGCCGCCACACGCAGGCCGGCCTCGGGCTACTGACGGGCGTCGTGACCTACGGCGCGGCATTCGGCGGGCTGTTTTCGCTGGTCTTCGCGTATGCGTACGGACGCGGCAGCCGCCTGCCGGCACGGCCGCTGGCCGCGTGGCTCGCGCTGGCGGCGTTCGTCGCGCTCGTGATCGTGCCGAACCTCAAGTACCCGGCCAATCCGCCGTCGGTCGGCGACCCCGACACGATCGGTTATCGCACGGGCCTGTTCTTCCTGATGATCGCGATCTCGATCGCGACGATGGTGTTCTCGGTCAGCGTGCGCCGCCATCTGGTGGCAAAGCTCGGGCAGTGGAACGCGTCGATCGTCGCCGGGCTCGTGTTTGTCGCGATCATCGCGGCCGTGCAGATCGGGCTGCCGTCGGTCAGCGAGTTGCCGGCCGATTTCCCGGCGGCCTTGCTGTGGAAGTTCCGCGTGGCGGCCATCGGCATGCAGGTGATCATGTGGACGACGATCGGCCTGCTGTTCGGTGCGTGGGTCGAACGCGGCGAACGCACCGGCACCGGCATTCGCGCCGCCTGACGCGGGCCAGGCGGGCGCGCCTAGCGCAGCATGCGCGGCGCGCTCCACGTCGATTCGCGCGCCAGCGCGACGAACGCGGCCAGATAGTCGATCGCGGCATCCGCTTCGCGGATGCCGAGGAAGATCTGTTTCGCGATGCCGTTCTTGCCGAGCTTGACCGGCACGACCGGCATCCGGTCCGCATACTCGTCGGCGAGCCACCGCGGCAGCGCGGCCACGCCGCGTCCGCTCGCGACCATCTGCAGCATGATGTCGGTCGTCTCGATCGACTTGTGCCGCCTCGGCACGATGCCGGCCGGCGTCAGGAACTGGTTGTAGATGTCGAGCCGGTCGGTTTCGACCGGGTACGTGATCAGGATCTCGTCGGTCAGTTGCTCGGGCGTCACGTAGTCGGCATTCGCGAACCGGTGCGAATCCGCGACCACCAGCACCTGTTCGTAGTCGAACACGGGATCGAAGCGCAGCCCCGGCTTGTTCAGCGGATCGGGTGTCACGAGCACGTCGATGTCGTAACCGAACAGCGCGCCGATGCCGCCGAACTGGAAGCGCTGCTTCACGTCCACGTCGACGTCGGGCCAGCGCGACAGGTACGGCGACACGACTTTCAGCAGCCACTGGTAGCACGGATGGCACTCCATCCCGATACGCAGCGTGCCGCGCTCGCCCTTCGCGTACTGCTTCATCCGTTCCTCGGCGAGCTCGAACTGCGGCAGCAGCCGGTTCGCCAGCTTCAGCAGATACTGCCCGCCCTGCGTGAGCCGCAGGCCGCGGCCTTCGCGGTCCCAGATCGGCGTGCCGAGCTGCTGCTCGATTTTCCTGACGGTATGACTGAGGGCCGACTGCGTGAGGTGCAGCGCATGGGCCGCCGCGGTCAGCGAGCCCTGACGCTCGACTTCACGAATGACGACGAGATGGAATCGTTCCAGCATGGCTTGCGCACACCCGACGAATACATGAAGAATGTTAATGGTTGAATGAAATAATGCCATTTTATTTCATGGTTTGAAATCCCTATGATGGCTGCCGGATCTTCATTTTTCTCTGGACGGCAGCTTCATGGTCACGACACACAACCTCGGTTTTCCGCGCATCGGCGCGAAGCGCGAACTCAAGTTCGGTCTCGAACGCTACTGGAAGGGCGAATCGTCGCGCGACGAACTGAAGGCGCTCGGCGCCGAACTGCGCCGGCGCCACTGGCACGACCAGCGCGACCTCGATCTCGCGCCGATCGGCGATTTCGCGTTCTACGACCAGGTGCTCGACATGAGCTTCACGCTCGGCAACCTGCCGAAGCGTGTGCAGGATTTCCACGGCGATGCGCTCGACAACGCTTTCCGCGTCGCGCGCGGCCGGTCGGCGCAGTCGGCGGAGGCGCGCGCCGCGTGCTGCGGCGGGGTCGCGGCCGGCGAAATGACGAAGTGGTTCGACACGAACTATCACTACATCGTGCCGGAGTTCCATGCGGACACGAACTTCTCGCTCGATCCGTCGCGTCTGCTGCAGCAACTGGCCGAAGCGAACGCGCAGGGCGTGAATGCGAAGCCGGTGATTCTCGGCCCCGTCACGTACCTGTGGCTCGGCAAGGCGAAGGACGATTCCGATCGCCTCGCGCTGTTGCCGAAGCTGCTGCCCGTGTACGGCGCGCTGCTCGACACGCTGACCGCGCAGGGCGTCGAATGGGTGCAGATCGACGAGCCGATTCTCGTCACCGAGCTCGATGCCGAATGGCGCCAGGCATTCCGCACCGCGTATGCGGCGCTCGAAACGCGCCGCATCAAGCTGCTGCTCGCCACGTATTTCGGCCAGCTTCAGGACAACCTGACGCTCGCGGCGTCGCTGCCGGTCGACGGCCTGCATATCGACGCGATCAACGCACGCGACGAAGTCGACGCGCTGGTGCGTGAGCTGCCGCCCGAACGCGTGCTGTCGATCGGCGCGATCAACGGCCGCAACATCTGGAAGACGGACCTGAACGCGACGCTCGACTGGCTCGAGCCGCTCGCGAAGCAACTGGGCGACCGGCTGTGGCTTGCGCCGTCGTGCTCGCTGCTGCACGTGCCGGTCGATCTCGCGAACGAGGCGAAGCTCGACGCGGAAATCCGCTCATGGCTCGCGTTCGCGCTGCAGAAGCTCGACGAGCTGAAGGTGCTCGCGACCGCCCTGAACGAAGGCCGCGACAAGGTGGCCGACGCGCTCGCCGCGAATGCCGCCGCGATCGAGTCGCGCCGCCGCTCGCCGCGCGTGAACAATCCGGCGGTGAAGGCCGCGATCGCCCGCATCGACGCGCGGCTCGGCAACCGCGCGAGCCCGTATGCGCAGCGTGCGTCGAAGCAGTCGGCGCGCCTGAACCTGCCGGCGTTCCCGACGACGACGATCGGCTCGTTCCCGCAGACCGCCGAAATCCGCCAGGCGCGCAGCCGGTTCAAGGCCGGCACGCTGGACGAAGCCGGCTATCGCACGGCGATGCAGGCCGAGATCGAACGCAGCGTCCGCGAACAGGAATCGCTCGAACTCGACGTGCTCGTGCACGGCGAAGCCGAGCGCAACGACATGGTCGAATACTTTGGCGAACAACTCGACGGCTACGCGTTCAGCCAGTTCGGCTGGGTGCAGTCGTACGGTTCGCGCTGCGTGAAGCCGCCGATCCTGTTCGGCGACATCAGCCGCCCGAAGGCGATGACGGTCGAGTGGATCACCTATGCGCAGTCGCTGACGAACAAGCCGATGAAGGGGATGCTGACCGGCCCCGTGACGATCCTGAACTGGTCGTTCGTGCGCGACGACCAGCCGCGCTCGGTGTCGTGCTACCAGCTTGCGCTGGCGATCCGCGACGAAGTGCTCGATCTCGAGCAGGCCGGCGTGCGCGTGATCCAGATCGACGAAGCGGCGCTGCGCGAAGGGTTGCCGCTGCGCCGCGCGCAGTGGAGCGAATACCTGAAGTGGGCGGTCGAGTCGTTCCGCATCACCGCGAATGGCGTGCAGGACGATACGCAGATCCACACGCACATGTGCTATTCGGAGTTCAACGACATCATCGCGTCGATCGCCGACATGGACGCGGACGTGATCACGATCGAGACGTCGCGCTCGGACATGGAGCTGCTCGATGCATTTGACGACTTCAAGTATCCGAACGAAATCGGGCCGGGCGTGTACGACATCCATTCGCCGAACATCCCGACGCAGGATCACATCGTCGGCCTGATGAGGAAGGCGGCTGAACGGATTCCGGCGGAACGCCTGTGGGTGAACCCGGATTGCGGGCTGAAGACGCGTCAGTGGGGGGAAGTGATTCCGGCGCTGACGAACATGGTCGCGGCTGCGAAGACGCTGCGCAATCAGGTGCGGTAGCCACGCGGCAAGCACCGTGCGGCACCGTCGCGATCAACGATCGCGACGGCAAAAAAAGCGGCCCGCAGAAGCGGGCCGCTTTCGTCATGCGTGCATTTGCGCGATGCGCCGGGCGTTACGCGGTGCGCGTGCCGCGCGGCAGCACCTCGTCCGTCTTGCCGGGTGCACCCGCATCGTCGATGCTGACCCGGCGCGAGATCAGCCACACGCACAGCGACGACAGCACGGCGGCACTCGCGTACTGGATCGCGAGCGGCCACCAGTGCGGCGTGGTGTTCTGCGCGATGACGGTCGCCACCAGCGGCGTGAGGCCGCCGGCGAGCGCGCCGCACACCTGGTACGCGATCGAGATCGCCGTATAGCGGATCCGCGCGACGAAGATGCCGCTGACGAAGCCCGCGACCACCGAGTAGTAGCCCGATTCCGCGAGCGTCGCGAGGCCGACGCCGACCGTGATCGACACCGGCGTGCCGAGGTGCACGAGCGGCAGCATCACGAACGGGACGATCATCGCCCAGGCGCCGGTGATCAGCAGCACGCGCGTGGTGCCGAAGCGTTGCGCGAGGAACGCGGCCGCGAGCTGCACGACGAACTGCAGCACCGCGACGATCGTCATGCAATGCAGCACCATCGACCGGTCGAGCGACAGGAACTGCGTCGCATAACTGATCATGAAGATATTGCTGAAATACACGCCGGCGATCCCGTACACGTTCGCGCCGATCGCGAGCAGCAGCAGCGGCCAGTATTTGAGCGCTTCGCGCACCGGGTTCCGCGCTGTGTTGCCGCTCTTCCTGACTTCCTCGAACTCGGGCGACTCGGACACGCTCGCGCGGATCACGAAGCCGACGACCAGCAGCACGGCGCTCGCGAGGAACGGCACGCGCCAGCCCCAGCTCATCATGTCGTCCTTCGACAGCGTGCTGATCGCGCCGAACGCGAGCATCGACAGGATCAGGCCGCTCGCGCTGCCGAGCTGCGCGAACGACGCGAAGAACGTACGCTTGCCTTCCGGCGCGTGCTCGCCGGCCAGCAGTACCGCGCCGCCCCATTCGCCGCCGACCGCGATGCCTTGCAGCACGCGCATCAGCACGAGCAGGATCGGTGCGACCACGCCGGCTTGCGCGTGGGTCGGCAGCAGGCCGATCGCGACCGTCGACACGGCCATCAGCATCAGCGTCGCGAGCAGCGACCGCTTGCGGCCGAAGCGGTCGCCGAGATAGCCGAACAGCACGCCGCCGAGCGGCCGCGCGAAGAAGCCGACCGCGAACGAGCCGAACGACGCGAGCAGGCTGATGAAGCGGTTTTCGCCGGGAAAGAACAGCGGCCCGAATACGATGGCGGCGGCGGTCGCGTAACTATAGAAGTCGTACCACTCGATCGTGGTGCCGACGAACGAAGCGAGCGCTGCCCGCTTCGGTTGCTTGACGGAAGTCCCCATCTTTGTGTGTGCTCCTCTGGAATCCTCTGATTTGGAATAGATGGCGGTGCGGGAATCAGTCGCGGTACGCGACGCCCGGCAGCACGCACAGCAGCTCGTACGCGAGGTTCGCGCCGAGCAGCGCCGTGGTGCCGAACGGGTCGTACGGCGGCGCGACTTCGACGAGATCGCAGCCGACGATGTTCAGCCCCTTCGCGCCGCGGATGATCTCGAGCGCCTGCGGCACCGTGAGGCCCGCGATTTCCGGCGTGCCGGTGCCCGGCGCGTAGGCGGGGTCGATGCCGTCGATGTCGAAGCTGATGTAGACGGGCGTGTCGCCGATGCGCGCGCGCACTTCTTCCATCAGCGGCGCGAGCGACTTGTTCCAGCATTCCTCGGCCTGGACGACGCGGAAGCCCTGCTCGCGGCACCAGTCGAAATCCTCGGCCGCGTAGCCGGTGCCGCGCAGGCCGATCTGCGTGACCTTGTCGCCGTGCAGCAGGCCTTCCTCGACCGCGCGACGGAACGGCGTGCCGTGCGCGATCTTTTCACCCATCATCGTATCGTTCACGTCGGCGTGTGCATCGACGTGGATCAATGCAACCTTGCCGTGCTTGCGGTGGATCGCGCGCAGGATCGGCAGCGCGATCGTATGGTCGCCGCCGAGCGTGATCGGCTTGCAGTCGTGCTCGAGAATCGCGTCGTACGCGGCCTCGATGCGGGCGATCGAATCGTGCAGGTTGTACGGATTGATCGCGACGTCGCCGATGTCGGCGATCTGCAGCGAATCGAAGGGTGCTGCGCGCGTGGCCATGTTGTACGGGCGCAGCAGCACGGATTCGGTGCGGATCTGGCGCGGGCCGAAGCGCGCGCCGGTGCGGTTGGACGTGCCGAGGTCGAACGGCACGCCGACGAAACAGGCGTCGAGGCCTTCGGCGCTCGCCACGTGCGGCAGGCGCATCATCGTCGCGATGCCGCCGCAGCGCGGCATTTCATTGCCGCCGAGCGGCTGGAAATGGGTGTGGTCGTTCATGGGGCGTCTCTTCCAGTGTGGGGTTGCCGTATCATGCGACGCGGCTTGGCGCACAGTTTTACGCGCTCCGCCGGGAAAGAAGAATGCGAAGATATCGACGTAAACATCGATTTTCATCGATGTATGGAAGGGGATGAACGTGCTGGGGAATCTGTCGACCCTCGATCTGCGGTTGATCCGCGTGTTTCTCGCGGTCACGGACGCGGGCGGCGTGTCGGCCGCGCAGGCGGTGCTGAACGTCGGCCAGTCGACGATCAGCGCGCAACTGTCGTCGCTCGAGACGCGGCTCGGCTACCGGCTCTGCGAACGCGGCCGCAGCGGCTTCCGGCTCACGCCGAAGGGCGAGCGGTTCCACGCGATGAGCCGCAAGCTGCTCGCGGCGCTCGACGAATTCGGGATGGCCGCGCGGCACATGGACCGCCAGCTGGTCGGCACGCTGAACATCGGCCTGATCGGCCATACGCCGGTGAGCCAGAATGCGCGGATCGCCGAGGCGATCGCCGCGTTCCGCACGCGCGACGAGGCCGTGCGCTTCTCGATTTCGGTGCGCGCGCCCGGCGATCTCGAGGAGAAGCTGCTGAGCGACGAGATCCAGATCGCGGTCGGCTATTTCTGGCACCGCGTGCCGTCGCTGCATTACACGCCGCTGTTCATCGAGCGTCAGGTCGCGTATTGCGGCCGCGGCCATCCGCTGTTCGACGGCGCGGGCACGCTGACGCCGGCCGACGTCGCGGGCTTCGAATGGGCGTGGCGCTCGTATCCGCTGCCCGAGGCGCAACTGTCGACGACGCCCGACCGCGTGACCGCGACCGCCGACAACATGGAGGCCGTCGCGCTGCTGATCCTGTCCGGCCACCATCTCGGCTACCTGCCGCAGCATTTCGCGGCGCCGTACGTCGCGCAGGGGCTGCTCGCGCCGCTCAATCCGGAGCAACTGCGCTACGACGTGACGTTCCACATGGTCGTCGCGCGCAACGGGCGCGGGAATCCGCTCGTGGAGGCGTTCCTCGAGGATCTCGAGCGCGCGCATCAAGCGCCGGACGTCGCATGACACCGGCGCAGCCGGCAATGTGAACGAGCGTTGCGGCCGGCCGGGCTGGCCGGCCCGGCGCGCATCACGGCACCGGCAAACCCGCGTCGTGCTTCACCTCGCGCAGCGACAGCGCGGATTCGATCGACGTCACGCCCGGCAGCATCCGCAGCGAATCGCGCAGGAACGTGCCGTAGTCGTCGAGGTCGCGCGCGACCACCTGCAGCAGGTAATCGGCCGTGCCCGCGACGTTGTGGCACGCGAGAATCCGCTCGATGCCGAGCACTTCCCGTTCGAACCGGTCGGCGACCTTGCGGTCGTGCGTCGCGAACCGCACGAGCACGAACGCGACCACGCCGAAGCCGAGCGCCTGGCGTGACAGCTGCGCACGATAGCGCTCGATGTAGCCGTCGTTTTCGAGACGTTTGAGGCGCCGGGCGCAAGGCGTCTCGGACAGGCCCACGGATTCGGCGAGCCGTGCGATCGGCAGCCGGCCGTCGCGTTGCACCGCAGCGAGGATCGCGCGGTCGGTTTTGTCGAGGTCGATCATGTTGGCGGAATCCTTGTTCTGACCGGAGGATTGTGGCGGATTCCCCCACGAATCGCCAAGCCTCGGCCAAAGATGGCCAATAATCCCTCCTCCTTCAGCGGCAACATATCGTCATTGGAGGACGGGGGCGGACCATGATTTCCACGCATTTGCTGTTGATTTATCTCGCCGCGCTGGCGGCCATTTATGCGGTGCCGGGGCCCGACATGGCGCTCGTGCTGCAGACCAGCATCGGCCGCGGCGTGCGGCCGGGGATGGCGGCGGCAGCCGGCCTGTCGCTCGCGCGCACCGCGCACGTGACGCTGTCGGCATGCGGCGTCGCGGCGCTGATCCGTAGCGCGCCGTGGCTGTACGAAGTGATCCGCTACGGCGGCGCGCTCTATCTCGCGTATGTCGCGATCCAGGTGTTCCGCTCGCCGGTGTTCGCGCTCGGCGACGGCGACGCGGCGGCGGGCGAGTTGCGGCAGTCGTTCGTGAAGGGGCTGCTGACCAACCTGCTGAACCCGAAGGCGCTGCTGTTCTGCTCGGTGCTGCTGCCGCAGTTCGTGCGGCCCGAGGCCGGGCCGGTCGTCTGGCAGATGTTCGAGCTCGGCGCGCTGCTGGTGGCGGCCGGCGTGTGCTTCGACCTCGCGTGCGTGTTCGGCGCGTCGCGCATCGCGGCGTGGATGCGTGCGCATCCGCTCGCGCAGACGGTGCAGCGCTGGACCTTTTCCGCGGCGCTGATCGGGTTCGCGCTGCGGCTGTCGATGGACTGAGCGTCGTCGCGGCATGGTCGCCGCGCGGGCCGATCGGCCCTGCGGCGCGCCGTGAGGGATCAATGCAGGCCGCGCGCAATGCCGGCCTTCGCGCGCATGCCTTGCCGCAGCAGGGCGTGCGCGCAAATCGTCTGACTGTTCTAAACTTCCTTTAACTTCGCGCGGTCGCACACGCGCTGTCGCGAACCGACTGACCGAACGGAACCGTCTTCCGCAGGCTATGTCCGATTTCCTGGCTGTTCCGTGCAACGCGGTACCAAGGAGGGTCTGAACATGGCAAGGCATCTTCAAGCCGACCGTGAGCCCCGCATCGTGGCCGAGTCCAAGTGCCTCGGCCAGTGCGATCCGGCAGAACGCATTCACGTCACGATCATGTTGCGGCGGCAGGAAGAAGGGCAACTCGATGCATTGGTTCACCAGCTCGCCACCGGCGACGCCCGCGCAAAACCGGTGTCGCGCGACGCGTTCGCGCAGCGTTTCTCCGCCAATCCCGACGACATCCGCAAGACCGAGGCGTTCGCGCGACGTCACCAGTTGACGGTCGATCGCGTCGATCCGGTCGAAAGCGTCGTCGTGCTGTCCGGCACGATCAGGCAGTTCGAAACCGCGTTCAGCGTGAAGCTCGAGCGTTTCGAGCATCGTTCGATCGGCCAGTACCGCGGCCGCTCGGGCCCGATCGCGCTGCCCGACGAGCTCGGCGATGCGGTGACGGCGGTGCTCGGCCTCGACAGTCGCCCGCAGGCGCGGCCGCACTTCCGCTTTCGTCCGCCGTTCAAGCCGGCGCGCGGCGCGGCGGCCGTCACGTTCACGCCGATCCAGCTTGCGTCGCTGTACGACTTTCCGGCCGGCGACGGCGCCGGGCAATGCATCGCGATCATCGAGCTCGGCGGCGGCTATCGCGCGGCCGACATCCAGCAGTATTTCCGCGGGCTCGGCATCACGACACCGCCCAAGCTTGTCGACGTGAACGTCGGCACCGGCCGCAATGCGCCGACCGGCGAGCCGAACGGCCCGGACGGCGAAGTCGCGCTCGACATCGAAATCGCCGGCGCGATCGCACCGGCCGCGAAGATCGCCGTCTACTTCGCGCCGAACAGCGACGCAGGCTTCATCCAGGCCGTCAACGCGGCCGTGACCGACAAGACGAACCAGCCGTCCGTGATCTCGATCAGCTGGGGCGGCCCGGAAGCGATCTGGCAGGCGCAGTCCGCACACGCGTTCAACCGCGTGCTGCAGGCGGCCGCCGCGCAGGGCATCACCGTCTGCGCGGCGTCCGGCGACAGCGGCTCGGGCGACGGGTTGCAGGATGGCGCCGATCACGTCGACTTCCCCGCGTCGAGCCCGTACGTGCTCGGCTGCGGCGGCACGCAGCTCGACGCGCTGCCCGGGCAGGGCATTCGCAGCGAGGTCACGTGGAACGACGAGGCGTCGGGCGGCGGCGCGGGTGGCGGCGGCGTCAGTGCGCTGTTCGACCTGCCGGCGTGGCAGCAGGGGCTGAACGTCGCGCGCGCCGACGGCAGCAGCACGCCGCTCGCGAAGCGCGGCGTGCCGGACGTCGCCGGCGACGCGTCGCCGCAGACGGGCTACGAAGTGTCGGTGGCCGGCACGCCCGCGGTGATGGGCGGCACGAGCGCGGTCGCGCCGCTGTGGGCCGCGCTGATCGCGCGGATCAATGCGGCGGCCGGCGCGTCGGCCGGCTGGATCAATCCGGTGCTGTACAAGCATCCGGACGCGCTGCGCGACATCACGAAAGGATCGAACGGCACCTATGCGGCCGCGTCGGGCTGGGACGCGTGCACGGGCCTCGGCAGCCCGAACGGCGCGCAGCTCGCCACGATCCTCGCGCGCAAGCCGTCGAGCTGACGCGCCGGCGCACGCCTTTCCGTTCGACGCGGGTGGTCTGCCCGCGTCTTTTTTCACCTCCAGGAGCAGCACGATGGGCATCGATTCCGCATCTTCCGGCGGCGTGTATCCGCTGCATCACGGCGACCACAATTCGCATGGCGTGCCGCCGACCATCAACCCGGTCGCGCTGAGCCACGGCCGCGACCAGCCGTTCTTCGACCCGGTCGCGTACGGCAACGGCCCGGACGATTCGGTGACCGACACGACCGAGGCGGCCGCGATCACGCACCACACGATCCTGATCGACGGGAAACGCATCGCGTACACGGCGACGGTCGGCCATCTGGTGACCGTCGATCCGAGCAGTTCGCAGCCGGCCGCGAAGATTTTCTACGTCGCGTTCACGGCCGACGGCGCGAAGGAGGAAACGCGGCCCGTGACGTTCTTCTACAACGGCGGGCCCGGTTCGTCGTCGGTGTTCGTGCTGCTCGGCTCATTCGCGCCGAAGCGCATCAAGACGTCGATGCCGGGCTTCACGCCGCCCGCGCCGTACCAGATCGAAGACAACCCGGACAGCATGATCGACCACAGCGACCTGGTGTTCATCAACCCGGTCGGCACCGGCTATTCGGCGGCCGTCGCGCCGAACAAGAACCGCGACTTCTGGGGCGTCGACCAGGATGCGAATTCGCTGAAGCAGTTCATCAAGCGCTACCTGACGAAGAACAACCGCTGGAATTCGCCGAAATACCTGTTCGGCGAATCGTACGGCACCGCGCGCAGCTGCGTGCTCGCGTACAAGCTGCACGAGGACGGCGTCGACCTGAACGGCGTCACGCTGCAATCGTCGATCCTCGACTACCGGCAGGCCGGCAACCCGGTCGGTACGCTGCCGACCGCCGCGGCCGATGCGTGGTATCACAAGAAACTCGGCATCAAGCCGCCGCCGAGCGATCTCGGCGCGTTCGTCGAGGAGGTCGCGCAGTTCGCGCGCACCGACTACCTGAGCGCGCTGCGCGCGGTGCCGCATGCGAACCCGGCCACCGTGCAGAAACTGTCGCAATACACGGGCATCGATACGGCGACGCTGCAGTCGTGGGGGCTGAATATCGCCGGCTACGACGCGCGCGGCAATTCGCTGTTCCTGACGACGCTGCTGCATGCGCAGGGGCTCGCGCTCGGTTCGTACGACGGCCGCGTGACCGGGATCTCGTCGGGTATCGCCGGCAAGATCGACCCGAATTCGGGCGGCAACGATCCGACGATGACGGCCGTGACGGGCGTCTATACGGCGATGTGGAACAGCTACCTGAACGAGCAGCTGAAGTTCACGTCGAATTCCGCGTTCACGGACCTGAACGACCAGGCGTTCCAGAACTGGGATTTCAGCCACATCGACCCGACCGGCGCGCAGCAGGGCATCGATGCGCAGGGGAACGTGATCCTCTACACGGCCGGTGACCTCGCCGCGGTGATGGCGTTGAACGTCGACCTGAAGGTGCTGTCGGCGAACGGCTTCTACGATTTCGTCACGCCGTTCTACCAGACCGTGATCGATCTGCAGCAGATGCCGCTGGAGGACCAGAAGGTGCGGCAGAACCTGTCCGCACGGTTCTATCCGTCGGGGCACATGGTGTATCTCGACGGTGGCTCGCGCACCGCGCTCAAGCGCGATCTCGCGACGATGTACGACGCGACGGTCAGCGATACGGGCGCGCGGATGCGGATTCGTGCACTGCAGGCGAAGAAGACGGGCGGGCACGCGTAGCGTTGCCCGTCCCGAGCGTGCCGCGCGCGGCCGTGACGGTGCGCGCGGCGGTATGTCGGTAGCCGGGGGCCGGCTTACGCGGCCGGCCAGTCGAACATCGTGTACGGCAGCGCGCGCTTGTGGCGCGAGCCGTCGTAGAAGCGCAGCACCGTTTCGTAGACGCGGTCGGCGACCGGCTTGCCTTCGAGGAAATCGTCGATCTCGTCGTAGGTCACGCCATACGCGTGCTCGTCCGGGCGCAGCGGGCGCAGTTCCTCGAGGTCGGCCGTCGGCACCTTCATCACGATCAGCTCCTCGCCGCCGAGCGCGCGCGCCACCCCGCGCACGCGGCGCTTGTTCAGGCCCGCGAGCGGCAGGATGTCCGCGCCGCCGTCGCCGAACTTCGTGAAGAACCCCATCAGCGATTCGGCCGCGTGATCGGTGCCGATCACGATGCCGCGCCGCGCGCCGGCCACCGCGTACTGCGCGATCATGCGCTCGCGCGCCTTGATGTTGCCGTGCACGAAATCCTGTTGCGCCGGGGTGTCGAACGCGTGGCCGGAGGCGACCAGCGAACGGAGCATCGCATCGGCGGCCGGCTTCACGTCGACCGTCAATACCTCGTCCGCGCGCACGAACGCCAGCGCGCGCTGTGCATCCTCCTCGTCGTTCTGCACGCCGTTCGGCAAGCGCATCGCGATGAAGCGCGCATCGTAGCCGTCGGCGCGCAGGCGCTCGACCGACAGTTGCGCGAGCCGGCCGGCCGTCGACGAATCGACGCCGCCGCTGATGCCGAGCACGTAGGTCCGCAGGCCGGTCGAACGAAGGTACTGCGCGAGGAAATCGATGCGGCGGTCGATTTCGGCTTCGGCGTCGAAGTGCGGGGCGACGTTCAGTTCGGCAATGATCGCGCGTTGGCGGCTGGCGTAATCGGCGGATGTCATGAAGGAAGTTCCGGAACGAAATGCAAGGCGCCCATCATAAGCGCAATCGCGGCGTGCCGCCGCGCCGGGCCGGCGATCCGGCGGTTTTGCGTTGCATCGACGAGACGCGGCGCATCGCCGTGGTGCACGGTGCGCCGGGCGGGGGCAGGATGCCGCGCGAACGGCGGCCGGGCAGGCGCCCGGGGGCGGCGTCAGCGCCGCGCGAGCACGACGCCCACCAGCGCGAGCGCGAAGCCGGCGAGCTGGATCGCGGCGAGCGTTTCGCCGAACAGCCCGTAACCCTGCAGCGCGGCCAGCGGTGGCGCGAGAAACAGCAGCGACGTCGCGCGCGCCGCATTGCCGCGCCGCAGCATCCACATCAGCATCGTGACCGCGCCGCCGGACAGGAACACGACGCCCCACACGAGCGACACCCACAGCGCCGGCGCGTCGATCCAGCGGGTTTCATGGAGCAGCAGGACGAACACGGCCGCGACGATCGCCGCGCCGAAATTCTGCGCGGCGACCGCGGTGCGCAGGTCGCTCTGCGCGAGCTTGCCTTTCTGGTACAGCGAGCCGGCGGTGATCGACCCGACCGCGAGGACCGACACGGCGACGACGAGCCACGCCGGCGCGGCGCCCGGCGGCGGTGCGACGCCGCCCGTGACCTTCGGCGCGAGCACGAGCGCGACGCCGGCCAGCCCGAGCGCCATGCCGAGCCAGCCGCGCGCGGGCAGGCGTTCGTTGAACAGCGGGACCGCGAGCACGGCGGTGGCGAGCGGCTGCAGCGCGCCAAGCAGCGCCATCACGCCCGCATTCAACCCTTGCGCGACGGCCCAGTAGCTCGCGCCGAGATAGACGCCTTGCAGCAGCGCGCCGGCGATCAGGTGGCGCGGCCATTCGCGGCGGGCCGGCCACGGCGCGCGCGCGACGAGCGCGACCACGCCGAACAACGCGGCCGTGCCCGCGAAGCGCGCGAGCAGGAACAGGTTCGGGTCGGCGTAGGGCTTGATCGCCCGGGCAACGATGAAGCCGGTGGACCAGAGCGCGACGAAGGCGGCGGCGACGATCGAGGTAAGCATGCGTGACGGGCCGCGAGGCGGCCGGACAGAACCGGAAAGTCGGCCAGTATCGGACGAAGCGGTGCCGGCGTCTTGTCGAATCCTGCACTCGTGCCACGCGATGCGTGATCGTGCCGGCGGTCAGCGCGCGCCGGATGTGTGGTGCCGTGGGGATGCGTGCCCCGCACGACGCTGCGCGGAGGGGCGCGCAGCGGCGACGATCAGTCGATCGAGAACGTGTCGAGCGGCTGGTTGGCGCGCGCGTCGGTCGCGAAGCGCGCGGCGAGCTGTTCGTAGAGCCGGCGCGCTTCGTCGAGCGTCAGGTCGATCCAGTACGGATCACCCGCCGCGTCGTTGAGGCGTTCCGGCGGAAACTGGATTTCGATCACACTGCCTTTGCGATACATGGCGCGAGCCCCTTGGTTGGTCGTTCGGCGAAGCGCAAAGTGTAGCGCCCGCCGCCGCGCGGATTCGCGCGCGCCGGACAATACTGAATTTCGCTTTCGGGAAACGCGCCGGCCGCGCTTCCCGGCGTCGTCAAATGGTCGTCAAACGTCCGTAATACAATGGCCGGCTTACCCATTACCAGTCGCCTCGGGCGCACACGCGATGCTGGCGGAACAACGTCATCAATACATCCTGTCGGAGCTCGGACGGTCGGGCGCGCTGTCGGTCGCGGAACTCGTGCGTTCGCTCGACGTGTCGCGCGAAACCGTGCGGCGCGACCTGAACGCGCTGGCCGCGCGCGGGCTGCTCGTGATGACGCACGGCGGCGCGCTGGCCGCGGATCGCCGCGAGCCGAGCCTGTCCGAGCGCGAGGCCGCGAACGCCGACGCGAAGCGCACGATCGGGCGGCGCGCGGCCGAATTCGTGCCCGACGATGCATCGGTGCTGATCGATTCGGGCAGCACGCCGCATGCGGTCGCGCTGGCGCTGGCCGACCGGCACCGGCTGTCGATCTACACGAACGACTGGCGTACCGCGTTCGTGCTCGCGCGGCGCAACGGCAACCGCGTGACGCTGCTCGGCGGCGAGCTGTCCGACGACGAGGACGCCACCTTCGGGCTCGACACGATCCACCAGCTCGCGCAATACCACGTCGATTTCGCGTTCGTCGGCGCCGGCGGCATCACGCCCGACGGCGAATGCACCGATTACTCGCGGCTCGCGGCCGAAGTGCGCAGCCGGATGATCGCGGCGGCGGGCACGGCGATCATCGTCGCCGACCATTCGAAATTCGGCCGCGTGACGCCGGTGCGGATCAACGGCGCGGCCGCCGCCCGCTATCTGGTGACCGAGCGCGCGCCCGACAAGGCCGTGCGCCGCGCGCTGACGGCGCGCGGGATCGAGCTGCTCGTGTGCGACTGACGCGCGTCCGACATACAAGGTTCATCGAACGGTCATCGCGCGGGAAGAACCGCCATCGAGACTGACTCATTCACCTCGACCGGCCGTCAGGCCAGGGAGCAACGAATGACCGTCAGCGTGCGCAGCTATCTTTCCCCCACCCTGGTCCTGCTGGCTTTCGACTGGCCCGATGCGGCGTCGCGGTCCGATTTCCTCGGCTTCGCGATCCGGCGCACGCCGGGCTTCTGGTCGGCCGACGGCAAGACGCGTGCGCCGGACAGCTGGCTGCCCAACCGCCTGACGTTCGACGGCCCGGCCGCCGACACGCAGGGCGATGCGCCGACCGATCAGGCGCCGATCCAGAAATTCATGTGGTGGGATGCACGCATCGATCCGCAGGACCGCGACGCGTCGTTCCGCTACGACGTCTATCCGGTCGTCGGCACGCCGGCGAACCTGCAGGTGCTCGACGCGCAAGCCGGCGTGTGCGACGTCGTGCTGCCCGCGCATATCGAGGACGGCATCGGCACGTGGTTCAACCGCGCGGTGGTCAGCTCGCAGGCGTTCGCGAAGCAGGTTGCTGCGCTCGGCCTCGCGCCGAACGAGGCGCCGAGCGCCGCGCAGGCGCTGAAGCTGCGCACGTGGCTCGCGAACGACATGGAGCAGGTGTTCGCGCAGATGCTCGATCCGGCGTCGCGCGCGGTGTCGGCCGTCTATCACCTGACCGACTCGCTGTGGGCGCTGCCCGCGTTCGACGCGTTCGGCCGCCGGCACGGCGCAGCGTCGCTCGCGATCGTCTACGACGCGCACACGACGGCGCGCAAGGGCAAGCCGCCGCTGCCGTCGCCGAACCAGCCGGCCGTCGATGCGCTGCAGGGCCTCGCGACGCTCGCGCCGCGCGACCGGACGCACATCATGCACGACAAGTTCATCGTGACCGATGCACCGTCGAACCCGGCGCCCGCGCGCGTGCTGACCGGTTCCGCGAACTTCACGACCGAAGGGCTGACCGAGCAGGCCAACGTGCTGCACGCGTTCGACTCGCCCGCGCTCGCCGCGCTGTACAACGAGCGCGCCCACGCGCTGGCCGGGAATCCGTCGATCGCGGAAACCGCGCGACTGTCGCCGGGCTGGTCGGCGCCGATGACGATCGGCAGCGCGCAGGTGCGCGTCGCATACTCGCCGGAGCCGGCGGGGCAGCGTACCGAGATCGATACGATCGTCGCCGCGATCGCGGCCGCGAAGCATTCGGTGTCGTTCTGCCTGTTCATGCCGACCGACGCGGCGCTGCGCGATGCGTGCTTCGCGGCCGGCGATCGCGGACTGATGATGTTCGGCCTCGTGAACCGGATCAACGCGGGCAGCGCAACGAAGGCCGACGCTGCGCAGCAGGCCGGCCAGTTGCTCGATGCGGCCACGCTCGCGAACCTCGAGCTGTACCACCGCAGCCGCGACAACCACGACGTGATCGATGCGTCGTATTTCTCGCCGGCTACCGTGCCGCAAGGTTTCGAGCCGGAGTTGCGGCTTTTCCCGGGCGAACCGGCGCCGGCCTTTCCGCCCGTGGTGATCCATCACAAGTTCATCGTGATCGATGCGGAAGGCGCGAATCCGGTCGTCTATACGGGCTCGGCGAACATGAGCCGCAATTCCGAGCAGTACAACGACGAGAACCTGCTCGAGATCCGCGACAAGCGGATCGCGGCGATCTATCTCGCGGAATTCCTGCGGCTTTACGAGCACTACCGCGCCCGCGCGCTGGCGATCCACGCGAAGCAGCAGCACGGTACGGGCGCGGGTACGCATGCGCGGCTCGCGCTTGCGCCCGATTCGAGCTGGGCGAAGAAGTATTACGTGGCGGGCAGCCCGGAACAGAAGGCGCGGATCGCGCTGGCGTCGACCGCGCCGACGGACTGATGGGCTGACACGCCGAAATGCAAAGGGCGCGAACGAGTCGCGCCCCGGCCGGCTGCTGGCGCCGCTTACGCGGCGACGTAGCGGAGCACCGCGTCGGCGATCGTGTCGCGATGGCGCGCGCGCAGGCGCGGCGCCGACGGATCGCGGCCGAACGCGGCGCCGAACGTGTAGCGGTTCGACACGCGATGGAAGCAGAACGAGCTGATCAGCAGGTGCAGGTCGAACGCGTCGATGTCCTTGCGGAACGCGCCGCTGGCCGCGCCGCGCTCGACCAGTTCCTCGAGCGTCTTGATGATGCTGACGTTGCGGTTCTTGAACGACTTGAGCTGTTCGAGATATTTCGCGCCGTGGATGTTCTCGATCGACACGAGGCGCACGAAATCGCGATGCTTGTCGTGGTAGTCGAACGTGAATTCGACGAGACGGCGCATGCCTTCGCGCGGCTCCATGTCGCCGACGTGCAGTTCCTGCTCGAGCGCACGGATGTCGCCGTACACCTTCTCCAGCACGGCCTCGTACAGGCCTTCCTTGCTATCGAAGTAGTAATAGAGCATCCGCTTCGTCGTGTTGGTGCGCTCGGCGATCGCGTCGACGCGCGCGCCGGCGAGGCCCATCGCAGAGAATTCCTGCGTGGCGACATCGAGGATGTTGCGCTTGGTTTGCTCGGGATCGTATTTACGCCGCGCATCGGACGCAAGCGCGCGGGTGTCGGACGTGGCGGCCTTGCTTCCTGCTTTCATGTGACTTTATTGTGGTTCGCGGCGGCTTGGAAAAGGCATTCTAGCATGCGGGAAATGGCCGCCCGGCCGACCTTCCGCTCTAATCGGCAAGGCCGCCGGCGCGGTGGTTTCGGCCGTCGCGGGCGCTCAGCGGCGGCAGGACGCGAGCGCGTCGCGGGCCTGGTACGCCGTATACGTGAGCTGCGCGGCGGCGAGTCCGGCCAGCCCGAACGTGCGCGTGAGCCCGAACGCGGCGAAGCCGTCCGGCACCGGCCGGCTTTCGGCCAGCGCGGCGGCGAGCGTCTCGCCGGCCACCGTGGTCGGCGCCATCCCGTGGCCGCCGAACGCGATCGCGTGCCACACGCCGTCCGCGTCGCGGCCGATCTGCGGCATCTTGTGCCGCGCGTAGCTCATCAGCCCGCCCCACGCGTAGTCGACCTTCACGCCTTCCAATTGCGGATACACGCGCAGCAGGTCGCGCCGCAGCAGGCGCGCGATCGCGTCGGGGCCGCGGTCGAGCACCGAGATCCGGCCGCCCCACAGGATCCGCGTGTCCTTCAGCGGACGGTAGTAGTCGAACGCGAAGCGCGTGTCGTAGATTGCGTACGGCGCGTCGATCGCGTCCGGCAGGCGCGCGCCGAGCGGTTCGGTCGCGATCACGTAGGTCGCGATCGGCAGCACCGCGCGCTCGATGCGCGGTGACACGCCGCGCGCGTAGCCGCCGCCGGCGAACACGACGTCCTTCGCGCGCACCGCGCCCTGCGCCGTGCGCACGACGTACCCGGCGCCGTCGCGGGCGATGTTCAGCGCGGCCGAGCGCTCGTACACGCGTGCGCCGCCGCGCGAGGCGGCCGCCGCGACGCCGAGCACGTACTTGAGCGGATGGAAGTGGAATGCGTTCGGCTCGAACAGGCCGCCGTAATAGCGCTGCGTCTTCAGCCGCTCGCGCAGCGCGCCGGTCGCGACGGGCTCCCATTCGACGCCGAGTTCGTTCTTCATCAGCGTGCGCACACCGTCGAGCCGCGACGGATCGTCGAACCAGTTCGCGAGCATCACGCCCTCGTCGACGATGTCGCAGTCGATCCCGTAGCGGGCGATCCGCGCGCGGATCAGGTCGACCGCGTCGACGGTGAGCCGGTACAGCCGGCGCCCTTCGTCGCGGCCGAGCGTGCGCAGCAGGTCGGCGTTGTCGAGGCTGTAGCCGCCGAACACGAAGCCGCCGTTGCGGCCCGACGCGCCGAAGCCGACCCGTTCGCTGTCGAGCACGACGACGTCGTGCACGCCGCGTTCGACGAGGCCGAGCGCCGTGCACAGGCCGGCGAGGCCGCCGCCGACGATGCAGACCTGCGTATCGATCGTGCCGGTCAGTTGCGGATAGGGCTGGCGGGTAACGGTGGCTTCGTAGAAGTTCTGCATGCGTTTTCGGTGATTCGTGACGGCGGAAAAGCGGACGGCGCGCGTCGATCTTGCCTGAACGCGCGCGCCGCGTCGAATGGGGTTTTCAGCGCAGCGGCCGCCGCGCAGGAGCGGCGGCCGGCGCGTGACCGGGCGTCAGGCGCCCGGCGTCGGGTTGGCCGGACGGGTGACGTAGGCCGGATAGCCGGTATCGGCCTTTTCGGTCGCTTCACGTGTCGTGTTGCGTTCGATCCACGGCGCGATTTCCATGTCCTCGTAGCGCACCAGCCGGCATTTGCGCACGAGCGCGTAGCCGAGCCAGATCGCGAGGAAGAACGGCAGGCCGATGTAGGTCGCGGCGACGCCGGTCCAGTCGATCTGGTCGGCGAGGAACGCCTGGTAGTCCTGGCCGAGCGCGACGACCGCGCACAGCGCGAACGCGAACAGTGGGCCGAACGGGAACCACTTCGACCGGTACGGCAGCTGGTCGAGCCGGTAGCCCTGCTTCAGGAAACCCTTGCGGAACCGGTAGTGGCTGATCGCGATGCCGAGCCACGTGATGAAGCCGGCCATGCCCGACGTGTTCAGCAGCCACAGGTAGACGGTCTTGTCGCCGTACAGCGACGTGAGGAAACACAGCGCGCCGACGGCGGTGGTCGCATAGAGCGCGTTGCGCGGCACGCCGCCGGGCGACAGCTTCGCGAACAGCTTCGGCGCGCGGCCTTCGACCGCGAGGTTGTAGAGCATGCGCGTCGACGCGTACATGCCCGAGTTGCCGGCCGACAGCACGGCCGTCAGGATCACCGCGTTCATCACGCCGGCCGCGAACGCGAGGCCCGCGTGGCGGAACACCAGCGTGAACGGGCTCACGCCGATGTCGGTCACGTCGCTCTTCAGCAGGCTCGGATCGGTGTACGGAATCAGCACGCCGATCACGACGATCGCGAACACGTAGAACAGCAGGATGCGCCAGAAGATCTGGCTCACCGCGCGCGGAATCGTCGTACGCGGATTTTCCGATTCGCCGGCCGCGACGCCGATCATTTCGGTGCCCTGGAACGAGAAGCCCGCGATCATCGCGACGCCGAGCATCGTCGCCCAGCCGCCGACGAACGGCGCGTCGCCGATCGTGAAGTTGCCCCAGCCGGCGCTCGGGCCGCCCTGCATGATCCCGAAGATCATCAGCAGGCCGACGCCGACGAACGCGAGCACGGTCAGCACCTTGATCAGCGCGAACCAGTATTCGGCTTCGCCGAAGCCGCGCACCGACAGTGCGTTGAGCGCGAAGATCAGCGTGAGGAACAGTGCGCTCCACCACACGCCCGGCACGTGCGGAAACCAGTAGTGCATCACGAGCTGCGCGGCGACGAGCTCCACCGCCAGCGTCACGGCCCAGCTGTACCAGTAGTTCCAGCCGAGCGCGAAGCCGAAGCCTTCGTCGACGAACTTCGCGCCATAGGTCGCGAACGAGCCCGATACCGGCATGAACGCGGCCATTTCGCCGAGGCTCGTCATCAGGAAATAGACCATCAGGCCGATCACCATGTACGCAACCATTGCGCCGCCGGGGCCGGCCTGCGAGATCGATGCGCCGGATGCGACGAACAGGCCCGTGCCGATCGAGCCGCCGATCGCGATCATCCGTAGATGGCGGGCCTGCAACGCGCGGTGAAGGGACGGCTTCGCGGGCGGCGAGCCGGACGGGCGGGACGAATCGGGGCGGGCATCTGAATGCATGGCGGGCGCTGGGCGCTGTCTCCGGGATTGTTTTTTCGGTGACGAAGCGCGACGCGTCGCCGGCTCGCGGGCCGGGCAGCGGTGATGCGATGCGAAACCGGCCCGCTGAGCCGGGCCGTGGTGCGTGTCGCCTTCGTCGGTCGTCCGGCTGCCGTGGTGGCGGCCGGCGGCGCGCCGGGTGCGTTGCACCTCGACGTCGCACCGATTGTGTGGGCCCGGTGCACCGGCGGCAAACGATATTTCCGAACAGGGTGATGCGGGATGGTCATCAACTTGGGCCGCGCAGCGATGCGTCCGGGCGGCCTGTTACGGGCTTGGGAAACGTCCCATATCGGCATCGAAACAGCCGCGGCTGGCCAGCGCACTTCTTGCGTTTTGGGAATGAAGTCGTGAGTTAATATCAATAGCGGCCCGACTTGTGGCCATCGACAATGTGTTCATGGATCGTGCCTCGCGAGGCTGGGGCGCGCCGTCCGGCCGGGCTTCCGGCGGCGGCGCAGCGCGATGCGCCGGATGGCGCACCGGCCCGCCGCGCGGCGCATCCGCTTGCACGAGGCGCTCGAACGCGCTCCAATCGAATCACGCGGGCGGCGCTGCCGCCGCATCGATCAATCTGTCCCTGAAGAGGAAGTGATGCAATTCAACGACATTCTTGCCGCGCTCGACATCGATCTCGCCCAGTGGAAAGGCAACGCGCTGACCGCGCGTTCGCCGCTCGACGGCGCGACGCTCGCGACGCTGGCCGTCGACACGCCCGCCGACGCCGAGCGCAAGATCGACGCCGCGCACGACGCGTTCCTCAAGTGGCGCACGGTGCCGGCGCCGGTGCGCGGCGAACTCGTGCGCGTGTTCGGCAACGTGCTGCGCGAGCACAAGGCCGAGCTGGGCCGCCTCGTCACGCTCGAAGCCGGCAAGATCACGTCGGAAGGCCTCGGCGAAGTGCAGGAAATGATCGACATCTGCGATTTCGCGGTCGGCCTGTCGCGCCAGCTTTACGGCCTCACGATCGCGTCCGAGCGCCCGGGCCACCGGATGATGGAAACGTGGCACCCGATCGGCGTGTGCGGCGTGATTTCGGCGTTCAACTTCCCGGTCGCGGTGTGGGCGTGGAATGCGGCGCTCGCGTTCGTGTGCGGCGATTCGGTCGTGTGGAAGCCGTCCGAGAAGACGCCGCTCACCGCGATCGCGTGCCACGTGCTGCTCCAGAAGGCGCTGCGCGAGTTCGACAAGACGCATCCGGGCGTCGCGCCGGCGGAACTGAGCCAGCTGGTGCTCGGCATGCGCGACGTCGGCGAGGTGCTGACGGCGTCGAAGAAGGTGCCGGTCGTCAGCGCGACGGGCAGCGTGCGGATGGGCCAGGAAGTCGCGAAGGTGCTGAGCCAGCGCCTCGCGCGCGGCATCCTCGAACTCGGCGGCAACAACGGGATGATCGTCGCGCCGAGCGCGGATCTCGACCTCGTCGTGCGCGCGGTCACGTTCGCGGCGGTCGGCACGGCCGGCCAGCGCTGCACGACGCTGCGCCGCCTGATCGTGCATCGCAGCCTCGTCGAGCAACTGCTGCCGCGCATCGAGAAGGCCTATGCGTCGGTGAAGGTCGGCAATCCGCTCGAGGAAGGCACGCTGGTCGGCCCGCTGGTCGATCGTGCGTCGTTCGACGCGATGCAGAAGGCGCTGGCCGATGCGCGCGAGCAGGGCGGCGAAGTGAAGGGCGGCGAGCGCGTCGACGTCGGCCACGCGGATGCGTACTACGTGCGTCCGGCCATCGTGCGGATGCCGAAGCAATCGGCGGTGGTCGAGCGCGAGACGTTCGCGCCGATCCTGTACGTGATGGTCTACGACAACTTCGACGACGCGATCGACGTGCACAACGCGGTCCCGCAAGGCCTGTCGTCGGCGATCTTCACGAACGACATGCGTGAAGCCGAGCAGTTCATGTCGGCGGCCGGCAGCGATTGCGGGATCGTCAACGTGAACATCGGCACGAGCGGCGCGGAAATCGGCGGCGCGTTCGGCGGCGAGAAGGAAACGGGCGGCGGCCGCGAGTCGGGTTCGGATGCATGGAAGGCGTATATGCGCCGGGCGACGAACACGATCAACTACAGCCGCCAGCTGCCGCTGGCGCAGGGGGTGAAGTTCGACGTATAAGTGCGGGCGCCCGGCTTGGGCGCTTCGACGTCGAATGAACAGGGCCGGTTGCCGTGGAAGCGGTAACCGGCCCTGGTCGTTTATTGCGATGCGTGCGCCGCGCCGATCGATCGTGAGCGGACCCGCTCGATGGCTCGCCTACGATTCGTGCCGCGTGGCGCCATCGTTCGCCGGCATGTTCTGCACGACCAGCATCTGCGGGCTCGACAGCGTGATCCCCGCCGCGCGCAACTGCTTGAGGATCTCGAACAGCAGATCGCTCTTCGTCGAACTCGCGATCCGCGGGCTCGACACGTAACCCGTCACGCTCAGCGTGATCCCGTCCGGCGCGAGCTGGCTGAACGTCACCGACGGCGCCGGTTTCTCGAGAATCGCCTGATGCGCGCGATACGCATCGAGCAGCAGGTCGCGCACCTGCTCGGGATCGGTGTTCAGCGGGAACGTCAGCACCAGCGTCGCGACGCCCTGCGTGCTGTTGCCCATCGTCACGTTGCGCACGTTCTGCGAGATCAGTTGCGAGTTCGGCACGATCACGGTCGAGCGGTCGCTCAGCTGGATTTCGGTCGCGCGCACGTTGATGCGGCGGATGTCGCCTTCGACGCCCGCGATGCTGACCATGTCGCCCACCTTCACCGGGCGCTCGGTCAGCAGGATCAGCCCCGACACGAAGTTCTTCACGATTTCCTGCAGGCCGAAGCCGATACCGACCGACAACGCGCTGACGATCCACGCGAGATTGTTCCATCTGACGCCGAGCAGCCCGAGCGTCATCAGGACGAGCAGCACGTAGCCGACATTGGTGAACAGCGTGATCAGCGACACGCGCATGCCCGTGTCCATGCCGAGCGCGGGCATGAACTCGCCGTCGAGCCAGCGGCGCAGCGAGCGCAGCAGGTAGAAGCCGATCGCGAAGCCGATCACGGCATTCATGATCCGGTCGGGCATGATGTTCAGACTCTGCAGCCGCTGGCTGCCGATCATCGCGACCGCGCTGTCGAGCAGGTCGCCCGGCGTCGTGCCGAAGCCGCCGGTCACCAGCGCGATCGCCGCGATCAGCATCAGCAGGCTCGTGCCGAAGCCGGACAGGACCGTGCGCGCCTGGTCGAGGTGGCGGTCTTCGAGCGCGAACAGGTGCTTGATCTGCTGGCCCGTCGACAGGCTCGACGAGAACAGGCTTTCGCTCGCGTCGCGCGTCAACTGGATCAGGATGTAGGTCGCGCACAGCACGATCTCGAACCATACGAGCTCGTACGTGATGAAGCGCGCGACCGTGATGTAACCGATCAGGAGGGCGATCAACGACGCGACGATCGCGAGCGTGACGCCGGCGTGGATCAGGCCCGCGAGCGTCGAGCGCTGCTCGGGTGCCTCGCCTGCCGCCGCGAGCGCGGCGCGCGCACGGTTCGCGCGCAACAGCGACGCGCCGACCGTCAGCGCGACGACGAGCGACACGATGCCGCGACCGAACAGCGTGACCGACAGGCTGGTGTCGACGATCCGGTTGATCGATTCGAGCGTGCCCGACACCAGCAGCAGCGCAGCCAGGATCGCGGGGAACGGCTTCATCGCGAGCGCGACCGGATCGGCGAGCGCGGGCAGTCGCCACGACGGATGTTTCGTGCAGAGCAGTGCGCGCCCGAGCCCGGCGATCAGTGCGCAGGTTGCGGCGAGCTTCGCGAACTGGTCCCACAGATCGGTCAGCGACGGCGTGAGCTCGTAATGACGCGCGACGGCGAGGTAGAGGATCTGGATCGCGATGGCCGTCGCGAGGAAGGTCGACAGCGCGGTCGACAGCGCCAGCGCACTGCGGCGCAGGCGGGTGGGCGGCAGGCGGTTCAGCGCGATCCAGGCGAGCCCGCGCTCGATGAGGCGGCGCCCGCCGAGCCATGCCGCGAACGCGGCGATCAGCAGCACCGCGGTGATGGCCCGCTGCCCCGGCACCCACGACGAGCGCAGCATGTCGAACAGTTCGTCGTCGAAATCCTGGAGCCGCTGGCGATCGTCCGGCGACAGGTGGAACAGCGGCAGCCAGAACTGCGCGCTGAAGATGCTGCCCGAACGGAACGCGAGCTGGTTCTTCAGCAGGCTGCGGTGCAGCTTCGCGAACTGCTCGGTCAGGTTCGCGAGGCTCGTCTTCTGGTCGGCGGCCTGCTTCAGCGCGGCGTCGATCTGCGTCTTGCGCGCGTCCAGCGAGGCCCGCTGCTTCGCGACGGCTGGCGTTTCCGGCGCGGCGCCCTCGGCCGGCGGCGGGCCGAGCACGTCGAGTTGCGCCTGGACCTGCGCGCGTTGCGGCGTGAGGTCGCTCTGCAGTTTCGCGACATCGGTGCTCAGTTCCTGCGCCGAATCGTCGAGCGCATCCAGCTCCTTGCTGTTGGATGCGGTGGAGGTCTGCTGCTTGATGCGGTCCAGCTCGGCCTGCATCTGCTTGAGCTGCGCGACGGCGTCGGGCAGGGAAATGGCCGGCGCGGTGGCGCCGACGCCGCTCGCGACGGGCGCGGAAGCGGCCGCCGGAAACGCCGATGCGGTCGCGATCGCCGCGAACTGCAGCAGCGCGATCAGCGCGATCCGGCGGGCGTACGTGGAGAGTCGTTGTATGGACATGGAATGCTTACGATTTGCCGACAATGCCGATTGCCGAAAGGCAGCCGGAAGCCGGTAGTTGGCCCGCTAGCATGTTACCGGGGCGCGGAACGCGTGGTTGTCCCGATTGCGTGTTGCGATTCGCGGCGATTCCCGCGGCGCGCACCAAGGTGAAGCAGCGCGGGAGGCCCGTCATCACCCGCCTGCGCGGCCTGCGCGCGAGGCCGGTGGTAGCGGAACGCCACGTGAACGCGCAGTCGGTACCCGACATACGGTTACGCAAGTTACACATTATCAGGCGCGAAAGCGGGGCATCGAATGGCTTCGGTGCCCGCACTGCGTCCGGCCTGCCGGCTTGCCCGTGCGTCGAACGGGGCTGCCGGTACAATGCAGCGGTTCGCCCGGCGGCGGTTCGGCGGTCCGCCGGACGACAACGCACAACACGACACGATCAGGAGACGCGCCCAAGATGGCCTCAACGGACAGCCTTTCCCAGGCACCTGCCCAATCCCCTTCCATCGACCCCGGCGCCATCTCGGCCCGCCTCGACCGCCTGCCGCCGACGCGCAGCGTCTGGAAGCTGGTCGTGCTGCTGAGCCTCGGCTTCTTCTTCGAACTCTACGACCTGCTCTACAGCGGCTACGTCGCGCCGGGCCTCGTGAAAAGCGGCATCCTGTCCGCGACGACGCACGGCCTGTTCGGCACCACGGGCGTCGCGAGCTTCATCGCCGCGCTGTTTTCCGGGCTCTTCATCGGCACGATCGCGTGCGGCTTCCTCGCCGACCGCTTCGGCCGCCGCGCGATCTTCACGTGGTCGCTGCTGTGGTACACGGCCGCCAATGTCGTGATGGCGTTCCAGGACACCGCGGCCGGGCTGAACTTCTGGCGCTTCGTCGTCGGTCTCGGCCTCGGCGTCGAGATGGTGACGATCGGCACGTACATCTCCGAACTCGTGCCGAAGCAGATCCGTGGCCGCGCGTTCGCGTGCGAGCAGGCGGTGGGGTTCGTCGCGGTGCCGGTGGTCGCGTTTCTCGCCTACCTGCTGGTGCCGCACGCACCGCTCGGCCTCGACGGCTGGCGCTGGGTCGTGCTGATCGGCGCGCACGGCGCGCTGTTCGTGTGGTGGATTCGCCGCGAACTGCCGGAAAGCCCGCGCTGGCTCGCGCAGCAGGGCCGCGTCGACGAGGCCGACCGCATCATGCGCGCGCTCGAGGCGAAGGTCGAAGCCGAATACGGGCGACCGCTGCCGCCGCCCGCGCCCGCCGAACCCGTGCCGCCGCGCGGCAGCTTCCGCGACATGTGGGTGCCGCCGTATCGCAGCCGCACGATCATGATGACGATCTTCAACGTGTTCCAGACGGTCGGCTTCTACGGTTTCGCGAACTGGGTGCCGACGCTGCTGATCAAGCAGGGCATCACGATCACGTCGAGCCTGATGTATTCGAGCGTGATCGCACTCGCCGCGCCGATCGGTCCGCTGATCGGCCTCGTGATCGCCGACCGCTTCGAGCGCAAGTCGGTGATCGTCGCGATGGCGGCGGCGATCGTCGTCTGCGGGCTGCTGTTCAGCCAGACGACGGCGGGCGCGTTCCTGATCGTGCTCGGCATCGGCCTCACGCTCGCGAGCAACATCATGTCGTACAGTTTCCACGCGTACCAGGCCGAGCTGTTCCCGACGTCGATCCGCGCGCGGGCCGTCGGCTTCGTCTATTCGTGGAGCCGCTTCTCGGCGATCTTCTCGTCGTTCGTGATCGCGGCCGTGCTGCGCGGCTTCGGCACGTTCGGCGTGTTCGCGTTCATCGCGGGCGCGATGGTGATCGTGATGGCCGCGATCGGGCTGATGGGGCCGCGCACGAAGGGCATCGCGCTCGAAACCATCTCCAAGTGATCGGCGGGTGCGCACGCATGTCGCACGGTTCGTTGCGGCATGCGTGCGATGCGGTCCGGGGTTTCCGCTTCCGGGCCTGCCCCTCGCCAAAATGCTTTGTCGTGCGAATCAACCGGGAGACGCGCTCGAACCGGATCCATCGCGCCAGCACTCGGCCGCGTGCCGAAAGCATCGAACACGCAAGCGTGCCACGCCACGAATACGCACGCGGCAACGAGTTGAAACAAAGCGTGACGAAGCGCAATTCCCCGTAAAAGCGTGCTTCCGGCCGCGGCCGATTCGCGCATGGACGAGTAAAATAGGGGGCCTGACGACTCATTAGCCGCCATCGGAGTGCCCGCGTTGCATCAGCGAATGGCTCCGCCGTGAAGAGGCGTCGGCGCCGGGCGCACGCGATGTGCCGGGCGTGTCGATGGCTTGCGCGGAAGATGCGCCGCTCGCAGCAGCACCATGCGGCGGCCGGATCGGCCGATGGCTTCGAACATATGATTCTTGCCCACTTGACGCGGCGCTTCGCGCAGCCGCGTTGCCTCAACCGCGCAGTCGCCGCATCCGTGTGGCTTGCTGCCGCGGTGTCGATTTCCGCTGTCGCACAACGACCTGCCTTTGCCGCGTCCGGCGCTCCGTCGTCTGCTGTGCAATCCTCATCCGTCGCGTCGCCTGCTTCGGCGGCCTCCCGTCCGCATCCGGCTTCGTCCGCGCATGCGGCGTCGGACGCATCGGCCGCAGCGCCGACATCCGCCGCGTCACATGCGAATCGCGCGGAATCCGCAAGCACGGCATCCGGTGCGTCGGCCGCTTCCGCGGCATCGGCGGCATCGGCCGGCGCACCTGCATCGGCCGCCTCCGGCACGCCCGCCAGCGAGGCCGAACCGCCTCCGCCCACGCCGCCGCGTCGGCATCCGCCGCTGTCGGCCGAGGACGCGCAAAACGCGACGACACGCGCGCTCGACATGCGCAAGCGTTTCATGCAGGAAGTCACGCGCCGCCTGAACGTGCCCGCGAGCGAGCAGCGCGCGTACGGCGACCGCCTCCAGAAAGCGCTCGCCGATGCGGATCTCGGCGATCTCGCCGGCGAATACGTCGCGATGGTGGACCGCGCGCCGAACGTGCAGGCGCTGTTCATCTACTTCCGCGCGACACCGGCCAATGCGTGGCTGATGATCGGCGCATCGCCGGTCGGCACCGGGTTGCCGGGCCAGTACGACCATTTCCTGACGCCGCTCGGCGTGTTCCATCACTCGCCCGACACGATGGATTTCCGCGCGGAAGGCACGACGAACGAGAACGGCATTCGCGGCTACGGTCACCGCGACATGCGCATCTACGATTTCGGCTGGGTGGACGGCGAGCGCGGCTGGGGCAAGGGCGGCGTGTCGCCGATGCGCTTCCAGATGCATGCGACCGACCCCGACCGGCTCGAAGCGCTGCTCGGCATCCGGCACTCGAAGGGCTGCGTGCGGATTCCCGCGTCGCTGAACACGTTCCTCGACCGGCACGGGCTGCTCGACGACGACTACCAGGCTCGCGTCGAGGCCGGCAAGTCGCTGTGGGTGCTGCGTCGCGATCGCGACATCACGCCGATCGCGGGCCGCTACCTGGTCGTGATCGACAGCGCCCGCAAGACCCGCCCGGCGTGGTCGCCGCTGCCGGGGCGCGGCGCATGGTCGAAGCTGCCGAAGGGCGGTGATACGGCGGACTGAGCGCCGCTTCGCCGGGCGCGGGCGGTGCGAGGATGAGAATAAATCCGTTTTATTGAGATATAAGGAAAGCAAACTTTTATTATCCGATCCGGGTTCGTATAGTCGAGTCCAGTTTCGCGGAACCCTGCCGCGCCTGGACCACCACCGACCACACGACCCGCATGAAAACTCTCTACAAGCTCGCTCCGCTCGCGATGCTCGGCGCCTTCGCGACCCATGCCTGTGCGCAAAGCAGCATCACGCTGTACGGTCTGATCTCGGCCGGTGTCGGGTTCGCGACGAACCAGGGTGGCAAGAATGCATGGCAGGCGCTGTCCGGCACGAACCAGAACCCGCGCTGGGGGCTGAAGGGCAAGGAGGATCTCGGGCAGGGGCTGTCCGCGGTGTTCCAACTCGAGAACGGCTTCAACGTGATGACGGGCACGGCCGCGCAGAACGGCCGCGAGTTCGGGCGCATGGCGTACGTCGGCCTGGCCGACCGCACCTACGGCTCGCTGACGTTCGGTCGCCAGTACGACGCGATCCACGACTACATCGGGCCCGTGATCATCGCGAGCAACGGCGTGAACATCGGCGACAACGACAACGGCTACAACGACATCCGCGTGCAGCACTCGGTGAAGTACGTGAGCCCCGTCTACTACGGGCTGAAGTTCACCGCGCTGTACGGCTTCAGCAATGCGACCGGTTTCGCGAACAACAGCGCGTACAGCTTCGGGCTCGGCTATGAGCGTGGCCCGCTGCGCTGGAGCGCGGTCTATGCGCAGTACAACCATCCTTACAGCGCGACGAACCAGGACGGCGCGATCGCGAACGACTACGCGTCGCCGCTGCTGATCTTCAGCAAGAGCGCGATGACGCCGGCCGCGTATGCGAGCCGGCAGCGGATCGCGGGCACGGGCGGCTTCTACACGATCGGCCGCGCGCAGTTCGCCGCGATGTTTACCGACGTGCGCTACGATTACCTCGACAATTCGCATCTGCACCTGCAGAACCTGGGCGTGAACGTCGTCTACACGATGACGCCGCAGCTCTTTCTTGGCGCGGCGTATGCATTCACGAACGGCAAGTACGACGTGATCGACAAGCGTCCGAAATGGCATCAGGTGAACCTGCAGGCCGATTACTTCCTGTCCAAACGCACCGACGTCGCGCTGACGGTGATCGCGCAGCAGGCGGCCGGCGACGCGGATCATGCGCAGATCTTCGCGTATGCGCGTTCGACCGGCACGCGCCAGATGATGGCGACGCTCGGCGTCCGGCACGTCTTCTGAGCACCGACCATGACCCATCCGATCGCATCCCGCCGCACCTTCCTGAAACTGTCGGCCGCGCTGGCCGGCACCGCGCTGCTGCCCGAAACGGGCGCGTTCGCGGCCGGCGGCGACGCCGCGCGCCGCACGGTGATCATCGATACCGATCCGGGGCAGGACGACGCCATCGCGATCCTGTTCGCGCTCGGCGCGCAGGACCGGCTCGACGTGCGCGCGCTGACGGCCGTGGCGGGCAACGTGCCGCTCGACCTCACCGAACGCAATGCGCGGATCATCCGCGACTGGGCCGGCCGCACGAAGACGCTGCCGGTGTACGCGGGCTGCCCGCGCCCGCTCGTGCGCGACCTCGTGACGGCCGCGAACGTGCATGGCAAGACGGGGCTCGAAGGCGTCGAACTGCACGCGCCGCGCGCGCCGCTCGCCGCCGGTCACGCGGTGTCGTACCTCGTCGATACGCTGAGCCGCGCGGCGCCGAACAGCGTGACGCTGTGCGCGCTCGGCCCGCTGACCAACATCGCGACCGCGCTGGTCGAGGCGCGGCAGGTTCGCGCCGCGTTGCGCGACATCGTGCTGATGGGCGGCGCGTTCTTCGAGCGCGGCAACATCACGCCGGCCGCCGAGTTCAACATCTACGTCGATCCGCAGGCGGCCGACGTCGTGTTCGGCAGCGGCGTGCCGATCGTCGTGCTGCCGCGCGACGTCGCGGTGAAGGCGCCGATCACGCCGGCGCGGGTCGCGCCGTTCCGCGCGCTCGGCAACCGCTGCGGCGCGATCGTCGCGGACATCATGGAAGCGGAACTCGCCTACAACAAGAAGCGGCGCGGGATCGACGACGCGCCGATGTACGACCCGACGGCCGTCGGCTATCTCGTCGACCCGACGCTGTTCGGCGGACGCAAGGTGAACGTGGTGGTCGAGACGACCGGGCAGTGGACGCTCGGCGAGACGATCGTCGACTGGAACGGGCGCAGCGGCCGTGCGGCGAACGCGACGTGGATCAACGAGGTCGACGCGGACCGCTTCTACGCGACGCTCGTCGAGCGCATCGCGAAGCTGCCCTGAACGCGCGCGGCAAATGCGGCAAGCGCGGCGGACGCGGCATCAGATGTGCTTCGCAATCCACTCGCGGCACGCGCGCACGTGCGGGCCGCGATCGTCGGCGGCGAGCGAGATCAGCGAGATCGCACGTGTGACGCGCGGTTTGTCGACACGCAGCGCGACGAGCTCGGGATCGTGCAGATGCATCGTGTAGAGGCTCGGCAGCACGGCGGTCGCGAGACCGTTGCGCGCGAGCGCGTAGAGCGGCTCGGTGTATTCCATCCGGTACGTGACGTTCAGGCGCAGCTTCCCGGCGCCGCCGGTGCGATGCAGCGATTCGCTGACGCTGCCGCGCACGAACACCGCGAGTTCGCGATCGACGAGCTTCGCCCACGTGACGCTCTTCGCGCGGGCGAGCGGATCGTCGTGCCGCACGACGATCACGATCTCGTCCTCGAACAGTTGCTGGTAGCGCAGCGTGCCGTCGTCGCTATCGGGTTCGCGCACGCCGATGCCGAGATCCGCGACGCCGTCGCGCACCGCTTCGACGAGCGCGCTGTTCGGCAAATCGGTCAGCGTGAAGCGCAGCGTCGGGTGCGTGCCGCGCAGTGCGTTGAGCGCGGGCAGCAGGCGGCCCGCGACCGACGGAATGAACGCGATGCGCACGGTCTGGATGCGTTCGCCGATGAGCCGCGTCATGTCGTCGAAGGTGCCGCGCGCCTGGTTGAGCAGGCGTTCGGCGAGCGGCAGCACGGCTTCGCCCGCGGTGGTGAGCGTGAGGCGATGCGCGGTGCGCGCGAACAGGCGGCCGCCGAGCAGGAATTCGATCTGGCGGATCGACGCGGTGAGCGCGGGCTGCGTGAGCGACAGCGCCTGCGCGGCCTGCGTGAAGCTGCGTGCGTGCGCAAGGACTACGAAGTGCTGGACTTGCCGCAGCGTGAGCGCGGGCAGCAGCGACGAGCGGTCGGACATCGGGCAATGACGGTCGGGGAAGCGGTACGCGGCAGTATAAGACCGCGCCGCACGAATCGACACAGGACAATATTCGGAATCACAGGAGAACCACCATGTCAGCGACTGACACGATGCCGGCACGTGCGCCGGCCAACTGGCTCGAACGCCGCTTCGCGCTCGCCGCGCGCGGCACGAGCGTGCGCACCGAGACGATCGCGGGCGTCACGTCGTTCCTCGCGGCCGCGTACCTGCTCGTCGTGATCCCGTCGCTGCTCGCGACGGGCGGAATGGAGCGCGGCGCGGCGACCACCGCGACGATCGTCGTGTTCGTGCTGTTCACCACGCTGATGGGGCTCTACGCGAACCTGCCGTTCCTCGTCGGCCCCGGTATCGGCGGCTCGGTGATCATCGGCGTGACGCTCGCGACGACCGAGCACGTCGGCTGGCAGACGGGCCTCGGCATCGCGTGCGTGTCGGGCGTGCTGTTCTTCCTGCTGACGATCCTCGGCGCGCGCGGCGTCGTGGTGCGGCTGATTCCGGTGCAGATCAAGCTCGGGCTCGGCGCGTCGATCGGGCTGTTCGTCACGATGCTCGGGCTGCGCAATGCGGGGATGGTCGTCGCGAACGCGAAGACCAACGCGTTCGCGCTCGGCGACTTCTCGCGGCCGGGCGCGCTGGTCGCGCTGATCGGCCTCGCGGTGGCGATCGTGCTGCAGGCGCGCAAGGTGCCCGGCGCGATCCTGATCGCGATCCTCGTCGCGGCCGCGGCCGGCGTGCCGCTCGGCGTCACGCACCTGCCGGCGTCGTTCGTGTCGCTGCCGCACAGCATCGCGCCGATCGCGTTCAAGCTCGATATCGGCAGCGCGTTGAGCCTGGCCGCCGCGCCGTACCTGTTCGCGTTCTTCGCGGCGGAATTCTTCTCGACGCTCGGCACCGCGCTCGCGGTCGGCGCGAAGGCGAACCTGCTCGACGAACAGGGCAACCTGCCGGACATCAACCGGCCGTTCCTCGTCGATTCGCTCGCCGCGACGCTCGGGCCCGTGTTCGGCATTCCGGCGCTGACCGCGCTGATCGAATCGGCGGCGGGCGTCGAAGCCGGCGGCCGCAGCGGGTTGTCGTCGCTGGCTGCCGCCGTGCTGTTCGCCGCGATGCTGCTGTTCGTGCCGGTCGCGCTCGCGATCCCGAAGGAGGCGACCGCGCCGGCGCTGATCCTGATCGGGCTGTCGATGTTCGCGACGATCCGCCATACGCATTTCGACGACTTCACCGATGCGCTGCCCGTGATGTCGATGGTGCTGCTCACGCTGATGTCGAACAGCTTCGGCACCGGCATTGCCGGCGGGCTGCTGTGCTACGTGCTCGTCAAGCTGCTGGCCGGCCGCTGGCGCGACGTGTCGTGGGGGCTCGTCGTGCTTGCGATTCCGCTCGGCTATTACTTCTGGACCGTCGTGAAGCCGCACTGAGAGACGGCTTCGCCACGCATCGCACTACCGAAAAAGAGACTGAGATGAAGGGAACACCAGGCAACGTCCCGGCCGCGCGCACGGGCATCGACATCACGCCGGCCCATCGGGCCTTCTTCCACGCGCTGCCGAAGGTCGAGCTGCACTGCCATCTGCTCGGCGCGGTGCGGCACGACACGTTCGTCGCGCTGGCCGAACGCAGCGGCGCACCGATCGAGCGGACGGAGATCGACGCGTTCTACGCGCGCGGCGAGAAGCCGGTCGGCGTGCTGCACGTGCTGCGTGCGCTCGACAAGTATCTGCTGACGCAACCCGACGACCTGCGCCGAATCGCATACGAGTATCTGGAAGACGCGGCCGCGCACAACGTGCGGCATGCGGAATTCTTCTGGAATCCGACGGGAACGGTGCGCGTGTCGGGCATCGCGTATGCGGACGCGCAGGCCGCGATCGTGACGGCGATCCGCGATGCCGCGCGCGATTTCGGGATCGGCGCGCGCCTGATTCCGAGCATCGATCGCGAGCAGGACCCCGACGAAGCGGTTGAGATCGTCGAGTGGATGAAGGCGAATCGGGCGGACGAAGTCGCGGGGCTCGGCATCGACTATCGCGAGAACGACCGGCCACCCGAACTGTTCTGGAAGGCGTACCGCAATGCACGCGCGGCCGGCTTTCGCACGACCGCGCATGCGGGCGAGTTCGGGATGCCGTGGCGCAACGTCGAGACGGCCGTCGATCTGTTGCAGGTCGACCGCGTCGATCACGGCTATACGGTCGTCGACAACCCCGAGCTGTGCGCGCGCTACGCGGAGCGCGGGATCGTGTTTACCGTCGTGCCGACGAATTCGTACTACCTGCGCACGCTGCCGCCGGAGCAATGGGCCGAGCTGCATCCGATGCGCAAGATGCCGGGCCTCGGGTTGAAGATTCATCCGAATACCGATGATCCGACGTTGCACAAGGTCAATCCGGGCGAGGCGTGGGAACTGATGTTCAGTCATTTCGGCTTTACCGTCGCCGACCTGAAGCAGTTCATGCTGAACGGGATCGACGGCGCGTGGGTCGACGACGCGACGAAGGCGGCGTGGCGTGCCGCGTGGGCGCCGGAGTTCGATGCGCTCGCTGCAACGCTCGCGGCGGGCTGAGCCAGACTGGCACACGCCGCTTGTGTTCGCTATATTGGCGTCCGGCAGCACCCTGTCGTGGCGCCGCCGCCGTGCGCGCCCGCGCCGGCATTCCAATAGCAATTCGAACCTGAGAGGCTCCACCGTGCGTATTCCCGCTTTCTGTCTGATGTTGTTCGTCTCGCTGTCCGCGCGAGCCGGCACCGCCTGCGACGCGTTACTCGGCGATTACGCGCCGGCCGCCGGCAAGCCCGCGACGATGCGGGTCGAGAAGGTGGGGAGCGACATCGTGCTGCGCGCGCGTGAAGCCGGGCGCTGGAGCGTCGATACGGCGCCGGTGCACGTGGCTGAACTCGATATGGACGGTCCGGAGAAGCCGCCTGCCGACGCATGCGTGCTGGAGGTGCCGGGCGGCCAGATCATCAGGATGCCGATCGGGACACCGTACCAGGTTACGTCCATCACGGGCAACGGCTTCACGACGAAGCGTTCGACCACCGGCGTCCTGCTGCTGATGACGCAAGGCTTCCAGGTCGACGGCATCGAGCTGTATCGGGTCGCGCGCAGCGGCGCTTCGCCGTCGGCGCCGTGAAGGCCGTTGCCGCGCGCGGACGGCACCGTGCTGCACCCGCCGCATTACACGCGGCTCGGCGACGCTGCGCTGTTCGACGACGATCGCGACGGCGTGCCCGTGTGGCTGTACGCGGACGGGCACATGATGACGACGCCTCGGTAGCCCGGCGCGCAGCCACCCCGATCAGCGAAAGAACCTCAACCAGTCGAACAGGCCCGAATGCGGCTGCGCGCGCCGCCTCGGCGCCGGTGCGCTGCGCGGCCGGAAGTCGGGCGAGAACTGCACGTGCGGATCGATCGCCTGCGCGCGCAGCGCCGCATCGTAGAACGACCCGACGATCGGCAGCGCGCTGTGCGCGCCCGCGCCCCAGTAGTCGCTGCGCAGCGTCACGCTGCCGTCGTCGAAGCCGACCCACGCGCCGGCCACGAGTTGCGGATGCATCAGGATGAACCAGCCGTCGGTGTTGTCCTGCGTCGTGCCGGTCTTGCCCGCGACGTCGATGCGAATCCCGTAGCGCGAGCGGATGTCCGCGCCGGTCCCGTAATCGACGACGCCGCGCATCGCGTCGACGAGCGTCTGCGCGGCGGCCTCCGGCAACGCGCGCTCCGGCGGCGCGCTGCCGAACGCGGCGAGCACCTTGCCGTCGCGATCCTCGATGCGCGTGATCGTCCGCGGTGCGACGTACACGCCGCGGTTCGCGATCGTGCCGTACGCGGACACCATCTCTTTCAGCGTGACCGGGCTCGTGCCGAGCGCGAGTGACGGCACCGCGTCGAGCGGGCTGTCGCGCACCCCCATCGCACGGGCGAGCTGCGCGACCTTCGCGGCGCCTTCGCGCTGCATGACCTGCGCGGTGATGCGGTTGCGCGACAGCGCCAGCCCGTCGCGCAGGGTCATCGGCTCGCCGGTCGGTGGTTCCGCATCGGTCGGCCGCCACACGGCGCGGCCGTCGATCGGGATCGCGACGGGGCGGTCGACGAACGTGTCACCCGGCCGCATCCCGTCCGCGAACGCGGCGCCATAGACGAACGGCTTGAACGTCGAACCCGGCTGGCGCCGCGCCTGCGCGACGTGATCGAACGGCGCGCTGCCGAAATCGGGGCTGCCGACCCACGCGCGGATCGCGCCGTTGCGCGGATCGATCGCGACGAAGCCGGCTTGCACCTGCGTCTTGCGCTCGCACAGCGCCCGCATGAATTCGCGATTCGCGCCGAGTTGCTTCAGCGCAACCACGTCGGCGAGCCCCGTGTCGCGCGCCTGGCGATACTCGGGCGTCTGGCGCATGAAGCCGCGGAACAGGTCGTTGCGCAGCCCGCAGCCGGACGGCCCGCGCCAGGCGCCGTCGGCGATCGCCTGCAGCCGTTCGGTCTGCCGCGTCAGCGCCTGCGTGGCCATGTCCTGCAGCCGCGCATCGAGCGTCGTGCGCACGACGAGGCCGTCCGCGTAGAGATCGTAGTTGTTGCGGTCGGCCCACGCGATCAGCCACTTGCGCAGTTGCACCGCGAAATGCGGCGCGAGGCCCGGCTGCGCCGTCTGCGGTTCGAAATCGACGCGCAGCGGCTGGCGCTGCAGCTTCGCGAGCTGCCGCGGCGACAGCATGCCCATCTGCGCCATCCGGCCGAGCACGATGTTGCGCCGCTGGACCGCGCGTTCCGGGTTCAGCACCGGGTTGTAGTAGCTGTTGCCCTTCAGCATCCCGACGAGCGTCGCGCTCTCCGCGATGTCGAGCTGGTTCGCCGACTTGCCGAAGTAGGTGCGTGCGGCCATTTCGACGCCGTACGCGTTGTACAGGAACGGCACGGTATTCAGATAGGTTTCGAGGATCTCGTCCTTGCTGTACACCGCTTCGATCTTGAACGCGGTGATCAGCTCCTTCACCTTGCGCGTGAGCGTCGGCGCGCGGCCGATTTCGTCCGGATACAGGTTGCGCGCGAGCTGTTGGGTGATCGTCGAGCCGCCCTGGCGGCTGCCCGAGAACGTATGCAGGCCGGCCGCGAGCGTGCGGCGCAAGTCGATGCCGTGATGTGAATAGAAGCGGTGATCCTCGGTCGCGATCAGCGCGTCGACCATGTGCGGCGAGATCTGCCTGAGCGGCACCCATTCGCGGTTCACGGGCCGGAACTCGGCGATCAGCTGGCCGTCGGCCGACAGCACGCGCGCGGGGCGGTCGATGCGCGCCTTGCGGATGTCGCCGATGCTCGGCGTGAACGGAACGAACGCGAGCAGGACCAGCAGGCCCAGCACCGGGATCGCGGCGAACGTCAGCGCCACGCCGCGCCGGGTCGGATGGCGCAGGCGATGCAGCGCGCCGGCGCCCAGCGCACCGAGGCGCGTGCGGCAGGCGGCGGCGAATGGCGCGACACGGGCGCGGCAACGGAGCCACGCGTCTCGGAGCAACGGCACGAAGCGATTCAAGGCGGCAGGGGCGCGGAAGGAAGACGCGCGATCCTAGCAAACGGAACCCGCGCGCCGGCGGCCGAAACGGCCGTTTGCTTGCAGGATTTACAGACGATTACGTTTGTTGCCCGCCGACAACCTTTTACCGCCCGTGGGGCCGCGATTCCACCGACGAAACCACGTCCGCGAGCCGTTGCGCGGCCGCTTCCATCTGCGCGCGGCCGAATCCGCCGAAGCCGAGCACGAGCCCGGGGCGCGCAGTGCCGGGCGCGAACATCGGCGACACCGCGCGCACCGCGACACCGGCCCGGGCGGCGCGCGCGACCACGTCGAGATCGTCGATGCCTGCCGCGAGCCACAGCACGACGTGCATTCCCTGGTCGCCCGGCTGCACCCACGCGCGCTCGCGCGGCAGTCGCGCGCCGAGCGTGTCGATCAGCAGCGCGCGCTGTTCCGCATAGACGCCGCGCACGCGGCGGATGTGGCGGTCGAGATGGCCGTCGGCGATGAACGCGGCGAGTACGTGTTGATCGGCGGTCGGCGCGTGGCGGTCCATCAGTACGCGCGCGCCGCAGAACGCCGGCACGAGATCGTCGGGCGCGATCACGTAGCCGAGCCGCAGCGATGGAAACAGGATCTTGCTGAAGGTGCCGAGATAGATCACGCGATCGGGCGCGAGGCCTTGCAGCGACGGGAACGGATACCCTTCGTAGCGCAATTCGCTGTCGTAGTCGTCCTCGACGACCCATGCGCGGTGCGTGCGCGCCCACGCGAGCAGCGCATTGCGGCGCGCCATGCTCAACGGCATGCCGAGCGGGTACTGGTGCGACGGCGTGACGAACGCGGCGCGCGCATCGGGTGCGAGCCGGATGCCGGCGTCGACGTCGAGGCCGTCGGCGTCGACCGGCACGCGCACCATCGCGTCGCGCCGCCCGGTGCTTTCGAGCAGCGCGGTGATGCCGCGGTAGGCCGGATTCTCGACCCACGCGCGGTCGGTGTCGCCGAGCAGCACCTGGCTCGCGAGATGCAGCCCCTGCTGCGTGCCGCTCGTGATCACGACCTGGCCGGCATCGCAGCGCACCGAGCGCGACCGGCGCACGTAGTCGGCGATCGCTTCGCGCAGCGGCAGCGCGCCTTGCGGATCGGCATAGCCGGACGGCGCGCCGGCGCCGCGGGCGCGCAGGCGATTGCCGAGCCGGCGCCAGATGTCGTCGGGCGCGGTGAGGCCGAGCGGCACCGAGATCGCGAACGGCATCGCCGGCAGCGGGTTGAATTCGTTGGCAAGCCGCGCGAAGGCGGCGGCGGGTTCGGGCAGGGCGTCGCGTACCGGGCGTTGATGGCGGGTGGGTGGTTCGGGTTCGTCGACGGGTGGCGGCTCCGCGAGCGCGTGCGCGACCCGCGTGCCCGCACCGCCGCGCGATTCGAGAAAACCTTCGGCGATGAGCTGTGCATACGCGTCGACGACGGTGCCGCGCGCCACCTGCAGCGACGCCGCCAGCAGCCGCGTGGACGGCAGCGTGTCGCCGGGCCGGACGTCGCCGCGGCGCACCGCATCGCGCAGCGCCTGCGCGAGCTGGCGGCTCAGGTCGCCGGCCGCGCGATCGAGCGCGCCGAGCGACGGGATTTCGACGATCCGGGCCGTTCTTGCCATGATTCTGGTCTGCTGAAATTGTTTCAAACCGGCTCTACAGGATAAACCAGTTTAAGGCCACAATCGACGTATGACGGGCCTGCGCCCGCGCCCCTTTCCCACCCCGTACGACCGTGGAGCCGACATGTACATCCCCGCCGATTACAACGAACCCAATCCGGACGCGCTGCGCGAGCTGATCGTGCAGCACCCGTTCGGCAGCCTGATCACGCACGGCAAGAGCGGGCTCGATGCGATCCACCTCCCGTTCGCGCTGATGCCGGGCGATGGCGGGCTCGGCGAGCTGCATGCACACGTCGCCCGCGCGAATCCGGTCTGGCAGGACGTCGCGGACGGCGACGAGGTGCTCGTGATCTTCCGTGCGGGCGACGCGTACATCTCGCCGACCTGGTATCCGAGCAAGCAGGCGACGCACCGGGAGGTGCCGACCTGGAACTACCGGGTCGTGCATGCGCACGGCCGCATCACGGTGCGCGACGACGAGAAGTTCGTGCGAGGCGTGGTCGCGCGGCTGACGCGCACGCACGAAGCGTCGCAGCCGGTGCCGTGGAAGATGGGCGACGCGCCGCAGGACTACATGGACGCGATGCTGCAAGCGATCGTCGGGCTGCAGATCGAGATCACGCAGCTCGTCGGCAAGCGCAAGCTCGGGCAGAACAAGCCCGCGGCCGATATTCGCGGCGCGGGCGAAGCGCTGGTCGCGGACGGCCAGCTCGCGATCGGCGAGGCGATGCTGGCGGAGGCCGACGCGAAGCGCGGATGAGCGCATGACCGCCGCGCGCGGGCGCGTGGCGAGCCCGCGCGCGGCCCCGGTCACGGCGTGCGCGTCGCACCCTTCGTCCCGTCCCCCGCCTGCGCGAGCGCGCCGCGAATCGCGGCTTCCGTCTTGTCGTACCCGCCTTCGCCATAACGCGTATAGACGATCTTGCCGTTCGCATCGATCAGGTACAGCGCGGGCCAGTACTGGTTGCCGTATGCGCGCCACGTGTCGTAGCGGTTGTCCTGCGCGACCGGATACCGGATGTCGAAGCGCCTGATCGCATCGGCCACGTTCTTCGCGTCGCGTTCGAACGGATATTCCGGCGTATGCACGCCGACCACGACGAGCCCCTGGTCGCGATACTTCCGATACCAGTCGTTCACGTACGGGATCGTATGAATGCAGTTGATGCACGAATACGTCCAGAAATCGACGAGCACGACCTTGCCGCGCAACTGGTCGAGCGTCAGCGGCGCGCTGTTGTGCCAGCGGTCGATGCCGGTGAAACCGGGCGCCGCCATGCCGGCCGGCGCTGCCTGCACGCCCGCGTCGTCGCGGGTGCCGGCGAAGGCGGCGAGCCCGGCCGTGGCGGCGAGGGCGATGACGAGGGCGGCGGTCTTGAAGCGGGGCAGCATGGCGTTCTCCTGATCTTTGGGGCCGCGGCGGGAGGGCGGCGGCCGGACGGGTTTCGACAGGCCCCATTAGGCGGCGCCGACGTATCCGCGATGTGTCCGGCCAGCCGCGCGTGTGCAATGTTGTGTGTCGTCGCGGCGCCGCGATACATTGCGATACAAACGCGTGCCCGCCGTGCGGTATAAAAGCGGACATCGCCCCGCCCGAACCCCGACACCGATACCGGCAACGACTCATGGACAAGCTCGACCACGTGCTGATCGTCGACGACGATCGCGCGATCCGCGAACTGATCGCGGACTACCTGGAGAAGAACGGCATGCGCGTGTCGCTGGCCGCGAACGGCCGCGAGATGCGCAACGCGCTGGACGACGGCGCGCCCGACCTGATCGTGCTCGACCTGATGCTGCCCGGCGAGGATGGCCTGACGCTGTGCCGCGACCTGCGCGCCGGCAAGTTCCGCACGGTACCGGTGCTGATGCTGACCGCACGCGGCGAGGAAACCGACCGCATCATTGGTCTCGAGATGGGCGCCGACGACTACCTGGCCAAGCCGTTCGCGGTGCGTGAGCTGCTGGCGCGGATTCGCTCGGTGCTGCGCCGCGCGCGCATGCTGCCGCCCGGCATGCAGGTCACGGAAACGGCCGCGCTGCTCGCGTTCGGTGAATGGCAGCTCGACACGACCGGGCGCCATCTGCTCGACGCCGAAGGCACGCTGGTCGCGCTGAGCGGCGCCGAATACCGGCTGCTGCGCGTGTTCCTCGACAACCCGCAGCGCGTGCTGACGCGCGACCAGTTGCTCAACCTCACGCAAGGGCGCCAGTCCGACCCGTTCGACCGCTCGATCGACCTGCTGGTGAGCCGGCTGCGCCAGCGGCTGCGCGACGGCGCGCGCGAGCCGCGCTACATCAAGACGCTGCGCAACGAGGGCTACGTGTTCTCGTCGGCCGTGACCGCCGTCGACGGTACGCCATGAGCGCGCGCACGCTGTGGCGCTGGCCGCGTTCGCTGTTCGCGCGGCTCGCGCTGATCCTATGCGTGGGCCTGGCGCTCGCGCAGACGCTGTCGTTCTGGCTCACCGTGACCGAGCGCGACCAGGCGACCACGAACCTGATGATGGGCTACATCGAGCGCGAGGTCGCGAGCTCGGTCGCGTTGCTCGACCATCTGCCGCCCGCCGAGCGCACCGCGTGGCTGCCGCGCCTCGCACGGCGCAGCTATGCATTCATCCTCGGGCCCGGCGAAACCGGCACGCCGCCGGAGGCGCGGCTGTCGGCGCGCGTCGAGCGCTCGATCTCGGACGGCATCGGCGGCGACTATCCGCTGACCGCGAATTCGATCCCCGGCGACCGCGAACATCTGCAGGTGCATCTGCGGCTGACCGACGGCTCGCCGCTGACGATCGACATTCATCCGATGTCGACGGTGCCGCTGTCGGGCTGGCTGCCGGCCGTGCTCGTGGTGCAGCTCGCGGTGCTGGCCGCGTGCTGCTGGCTCGCGGTGCGGCTCGCGACGCGGCCGCTCAAGCAGCTCGCGCAGGTCGCCGACGCACTCGGCCCCGACCTGAAGGGCGAGCGGCTGAGCGAAGACGGGCCGTCGGAAGTCGCGCGCGCGGCACGGGCCTTCAACGCGATGCAGGACCGCATCGCGCAGTACATGGCCGAGCGCATGCAGATCCTCGCGTCGATCTCGCACGATCTGCAGACGCCGATCACGCGGATGCGGCTGCGCGTCGACGTGATGGACGACGACACGCAGGGCGCGAAGCTGCGCCAGGACCTGCTGGAGATGGAGCATCTGGTGAAGGAGGGCGTCGCGTACGCGCGGACGCTGCACGGCACCGAGGAAGCCGCACGCCGCATCGACGTCGACGCGCTGCTCGACAGCATCGTGTGCGACTACACGGATGCGGGGCAGGACGTCGCGCTGCACAGCCGCGCGCCGCTCGCGCTCGTCACGCGGCCGAAGGCGCTGCGCCGCATCGTCGGCAACCTGGTCGACAACGCGCTGAAGTTCGCGGGCGCGGCCGAGATCGACGTGCGGGCGGCGCCGGACGGCGGCGCGGTGATCGCGGTGCTCGACCGCGGGCCCGGCATTCCGGACGACCAGCTCGACGCGGTGTTCGAGCCGTTCCGGCGCGTGGAGACGTCGCGCAATCGCGATACCGGCGGCACGGGGCTCGGCCTCGCGATCGCGCGGCAACTGGCGCTGGCGATGGGCGGCACGCTCACGCTGAGCAACCGGCCCGACGGCGGCGGGCTCGAAGCGACGTTGACGCTGAGGAACGCGGGCTGATGCGACGCCGCGCGCGAGCGTCGCCGTGTCGGGCGCGTGCTGCGGCGTACGACGGGAGCGACGTCACGCGCGGTGCAGATGCTGGTCGACGAGCGGCGCGAGCGCTTGCGCATGCACGGCCGCGAGATCGTGCCGGCCGCCCGGTACGACGTGCAACCGCGCATCGGGCAGCCGTTCGAGCAGACGCCGGCCGGCCGCGACCGGGCTGATCGGATCGTCGTCGCCCCACAGCAGCAGCGTCGGCTGCGCGATACGGCCGATGTCCTGAGACAGGTCCGCACGCAACGTCATGAACCAGTCCGGCAACCGCGGGTTCGCCTCGGCGAAACCGGCGCGCCAGTCCTGCGCGCCGAGTCCGGCCATGTCGAGGCCGCCGGACGTGACCGTCAGCACGAGATGCGTGACGAGATCCGGCTTGTCGAGCGCCGCGCGCATCGCGATTACGCCGCCCATCGATTGCGCGATCACGGCGGTCGGCCGGTCGACGCTTGCGAGCACATGACGCACGAGACCGTCGAAATCGTCGACGGCGGGATCGCGCGGCGTGTCGCCGAAGCCCGGATACGCGACGATCCGCCGCTCGGCCGGATGCGTGAGCCTGCCGGCCAGCGGTTGCCAGAACGCGGTGCTGCCCGATGCGCCGGGCAGGAAGAGCAATTGCGATGGAGCGGGCATGGCGTGTTGGTGTTCCGGTAGTCGAAGCGAAGCGGGACGACGAGCGGCGCGAGCGCGTCAGCAGCGGCCGGTGCGCAGCGCGACGGTCCAGTCGTCGCGCCCGCGCGCGGCCGCGGTGGCGGCGGCCGTGTGCCAGTCGTATTCGACCGCATGGAATTCGACGTTCCAGCCGGCCGCCGTGCGCGACACCATCGCGTAGCGCGCGTGCGGCGAGCCCGTCTCGATCCGGTGCGGATGCGGCAGGTCGTCTTCATATGCCTGCAGCCCGACGCTGCCCGGATTGACGATCAGCCTGCCGTCGTCGAGCCGTGCTGCACGCGGCACGTGCGTGTGGCCGCACAGAATCAGCGACGCCGCCGTGTCGCCCGCGCGCTGCGCGACTTCATCGGGCGTGGCCGCGCGGCAGCCGTCGGGCGTGACCGTTTCGAGGAAATAGACGAGATCGCTGGCCGGCGTGCCGTGCACCATCAGCACGTCGCCGTCGAGCGTCAGGCGTTCGGGCAGCGCGGCGAGCCAGTCGAACTGGTCGGCGCGCAGCGTGTCGTGCGCCCAGCGATCCGACAGCCGCATCGCGTCGCGCTCGCCGGTGAGCAACTGCCGTTCGTGATTACCCTTGACGGTCGGCAGGTCGAGCGCGATCAGGCGGTCGGCCGTTTCGGCCGGATGGAGCGCGCCGGACACGATGTCGCCGAGATTGACGATCACGTCGGCGCCGCGGCGGCGGACGTCGTCGAGCACCGCGTCGAGCGCGGCGAGGTTGCCGTGGATGTCGGACAGCGCGGCGATTTTCATGGCGGCAAGTCGATGTGGGGAATGGCGATTGTCGCCAATTCGGCGCGGGTCGTGCAATCGGGTCACGGCATCGGCGCGCGCGGCCGCGAGCCGTGCGTCAGTCGGTCGCGAGGCGTGCGTACATCGCGAAGTCGCCCGGCGTGCCGCGCACCATCTTGTAGGCGCGCAGCAACCCTTCGTAGCGGTAGCCGCACTTCTGCAGCACGCGCGCGGAGCCCGCGTTGCTGGTCAGCACGACCGCCTGCATGCGCATGAAGCCGCCGTGCGTGAGCGCCCACGCGGTGACGGCTTCGCACACCGCGCTCGCGATGCCGCGCCCCCAGTGCGACGGCGCGAGGTCGTACGCAATTTCCGCCGAGCGGTTCACGGTCGACACCGTATGCAGCCCGACTGTCCCGGCGAGCGCGCCCGACGCGGTGTCGACGATCGCGAGACGCCGGATCGAATCCGGATCGGTCGATTCGATGTTGTCGAACAGCGGCAGTAGATCGTCGGGCGAGCGCAGGTTCCAGCTCGTGTGGCGAACGGCGTCGGGATTCGACAGGTACGCGTACCACGCGTCGAGGTCCGCGCGTTCGAGTTGCCTGAGCGACAGCCCGGGGTAACCGGCGCGCGGCGGCGTGGCGATTTTCATCGAGCCCGGCGCCTACGCGGCATGGCGCCGGTACAGCGCCAGCGAACCGGCGAGTGCGAGCAGCATCGCGCCGCACGTGCGTTCGAGCCACAGCGCGCCCGCGCGTTTCAACAGCCGCACCGCGCGTGCGCCGAGCAGCGCGTAGCCGAACATCACGACGCCGTCGAGCAGCGCGAACGTGACCGCGAGCGCGACGTACTGCGGCGCGAGCGGCGCGGATGGATCGAGGAACTGCGGCAGGAACGCGGAGAAGAAGAGATAACCCTTCGGGTTCGTCACCGCGGTCAGGAAGCTTTTCGCGAAGATCGACGCGTTGCGCTCGGTTGCCGTGCCGTGTTGCGCGGCCGCGACGTCGAGCGCTCCCTTCGACGTCAGCAGCCGGATGCCGACATAGGCGAGGTAGGCGGCGCCGAGCCACTTCACGACCGAGAACCAGAACGCCGACGCCATCAGCAGCGCGCCGAGCCCGAGTGCGACCGCGACGATCAGCACGAAGTCGGACAGCATCGCGCCCGCGAAACCGTAGGCCGCGCGGCGCACGCCGTAGCGCGAGCCGTTGGTCAGCGCGAGCAGCACGGTCGGGCCGGGTGTCGCGATGCCGACGAATGCGACAGCGGCGAAGATCAGCAGGGTCGTTTCATGCATGTTTGAACTCCCGATGGAGGGCGCGCGTTCGATTATCGGGGGCGTCGGCCCTCGCTGTACAGGCGCGGCAGTGAGCGGCGACGGCCACGCCCGAACTATCTCAATTTCGACAAGAAACTGTTGTCATTATTCCGCTTTGGAACGAAACCGGTTCCAACTACCATACCGGCCGCAGCGGGCATGCCCGCCGCGTCGTCGCGCGTGGACGTCGCCGGTCTCGCACCGCCGGCGGATGTCGGCGCCCGCGCGCGCCACTCGCAAACAGCCAGCCAGAACAACGGGCTCACCGCCCGGAGACATACAACATGAACAAGCAACTGATCGCAGCGCCGCTGCTGCTCTCGCTCGCGGGTATCGCCGCCGCGCAAAGCTCCGTCACGCTGTACGGCATCGTCGACGCGGGCGTGACCTATCGTAGCAACGAGCGGGTCGGCTCGGCGGGCGCGTACACCGGGCACTCGAGCGTCGGCCTCACGACCGGCAACCTGTCCGGCAGCCGCTGGGGCATCAAGGGTTCCGAGGATCTCGGCGGCGGAATGCGCGCGCTGTTCGTCCTCGAGAACGGCTTCGACATCACCAACGGCACGTCCGGCCAGGGTGGCCGCCAGTTCGGCCGGCAGGCGTTCGTCGGCGTCGGCAGCGACCGCTACGGCACGGTCACGCTCGGTCGCCAGTACACGTCGCTCGACGATTTCGTGAGCCCGGTCGGCCCGTCGTCGTTCATCGGCGGCTTCGGCGCGCACCCGGGCGACATCGACGATCTCGATCAGACCGCGCGCGTCGACAGCTCGATCAAATATACGAGCGCGAACTACTCGGGCTTCACGTTCGGCGCGCTGTACGGCTTCGGCGGCCAGCCGGGGAGCATGAAGCAGCGCAACACGTGGAGCGTCGGCGCCGCATACGCGGCCGGCCCGCTGCGTGTGGGCGTCGGCTACGAGCGCTCGGACAACAGCAAGAAGGGCGCGACCGACCCGACGGCGGGCAAGTGGCAGAGCACCGACGACGGCCTGTTCAATTCGTCGATCAACGAAGGCTATGCGAGCGCGCAGTCGCAGCAGGTGATCGCGACCGGCGCGACGTACGACTTCGGCCCGGCCGTCGTCGGCGTGAACTACAGCAACGTGCAGTACCGCGGCGGCGCGCAGTCGCTGTTCAGCGGCCATGCGACGTTCAATGTCGCGGGCGTGTTCACGCGCTGGAACGTGCAGCCGCAGACGCAGCTGTTCGCCGGCTACAGCTACACGCGCGGCAGCGACGTCGACGGTATCGACAACCGCGCGCAGTATCACAACGTCACGCTCGGCGCGGTCTACGACCTGTCGAAGCGCACCAGCGTGTACCTGCTGGGCGCGTATCAGCATGCGTCCGGCACGACGCTCGACGCGCTCGGCCGGCCGGTGGACGCGACCGCGTCGGTGTCCGACAAGGCGAACGGCCATTCGTCCGATTCGCGGTCGCAGGCGATCGTGAGCCTCGGGCTGCGCCAGAAGTTCTGACGCAGCGGTCGTTGCGCGTGCAACGGGGCTCGCAGCCGATGCGGGTCACGTTGCATGCATGCTTCTATACTGTCGCCTCGCTTTTCGAGGAGACGACATGACCCGAACGCTTTCCGCGCCCTGCCTGTGCGGCGCCGTGACCGTCACGTTGCGCGGCGAGCCGGCCGCGCGTGCGAACTGTCATTGCGCGACCTGCCGCGATTTCTACGGCACGCCGATGCTGTCCGCGACCGCATGGCCGCCGGAGCAGGTGACGATCGACGGCGGCCACGCGACGTTTCCGCATCCGTCGAAGTCGATGGCGCGTACGTGGTGCGCAGCGTGCGGCGAGATCGTGTTCGGGACGAACCGGCTCGGCATGCGCGTCGTGCCGAACAGCCTGACCGCGCGAGCGCACGGCGGGCCATTGCCCGGCGACCTGCAGCCGACGATGCACCTGTTCTACCGGCAACGCGTGCTCGACGTCGTCGATGCGCTGCCGAAATACGTCGACGGCTGGGACGGCCCGACGCTCGATCCGGCGAACTGAACGATCGCCGCCGCGCGCCGGTACGGCCGGCGCGCGGCTTTCCCCGCTGCATTCCGCTTTCCTTCCTGTTTTCCCTTCCTGCACGAAATCGCAAACGCCGGGCTCGCCGGATAATATTTTTTTCCTTTCATTTTAATTTCTATTTGTAATAATCAAAACGATCGCCGGGGAATGAAAAAGCAATGCGCTCATATCAGAAAAAATGACGCATTGGCATTGGATGACCCGGAAGAAAATGCCGGGGAATGCGCCGCGACAGCGTGGCTGGAAGGCCGTCGTGGCGTGGGTTCGCAGATTTTTCGATCATTGACGAAAAAGCGCCGGACGGCAAAAGGCGTGCAGTGAATAATTCGGGGTAACGGCGAATGCGCATTTGCCTGAATCACCAATATTTCATGCGCCGCGATTTACAGTGTCGACCATGGTTCGTCTGGGAGCATTATTCATGTCAATGAAACAAATCTGCGCGGTGTTGCTGGGAATGTGCATGGCGATGCTGGCGCCGGCGAGCCACGCGCAGGCGCAATACTCGACCGACTGGCTCGCGAACACCTACGGCACGCTCGCCTCGCACGTCGGCAACGGCGCGCGCTCGATGTGGGTCGCGCCCGAAGGCGTGATCTACACGGCGTCGCGCTGGGACGAGAACGCGGGCGGCGTCGCGATCTACCAGAACGGCCAGCCGCTCGGCACGATCGGCATCCACGACGAATTCCAGGGCGGCGCGATCACCGGCAATTCGACGTCGCTGTTCGTCGCGCTCGGCTACAACCGCACGTTCGGCAGCGGCTCGGTGGGCCGCTACAACCGCAGCACCAACCAGCGCGACCTGCGCATTCCGGTCAGCACGTGGACGGGCATCCAGTATGCGGACGTCATCACGGGCCTCGCGACGGGCGGCAACCTGCTGTACGTGAGCGACTTCTACGGCAACCGCGTGCGCGTCTATACGACCGATGGCGTGTGGCAGCGCGACATCGGCGTCACGGGGCCCGGCGCGCTGGCGCTCGATGCGGCCGGCAACCTGTGGGTCGCGCGCAAGAGCGCGGGCGTCGTCGCGCAGTTCAGTCCGACCGGGGCGGCGATGAACACGCTGCAGATGGCGGCCGGCGCGCGGCCGGCGTCGCTGTACTTCGATGCGTCGATGGGCCGCCTGATGGTGGGCGATGAAGGGCCCGACATGAACATCAAGGTGTACGGCGGGCTGCCCGGGCTGCCGGTGCAGGTCGGCACGTTCGGCGTGCAGGGCGGCTATCTCGACACGACGACGGGCATCAAGGGGCAGGTCGGCGACAAGCGCTTCACGCGCGTCGCGGCGCTCGGCAAGGATGCGGCCGGCAACCTGTACGTGCTGAACAACGCCTGGGGCGGCGGCTGGGATCTCGGCCGCAACGGCAGCACCGATCTGCATTCGTACAGCCCGATCGGCACGCTGCAATGGAAGCTGCAGGCGCTGAACTTCGAGGGGATCGCCGCGCCCGATCCCGCGACGGACGGCACGTTGTTCTTCAGCGGCAACAACGTGTATACGGGCACCGCGGGCGGCACGTTCGTCGCGAACACGGTCGATCCGTTCACCTATCCGAAGGACCCGCGCCTCGACATGAACGACTATCAGCGCGGCCAGCACTTCGGCCAGCTCGTGACGGTCGGCGGCAACCGGATCCTCGTTGCGTCGGGCCAGAACCCCGGCAACTTCAACTTCTATTACTTCAACACCGCGAGCGGCTACATCGCGATTCCGGCCGGCTCGCTGCCCGGCAAGCCGTTCAACACGACGCTGCAGGTGACGGCCGGTTTCGACATCGACGGCAACGGCGACGTGTGGGCCGGACTGAACGGCGCCAACGCGATCACGCGCTACCCGATGACGGGCTTCGACCCGACGACCGGCAAGCCGTCATGGGGCAAGCCGGTGACGACCGCCGTGCCGGGCAGCGTGGCGCCCGTGACGCGCATCATCTACCAGGCCGACAGCGACACGATGATTCTTGCGCAGGGCCTCGCGGGCAACTGGGACTGGACCGCGATGAACGGGCACATCGAGGTCTATCACGGCTGGAAGAACGGCAACACGAGCACGCCGAACCCGGTGATCAACCTGACGAGCGCGAACCCGAAATCGATCGCGGCCGCCGGCCACTACCTGTTCGTCGGCTACGTGCACACGGTGCCGAACATCGACATATTCGACCTGAACACCGGTGCGTTCGTCACGACGCTGACGAACTCGAACCCGTCGGCGATGGACGTCGGCAACGACGTCGATTCGATGTACGGCGTGCGCGCATACCTGCGCTCGACCGGCGAGTACGTGATCACGAAGGACAACTACAACGGGTCGAGCATCGTCGTGTATCGCTGGCGTCCGTGACCGCGCCGGCCGCGCGGGCCGTATCGACCGGCGCGGCCTGATCGTCAGGGCGCGCCGAGCACGCGCCCGTTCACGCTGCGCCCGTACATCGAGTCGGGTGAATCGTGGAACTTCGCGCGCGTGTCCTGCACGGAACCCGTGAAGCGCGGGTCCTGCGGGCGTTCGTGGCTGTCCATGAAGGTTGCCACGTCCCACGCTTCCTGATCGGTCAGCGTGCCGCCGAGCCCGAGCGGCATGTTGGCCTTGATGAAGCCGGCCGCGTTGCGGATGTCGCCCATCCCCGCGCCCCAGTTGAACGAGCGCGCGCCCCACAGCGCCGGGAACACCGGCTTGCCGCCGCTCGACTGGCCCTGGCCGTCCGCGCCGTGGCACAGCGCGCAGTGCTGCGTATAGACGGCCGCGCCGCGTGCGTAGTCGGCCTTCTGCGCCGGCGGTGGCAGTTTCGGGAACCCCTGGCCCGGCAGCTTCGTGCCGACCGGCGCACCCTTCGCGAGCCAGTACGAATAGGTTTCGAGCGCGACCAGGATCGGATCGCCGGCCGGCGGCGCCTTGCCGTTCATGCTGTAGCGGAAGCAGCCCTGCAGGCGCTCGGCGAACGTGTTCACGTGGCCGTTCTTGGCGCGGTACGCCGGATACAGCAGGTAAGCGGCCCACATCGGGCTCGAATCGGGTCGGCGGCCCGCATCGAGATGGCAGCTCGCGCAGGTCAGCTTGTTGCCGACGTACTTGCCCGCGAACGCGGGCGTGTGCAGGAAGATCTGCTCGCCGAGCCTGACGGTCTTGCCGAAGTCGTCGGCGGGGATCGCGGATTCGGGCGGCGGCGTGAACGGTTTCGCCGCCGGCGCGGCGGCGGGCGCGGGCGGGGGTGCGGAAGCGGCGGCCGGTGCGTCCTGCGGTGTCGCCCCGAACGCGAGCGCGGGCAGCCACGCCGCGCCGAGCAGCGCCGTGCGGGCGCGGCGGATCAGCGTCGTGCGATCGGTCATCGCTTGTCTCCTTGCGCGGCGCCGCCGCGTGCATAGTAGGCGGCCACCGCGTCGATGTCGGCGTCGGACAGCTTGCCGGCGATCATCGGCATCAATCCCATCGGCCCGGGCGGCCGCGTGCCGTGTTGCCAGCCGTGCAACTGACCGGCGAGATACGCGGCCGGCTGCCCCGCGAGCGGCGGAAACGCGGTGCCGACGCCGAGGCCGCCGGGGCCGTGGCATTGCGCGCACGCGGGCAGGCCCTGCGACCAGCGCCCGCGCGTCGCGAGCCACGCGCCGGTGTTCGCCGGATCGATCGACGCGTCGTCGGGGGTGAAGACGCCGGCCGGCGCGGGCAGGCTTGCGAAGTACGCGGAGACCGCGTCGCGCTCGCGCGGCGACAGCAGTTTCGAGAGCGGCTGCATGACCGGATTCTGGCGGCTGCCGTCCGCGAACGCGGCGAGCTGCGCGGACAGGTACGCGGCGTTCGCGCCCGCGAGGCGCGGGAAGCCGGCCGCCGCGTTGCCTTCGCCCTGGCTGCCGTGGCAGCCGATGCAGGCGGCGACGCCCGTCGCCGTGCCTTGTGTCGCGATCGTCTTGCCGGACGCCGCGTCGTCCGCGTGCGCGTGGCCGGCCAGCAGCGCGGCCGCGGCGAGCAGCAGCGGTGCGAACCGGCGTCGCGATGGTTCTCGCCGTATAGCGACCCTGTCGTTCACGTGTCCCCTCCTTGTTGTGTATGTGGCGCGCGCGCCGTGCAGCGGCCGGACCGTCAGCTTGCGGCAGGCACGTCCTGCGCCGGCGCGAGATGCGGCGTCGGCTGGTTCGCATCATATCGGCCGAAGCCGTAGCGCCGGAAAATCCCGAACGCTTCGGGCGACCGGATGAACGCGAGCCATGCACGCGCCGCTTCCGGGTGCGGCGCGTCCTTCACCATCGCGCCCGCGTAGATCGCCGTCGTATTCTGCTCGGCCGGAATGTCGACGTGCATCAGCGGATGCCCGACCTGTTCCTGGAACGCCGCTTCGGACTGCCACAGCACACCCGCGTCCGCGCGGCCCTGCATCAGGAACAGCGCGGTTTCCCGATGGTGGATATGCGTGAGCTCGGCCGTGCCGGCGCGCACCTTGTCGTCGTAGACGGCGCGTGCGAGCGCGTCGCCGCCGGCTTTCACGAGCGACGCGCGGATCTGCCGCGCGACGCCTTCGAAGGCCGGGTTCGGCATCGCGAGCGTCACGTCGGGCCGCGCGAGATCGCCGAGCGTCGCGATGCGTTTCGGATTGCCGGCGCGCACCATGATCGTCAGCTGGTTCGTCACGTACGGCACGGCCGGGCCCGCGAGCGTGCCGTCCGCGATCAGGTCGTTGATCTTGCCGAGCCCCGCGAAATACGCGTCGGGCTTGACCGTCCACGTCATGTTGCCGACGGTGATCGTGCCGCCCGCGTGGATCTGCTTGACGAGCAGGCCGGGCGGAATCGTTTCCCAGTAGATGCGGCCGCGATACTCGGGATGGTCTGCCTCGAACTTCGCGACGAGCGGTGCCATCGCGAAGAAGTAATTGCCGCCGACGTACAGCACGAGCTTCGGCGCGGTGAGGTCGCCGTGGAAATCGGCGAGCACGTCGACTTGCGGCACCGTGAATTCGAGGCCGCGATGGATCGCGTCGTTGTTGCGGCCGTCCTGCCACGGCGGAAAGAGGCGTGCATCGGTGTCGGCGGGGGCGGCGAGCGCAAGCGCCGAGGCGCAGCACAGCCACGCGGCCAGCACGGCGCGCGGCGTGCGCGGGCGGCGGCGCGCCGTGGACGATTGCCGGGGCGGTTCCATCTGGATCGAGGTCATCGCGGTGCTCATTTCGCGTACGTGAAACCGGCCTGCTGCAACTCGGGCAGCGTGCCGACCGCGCCCGGCGTGACGATCGCGGACGGAATCACGTGGTTGGTCAGGTCGGCCGCGAGTGCGTCGAGCGGCAGCTTGTCCGGGTTCGCATTCGCGCCGTCGAGCCGTTCCGCGAGTTCCCAGATCGCGTTGTGGCACGACAGGAACACGACGCCACGCTGCTGCAGCGCGGCGATGCCGTTGTCATGCGACGAGAATGCGCCGTCCGGTAGTTCGTGGCCCTGTGCGCCTTTCGCTTGCGCCGGTTTGGCGTCGAGCAGCGTGTTGGTCGGGAACGCGGCGCCGGCGAATTTCGCGAGGCCGTATTTGTCCCACGCGATCTGATCGAACAGCGCGAGATGCGCGCTGCCGTGAGTGGCCGACACGACGAGAAAATCCGGATGGCCGTACGACCAGATCTGCGCGTTCAGCGAATTGCGCATCAGGTTCAGCCACGGGCCGCCGAGCTCGGTGTTGTCCCACACCTGCTTCGGGCCGCCGCGATAGCCGATGACTTCGGTGAGCGCCGCGTGGTCCCACTGGTCGGGGCGCTCGAGGATCATCGGCACCGTCTTGAAGTCGCGCCGTCGCGGGGTTGCCGCGAGGCGGCGCGTGAGGTCGGCGAGGCGCGCGGCGCCGCCGGGCAGCAGCGTGCCGGTGTCGGGCGCCGCGGCGTGCGCGGGGCGCGTCGCCGCGAGCAGGGCGGTGCCGGCCGCGAGGCCGAGTGTCTTGAGTGCGTCACGGCGCGCATGCCGGTCGGACATCGAGCTCTCCCAGATCGTTTTTGTGGGGGCGAGCTGCATCGCCGTGCCGCAGCGCTGCGTCGCCATCGCGTAGCCAGTCTAGGGGCGCGCGATCGATACCGGAAATCGCGATATCGGATGGGAGCTATTCGAGGGCCCGATGATTGACCGCGAGGCAGGCGCCGCCGCGTTGCGCGGCGACGTGAAGGCGGCAGGCGTTGCGCGACCGACGGCTGCTGCGCCGGCGTCGGCCGCGCGCGGACGTCAGAACGATACCGTCGTCGTCAGCGTGACGAGCCGCGGCTCGCCGACCGCGACGATCAGGTTGTTGTTGCTCGACGGATAGTAGGTCTTGTCGAGCAGGTTCTTCACGTTGAGCTGGAAGCGGGTCGGGAACTTGCCGATCGTCGTTTCGTACGCCGCGAACGCGTCGACGCTCACGTAGCCGGGCAGCGTGAAGCTGTTCGCGGTGTCGCCGGAGCGGGCGCCGACGAGACGCGCGCCGCCGCCGAAGCGCCAGCGCCCGGGCAGGTTCGCGATGGCCGTGTCGTACACCGCGAACAGGCTCCCCGTGTGGCGCGCGACGTTGACGAGCGGCGTGTTGCTGTCGCGATCGTTCGCGTTCGTGTACGCGTAGCTGCCGATCACGCTCAGGTGGCGCGTGATCTGCCCGGCGACGTCGAGCTCGATCCCGCGCGAGCGGGCGGTGCCGATCGTCGACGTGATGTCGTCGACCGTGACCGCGACGTTGCGCTTGTCGATCTGGTACACGGCGAGCGTGCCCGTGATCGCGGGCTTCAGGCTGAACTTCAGCCCGGCCTCGAGCACGCGGCCGTATTCCGGCGCGAGCGGCGCCGCGACGTTCGACGCGACGTTCGGCTTGAACGAGCGGCTCACGTTCGCATAGGCGGTGAGCGCCGGCGTGAGCGCATACGCAAGCCCGAACTGCGGCAGCCAGACGCTGCCGCGCGAGCGGTCGGCGAACACGAACGGCCGGCCCATCCCCGATTCCTGCTGCCAGTTCTCCCAGCGCAGCCCGCCTACCGCGGTGAGGCGGTCGGTGATCTTCACCGAGTCCTGCACGATCGTCGAATACGCATGCACGACCGAGCGCGAATCGCTCTGCTTCGGGTTCGGCACGCCGCCCGGCGCGAGCAGCCCGTACACGGGATCGTAGAGATTGAAGCCCGTCGTGGCCTTGCCGCGGATCGTGTCGCCGCGGAAGCTGCGCTGCCGCTCGTATTCGCCGCCGACGTAGATCGCGTGCTGCATGCCCGCGAGCGTCACGTTGCCGAGCAGGCCGAGCGTCGCGATCTGGTCGGAATCGTTGCGCCCGAGGTTCGCATCCGACGAGCGCGTCAGCGCGCCGGTCCTGCTGTTGAACGCGGTGGCGCGGGTGATGAATTGATCGTAGCGGTCGCGGCCCCAGCCGTAAGTGGCGCGCACGCGCCATGCATCCGAGAAGCGGTGCTCGATGCGGGTACGCAGCGTTTCCTGGATGCCGCTGCTTTGCGACCACGCCTCCTCGTAGCGGCGATAGCGCAGCGCATCGTCCGGCCGGCCGTTCACGAGCACGGTGCCGCGGTCGAACGGCATCGTGTAGTCGACGTACTGATAGCTGACGTCGATCGACGTGTTCGCGTCGTGCCACGACAGCGCGGGCGCGATCAACGCGTTGCGTTCGCGGCCGAAGCTGCGCCAGTAGCGGCTCGTGTCGTATTCGCCGGTCAGCCGGAAGGCGAGCGTGCCGCCCGCGACCTGGCCCGGGCGGCCGAGCGGCCCCGTGAGATCGAACTGCGCGTTGCTGCCGCCGTGGCTCGTGCGCGACGCGGAGATCGAGCCGCCGAACGTGTCTTCCGGCTTGCGCGTCACGAGGTTGATCACGCCGCCCGGGTCCTGCATGCCGTACAGCAGCGAAGCCGGGCCCTTCAGCACTTCGACGCGATCGATCGTCGCGAGATAGCTGTGCAGCACCGGCGTGCGCACGCCGTCGACCAGCACCGAGCCGTCGTTGTTCGAGCCGAAGCCACGCTTGATGAATGCGTCGCGCGTGCCGCCGAGCGTGTTCGTCTGCGTGACGCCGCTGATGTTGCCGAGCACGTCGTCGAGCGAACGCGCCTGCTGGTCCTGCATCACGCTGCTGCTGACCACCGCGACCGACTGCGGAATTTCCTTCAGCGCGCGGTCGTCGCCGCCCGCGATGCTCGTCGTGCGCGGCTGATAGCCGACGGTTGGATCGACGGCGGCCGACGCGCTGACGTTGATCGCCGGGAGCGCGTGTTCGGCGGCTGACGCGGCGTCGGGTGCGGGCGCAACGGGTTCGGCGCCGGCCGCATGCGCGCCGCTCGCGACGCACAGGGTGAGCAGGGCAGGCAGGCGCGTGCGCCACGGACGTGTGGTCCGGGCACGGCAGGGCGTTCGACGGGATGGCATGAATCGATGCAGGAAGAGGAATGCTAAGGATCGTGTTGCGGGCCGCGGCATTGCGTGGCGACCAGGGTGCGCATGATATATGTAATGAGAATCATTTGCAATTGTAATGGGATGGCCGGCCACGTGCGGCGCTCGGTTGCCGGCCCGTCGGCCGTCTGCTACCGTAGCGGCCAAAATCAGACGCAGTGAAATTCAACGAGAGAGCCGGGGGCCGCACCATGTCATCTTCCTGTCACGTCGCGTTTCGCGCGACGCCACGCACCGCGCGCGAGCGTGCGGGCGATGAAGTGATCGCAGCCGTGTACCGCCATTCGAACGATTAAAGCAACGGAAGCGAATTCAACCGGCGTTGCGCCGGGCTTCGATGACTTCAACCACCACGCTAGACGGGAGACCACCCTTGAAGAAGATTTCCGCGCCGTTCGCGGCGGCCGCGCTCGCGGCCTGCACGCTACTGGCGGCCGTCCACCCGGCCGCTTGCGCGGCCTCGGCCGCCGAACCCGCGATCGACGCGCATTACGGCGCCGTGATCGAGGCCTACACGCAGGACATGGCCGCCGCGAAGACGAAGTACGACGGCAAGCGCCTCACGTTCGTCGGCGCCGTGATCCGGATGGGCGGCGACCCGGGCGGCACGTACTTCGGCGCGCTGACGGCCGACGGCGAGCAGTTCGACACGCATTTCGACGTGGCCGACCAGGACGCGTTGAAGCCGAAATTTCCCGGCGGCGAGATCAAGCCGTTCGTCACGTCGGCGGCGTTCCGCTTCAGTTGCGTGAACGAAGGCTATATCGATGCGCCGGTGCTGCCGGGGTTGAAGCTGTCGCATTGCCGGCTCGCCGATTGAGCTGAGCGATGGGCGGGGGCCGGCGTGCGAGGGTCGAGCCTGCTCGGGCTGCAGCAGCAATCGCTCGATCACGCGCCGGGCGCGATCTTTCGATTGATGGCCGGGCAGGATGGGCCATCGATCGTTTCCAGTATGGTGATTGGCCGCCGCGTGCCGGGCGGCCCGCCCGCGGATCTACAGATCGAGTACCAGCAGGTCGGTTCGCGATCGCGAGCAGCACGGCATGAACTGGTCGCCGGCTGCTTTTTCGTCGTCGGTCAGATACGCGTCGCGATGATCGGGCTCGCCTTCGAGCACGCGGGTCACGCACGTGCCGCACACGCCTTGCTCGCACGACGTCAGCACGTCGACGCCGTGCGCCGCCAGCGCCGCGATCACCGTGCATTCGGCCGGCACGTCGATCACCTTGCCGCTGCTCGCGATCCGCACCTGGAATGCGCGATCGGCGCCGGACGACACGACCGCGCCGCCGAAGAATTCGTAGTGCAGCCGCGTTTCTCCCCAGCCGCGCTCGCGTGCGGCGTTCAGCACCGCATCCATGAAGCCGCGCGGGCCGCATACGTACAGATGCGTGCCGTCGGGCGCACCCGCCAGCACGGCAGCGAGATCGAAGCGTTGCGCGGGATCGCCGTCGTCGACGTGGAAGCGGACGCGATCGCGAAACCCGGCCGCGTTGATCCGCTCGACGAAGGCCATGCGATCGGCCGAACGCGCGCAGTAGTGCATGTCGAACGGGATGCCGGCCGAGCACAGCCGTTCCGCCATGCTCAGAATCGGCGTGACGCCGATCCCGCCGGCGAGCAACAGATGGTGCGGCGCATCGGATGCGAGCGGGAATTGATTGCGTGGCATGCCGATTCGCACGGTATCGCCTTGCCGGACTTCGTCGTGAATCGCGCGCGACCCGCCACGGCCGTCGGCCTCGCGCAGCACCGCGATCTGGTAGCGGTCGTGTTGCTCCGGATGGTTGCACAGCGAGTACTGGCGCACGAGCCCGCCCGGCAGATGCACGTCGATATGGGCGCCGGCGTCGAAGCGCGGCAAGGGCGAGCCGTCATCGCTGACGAGTTCGAAGCCGCAGATGTCGCGCGCTTCCTGCCACTTGCGCGCGACCCGAACCGTCAATGTCGCGTCGCTCATGACGCCTCCCGGGCGTGCGCGACCGGAATCACGGGCCGCTGCGGGCGCGCCGCGTTTTCTTCCGCGAGCAGCCGGTCGATCACCTTGCGCGACAGCACGCCGCCGGCGTCGATGTTGAGCTTGAGGAGCGTGCGTTCGGGCCACTGTTCGAGATTGCGCTGCTGGCGCTCGAGCATCTCGAGATCCTCCGCGAAGATCTTGCCCTGGCCTTCGCGGATCTCGGCGGTCAGCGCGTGATCGTCGGGCCGGAAGTTGCGCGCCATCCCCCAGAAGTACCAGATCGACGTGTCGGTCTCGGGCGTGATGAAGTCGACCACGATCGACGACGCCTTCTTGTCCGCCGGCGCATCGTAGCCGCCGTGGCCGGCATGCGCGACGCCCACTTCGATCATCACGTGGCTCGGCGGCGTGAAGCGGCAGATCTGCCAGCGGTCGACCGGCACGTCGTCGGCGAGCCCGTTGCCGCGCAGCGCCATCCGCCAGAACGGCGGCGGCATCACGTTCTCCATGAAGCGGCTCGTGACGACTTCGTCGCCGTGGCTCGTCGTCTTCGGCGGCGCTTCGTCGATTTCCTTCTGGCCGATGCTCGACGCATGCACATAGGTCTCGTGCGTAAGGTCCATCAGGTTGTCGATCATCAGCCGGTAGTCGCAGCGGATGTGATACAGGCCGCCGCCGTGCGCCCAGGCCGGATCCTCGGCCCAGGCCAGCGCCGGCAGTTTGGCGGGATCGGCTTCGGACGCATCGCCCGGCCAGACCCACACGAAGCCGTACCGCTCGACCGCCGGGAAGCTGCGAATCGACGGAAACCCGCCGACGCGCTGGCCCGGCATGCCGGCCGTCTTGCCGTTGCAGCCCATTTCGAGCCCGTGATAGCCGCACACGAGCACGCTGTCGCGCACGAAGCCGAGCGACAGCGGCGCGCCGCGGTGCGGGCAGAAATCCTCGAGCGCCGCGACCTGGCCGTCCGTCGCGCGGTAAAGCACCATCGATTCGTTGCAGATCTTGCGGCCCAGCGGCTTGCCGTCGATCTCGTCAGGCGTGCACGCCACGTACCACGCGTTCTTGAGAAACATGTTCCTTGTCTCCTTCGGGACGGTGCCGCCGGGGATGCGGCCCGATCTTCATTCCGTGTACTGAATGAGATTCAGTGTACTCATTGAGATTGGCGGAAACAAGGCGAGCGGTATACTGGTTTTCCCGCGAAATGGCGCGAGGCAGCGCCATGCCGACGGCGCGCGCAACCGGCGCGCACCGCCTATGTCATCGACTCATTCATGGAAAAAACGACTCCCGCCGACCTGCCGGCTTTCCCGATCGACCTGTACGACGAACCCGGGCACCTGATCCGGCGCGCGCACCAGATCGCGGTCGCGATGTTCTACGAGAAGCTGGGCCGGGACGTGACGCCCGTGCAGTACGCGGTGCTGCGGATGCTGTACGAGAATCCGGGGCTCGATCAGGTGACGCTCGCGCAGCGGGTGGCGCTCGACACGTCGACCACGGCCGATCTCGCGGTGCGGCTCGAAGCGAAGGGATTGATCGTGCGCGAAGTGCTGCCGCGGCGTCAGCGGCGCCTGCTGTTGACGCCGGCGGGCGTCGAGCTGCTCACCCACCTGATTCCGTCGGTGACGGAGTTGCGGGCCGGGCTGTTCGACGGGATGGGCGACGACGATTCGCAGGAACTGATGCGCCTGCTACGCAAGTTCGTGCATTTGAACAACGAGCAGAGCCGCGCGCCGCTGCGGGTCAGCGAGGATTCGTAGCGGCTACGCACCGGTGCTCCGCCCGACCGCAGAGAAGCCGCGGCGGGGCAGCGGGCGTGCCGCCCACCGGCGTCACCCGCGTGACGCTTGCCCTTCCAGCCGCCGCACGGCTTCGGCCACTTCGTTCCTGAAGCGCACGAGCGCCGCCTGTTCCGGCGCTGGCGGCTGCACGGCGGCCCACAGCATGTCGATCAGCTGCGTGGCCGTCGTTTCCGTATCGAGCTTGCGGTGCCCGAGGATCGCATCCCACAGCACGTGCTCCATCGGCCCGAACACCATCGAGCGCAACAGGCTCAGCGGCAGATCCGCGCGAACTTGCCCGGCCGCCTGGCCGCGTGCGAGCACGTCCATCAGCGGCGCCGTGTAGCGGCGCTGCAGCGCGGTGAGCTCGTCGCTCAGTGCGTGCTGTTTCGCGCGGCCTTCCGACAGCACCAGCGCGCACAGCCCCGTGCCGTTCACGAGCATCAGCCGCAGGTGGGTGCGCACGATGAACGCGAACTGCTGCTGCACCGATGCCTCCCGTGGCATCCCGTGTTCGAACGCGGCGATGATTTCGTCGTACCAGTCCGCGATCACGCGCGCGCACAGCTCGCGCTTGCCGCGGAAATAGCTGAACACCGTCGCCTCCGACACCCCCACGCGCTGCGCGATTTCGGCGGCAGTCGCATGCTCGTAACCTTTTTCGGCGAACACGTCACGGCCGGCGCGCAGGATGTCCTGCACGCGCTGTTGGGATTTGCGCCCGGCGGGTGCGCGCGGCGCATCGGCGCGGTCGGCTTTGGCGGTGGCGGTCATGGTGTCGGCGGGAGCGGCTGTCATGCCCGCATCATATCTGAGTATCACTCAAAAAACTATTGACGCCGAGCCCGTCGAAGCGCGAAACTGTGCAAAATTTCCGCTGTATTGGTCAATGAATCGGCGTATTCATTCGATTTGAGCGAAACTCAGAAATCGGTGAGTGCGACACACTTTCTGGAGACGGAGGAGACATGATCAACCTGCCCGGCGTGCAATTCATGCTCGGTGAAGACATCGAGATGCTGCGCGACGCCGTCGCGACGTTTGCGGCGAAGGAAATCACGCCGCGCGCGGCGGAGGTCGACCGCACCGACCAGTTTCCGATGGATCTGTGGAAGAAGTTCGGCGATCTCGGCGTGCTCGGCATGACCGTCTCCGAGGAATACGGCGGCGCGAACATGGGCTACACCGCGCACATGGTCGCGATGGAAGAGATCTCGCGCGCGTCGGCGTCGATCGGCCTGTCGTACGGCGCGCATTCGAACCTGTGCGTGAACCAGATCCATCGCAACGGCACCGAAGCGCAGAAGCAGAAATACCTGCCGAAGCTCGTGTCGGGCGAACACATCGGCGCGCTCGCGATGAGCGAGCCGAACGCCGGCTCCGACGTCGTCAGCATGAAGCTGCGGGCGGACAAGCGCGGCGACCGCTACGTGCTGAACGGCACGAAGATGTGGATCACCAACGGTCCCGATTGCGACACGCTGGTCGTCTACGCGAAGACCGATATCGAAGCCGGCCCGCGCGGCATCACCGCATTCATCGTCGAGAAGGGGATGAAGGGCTTCTCGGTCGCGCAGAAGCTCGACAAGCTCGGCATGCGCGGCTCGCACACGGGCGAGCTGGTGTTCCAGGACGTCGAAGTGCCGGAAGAGAACATCCTCGGCCAGCTCAACGGCGGCGTGAAGGTGCTGATGAGCGGCCTCGACTACGAGCGTGCGGTGCTGTCGGGCGGCCCGACGGGCATCATGGCCGCGTGCCTCGACGCCGTGGTGCCGTATATCCACGACCGCAAGCAGTTCGGCCAGGCGATCGGCGAATTCCAGCTGATCCAGGGCAAGGTCGCCGACATGTACACCACGTTCCAGGCGTGCCGCGCATACCTGTATGCAGTGGGCCGCCACCTCGACTCGGCGGGCAGCGACCACATTCGCCAGGTGCGCAAGGACTGCGCGGGCGTGATCCTCTACACGGCCGAGAAGGCGACGTGGATGGCCGGCGAGGCGATCCAGATCCTCGGCGGCAACGGCTACATCAACGAATATCCGGTCGGCCGCCTGTGGCGCGATGCGAAGCTGTACGAGATCGGCGCCGGCACGAGCGAGATCCGCCGGATGCTGATCGGCCGCGAGCTGTTCGCGGAAACGATGTAACGCCCCACGTCACGCGAACGGAGCCTTGTCGATGCCGATCATCGAATCGAAACTGAACCCGCGTTCGGAAGACTTCCGCGCGAATGCCGCCGCGCTCGAGGCGGTCGTCGCCGACCTGCGCGCGAAGATCGAACAGCTCGCGCAGGGCGGCGGCCAGGCCGCGCGCGACAAGCACCTGTCGCGCGGCAAGCTGCTGCCGCGCGACCGCATCGCGCAACTGCTCGATCCGGGTGCGCCGTTCCTCGAGTTCTCGCAGCTCGCCGCGAACGGCATGTACAACGACGACGCGCCGGGCGCGGGCGTGATCACCGGGATCGGCCGCATCGCCGGCCGCGAATGCGTGATCGTGTGCAACGACGCGACGGTCAAGGGCGGCACCTACTACCCGATCACCGTGAAGAAGCACGTGCGCGCGCAGGAGATCGCCGCGGAAAACCGGCTGCCGTGCGTGTATCTCGTCGATTCGGGCGGCGCGAACCTGCCCAACCAGGACGACGTGTTTCCCGATCGCGATCACTTCGGGCGCATTTTCTTCAACCAGGCGACGATGTCGGCCGCGGGGGTCGCGCAGATCGCCGTCGTGATGGGCTCGTGCACGGCCGGCGGCGCCTACGTGCCGGCGATGAGCGACGAATCGATCATCGTGAAGGACCAGGGCACGATTTTCCTCGGCGGGCCGCCGCTCGTGAAGGCCGCGACCGGCGAGGAAGTGAGCGCCGAGGATCTTGGCGGTGGCGACGTGCATACGCGCCTGTCGGGCGTGGCCGACCATCTCGCGCAGAACGACGCGCATGCGCTGTCGATCGCGCGCAACATCGTCAGTCACCTCGCGCCGAAGATCGCGCCGCCGGTCGCGCTGCGCGAGCCGAAGCCGCCGCGTTACGACGCGAAGAGCCTGTACGGCGTGATTCCGGTCGATACGCGCAAGCCGTTCGACGTGCGCGAGGTGATCGCGCGCATCGTCGACGATTCGGAGTTCGACGAATTCAAGGCGCGCTACGGCACGACGCTCGTCACCGGTTTCGCGCACATCTGGGGCCATCCGGTCGGGATCGTCGCGAACAACGGCATCCTGTTCTCCGAATCGGCCGTGAAGGGCGCGCATTTCATCGAGCTGTGCTGCCAGCGCAAGATTCCGCTCGTGTTCCTGCAGAACATCACGGGCTTCATGGTCGGGCGCAAGTACGAGAACGAAGGCATCGCGCGGCATGGCGCGAAGATGGTGACCGCCGTGTCGAACGCGAAGGTGCCGAAGTTCACGGTGATCATCGGTGGCTCGTTCGGCGCCGGCAACTACGGGATGTGCGGTCGCGCGTTCGGCCCGCGTTTCCTGTGGATGTGGCCGAACGCGCGCATCTCCGTGATGGGCGGCGAGCAGGCCGCGTCGGTGCTCGCGACCGTGCGCCGCGACGGCATCGAGGCGAAGGGCGGCGCATGGTCGCCGGAAGAAGAGGAAGCGTTCAAGCAGCCGATCCGCGACCAGTACGAACGCCAGGGCCATCCGTATTACGCGAGCGCGCGGCTGTGGGACGACGGCGTGATCGACCCCGCGCAGACGCGCGACGTGCTCGGGCTCGGCCTCGCCGCGTCGATGAACGCGCCGATCGACGACACGCGCTTCGGCGTGTTCCGCATGTAACGCCCGGGAGGACTGACCGATGCGATACGAAACGATCAAGGTAAGCGAGGCCGGCCGCGTGGCGACCGTCACGCTCGCGCGTCCCGACGTGCGCAATGCGTTCAACGAGACGACGATCGCCGAGCTGACCACCGCGTTCGAATGGCTCGACGCGCACGAAGGCGTGCGCGCGGTCGTGCTCGCCGCGGAAGGCGCGGCATTCTGCGCGGGCGCGGACCTGAACTGGATGAAGAAGATGGCCGGTTACTCGGACGACGAGAACCGCGCCGATGCGCGCAAGCTCGCGCGGATGCTCGAAGCGATCCATCGCTGCGGCAAGCCGGTGATCGCGCGCGTGCATGGCGATGCGTATGCGGGCGGCGTGGGCCTCGTCGCGGCGGCCGATATCGCGATCGCCGCCGACGGCGTGAAGTTCTGCCTGTCGGAAGCGCGGCTCGGGCTGATTCCCGCGACGATCGCGCCGTACGTCGTGCGTGCGATGGGCGAGCGCGCGGCGCGCCGCTATTTCACGACGGCCGAAGTGTTCGACAGCGCGCGTGCGGCGTCGCTCGGCTTCATTCACGACGCGGTGCCGGTCGACGCGCTCGACGAAACGGTCGCGAAGCTGGCGGCGACGCTGGTCGCGAACGGCCCCGACGCGGTGAAGGCGTGCAAGCGGCTCGTCGCCGACGTGGCCGGCCGCGCGCTCGATGCGACGCTGATCGAGCAGACCGCCGACTGGATCGCGAAGACCCGCGCCGGCGCGGAAGCGCGCGAAGGGATCGCGTCCTTCCTCGAAAAGCGTACGCCGTCGTGGCGTGAATGATCGCGTGACCTCAACCTTCCGGACGACATCGAAGCCATGTTCGACAAGATTCTGATCGCCAACCGCGGCGAAATCGCGTGCCGCGTCGCCGCGACGTGCAAACGTCTCGGGATCGCGAGCGTCGCCGTCTATTCCGACGCGGATGCGAACGCGAAACACGTGGCCGCATGCGACGAGGCCGTGCACATCGGCGGTTCGGCCGCGGCAGACAGCTACCTGCGCATCGAGCGCATCATCGACGCCGCGCGTGCGACCGGCGCGCAGGCGATTCACCCCGGCTACGGCTTTCTGTCGGAGAACGAGGATTTCGCGCACGCATGCGAAGCGGCCGGCATCGTGTTCATCGGGCCGCCGGTCGACGCGATCGCGGCGATGGGCTCGAAGGCCGCCGCGAAGGCGCTGATGCACGCGGCCGCCGTGCCGCTCGTGCCCGGCTATCACGGCGACGACCAGGATGCGGCCAACCTGCATCGCGAAGCCGACGAGATCGGCTACCCGGTGCTGCTGAAGGCGAGCGCGGGCGGTGGCGGCAAGGGGATGCGCGTCGTCGAGCGCTCCGAGGACTTTCCCGCGGCGCTCGCATCGTGCCAGCGCGAAGCGGCAAGCAGCTTCGGCAACGATCGTGTGCTGATCGAGAAATACCTGACGCGCCCGCGCCACGTGGAAGTGCAGGTGTTCGGCGACACGCTCGGCAATACCGTGTACCTGTTCGATCGCGACTGCTCGGTGCAGCGCCGTCACCAGAAGGTGCTCGAGGAAGCGCCGGCGCCCGGTCTGCACGACGACGTGCGCCAGGCGATGGGCGAAGCGGCCGTCGCGGCCGCGCGCGCGGTCGGCTATGTCGGCGCGGGCACCGTCGAATTCATCATGACGGGCGATGCGTTCTACTTCATGGAAATGAACACGCGCCTGCAGGTCGAGCATCCGGTGACCGAGATGGTCACGGGGCTCGATCTCGTCGAATGGCAACTGCGCGTCGCGTCCGGCGAGCCGCTGCCGCTGAAGCAGGAGGAACTGCGCGTGCGGGGCCATGCGCTCGAGGCGCGCCTTTACGCGGAGAATCCGGCGCGCGGCTTCCTGCCGTCGACGGGTACGCTGAAGCATCTGCGGCTGCCGGCCGGCGTCGAGTTCGACATCGGCGCGGCGGTGCGCGTCGACAGCGGCGTGCGCGAAGGCGATGCGATCACGCCGTTCTACGATCCGATGATCGCGAAGCTGATCGTCCATGGCACGGACCGCGCGGAAGCGCTGGGGTTGATGCTGCGTGCGCTGCGCGCGTGCGAAGTGGTCGGCCTGCATACGAACGCGGCATTCCTGCGGCGGATCGTCGCGTGCGAGCCGTTCGCGACGGCCGATCTCGACACCGGCCTGATCGAGCGCAACCACGATGCGCTGTTCGCGCCGCGACAGCCGCCGCGCGCGACGCTCGCGCTCGCTTGCGCGGCGCTGCTGGCACGCGAACGCGCTGCGGCGCCGGCCGCATCGCCGTGGGCCGCGCTGCCGGACTGGCGGCTGAACGGCGGCTATCGCCGCACGCTCGAGTGGCATGCAATCGATCGCGAAGCGGACGTGACGGTCACGTACGAGGACGACGGCGCCGGCGCGCGCATCGCGATCGGCGACGCGGCCGCGCAACCGTTCGCGTGGACGCGCGGCGCCACGCCGCTCGATTTCGACGTGACGCTTGGCGACGTGCGCAGCAGCGGCCGCGTGTATGCGGACGGCGACACGTTCCATGTGTTCACGCAGGGCGCGGCCGAAACGTTCGAATGGCGCAACCTGCTCGCGCATGCGGGCGACGCGGAGCAGGGCGGCGGCCGCCTGACCGCGCCGATGCCCGGCAAGGTGATCGCGGTGCTGGTCGAGCCGGGCCAGAAGGTCGAAGCCGGCACGCCGCTGATCGTGATGGAAGCGATGAAGATGGAGCACACGATCGGCGCGCCGAGCGCGGGCGTCGTCGCGGAAGTGCTGTACGGCGTCGGCGACCAGGTCGCGGACGGCGCGCAGTTGCTGATGATGGCGGAAGGCTGATCGGCAGCGTTGCTGCCATACGCGGGCCGGTTGCAGCGGCGGCCGGCCCGCAAGAAAGCGCGTCGCGATTCGCCGTGTGTTCGTCGTCGCGGCAGCGCGGTTGCGGTATCGAGCACACGCGAAGCAGTACGCGTGGCCAACGAAAATCTTTCGAACGACTTACGGTCTTCGTCGTTCCTGCCATCTCTCTTCGTGCCGCGCGCGGCACGCCCCTCGATCTTCCCGCCACTCGACACCGTCGTGTAACAAGTCGAACATAGCATCTCGGCGTCGATATGACCGGCGCGGGGTTCGCGTCCGCGTCACGTCATCATCCTCACGGAGAACCGTTATGCGAACGTCGGCCCTACGGCCTTTCGCAGTCGTCGGTCTGATCGCGCTGACCGCGCTGCTCGGCGCCTGCAACGACGACCTGACCGCACCCGCCGCGCCCGTCGCGCAGCAGAAGGCCGCGTGCGGCGGCGCCGTGGTCGCCACCGCGCAGATGCGCTGCCCGCCGGGCTTCGCCGCGCCTGCTTCGTCGCCCGCTTCCTGATACCGGCCGTTTCCACCAGAAAACCCATCAAGAGCAACCAGCATGGCCACCCATTCGCGACGCGATTTTCTGAAGTTCTCGGCCGGCCTCGCCGGCGCGACCGCCGCCACCGCACTGCTGCCGGAATCGATCCGCAAGGCGCTGGCGATCGAGCCGAACACCGTGACGGGCACGATCCAGGACGTGCAGCACATCGTCGTGTTCATGCAGGAGAACCGCTCGTTCGACCACTACCTCGGCCACCTGAGCGGCGTGCGCGGCTACAACGACCGCTTTCCGGTCACGCTGCCGAACGGCAAGCCGGTGTGGTTCCAGCCGCGCCAGGAAGACAAGTCGAGCGTGATCGCACCGTTTCGCTACGACACGACCAACCCGGGCGTCAACGCGCAATGCATCGGCGGCCTGCCGCACACGTGGGCGACGACGCACGGCGCGATCGACAACGGTCGCGCGGATCAGTGGGCCGTGCAGAAGTCGAACATGACGATGGGCTATCACGTTCGCGACGACATCCCGTTCCATTACGCGCTCGCGGATGCGTTCACGGTGTGCGACAACTACTTCTGCTCGATTCCGGGCAACACGCACCCGAACCGCATGTACCTGATGACGGGCATGGTCGATCCGCTCGGCACCGGCGGCGGCCCGCTGCTCGACAACACCGACTACATCGACAACCAGTTCGACAAGATCCAGTTGCCGCCCTTCAGCTGGACGACCTACCCGGAACGCCTCGAAAAAGCCGGCATCTCGTGGCAGATCTATCAGCAGGGCACCGGGTTCGACAACTTCACCGGCAACTACGGCACGAACATGCTGGCGTGCTTCAACAACTTCGTGAATGCGCCGGCCGGTTCGTCGCTGCAGACGCGCGGGATGAGCACGCGTCCGATCACGCAGCTGAAGGCCGACGTGCAGGCGAATGCGCTGCCGCAGGTGTCGTGGCTGCTGCCGCCCGCCGCGTATTCGGAGCATCCGAAGTTCACGCCGCTGTACGGCGCGTACTACCTGTCGACGATCCTCGATGCGCTGACGTCCAACCCGGACGTGTGGAGCAAGACCGTCCTGCTGATCATGTACGACGAGAACGACGGCTTCTTCGACCACGTCGTGCCGCCGTCGGCGCCGACGCTGCCGGGCTCGGGCATGAGCACCGTGGACGTGTCGCTCGAGCGGCACAACGTCGTGACCGCCACGCAAGCCGGCACGTATACGGCCGACAACCTGCCGTACGGGCTCGGTCCGCGCGTGCCGATGTTCGTCGTGTCGCCGTGGTCGAAGGGCGGCTTCGTCTGCTCGCAGGTGTTCGATCACACGTCGGTGCTGCAATTCATCGAGAAGCGCTTCGGCGTGGTGGAGACCAACATCTCGCCGTGGCGCCGCGCGATCTGCGGCGACCTGACGTCGGCGCTCGACTTCTCGAAATCGGATGCGACGCTGCCGACCCTGCCGAACACGCAGGCATATGTCGCGCAGGCCGACCTGCAATGCTCGCGCGCGTCGTCGCAGACCGCGCCGGCCAGCACCGCGCAGCAGGTCGTGACCGCGCAGGAACCGGGCACGCGGCCGGCGCGCGCGCTGCCGTACGAGTTGCATGTCACCGGCCAACTCCAGGCACAAGGGTATGCGCTGACGTTCGCGAATACCGGCACGCAGGGCGCGCACTTCTGGGTCTATACGGGCGACCCCACCGCGATGCCGCGCCGCTATACGGTCGAAGCGGGCAAGCAACTGACCGATACGTGGGCGCTCGATGCGAACGGCAACTACCTAGTGAGCGTGTGGGGGCCGAACGGTTATTTCCGGCGCTTCGCGGGTTCGGCGGCGGCGGATGCCGCGGCCAAGCCTGAAATCACACCGTGCTACGACACCGCGAACGGCGACGTGTACGTGACGATCGCCAATGCGGGCACGAGCCCGCTCACGGTCACGGCGACCGATGTCGCGTATGGCGGCGCGGCGCGCACGCTGACGGTTCCGGCCGGGCAGCGTATCGAAGCACACTGGGACCTGTCGTGCAGCAGCCACTGGTACGACCTGCAGTTCGCGGTGGCGGGCAATGCCGGCTGGACGCGCCGCATCGCGGGGCACGTCGAGACCGGCAAGGCCAGCATCACCGACCCGGCGGCCGTCGCGCCGACGATCACGGCGATCTGACGACGGTAACCGATGCGACGACGGGCCGGCCGGTTGCAACCGGCCGGCCCGTCGCGTTTGCCAATCGATGATGTCGCGGCGGAAGCGTCAGGGCAGCAGCCCGTCGTCGTGCGCCATCATCAGCGCCCGCATCGCGGACCACATGCCGTAGTAATGCACGACGTAGCTGTCCGCACGGCGAAACAGCCAGGGTGTGTTGAGGCTCACGAGATCGGTCACGCCTTCGCCGTGCAACTGCCCGTCGCGCTCCATCGCGCGAATGAAATGCAGCTGGTCGCCGTCGCTCGCATAGACGCTCGAGCGGTCGTGCAGCGCGGCGATCGCCGTCATCAGGTCGCGCAGCATCGCGTCGTTGCGTTCGGTACGGCGAAACGCCATCACGCCCGAATTGAACGCCCACTGGCCGATATCCTGCGCGAGCAGCCAGTCGCGCCCTGCGAGCAGCGGTTCCAGCGGTTGCTGCTGGTTCGCGATCAGCACGTCGGCATCGAGCCACACGACCCATTCGTGGTGCTGCAGGTACGCGTGCAGCAACCACGGCTTGAACCAGTTGCCGGTCGCGTTCAGCCCGATCTCGGCGGGAATGTCGCGATGCACGTAGAGCGTGTAGCCGTGCGCATCGCAGTAGCGCCGGAAATTCCGTTCGGCGACGCGTGCATAGCTGCCGATGTTCGGCGTGTACAGCATCATCAACGCGATCGGCCGGCCGGGGTGGTACGTGGTGCGCTCGGCGCGTTCGTCCGGCGTGACCGCCGCATCGTGATCGAACGAGAACATCGGCCGGCCGGCGGCGCGGCAGCGATTGACGTAGGCGACGAGCGTGTCGCGAAAGCGCGGCGTCGCGCCTTTGCGTTCGGGATCGCGCGGCGTGTCGTCGATGCTGATCGCGAACGTCGGTTCGCGGCTCCACATCGGATCGAGGTCGGGGCCGGACGGCATGACCGCGTACAGCCCGTCGATCGGCGTCATGTAGCCGTGCGTATCGAGATCCGCGAACAGCGCGGCTTCCGACGTCAGCCTCGGCTCGCTGCCGAGCTTGCAGCGCTGCACGAGCCGCATCACGATCGCCCGCACGTCCGGCGTGTTGCGCCAGATCTGCACGTCGACTTGCGGCAGCGGCGACGCGAACGCGTCGACGAACAGCGTATCGCGCCCCGCCATCAGACGATCGAGCGCGACGGGTTGGATGATCGCCGCGTCTTCGCTGAGCAGCAGCACGAGTTCGCCGGGTTGCGCGCCGCGCAGCACGTGAAGCAGCGATTCGTAGCGATGCAGCGGTCGCAACGGCAGCGCCTGCGGCATGCCGCAGGCGTCGACGATCTCGTGGCGATAGCCGTGCACCTGCGCGTACCAGCGGTGATTCTCGAGACTCGCGGGCGCGGGCTGGCTGAAATGACTGACGACGATCATCGTGCGCTCCGGACGCCGGGACGCATGCACACGATCCGCGCAGTGCGCTTCAGCGCGGCACCCGATCCGGATACGGGTTGCGGCGAGCGCCGCCCCGGTTCGTCGTGGATGGTCTGGAAGACTGGCGCGGCATCGTATTCCATTCGGTGTGCCCTGTTCTGATCGTGGTGCGGCGAGGTCGTGCGGCGCCCGCTCGAATGTCCCGGGCAAACCGGCCGCCGGGCGGCACGAGTATCGCATAACGGTCGAACGGATTGGCACGGCGGGAGCGGGCGCTGACCATCCCTGACAGTGTGCGGCCGGTGCTCCGCTAGAATGCCGGGTTGCCGCCGCTTGACGCGGGCGGCGCTTCGCGCGCTACACTGCGCCATTCCCCGTTCAACCTTCCATCCCGCCGACGATGACGTCTCCTGTCCTGACCGGCCTGCGCATCGGTATCACGATCGGATTGCGTGCCCCCGACGAAAGCCTGTGGATCAACGGCATCAAGCAGAACGCGCTGTTCCTCGCGAAGCTGCTGATGGCGTCGCCGCACGGCTACCGCGTGACGCTGGTCAACACGACCGACGTGCCGCTCACCGATGCGCTGCCATGGGACCGCAGCGCTTACGACACGCGCGCGTTCGCCGACATGAAGGACGCGCTCGACGTGGTGATCGAGCTGGGCGGGCAGATCGACGGCGAGCAGACGGCTTATCTGAAGGCCCGTGGCGTGAAGCTGGTCAGCTATTGCTGCGGCGTCGAGTACATCAACGCGATGGAGTCGATGCTGTTCGGCCGCCGGCTGTGGGATTCGCTGTTCATCAACCGCGGCTACGACGAGGTGTGGGCGATTCCGCAGATCGCACCGTCGTCGCTGCCGTTCCTGCAGTCGCTGCGACGCTGCCCGGGGCGCGTGGTGCCGTTCGTGTGGGATCCGATGTTCCTGGCCGAACGCGCGCGGTCGCTGCCCGAGCACGGCGAATACCGGCCGCGCAGCGAGCCGGGCAAGCGGCTCACGGTGATGGAGCCGAACCACAACGTCGTGAAGTTCTGCGTGTATCCGATGCTGATCATCGACGAAGCGTATCGCCGCGACCCCGACGCGATCTGCTTCACGCACGTGACGAATGCCGATCGCCTCGCGCACGACAGCCCCGAGTTCGTGATGCTGATGAACTACCTGGACATCGTGCGCGCGGGCAAGGCGAGCTTCGTCGGGCGTTTCGATACGCCGCTGTTCCTGGCCGACCTGACCGATATCGTCGTGTCGCACCAATGGTCGAACCCGCTGAACTATTTCTATTTCGACGTGTGCTGGCAGGGCTATCCGCTCGTGCACAACGCGAGCCTCGCGCCCGACCTCGGCTACTACTATCCGGACAACGACGTGCAGCAGGGCGCCGACGCGCTGCTGCGCGCGCTGCATACGCACGACGACGACTGGCAAGCGTACACGCGGCGTCAGCGCGAGATCCTCGGCCGTTACACGTCGGCGAATCCGGCGCTCGTCGCCGAGTACGACGCGCTGCTCGCGAACCTGATCGGCGCGCCGGCTGCCTGACGCCGATTTTCCGCGGCGCACGTTCGAGGCGCCGCCTTCCGTCGGGTTTGTCCCGCCCTCATGTCTGACGAAATCCTGCCGTTAAAAAAGAAACCGCCGAACCCGATGAGTTCGACGGTTTTCGAAGGCACGAAATTGACGGCTCCGAGGGAAGTCCGTCAAGAAAGAGTTTATAGGTTAACAAGTCTTCAAGATTGTTAAAGATGTTTCAATTGATAATCTTCATATAATTGAAGTTGGTATTATTGATTGACCGGCACTTGATTCCGTTTCGAAACTTCATAATATCGTTTGAAACATGAAAATTGAATGCTGCGACGATCGAATGGCGCGCCGCAGCGGGTTTTCCGCGGGGCGCGGCATGGGCGGAAGCCGGTGTTTCGACTCGGCATATCAAGCACGGTCGGCACCTCGAGGCACGGTATTTATCTGATCAATTGGCGGCGCCCCGATTCGCGCGACGAGCAAATTCGGGTAAAGCCGATTCGGATAAAACTGTTTAGGCAAAAAAGATAAACGATCCGGATTTTGGGATTTTGTAATTCGCGTTGTGTAACCTGTCGCACTGTCGGCATCGCGCACGCGTGGTGTATTTCAAGTAATCGAATATCGTAAAAATATCGAATTTGACGGCGCGCCGAAGCGAACAGTACGCTCCCCGGAAAAAATCGACATGACAGGATGGGCCGGGTAGGCGGCGGAGTGCGTCGAGGTTGGCTCGTTCCGCATATGTGTTGAGGTCGAGCCGTGATCGGCGGCTCGCCATTTGCCGGAGCGCCGGATGAATGCGGTCGAAGCTCGCCAGGAGGCGAATCGGAAAGCGAATCGCGATGAAATCGATCTCGTGTTCGGCGCGCCCGACGATCATCCCGACCTTGCGTCGGTACGCAGTTTCGTCGAAAGCCGGCTCGGCTTCGCGCACGAACCCGTGTGCCGCGCCGACCTGTCGGGCGGCGTGCTGTACCGGGAATGCCTGGCGCGGCTGCGGTGGGGCGAGCGCGATGCGTTGCCGCCGCTCGCCTTCCTGCCGCGGCTCGAAGCGCTCGGGCTGATGCGCTGGTTCGACCGGTTGGTGGTCGGCCGCACGATCGACGCGCTGCGCGCCGATCCGGGCGCCGTGTACGGTTGCAACGTCGCGGCGGCGAGCGCGGTGGTCGACGACGCGTGGTTGGCGATTTTCAGGCGGCTCGAGCGCGAGCCGTCGGTGGCGGCGCGGCTGGTGATCGAGATCACGGAGACGGGGCCGCTGAACCCCGTCGCCGGCCGGTCGTTCGTCAACCGCTTCCGGCAGGCTGGCTGCCGGATCGCGATCGACGATTTCGGCGTCGGGTTCAGCGCGTTGAACAACCTGGTGGTCGGCAATCCCGACATCGTGAAACTGGACCGGTCGGTCCTGTCGTTGATCAAGCGCAACGCGATCGGGCGCTACCAGTTCCGCCGGCTGATCGCGTTCGCGCATGAAGGGGCGCGGCACGTCGTCGTCGAAGGCGTGGAAAGCGAAATCGACCGGCAGATCATCATGGATGCCGGCGTCGCGTGGGCGCAGGGCATCCGCTTTTCATGGCGGTCGCCGGCCGCCGCGTGATCGCGGCAACGGGCAGGGCGGCGCGCGCGGGATGCGTGTCGGGGGTGGGGACGAATCGCAAAGGGGCGTGGGCATGGCGGGAACGAAAGCCGGAGGCGGAACGGGCACGCAGGCGACCGACGTGCGCGACCTGGTCGCGCTCGCCGAACTGGCGGACATGCTGTGGCAACTGGGCGCCGAATCGACCGATGCGCCGATCGACGTCGCACCCTATCTCGACGGCCTGACGATCGTCGCGCGCCGCATTCAGCGGATGAGCCCGCTCGACGCGGGCGGCCGCGAGCTGGCGGCCCGGCACTACTACGCGGGCGTCATCGCCGGCGCGTGCGGCGACGAGTCGGCGATCGCGCGCGGCGTATCCGACAGCCTCGTCCGGCAATCGGGCGGTGCAGGCCGGCCGGCAGCCCGTTGTTTCGCGCTGCTCGCGCGCATGGGGCGGCGGCATGGCCGCGCATTCGCCGCGCAAAGCGGCGACCGGGTGCTGGTGTAATGCAACCGGCGCGCGAGCGAGCCCGGTGCTGCGGCCCGCTCGCGCGGCCCGTCGAACCTCAATCCTTCCCGAAACCGCCAAGCACCAGCGCCATCGCGCGGTCGATCGCATCGTCCCATCGACCGACGTGCGCGGCGCGCACGATCCGGATGCCGGGGTAGAGCGCGGTGCGCGAGCCGGTTTCCCAGCGTGCGTCCGCTTTCGGGCTGAGCAGCAGCACGGCCGGCACGCCGAGTGCGCCGGCGAGATGGATGTGCGCGGTGCAGGTCGTCACCACGGCGTCCATCGCGAGCATCAGCGCGGCCAGATCGCTGAAGTCGCCGATGGCCCGATGCGGGAAGGTGACCGGCAGGTCCGATTGCTCGGATTGCGCGGACAGGTCGCGATTGAGACAGTACGCGGCGTAGCCGCGCATCCGCGCGAACGGCGCGAAATCGCGCAGGCTGGCCGCGCGATGGAAGCGCGCATCGCTTTCGTCGCGACCGCGCCAGTTCAGCCCGATGCGGCGCGTGCCGGGCGCATGGCCGTCGTGCGACACACGCTCGCGCCACGTGGCCGCATGCGCGGGCGGGCACGTCAGGTAGGGCGCCGGCACGCCTTCCGGCGCCGGCGCGTAACCGAACTGCGCGGCGAGCACCAGGAACGAACACCAGTAGTCGTGGGCGAGATGCGACGTGTCGACCCACGCGCCGTGCGCGCCGACGAATTCGATGCGCGGGAACGTCTGGCGCAGCAGGCCCGTCAGCGCGTCGGGGACGACCACGGTCACGCCGGCGCAGCCGAACGCGTCGAGCGCATGCAGATAGCGCGCGTACTGAAGCTGATCGCCGACACCGCCGTAGCTGAGGACGAGCAGCCGCTTGCCGTGCAGCGGCTGGCCCTGGTAAAGCCGCTCCGTCGCCAGCCCGAATTGCGCGGCCGTCAATACGTTTTCGCTGTCGATCGTGGCGCGTGCGGCCTCGTCGCGTCGGCCGGCACGCAGCAGCAGCGCCGAGCGCGCCAGCTGGATGCGCCCGCGCGCCGCGTCGGGCAGCGCGGCCGGATCGCCGAACGGGTCGAGCGCCGCAAGCCCGGCTTCGGGCATGCCGGCAAAGCCGTAGCATGACGCGAGCTGCAGCGCGATCGCCTCGTCGTCGAGCCCGCGGCCGCGTGCGCGCCGCCAGCGGTCGATCGCATGCCCCCACTCACCGCGCGATTCATGCTCGAGCGCGCGGTTCCAGTCCGTTTCGGGCGCGTCGGCATCGGCGACCGCAGCCGTCGCTGGCGCCGCGCCGTGTTCGGCCGTCGCGCCGACGGCGAGCGGTTCGCCCGTGATGAACAGGCGCTGCCGGTCCCAGCGCGGGTTCGGCACACACAGCAGGTTCAGCCCATCGATTCGGTAGAACGTGTAGTCGAGACCGGCGAACGTGTCGATGATCGGCGCCTCGCCGACTTTCCAGTATTCGATCCAGCACCACGGCAGATGCGCCTCGATCAACTGCCGTGCGCCGCGCAGCGCGTCGATCTCCATTCCTTCGATGTCGAGTTTCAGGAAATCCAGCCGCGGCAGGCCGAGCGAATCGAGCCGGACGACCGGCGTCGGCGTGCCGCCCGACGCTTGCGCGTCGACGAGCGAGACCGGTCCGAAGTCGGCATCCTGCCCGTAGTCGACGTCGGGCACCTTCATCGTGCCGTTGGCGGCGGCCAGCCCCATGTTCAGCAGATGGAGATTGTCGAGCTGGTTGAGCGCGACGGTGCCGCCGAGTGCGTGAAACAGCGTGCGCTGCGGCTCGAACGCATAGACGCGGCCGCCGCGCTCGCGCAGCCGCTGCGCGACGGGCACGCAGACGAGCCCCGCGTTCGCGCCGCCGTCCACGGCGATGGCGCCGTCGGGCAACTGGTCGATCACGTGCAGGATCGTGTCGAGTTCGCCCTGGATATGCGGCCGGCCGGTCTTGATCAGCGCCTCGGCCTGTAATGCGCAGTGCCGGTTGATGACGAACGGGCCGTGGATCGAATCGATCACGACGAAATTGCGGACGGTCTGATTCATGGGCAGGGGCGCGGGCGAAGGAAATCAGCCGAGCGGGCGGCCGGCGAACAGATGCTGGATCTGCGTGGAATAGGCGCGGACGTTGTGCTCGGCGAGCGTGTCGACCTGGTGCAGGCAGCGACGGGCGGCCGCCGCGTAATCGTCGAGCCGTGCATCGTGCGTCTGCGCGGCGGTCGCGATCGCACGCGCCGCATCGAAGATCTCGAAGTCCGGATAGTAGTAGCCGACGTCGCGCAGGAACGGCGAGTTGTGCACGAGCGGGTAGTTGCCGTACAGCGCGTCGTACAGCAGATAGTTCAGGCCGTTTTCCCAGTGGTGCGACACGACGATGTCGGTGTGATGCGCGGCCCACGCGACGAACGGCGCGCGCACGTCGGCGGTGGCCTTGCCGTCGCGCACCATTTCGAGCCCGAGCGCGAGATGCTTGAAGGCGACGTTTTCCTTCTTGTCGAACGTGTTGGTCATGTACACGTGCTCGATGAGCTCCGGATGCTCGACGTAGCACGCGTTCGCGGCGAGCATCGGCACGATCGCGCTCTTCACGACGTTCAGGTTCGGCTCGAAGAACGCGATGCGCTTGGCCGGGCCGTGGTTGCGATAGCCGAAGCGCGCCTTCAGTTCGGGATCGGCGTCGAGGCTGCGCTCGATGAAATACGGCGACCAGATATGCGGCAGCTCGATTACCGGCGCACGGTACACGGCCTGGAAATACGCGGCGCACGTGTGCATGTGCTGCGGATTGGTCCAGATCTCGTCGAACTGCACGCGGTGCGGGTTCGGCCGCCAGTCGTTCTTCTCGAAGTTGATCGTCTCGACCGCGATCACGTAGTCGTTGCCGAAGCGATACGACACGCACTTGCCGCCGCGCTGGCGCACGACGTCCGTGTGCGACGGGTCGACGAACGCGTTCATCTCGATCAGCAGGTCGGTCTGGTGAACGACGGCCGACAGCGGCCGCAGCGCGTCGCCGAACGCGTCCATCATCAGCGCCTGTGGATACTCGGTGATGCCGTTGTCGTGCGCGAGCCAGACCTCGCCGATCAACGGCGACTGCTTCAGCAGCATGTACAGGTACACGCAGTGCTGGTTCGCACCGTTGTACCAGATCGACTGCGTCGCGTCGCGCTGCACGTTCATCGTTATCGCGACATTGAGTTTCATCGGATCGGCTCCGTGGGGCGGGCAGTGCGCGGCTTACTGCGCGGCGTTTTGCGTCTGACGCGGCACGTAGCCCGTCAGGTGCCAGCGGCCGTCGGTTTCGAGGCGAAAGCTCAGCTTTTCGAACATCGTGGCGCCGCTCGCCAGCGTCGTCGCGTAATCGACGTTCGCATAGAGCCCGTCGGGCATCCCTGCCGTTCGCTCGTAGCGGATGCGCGTGACCTGCGCCCAGCCGCGATGGCTGACCGTGCCGACCGACTGGCGGGCCTGCTGCATCTGCGCCGCGAACTGGTCCTGCTTGAAGCGCGCCTTGACGAACGGTGCAGCGTCGGTCCATACCGCGCCGTACTGGCCGGCGTCGAGCTGCTTGAACACCGCATCGGAGTCGCGCAGCAGCGTGTCGGCCGATTCGCCGGCGGCTTGCGCATGCGCGCCGATCGCGATCGATGCGGCGGCGCAGCCAAGCAGCCATTTTGCGCGGGTGAGGGTCGGGCGTGCGTTCATGGGCGGGGTCCGGAAAGGGCGGCGCGTCACGCGTCGCGATAGAGGGTGGCGATCGCGTCCGTATAGGCCGCGACGTTCTCGGGGTTGTAGATGCTGACCGAGTCGAGCACGTGCTTCGACTGCTCGCGATACGCGTCGAGATTCGCGTCGTGCTCGGCGAACGCCTGCAGCAGCGCGCGGCCGCCCGCCTGGCAGTCGAAGTCCGGATAGAAATACCCGGCCTTGCCGAGGAACGGCGAGTTGTGGATCAGCGGATAGTCGCCGTACAGCAGCTCGTAGTACAGGTAGTTCTGCGCGTTCTCCCACGTGTGCGACACCACCGCATCGCCGTACGCGGCCATGAACTCGTACACCGCATAGCGGCTTTCGAACGTCGTGATGCCGTGGTTCACGATGTCGAGGCTCTTCGCGAAGTGCACGAACGTCGGATGTTCCTTCAGGTGAATCGTGTTGCACACGCGCACGAACTCGAGGAACTCGGGCTTCGCGCGATACGCTTCCTCGGTCACGAGCATCGGAATGATGCTCGTCTTCACCATGCAGATGTTCGGCTCGAACATCGTCACGCGCCAGCGCGGCTTGCCGGGCTGATAGCCGAACGACAAACCGGCGCCGAGCGTCGCGCGCGCCTTGTCGAACAGCATCGGATGCCAGATGTGCGGAACGATCGTGACCGGCGCGCGCAGGCCCGTCTGGTAGTAGTGCAGGCACGAGCGCTCGAACTCGGGGATCGTCCACACCGCGTCGTACGGCGCGCCCGAGAACAGGAAGCCCGACGGCTTGTCGAACATCGCGCGTTCGATGTCGATCACGTAGTCGTTGCCGACCCGCATCGTGACGACCTTGCCGCCGCGCTCGCGGAACGCGCGCAGGTAGTCCGCGCCGAACTGCGCGCTCATTTCGATCAGCACGTCGCAGCGCTCGAGCGCTTCGTCCATCGACAGCAGCGGCACGTCCCACTCGCCGAGCATCATCTGCGGATCGGCGACCTGTTCGCCGCCGTTCACCATCACGGCATCCGCGACGAGCGGCGACTGGCGCAGCAGCAGAATCAGCAGCAGGCAGTTCTGGAAAATGCCGTTTTCCCACAGCGACTGGCCGGCGCCGCGCACGAACAGCGACACGCCGACGACGAGACGCTTGCCCTCGCCGGGCGCTTGACGGGCATTGGAGTCCGACATGCGTATGCTCCGGTTCAGGCGACCAGACGCGAGACGAACGCGTCGAGGTTCGCGGGGTTGTCGATCGAGACCGACTGCAGCAGCCGGCCGGCCTTCGCGCGGTAGTCGTCGAGGCGTTCGTCGTGATGCAGCCACGCTTCGAGCAGCGCGCGGCCGCCCGCGGCCGAGTCGAAGTCCGGGTAGTAGTAGCCGGCGTCGCCGATCAGCGTCGAGTTGTGGATCAGCGGATAACCGCCGTACAGCACGTCGTAATACAGATAGTTCTGCCCGTTTTCCCAGTGATGCGACACGACCGCATCCGCATGGCGCGCCATGAAGCCTGGCAGGTCGAGGCGCGGTTCGAAGGTCGCCTTGTGCTGGCGCACGAGATCGAGGCTGTTCGCGAAGTGCACGAAGGTCGGATGTTCCTTCATGTGCATCGCGTTGACGACGAACATGTGCTGCACCGCGTCCGGCCGCGCGCGGTAGAACGCGTCGCACGCCAGCATCGGGTAGTGGCAGGACTTCGCGACCGAGATGTTCGGTTCGAGCATCGCGAGGCGCCACGGGCGGGCGCCGGGCTGATAGCCGAACGTCGCACCTTCGCCGGCGATCACGGCGACGCGGCGCTCGAGGAAGTACGGCGACCAGATGTGCGGCATCAGATGGACGGGCGCGCGCAGGATCGTCTGCAGCATCGGCGCGGCGGTCTTGTCGTATTGCGGCAGCAGCCACACTTCGTCGAACGGTGCGCCGTTGAACACGTGCCCCGACGGTTTCCCGAACATCGGCGTTTCGCACAGGCCCGCATACACGTGCCCGCAGAAGAACGCGGCGATCTTCTTGCCGAGCGCCTTCATGTGCCGCAGCCACTCGACCGGCAACTGCGCGCCCATTTCGATCACGACGTCGAGTTCGTGCGTGACGTCGGCGGGTTTCACCAGCGGGATGTCGAGGCCGTCGAGTTCGAGGCCGGCCGGCAGCGCGTTGGCGTCGCCGCCGTTCAGGAAATAGACGGGGCCGACGCGATCCGAGCGCTTGAGCATCATCGCGAGGAACGCGATGTTCTGGTGAATGCCGTTTTCCCAGATCGCCTGGCCGTCGCGCGCAAACAGCGAGATGCCGACCGCCGGCCGTTGCTTGCGGGTGCCGCCCGCGGCGGCTTCATTGATGTCCGTCACCGGTTGGTTTCCTCTGCGGCGTCATGCGTCCGGGCATCGCGTCGAGCGTATGGCCGGCAGCGGCGCGCCGTGGATCGTCATGGTTGGATTCGCGCCGGTGCGCCGCGGTGCACGAATCGGGCGACGAGATTCGCGTGGGCGGCAGCCGGATTCCGGCGTGTCGCCGGGCACGCCTGGCACGGCGCGCGTCGGGCAGGCTGCCCCGGCGACTGTCTGCGGCGATTGTGGCATGGAAACCGCCGGTTTTGGCAGGACGTGACGAACTTTGACATAGCCGCCGGCCAACGGAAACGGGCGCAGGCGTTGCGGCGCCCGGTGGTCCGGCGGCGTGCCGGCGCGGCGCGGACGGCACGCCGGATCGCGCGGCCGCACGGGCGGCCGCAGGCGGCTCAGTGCTGCAGCCGGATTTCGACGCGGCGGTTGCTGGCGCGGCCTTCCGGCGTCGCGTTGGATGCGACCGGATCGGCCTTGCCGCGGCCCGAGACCGTCATCGAGTCGGTCTTCAGCCCGTGCGCCTTCAGATAGGTGGCGACCGATTCGGCCCGGCGCTTCGACAGCGCGAGGTTGTAGTCGTCGCTGCCCACCGAATCGGTGAAGCCGGTGACCGTCACTTGCGAGTACGTGCGGTCGGCGCGCTCGCTCAGCAGCCGGTCCAGCGATTCGCGCGCGGTCGGCGCGAGCGTCGCGTGGTCGGTGGCGAACAGCGCGTCGCCCGACAGGTTCACGCGTTCGACCACGGCGGCGGCCGGCTCGGCGGCCGAGGCCGCTTCGGCCGGTGCGGCGCCGCACTGGAAGACCAGCGTGGCCGGATCGGATTTGTCGCGCAGCGCGCGGGCCGAGTCCACGGCGCGCACGGGCTCGTCGCCGCAGATCTTGCGGGCGGCCTTCATGCAGGTCTGCGGGCCCGACAGCAGGCCGTGGCAGTCCACCTGGAAGGTGCGCACGCCGTTGCGCGGCTGCAGTTCGGAGGCGCTGAAGGTCGGGCCGGATGCGGTCGAGCACGCGGCGAGGGCCGTTGCGGAAAGCGCGAGCGCAAGAGCGAGTTTGTTCACGGTGACGTCCTTAAAGCTTGGGTTGACCGAGGCCCGCCGCGCGGTGCGCGGCGGGCTCGTCCTGCCGTCGGAGCCGCGGGCCGCCCGGCTGGCGAGCCGGACGGCCGGGCGGCGCGACGCATTACTTCCACTGATACAGCATGCCGGCGCCGATCACCTTCTGACCGCCGCTGAAGCCGCCGTTGATCGACGCCTTCAGGTTCTCCGTGATGCGCGCCTGCATGTTGACCGCCATCGCCTTCTGGCCGAGGAAGGTCGACGTGCCCACGCCCATCCCGAAGTTGGCGTCGCGATCGAGCTGCGGGATCGACGCCATCGCGCCGACGGCCGCGATACCCTGCTTCGCCATCTGGTCGGTCTGCTGCAGTTGCGAACCCAGCGAGTTGATCTGTGCCTGCTGGCCCGACAGTGCCGTCGACAGCGTCGTCTGCACCTGCGTCAGCTGGTTCACGTTCACCGCGTCGGTGCCTTGCGTACCCGGCGCGACGTTCGTGATCTGGCGCTGCTGCTGGTCGCTACCGACCGACACCACGTTCGAGCGACCGCCGTCGTTCGAACCCGCGCCGATCGCCACCGAGTTCGAGCCGGCGGTGACGACCGGGACGTCGGTGCCCTTGCCGTTCATGTCGGCCGCGATGCCGTTGTTGTTGGCTGCACGCGTCGTGTTGTTGTTGATCGACGTCGACAACTGGTTCAACTGGTTGTTGATGTTCGTCACGCCGGTCGACAGCGATGCCACGTTGCTGTTCGTCGTGCTCAGGCCGGTGGACAGCGAACCGATGCCGGTCGAAGTCGACGTCGACAGCGAGTTGACGTTGCTGTTCGTCGTGCTGAGGCCCGTCGACAGCGAGTTGATCGCGGTCGAGGTCGACGTGGACAGCGAGGCCACGTTGCTGTTCGTCGTGCTCAGGCCGGTCGACAGCGAGTTGATGCCGGTCGACAGGGATGCGACGTTCGACGCGGTGGACGTCGACAGCGCGTTGATCGCGTTGTTCGTCGCGTTCAGCTGGCTGCCGTTGATCGCGTCCGTGCTCGTGGCCGAGATCCGACCCGCGGCGACGTTCGTGATCTGGCGTTCCTGGCCCGGTGCGCCGACGCTCACCACGCCGACCGGCGAGCCGCCCGCGAACGGGTACGTGACGCCGCCGATCGTGGCGCTCGAGGTGCCGACCGCCGCGGCCGTGACCGAGTTCGCGCCGAGTGCGATCGAGTTCGCGACGTTCGCTTGCGCGTTCGTGCCGAAGGCGAGCGCGTCGGCGGCCGTGGCCTTGGCGGCCGAGCCGTAGGCCTGTGCGCCGGTGGCGCTGGCCGTGGCCTGGCTGCCCAGCGCGATCGTGTTGTCCGCGGTGGCCTGGTTCGAGCTGCCGAGGGCGAGCGCGCTGGCGCCGGTTGCCGTGTTCTGGTTGCCGAGGGACACCGCGCCGTCGCCGGTCGCCGTATTGTTCGCACCCATCGCCACGGCGCCGGTGCCCGTCGCCACGTTCGGATCGCCGATCGCGACCGCGCCATCGCCGGATGCGGTGTTGCCGGAGCCGATCGATACCGCCTTGCCGCCCGTTGCCGATGCGTTCTGGCCGATCGCGACCGCGCCTGCCGTCTGCGCGTTCGAGCCGTCGCCGACTGCCACGCTGCTCGCGCCCGCCGCGCTGGCGTTCACGCCGGCGGCGAGAGCATTGGTGCCGGTTGCACCGGTGTTGTCGTAGTTGGCTTGCTGCACGCCGTTGTCGTTGACGCTGTAGTAGTGCGTCTTCGCGGCGTTGATCGCGGTCGAGGTCGAGGTCGACAGCGACGACACCGAGCTGTTCGTGCTGCTCAGGCCGGTGGACAGCGAGCCGATGCCGGTCGACGTCGAGGTGGACAGCGACAGGATCGTGCTGTCCGTGCTGCTCAGGCCGGTGGACAGCGAGCTGATGCCGGTCGAGGTCGAAGTCGACAGGGACGTGATCGAGCTGGTGGCCGACGACAGACCCGTCGAGGTGGAGGTCGACAGGGAGCTGATCGAGCTGTTGGCCGAGGACAGGCCGGTCGACGTCGAGGTCGACAGGGACGACACCGAGCTGTTGGTCGAGCTCAGGCCAGTGGACAGCGAGCTGATGCCGGTCGAAGTCGAAGTCGACAGGGACGTGATCGAGCTGTTGGCGGACGACAGGCCGGTCGAGGTGGAGGTCGACAGGGACGACACCGAGCTGTTGGTCGAGCTCAGGCCAGTGGACAGCGAGCTGATACCGGTCGAAGTCGAGGTCGAGAGCGACGTGATCGAGCTGTTGGCCGACGACAGACCGGTCGAAGTCGAAGTCGACAGCGAGGTGATCGAGCTGTTAGCCGACGACAGCCCCGTCGAAGTCGAAGTCGACAGCGACGTGATGGAGCTATTGGCCGACGACAGACCCGTCGAAGTCGAGGTCGACAGCGAGGTGATCGAGCTGTTAGCCGACGACAGCCCCGTCGAAGTCGAAGTCGAGAGCGACGTGATCGAGCTGTTTGCCGACGAGAGGCCGGTCGAAGTCGAAGTCGAGAGCGACGTGATCGAGCTGTTCGCGGACGAAAGACCCGTCGAAGTCGAAGTCGACAACGACGTGATCGAGCTGTTAGCCGACGACAGGCCGGTCGACGTCGAGGTCGAGAGCGACGTGATCGAGCTGTTCGCGGACGAAAGACCCGTCGAAGTCGAAGTCGACAACGACGTGATCGAGCTGTTAGCCGACGAGAGGCCGGTCGACGTCGAAGTCGACAGCGAAGTGATCGAGCTGTTTGCCGACGAGAGGCCGGTCGACGTCGAAGTCGACAGCGAAGTGATCGAGCTGTTAGCCGACGAGAGGCCGGTCGACGTCGAAGTCGACAGCGAAGT
>NZ_QKZF01000028.1:0-76609 GCF_003253915.1 Burkholderia sp. 28_3
CCTGAACTACCTGCAGTCGAAACCGCTCAGCGTACTTCGCCATGAAAAACACCCCAAAGGTTGGATCGGTGTCCAACTTTTGGGGTGCAGTTCACTCGTGCGGGCTTTTTCATTTGCATCGTGCGTCGTGCCTTCCGTTCGCCCCTCACCACGCGTGCTACATCGCGCACCGCGTCCTACGAGAAATTCGCGATTGCATCCGCACGCGACTGCGCTATCGTGGCGGGATGCGTTTCTGACTCCTGCGCGATGCTCGATCCGACCGACCTGCGACTCCTGTATCAGCTCCGGCCCGCGGAGCCCGGCGATTTTCCGTATGCCGAAGCGTTGACGCACGGCAACATGGGCGGCTACTACAAGCGCCATGGGCTCGTGTGGCGCAGCGACCTGTTCTATGCGAGCTGGCGCGAATCCGAGAACTTCATCCTCGAGGCCGACGGCGAGCGCATCGGCGTGCTGCGCGTGACCGAGGAGGGCGATTCGCTGCACATCCGCGACGTGCAGATCGCGGCCGGCCATCGCGGCCAGGGCGCCGGCACCTACATGCTCGAGATGTCGCATCGTTGGGCACGGGCGCGCGGTCTGCATGAACTGCAGTTGCGCGTATTCGTCGACAACCCTGCCGCGCGTCTGTACCTGCGCATGGGCTACCAGGTCACCGGGCCGCGGCTCGCGCAGCTCGGCTCGATCCGTCATATGGTGCGGCCGGTCTGACGATCCGGCACGCCACGGCGCGCATTCAGCGCATCGTGTCGAGCGCGCCGTCGTCGTCGTCCGGCGTCTCGTTATCCGCGACGCTGCCTTCCGGGCCGCGATGCTCGTAGCCGCGCAGCATGAACGCGCGCGGGCTTTCGCCGAAGGCCCGGCGGAACATGGCCGAGAACGCGCTCTGGCTCTGGTAGCCGAGCTCGCGCGCGATATGCGACAGCGGACGCCCCTGGTTCAGCAGCGGAATCGCCCGCGCCAGCAGCGCCTGCTGGCGCCACTGCGAAAAGCTCACGCCCAGTTCCTGCTTGAAGAGCCGCGATATCGTGCGCGTGCTCGCGCCGACCTCGCTCGCCCAGTGTTCGAGCGACTCCGCATGCGCGGGATGCGCGAGTACCGATTCGCACAGCAGGCGCAGCCGTTTCTCGTCGGGCATCGGCACCGCGAGCGGCAGCGGCTCGGCATGACTCAGTTCGTCGAGCACGAGCCCGCACAGCAGGCGCTCGCGCGCAGTGCTCAGGTCGCGTGCGTCGAGTGCGACGATCAGTTCGCGCAGCAACCCCGTCACCTCGACGACGCGGCATGCATCGAGCCCGTCCGGCACGATCGACTCGTCGATATACAGCGTGCGCAAATAGGCCTCTTCGACGATCACGACCTCGTGCGTCACGTGCGGCGGCACCCAGATCGCGCGGGACGGCGGCACCATCCAGGTCGTGCCGGTCGTCGCGACGCGCAGCACGCCGCGCGACGCGTATGCGAGCTGCGCCCACGCATGCGTGTGCAGCGGGATGCGGCGGCCGGCATCGACCTGCCGCGCGCGCACACGCATCGGATGGACGGCGGTCGGCGCGAATTCCGGCGGGATGTCGATGACGTCGTACGGTTTCGATACGTCGGCTGGGGCGGGCGGATTCATGAACGGTTCGGGCGGCGCGGCGGCGATGCCGTTATTTTAGAAGGCGCAGCGCAAGCGCATGCGGCGGTTTTCGGGCCATCATGCCGGGTGCAAATGAACTTTGTGTGGGCCTTGGCGCATGCGGGGCGGCTCCCCACGTCGGCGCGCGCCGACGGTTCGAACCATCGGGCCGGTATCGGGGTCTATCGATGCGTGCGCCATGTCGGGCCCATCGCGCGCCGATCGCACGCAAATACGGCAACACACGAATCGAAGAGGAGAACCACGATGCGCCACGTATTCGTCTATGGCACCTTGAGAGCCGGACAGGCCAACGACATCGGCCATGCGGCCGCCCGCCACGGCATCGCCGCGCCGACGCTGCTGGGCGCGGCCGCGCTGCCGGGCGAACTGTACGATTTCGGCACGTATCCGGGCATGATCGCCGGGCCGGCCGGCAAGTCACTGGTGTGGGGCGACGTCTACGAGGTCGACGAGCAGCTCGTCCCGGTGCTCGACGAGATCGAGCGCGTGTATCCGGGCGTCGACTCGCTGTTCAAGCCGGAAGAGGTGATCGTCGAGCTCGGCGGCCGGCAATATGCCTGCCTGTATTATCCGGTCGCCGCACATGCGGCAGCCGGGCGTCCGCGCATCGCGTCGGGCGACTGGGTTCAGCACCGGCGCGAGCAGGAAGCCGCCTGAGCGCGCCTGCCGGCGGCGGTTGAATTCGCCACACAAGAAAAAAAGCGCCCCGCGGGGCGCTTTTTTCATGCCGTCACCGCATGCGAGCGGCGGCACAGCGTGGGCCGGCCGTCGAGCGCATCGGACAGGCGCGTCAGATTTCCTCGTACAGCGGCAGCGTCAGGAATTCGGTGAAGCCTTCCGACGTCGACATCTGCTCGAAGATCGCCGCGGCGCGTTCGTACGGCTGCGTGTTGCCGCCGACCGCGCGCTTCACGTTGTCGAGCTCGATCTTCGCGAATTCGCGCACGAGTTCGGCCGTGACCTTGCGGCCGTCGTCGAGCACGCCCTTCGGCGAGCGGATCCACTGCCACACCTGCGAGCGGGAAATCTCGGCCGTCGCCGCATCTTCCATCAGGTTGTGGATCGGCACGCAGCCGTTGCCGTCGAGCCACGCGCCGAGGTAGTGAATCCCGACGTTGATGTTGTTGCGCAGGCCGGCTTCGGTGATCGGCGCTTCCGGCTGGAAGTCGAGCAGGTTCTTGCCTTCGACCTGCACGTCGTCGCGCTGCTTCGCGATCTGGTTCGGCTTGTCGCCGAGCACCTTGACGAACTCTTCCATCGCGATCGGCACGAGGCCCGGGTGCGCGACCCAGCCGCCGTCGTAGCCGTCGGTCGCGTCGCGCTGCTTGTCCGAGCGCACGCCGCCCATCGCCTTGTCGTTCGCTTCCGGATCGTTCTTGATCGGGATCAGCGCGCTCATCCCGCCGATCGCCGGCGCGTTGCGCTTGTGGCAGGTCTTCAGCAGCAGCAGCGCGTACGCCCGCATGAACGGCACCGTCATCGTGATCTTCGAGCGGTCGGCCAGGCAGAAGTCGCGGTCGTTCTTGAACTTCTTGATCGCCGAGAAGATGTAGTCCCAGCGGCCGGCGTTCAGGCCCGAGCTGTGTTCGTGCAGTTCGTACAGGATCTCGTCCATCTCGAACGCGGCGAGGATCGTCTCGATCAGCACCGTCGCGCGGATCGTGCCGCGCGGCACGCCGACCGCTTCCTGCGCGGCGACGAAGATGTCGTTCCACAGGCGCGCCTCGAGATGGCTTTCCATCTTCGGCAGGTAGAAGTACGGGCCCGACCCGCGCGCGAGCAGTTCCTTCGCGTTGTGGAACAGGAACAGCGCGAAATCGAAGATGCCGCCGGACACGCGCTGGCCGTCGACCGTCACGTGCTTTTCGTCGAGGTGCCAGCCGCGCGGACGCACGATCAGCGTCGCGACCTTGTCGTTCAGCTTGTACGACTTGCCGTTCTGTTCGAGCGAGATCGTGCGGCGGACCGCGTCCTTCAGGTTGATCTGGCCGTCGATCTGGTTCGTCCAGCTCGGCGCGTTCGAATCCTCGAAGTCCGTCATGTACGAATCGGCGCCCGAGTTCAGCGCGTTGATGATCATCTTGCGCTCGACGGGGCCCGTGATCTCGACCCGGCGGCATTGCAGGTCGGCCGGCAGCGGCGCGACCTTCCAGTCGCCTTCGCGAATCGCCTTCGTCTCGGCCAGGAAGTCGGGGCGCTCGCCTGCGTCCAGGCGTTTCGTCCGCTCGACGCGCGCCTGCAGCAGCGCCTGGCGGCGCGGCTCGAACGTGCGGTGCAGCGCCGCGACGAGTGCCAGCGCGTCGGGCGTCAGGATGGCTTCGTAACCCGGCTTGATTTCGCCGGTGATCGTCATGCCTTGCGGCAGCGTGATCGGGGTGCTCATGAGTCTCATCTCCTTGGTCGGTCAGTTGCGGTTTCGGTGAAGGGGGAAGGCGGCAGCTGCGAGCGTCATGCACCCGGGCCGGGGCGCGTGCGGTTCGCAGGTTTGCCGGACGGAGCCGGGGTGGCGAGGAAGGCGAGCAGGTCGGCCATGCCGGTGCCCGTGCCGTCGGGCGGCGCGCCGAGTTCCTCGGCGGGCGCGCCCGTGCGGTTGAGCCAGAACGTCGTGTAGCCGAACCAGGTGGCGCCGGCGACGTCCCACGCGTTCGACGACACGAACACGATGCCGCGCCGGTTCGCCCCGAACGCGGCGGTGCCGAGCGCGTAGGCGGCCGGGCTCGGCTTGTACGCGCGCACGGTGTCGGCCGACAGCACGCGATCGAACAGCCCGGACATGCCGGCGCTCTTGATCGCGATGTCGAGCATCTGCGGGGTGCCGTTGGACAGGATCGCGAGCGGCGGGCGCGGTTCGAGCGCGCGCAGCTTGCGCAACGCGGGCACCGTGTCGGGATAGGTCGACAGGCACGCGTATTCGTCCATCAAGCGCTTCTCGGCCGCGCTGTTCAGCGCGAGCCCGAGCCGGCGCGCGGCGAACCGCAGCGCATCGAGCGTGATGTCCCGGAACGGGCGGTAGCGGGCGCCGGCCGGATCGGCGAGCGTGCGCAACTGCGAGTATTCGATCTGCTTGCGTCGCCACAGCTGCGACAACCGTTCCCCGTGACCGGGAAACATCTGCTCTGCCGCGGCCAGCACGGCACGCACGTCGAACAACGTGCCGAAAGCGTCGAAGAGAATGGCGTCGGGAGAGGAGAGTGTCGTTGTGGCCGACATAGCCTTGCGCTCCAGTTTCAGAGGTCGGGTCGATTCTATTCGTGATCGAAGGTGCTAAAAAAGACGCTAATCATCACTTGATCTTTTACTTTTATATACCTAATCTTGAGCGGCTCACGCTATTTGAAGGGCGGCGATGCCGTCGCCGAGAGTCATGGACCGGTTCAAACAGATCGAAACGTTCGCCGCGGTCGCGGCGAAAGGCAGCCTGTCGGCGGCGGCGCATGCGGAAGGCGTCGCGCCGGCGATCATCGGGCGCCGCCTCGACGCGCTCGAGGAGCGGCTCGGCGTCAAGCTGCTGGTGCGCACGACGCGCAAGCTCACGCTGACGTTCGAGGGCTCGGCATTCCTCGAGGATTGCCAGCGCATCATCAACGACATGCAGAACGCGGAAGCGAGCGTGTCCGCCGGCGGCGTCAAGGCGAGCGGCCACCTGCGGATTTCCGCGCCGGCCGGCTTCGGCCGCCGGCACGTCGCGCCGCTCGTGCCCGAATTCAGCGTCGGGCACCCCGACGTGTCGGTCACGCTCGACCTGTCCGACCGGATGGTCGATCTCGTCAACGAAGGGTTCGATTGCGCGGTGCGGCTCGGCGAGCTGCCCGACTCGTCGCTGGTGTCGCTGAAGCTCGGCGAGAATCGCCGCGTGTGCGTCGCGTCTCCCGCATATCTCGCGCGGCGCGGCACGCCGGTCACGCTCGCGGAACTGGCGCGGCACAACTGCCTGGCCCTGGCGGCGAACGCGAACCAGCAGCGCGGCTGGGCGTTCCAGGAGGACGACAAGGTCGTGTCGATCCGCGTGAACGGCACGATGGAATGCTCGGACGGCGCGGTGCTGCACGAGTGGTGCCTCGCAGGCCATGGCCTCGCGTGGCGCTCGTGGTGGGAAGTCGGCGAGGACATCGCGGCCGGGCGGCTCGTCAGCGTGCTCGACGCGTTCGCCGCGCCGCCGATCGGCATCCACGCGGTGTTTCCGCAGCGCCGGCATCTGCCGCTGCGGGTGCGCCTGTTTCTCGATTACCTGCAGCACACGTACGAGCGGCCCGGTTATTGGGGCGAATAGGCGGGGGCGACGCGCGCCCGCGTGTTTCCGATATGAGGGCGAACCCGCTGGCGGTGCGGCTGGCGCGATTTCGCACACTACAATCGTAAGAGGCATGCGCGTCGTGTCGCGGCCGGCTCGGCTGGAGCCGCGGCGCGCGGCGTGCGATTGACGAAGGAGGGCGCGATGTTCCGGCACATCCTCGTTCCAACCGACGGTTCCGAACTGTCGCAGAAGGCGATCGACGGTGCGATCGACCTGGCTCGTGCGGTCAGCGCGCGCGTGACGGCCTACGCGTGCCTGCCGCAATATCCGTACTCGCCGTTTTCCGAAGTGATCATCGAGCCGCCCGCCGATTTCCGCGCGCGCAGCGAGCGCGAGGCGCGTGCGCATCTCGACGAGGTGGAAGCGGCCGCGCAGGCGGCCGGGGTCGAGTGCGACACGTGGACGAGCGTGCACCCGTCGCCGTATCTCGGCATCATCGAGGCGGCCGAACGCGGGGGGTGCGACGTGATCTTCATGGCGTCCCACGGACGCCGCGGGCTCGGCAGCCTGTTGATCGGCAGCGAGACGCAGCGCGTGCTGACCCATACGAAAATTCCGGTGATCGTCTATCGGTAGGGCAGCGCCGGCCGTGGCCAGGCGGGCTGCACCGTAGAAAAAGGGCGCGCCGGACGAAGCCGGCGCGCATCGTTGCTGGCGGCCCGCAGGCCGCGCGGCCGGTCGCGCGATGGGTATCGCGCGCCTGCCGTCTCCTCCCTGATTGTTGTTCCAGTGGCCGATGCCGCGGCGTCGCGAGACGCGGCAGGCATCGGCGTCACGCCTGGGCGTGTTACGCGACCTTCTTGCCGTCGAAGAACTGTTCGTCCTCGGTCGACCCGTGCAGCGCGGTCGTCGACGCTTCGCGCTCGACCGTCTGCGTGACCGCGTCGAAGTAGCCCGTGCCGACCTCGCGCTGGTGCTTGACGGCCGTGAAGCCCTTGTCGGCGGCCGCGAACTCGGCCTGCTGCAGTTCGACGAATGCGCTCATCTGCGTGCGGGCATAGCCGTGCGCGAGGTTGAACATCGAATAGTTCAGCGCATGGAAGCCGGCCAGCGTGATGAACTGGAACTTGTAGCCCATCGCGCCGAGCTCCTTCTGGAACTTCGCGATCGTCGCGTCGTCGAGGTTCTTCTTCCAGTTGAACGACGGCGAGCAGTTGTACGACAGCAGCTTGCCCGGGAACTGCTTGTGGATCGCTTCCGCGAACTTCTTCGCGTACTCGAGATCCGGCTTGCCGGTTTCGCACCAGATCAGGTCGGCGTACGGTGCGTACGCGAGGCCGCGCGAGATCGCCTGTTCGAGGCCAGGCTTCGTGCGGAAGAAGCCTTCGACCGTGCGCTCGCCGGTCAGGAACGGCTTGTCGTTGTCGTCGACGTCGGACGTGATCAGGTCGGCGGCTTCCGCGTCGGTGCGGGCCACCAGCACGGTCGGCGTACCCATCACGTCAGCCGCGAGACGCGCGGCCGACAGCTTCGCGACGGCTTCGCGCGTCGGCACGAGCACCTTGCCGCCCATGTGGCCGCACTTCTTCACCGACGCGAGCTGGTCCTCGAAGTGAACGCCCGACGCACCGGCCTCGATCATCGCCTTCATCAGTTCGAACGCGTTGAGCACGCCGCCGAAACCGGCTTCCGCATCGGCGACGATCGGCGCGAAGAAATCGACGTAGCCTTCGTCGCCCGGATTCTTGCCTTCCGACCACTGGATCTGGTCGGCGCGCGTGAGCGTGTTGTTGATGCGCTTGACGACGAGCGGCACCGAGTTCGCCGGGTACAGCGACTGGTCCGGGTACATTTCGCCCGCGACGTTCGCGTCGCCGGCGACTTGCCAGCCGGACAGGTAGATGGCCTTCAGGCCGGCCTTGACCTGCTGCATCGCCTGGTTGCCGGTCAGCGCGCCGAGTGCGTTGACGAACGGCTCGTTGTTGATGAGGTTCCACAGTTTTTCCGCGCCGCGCTTGGCCAGCGTGTGCTCGATCGGGATCGAGCCGCGCAGGCGGACCACGTCCTCAGCCAAGTAGCCGCGCTTGATGCCCTTCCAGCGCGGATCGGTTTCCCATTGCTGCTGCAGTTCCTGTGCCTGTTGCTGACGCGACATGATGAGCTCCTTGATGCGAGGTATGCGTGACGGTCCGAATCCGACGGGGTGATGCTGTTCGCGAGGGAAGCGAGGCGTTCCGTTCCGCGAGGTCTTGTATAAGAGTCTAGGCAAATCGTCGGGAGCGAAACAGGGGCTATCGCGGGAAGTGTCGATTTTTTTAGTTGTTTTGAATCAATGGGTTGCTTGCATCATTTCGAGATAAGAAATGCATTTTCCTATCCCGCAATCACACGGGTTGTGCCGTGCAGCATGATTTTTTACGACACAAAAAAATTTCCCGCATCGTGAAATTTCGACAAGGCGAAAAAAAACCGGCGCGGATGCGCCGGTTGGCTGGATGGGCAGGGCGCCGATCCGCGGGGCGGCCGCGGGGCCGCCCGGGTGTGCTTACGATGCCGAATTGCTGCGGCGCGGGCCGCCGCTGCGTTGACCGTCGCGACGCGGGCCGCCGTCACGGCTGCCGCCCGGCTTGCCGCTCCAGCCGCCGCCATTGCCGCCGCCGTAGCTGCGGCCGTTGCCGTTGCCGCCATAACCGCCGCCCGGCTTGCCGCCGAAACGACGACCGCCGTTACCGCCGCCCGGACGGCCGCGGCCGCCGTTGCCGCCGTTACGCGGGGGCGCCTTGCGCGGCTCGAAACCTTCGATCACGTTGACCGGCAGCGGCGAGCGCACGAAGCGCTCGATGCGCTTGAGCGCGCCTTGCTCGGCGTGGTGCACGAGGCTCACCGCGATACCCGAACGGCCCGCGCGGCCGGTACGGCCAATACGGTGCACGTAGTCTTCCGCGAACTTCGGCAGGTCGTAGTTGAACACGTGCGTGATGCCCGGGATGTCGATGCCGCGTGCCGCGACGTCGGTGGCCACCAGCACGCGCACGCGGCGCTCGCGCAGCGCACGGATCGTGCGGTTACGCGCGCCCTGCGGCAGGTCGCCGTGCAGCGCGGCCGATTCGAAACCTGCGTCGGCAAGACGGCCGGCGAGCTGGTCGGCATCGATCTTGGTCGCCGTGAAGATGATCGCCTGGTCGAGCGCGTCGTCGCGCAGCAGGTGATCGAGCAGGCGATCCTTGTGATCGCGGTCGTCGACGTAATGGACGGTCTGCGCGATGTTCGCGCGCGATTCCAGGCGCTGCTGGATCTCGATGCGCTCGGGGTCCTTCAGCAGGCGGCTCGTCAGCGAACCGATCTTGCCGTCGAGCGTGGCCGAGAACAGCATCGTCTGGCGCGTGTCCGGCGTGGCGTCGACGATCGTTTCGATGTCTTCGATGAAGCCCATGTCGAGCATGCGGTCGGCTTCGTCGAGCACGAGCATCTTCAGTTCGGACAGGTCGATGCGGCCGCGCTCGAGGTGATCGAGCAGGCGGCCCGGCGTGGCAACCAGGATTTCCGGGTTCTTCGCGAGCAGCATCAGCTGCTGGCCGTACGCGACGCCGCCGAGGATGCTGACCGTGCGCAGGCGCTTCAGGTGCTTGCCGTACGTCGAGGCGGCCGTCGTGACCTGCATCGCGAGTTCGCGGGTCGGCGTCAGCACGAGCAGGCCCGGGCGCGCGACGGGTTGCGGGCGGCGCGCGCGGCGGTCGCCCTGGTTCGGTTCACGCGGCGCGCGCGGTTGCTGCGCCTGCGTCTTCTGGAGCTGCGCGAAACGTTCGATCGCGGGCAGCATGAATGCGGCGGTCTTGCCCGAACCGGTCGGGCTCGACACCAGCAGGTCGCGGCCGGCGATGCCGGCCGGAATCGCGCGCTGCTGGACCGGCGTCGGCTTCACGTAGCCGGCGGCCTGCAGCGCGGAGACGATCTCCGGCGACAACCCGAGCGACGCGAAGCTCGGCTCGTCCGACGCCGGTTCGACCGCGGCCGGTGCGGCGGCGTCGTCGAGACCGAGCGCCTGGTCGGCGATCGCGTTGAGCGGGCTGGAGTTGATGCTCGAAGTCATAACAATCCTTGAAACACAGTGGGTGAAACGTCGGCGCCAATCGCGCATACCCAAGTCGTCGGATTCAGCGAGCAAATCGGGAAACGGGTGCAATCCGCCGAACCGTCGGCGGATGAGGCATTAGAAGCTGTTTTGGGTGCGGCGCGCTTCAGGAGCGGGGCCGCCAGCCTAGTTGACGACCGCAAGGGTCGAAGCAGGAGGGGACAGGTTCTAAACCGGATTGGAGCTTAACGCTACGAGGCGTCGGGCCGGAACGGCTTGCGAGCCGAGCGCGGGAGGTGACGCAGGCCGCATTATAAAGAAATTTGCTGCGCTGCGCCACTGATTTGATTGCCGATTGCGGCGGCGTCGATTCCGTCAGGACGCCGTGCCGTTTTTCAGCGATTCGACGAGTTCGATGTACTGCTGCTTCGCCGCATCCTGCGATGTGCCCTTCAGCGCTTCCCAGGCATCGTACTTGTATTTGCCGACGATGTCGGTGAAACCCGGCTTGTCGCCGTGCGCGTCGCCGTCGGTCGCCTGCTTGAAGAGCGCGTACAGGCGCAGCAAGGTCAGGTTGCCCGGCCGTTCCGTCAGTTGCTTGACGTCGATCTGGGCCTGGTCGAATTGGGCGGTGAGTTCGCTCATCGGGTGTCTCCGTAAGGGTTTCAGATCGGCCGATCTTAACAAGCGGACCGTCGCGCGGGGTCGAGCGATCCTTCCAAACCGCCGCCGGCGCCGCCCGTGCGCACAGATCGGGCCCGATCGCCCGTGGGAGCGGGGCGGCGCATTACAATGTCGGCCATGACGCAAACAGTGCTCCTCGCCATCGATACGTCGACCGAATACTGCTCGGTCGCGCTGCTGCGCTCGGCCCACGCCGATGACGCCGTTTCCACCCCGCAAACCTGGGTCCGTCACGAGCCGACGGGCGCCGTGTCGAGCACGCGCGTGCTGCCGGCGATCCAGGAACTCTTCGCCGAATCCGGGCTGACGCTCGCCGATTGCGACGCGATCGCGTTCGGCGCGGGCCCCGGCTCGTTCACCGGCCTGCGGACCGCGACGGGCATTACCCAGGGCCTCGCGTTCGGGGCCGGGCTGCCGGTCGTGCCGATCGGCACGCTGCTCGCGTGCGCCGAGCATGCGCGCCTGCGCGCACCCGGCACGACCCGCGTGCTCGCCGCGCTCGACGCGCGGATGGATGAAGCGTACTGGGCGGATTTCGCGTGGGACGACGGCATCGGCGACTGGCGCACGCTGCAGCCGGCGTCGCTCGACGCACCGGGCGCCGTCGGCGTACCCGACGTGCCGTTCACGCTCGCCGGCAATGCGGCTGCCGCGTTCGGCGCGCAGTTGCCGGCCGCCGCACGGGCGGCCGCGATCGACGGCGACGCGATGCCGCACGCACTGGCGGTCGCGCATGCGGCGCTGCGCGCGTTCCGTGCCGGACGTGCGGTGCCGGCCGACCAGGCCGCGCCCGAGTACGTGCGCGACAAGGTCGCGCAGACGACTGCCGAGCGCATCGCGGCACGGGCCGCGCAACCGGGCGGAGCGAAGGGATGACGGGCGTCCTGCTGAGCGACCGCTATCTGGCGCCGATGACGGACGCCGATCTCGACGAGGTCGTCGCGATCGAGCACGTCGCGTACGAGTTCCCGTGGAGCCGCGGCAACTTCGAGGATTCGTTGCGCAACGGCTATCTGGGCGTATGCCTGCGGCACGTGACGGGGTCGCTCGTCGGCTATTGCGTGCTGATGCCCGTGATCGACGAGATGCATCTGCTGAACCTGTGCGTCGCGCCGGCCGCGCAGCATGCGGGCGCGGGCCTCGCGCTGCTGCGCGAGGCCGTGCGCATTTCGCGCGCGGAGGGGCTCGATGGCGTGCTGCTCGAAGTGCGGCCGTCCAATCCGCGCGCGATTCATCTGTACGAGCGCTTCGGCTTCGTGACGATCGGCCGGCGCAAGAACTACTATCCGGCGAAGCATCGCAGCCGGGAGGACGCGATCGTGATGCGTCTGACGCTGAACAAGGACGAGGGGGACGCGCATGGCATGGGCTGAAGCGGCGCTCGAGGAACTGGGCCTCGCGCAGATCTGGGTGCGGCGCGGGCAGCGCGCGGATGAAGGCGCGGCAGCCGAAGCGCCTGCCGTCGCACCAACCGCGGCGGCCGACGACGGTTCGGCCGTCGCGGTCGAGCGGCCGGTGCGTGCAGCGCATGCGCCGGTGCAGGGCGATGCGCCGACGGCGGTCCCGCGTGGCGCTGCCGAGGGCTTGCCGGCGCGCGAGTCGCGGGCGCCGGCGCACGGTGTCGTCGACGGCGATCGTCCGCGCGCGCAGGCTGCATCGCCCGCATCGACCGATACGATGCCGCCGACGGGCGATGCGCCGCCGGCGGCAGACGACGATTTCGCGTGGTTCGACGCGGCGCCGCCGGGCGAATCCGTGCCCGTGCCGGCCGCCGAATCGCGCCCCGCCGGCACGCCGGTCGCCGCGCTCGACTGGGATGCGCTGGCCGCCCGCGTGGCCGACTGCACGCTGTGCCGTCTGTGCGAGAAGCGGACCAACACCGTGTTCGGCGTCGGCGATCGCGAAGCGGACTGGATGCTGATCGGCGAAGCGCCGGGCGAGAACGAGGACAAGCAGGGCGAGCCGTTCGTCGGCCAGGCCGGCAAGCTGCTCGACAACATGCTGCAGTCGCTGTCGCTCAAGCGCGGCGACAACGTTTACATCGCGAACGTGATCAAGTGCCGGCCGCCCGGCAACCGCAACCCGGAGCCGGACGAAGTCGCGAGCTGCGAGCCGTATCTGCAGCGCCAGGTCGCGCTCGTGAAGCCGAAGCTGATCGTCGCGCTCGGCCGTTTCGCGGCGCAGACGCTGCTGAAGACAGACGCGAGCATCGCGTCGCTGCGCGGCCGCGTGCATGCGTACGAAGGCGTGCCGGTGATCGTCACCTACCACCCGGCCTATCTGTTGCGCAGCCTGCAGGACAAGTCGAAGGCGTGGGCCGACCTGTGCCTCGCGCGCAATACGTTCCGGCGTGCGGAAGGCGCCGACGCGAACGGCCCGGCCGGGCAATGACGAGCGACGCGGCGTTCGCATTCGTCGACACGCTGCATGACGTCGCGGTGCGCGATCTGGGCTGGCTGCTGGCCAGCCCGAGCCTGCTCACCGCGGTACCGGGCGCGCCGCTCGCGTGCCCATGGCCGGATGCGGCGGGCCAAGCGGCCGTCGAGGCGTGGCTCGCCGCGCTCGATGCGCAGCCGGGGCCGCTGCATCGCGCGCTCGACGGATTTCGGCCCACCCGGCTGGGCCGCTACGCCGAATGCCTGCTCGAGTACTTCCTGACGCACGGGCCGTCGCTGCGGCTCGTCGCGGCCAATCTGCCACTGCGCAGCAACGGCCGCACGCTCGGCGAAGTCGATTTTCTCGTCGATGCGCCGGACGGCCGGCGCCTGCACTGGGAACTCGCGGTGAAGTGTTATCTGTGCGCGCCGGTCCGCGACGGCGCGTCGCTCGCCGATTTCGTCGGCCCCAATCTCGTCGACCGGTTCGATCGCAAGCGCAGCCGGCTGCTCGACCATCAGTTGCGGCTCGGCGAACACGACGGCTTTGCCCGGCTCGGCTACGGCGCGCCGTCCGATGCGCAGATGTTCATCAAGGGCTGGCTGTTCCATCCGCACGGTGCGCCGGTGCCCCCGGTGTCCGCCGAAATCGCGCCGGATCACCCGCGCGGTTTCTGGCTGACGCACGCGCAGTGGCCGGCGTGGGCGGCCGCGCAGCGGGACGGCGCGGCATGGAGCGTGTTGCCGAGACTGGCGTGGCTGGCGCCGCGGCGGGCTGCCGCCGACGCGGGTTTCGCGCCCGAGCCGCTGGCGCGCGCGCTGGCGTTGCCGCCCGTGCTGGCGACGCGCCAAGCGCCTGATCTGATCGCGGTCCATGAGAAGGGTAGTGACGGCACGTGGCGCGAGACGGCGCGCGGTTTCGTCGTGCCCGACGACTGGCCGGTGCGCGCGCAGGCGTTCGCGGCGCAGGATCACTGACCCCGCGTCAGCGGGCGCTCACCACCAGCGATGAAAGTGATGGACCGGGCCGACGCCGTGGCCGACGTCGAGGTGGCCGCTCGCGGCGATCGCACCGGTCAGGTAGGTCTTTGCTTCGCGTACCGCGCTTTCGAGGTCGGGCTGCTGCGGCAGCAGCGCGGCGATCGCCGACGACAGCGTGCAGCCGGTGCCGTGCGTATTGCTGACCGGCACGCGCGCGCCGTCGAGCCGCACGGTGCGCGTCGCTTCGACGAGCCAGTCGGGGCTGGCGGACGCGTCGGGCAGGTGGCCGCCCTTCATCAGCACCGCGCGGGCGCCCGTCTGCAGCAACGCGCGGCCTTGCCGCACCATCTCGTCTTCGGTGGTGGCGGGTGCGTCGTTCAGCAGCGCGGCCGCTTCGGGCAGGTTCGGCGTGACGACCGTCGCGAGCGGCAGCAGCGTGTCGCGCAGCGCGTCGACGGCATCGGGTGCGAGCAGCGCGTGGGCGCTCTTCGAGATCATCACCGTGTCGAGCACGACGAAGCGCGGCGCGTAACGGCGCAGCGCGTCGGCCACCGCCTGCACGATCATTGCGTTCGCGAGCATCCCGATCTTGACCGCATCGATGCGGATGTCGCCGAACACCGCGTCGAGCTGCGCGGTCACGAACGCGGCGTCCGGCGCATGCACGCCCGTCACGCCGCGCGTGTTCTGCGCGGTCAGCGCGGTGATCACGCTCGCGCCGTACGCGCCGAGCGCGGAGAACGTCTTCAGGTCGGCCTGAATGCCTGCGCCGCCGCCCGAATCGGAGCCGGCGATCGTCAGGATGTTGGGTATCGGGTGCGTCATGAGGGCAACGCGCCGGTTCGAGGCCCGGCGCCGGCGGACGGAAACGGAGAGTGTAGCGTCAGTGCCGCGATTCGCCGATCAGCGCGACCGAGTCGAACTGACGCTGGTTCGCCTGGTGGCGGCGCATCACGAGCCACATCGTCAGGCACACGAACGTGCCGAACAGCACGATCACGACGCCGACCGGCACGTCGAGCCACACGAGCACCGCGTACAGGCACAGCATCACGAGCACCGACAGGTTCTCGTTGAAGTTCTGCACCGCGATCGAGTGGCCGGCCGACAGCAGCACGTGGCCGCGATGCTGCAGCAGCGCGTTCATCGGCACGACGAAGTAGCCGGACAGCGCGCCGACGCCGATCAGGAAGATGTAGGCGACGATCAGGTAGAACGGCAGGCGCAGATGGCCGAAGTGCACGGCCCAGTGCGACGGGAACAGGTCGCGCGTGTAGAACGCCATCAGCATCACCGCGATGCCCATGACGATGCCGACGGGCAGCACGGTCAGCGACTTCTTCAGCGGAATCCGGGCGGCCGCGGCGATCGCGCCGGCCGCGACGCCGACCGCGACCACGGCCTGCAGGATCGCGCCTTCGGACAGCGACATGTTGAGCGACACCTCGGCCCACTTCAGCACGATGAACTGCAGCGTCGCACCCGCGCCCCAGAACAGCGTGGTGACCGCCAGCGAAATCTGGCCGAGCTTGTCGCGCCAGAGCACCATGAAGCAGTCGGCGAAATCGGTGAGCAGCTTGACCGGGCCGCGTTCCTGCTTCGGGTAGCGGGCGCCGGTGTCGGGAATGCGCAGGTTGAACAGCGCGGCGACCACGTAGATGGCCATGATGATCGCCATCGCGGCTTCGGCCGGCGTGCCGATCCAGGCGGGCGTGTGCGCGATCACGTGCGACGCGATGTGCGGGCTGATCAGCGCGCCGCCGAGCACGGTGCCGAGGATGATCGAGCTGACGGTCGTGCCTTCGATCCAGCCGTTCGCGGCGACCAGCCGGTCGGCCGGCAGCAGCTCGGTGAGAATTCCGTATTTGGCGGGCGAGTAGGCCGCCGCGCCGAACCCGACGATCCCGTACGCGATCAGCGGGTGGGCGCCGAACAGCATGATCAGGCAGCCGATCACCTTGATCGAGTTGGTGATGAACATCACGCGGCCCTTCGGGCGCGAATCCGCGAAGGCACCGACATACGCCGCCAACACCACATACGACAACACGAAGAACAGCTTCAGCAGCGGTGTCATCCAGTTGGGGGCGTGGAGGTCTTTCAGCAGGGCGATGGCGGCGATGAGAAGCGCATTGTCGGCCAGCGACGAGAAAAACTGCGCGGCCATGATGGTGTAAAAACCTTTTTTCATCTGATGCGATGCTTTCGTCGCTGCGGCAGGGCCGCGTAGGCCGCCTGGTATGCGATCGGCTTATTCCGTTCGAAATGGGTTGTGCGCACGGCTTTATAACATGAAAATACGCGAATTCGGACTAGCAAGATTCCCCGATCGTTCCGCAAATTGTCGGCTTCGGTGCTCAAAAGGCGCGGTAAGCTGATGATTCGCAAGCGTCTTTACGTAAATTTCCCATGCCGCGCCCGATCTCCGCCACCATCCACACCGCCGCTCTCGCGAACAATCTCTCCGTCGTCCGCCGCTTTGCCGGCCCGTCCAAGGTCTGGGCGGTCGTCAAGGCCAACGCGTACGGCCACGGTCTCGCCCGCGTGTTTCCGGGCCTGCGCGGCACCGACGGCTTCGGCCTGCTCGACCTCGACGAGGCCGTGAAGCTGCGCGAGCTCGGCTGGGCCGGCCCGATCCTACTGCTCGAAGGCTTCTTCCGCTCGACCGACATCGACGTGATCGACCGCTACAGCCTGACCACGACCGTCCACAACGACGAGCAGATGCGGATGCTGGAAACGGCGCGGCTGTCGAAGCCCGTCAACGTGCAGCTCAAGATGAACAGCGGGATGAACCGGCTCGGTTACGTGCCGGAGAAATACCGCGCCGCGTGGGAGCGCGCCCGCGCGTGCCCCGGCATCGGCCAGATCACGTTGATGACCCATTTTTCGGACGCGGACAACGAGCGCGGCGTCGCCGAGCAGCTCGCGACGTTCGAGCGCGGCGCGGAAAACATCGCCGGCGCGCGCAGCCTCGCGAATTCGGCGGCCGTGCTGTGGCATCCGGATACGCACTTCGACTGGGTGCGGCCGGGGATCGTCCTGTATGGCGCGTCGCCGTCCGGGCTGTCGTCCGATATCGCGGATACCGGGCTGAAGCCGGCGATGACGCTCGCGTCCGAGCTGATCGCGGTGCAGACGATCGCGAAGGGCCAGGCGATCGGCTATGGCTCGACGTTTTCCGCGCAGGCGCCGATGCGGATCGGCGTGGTCGCGTGCGGTTACGCGGACGGCTATCCGCGCGTTGCGCCGGAAGGCACGCCCGTGATCGTCGACGGCATCCGTACGCGGATCGTCGGTCGCGTGTCGATGGACATGATCACCGTCGACCTGACGCCGTGCCCGCAGGCCGGCGTCGGCGCGCGGGTCGAACTGTGGGGCAACGCGCTGCCGATCGACGACGTCGCGCGCCATTGCGGGACGATCGGCTACGAGCTGATGTGCGCGGTCGCCGGCCGTGTGCCGGTGCGAGCGGAATAAGGGCGTCGCGCGTGGCCAAACAGAAAACCGTTTACGTCTGCAGCGAGTGCGGCGGACAGACCCCGAAGTGGCAGGGGCAGTGCCCGTCGTGCCAGGCCTGGAACACCCTCGTCGAATCGGTCGCCGAGTCGCCGGCCGCCCATCGGTTCCAGTCGCTCGCGAAGCGGGCGCCGGTGCAGCGGCTCGCCGACATCGAGGCCGCCGACGTCCCGCGCTTCTCCACCGGCATCGGCGAATTCGACCGCGTGCTGGGCGGCGGGCTGGTGCCGGGCGGCGTCGTGCTGATCGGCGGCGATCCGGGCATCGGCAAGTCGACGCTGCTGCTGCAGTCGCTCGCGGATATCGCGAGCGAGCGGCGCGCGCTCTATATCAGTGGCGAGGAATCGGCCGCGCAGATCGCATTGCGCGCGCAACGGCTCGCATTGCTCGACGGCGGCGCGCCGGCTGCCGAACTGAAGCTGCTCGCCGAGATCCAGCTCGAGAAGATCCAGGCCGCGATCGATACGGAGCGGCCGGACGTGGCCGTCATCGACTCGATCCAGACCGTCTATTCGGACGCGCTCACGTCGGCGCCCGGCTCGGTCGCGCAGGTGCGCGAATGCGCGGCGCAGCTCACGCGCATCGCGAAACAGTCGGGCACCGCGATCATCATGGTCGGGCACGTGACGAAGGAGGGCAACCTGGCCGGCCCGCGCGTGCTCGAGCACATCGTCGACACGGTGCTGTACTTCGAAGGCGACACGCACTCGTCGTTCCGGCTCGTGCGCGCGTTCAAGAACCGCTTCGGCGCGGTCAACGAGCTCGGCGTGTTCGCGATGACCGAGCGCGGGCTGCGCGGCGTAGCCAACCCGTCCGCGCTGTTCCTGTCGCAGCACGAGCAGGTCGTACCCGGGTCGTGCGTGCTCGTCACGCAGGAAGGCACGCGCCCGCTGCTCGTCGAAATCCAGGCGCTGGTCGATACCGCGCACGTGCCGAACCCGCGCCGGCTCGCGGTCGGCCTCGAACAGAACCGGCTCGCGATGCTGCTCGCGGTGCTGCACCGCCACGCGGGCATCGCGGCCTTCGATCAGGATGTGTTCCTCAATGCGGTGGGCGGCGTGAAGATCACCGAGCCGGCCGCCGACCTCGCGGTGCTGCTGGCGATTCACTCGTCGATGCGCAACAAGGCGCTGCCGAAAGGGCTGATCGTGTTCGGCGAGGTGGGGCTGGCGGGCGAGATCCGGCCGTCCCCGCGCGGGCAGGAACGGCTGCGCGAAGCGGCGAAGCTCGGCTTCACGTCCGCGCTGATTCCGAAGGCGAATGCGCCGAAACAGCCGATCGAAGGGCTGAACGTGATGGCCGTCGAGCGGCTCGAGCAGGCGATCGACCGCGTGCGCGATCTTGAATGAGCGGCGCGGGCCCGCGCGCGGACCGTACATCGCCCGGCGATCTGTCGCGTAATTCGCTGTAAAGAATATGTAGGCTGCTGTAACCCGCCGGACATCGCTTTTCCCTATCCTTTGCCGGATTGTCGAACCGCGCAATGCGAAGGGAACCTATGTTGAAATCGTACGGGGAAGCGCCTGGCGGACGCCTTTACAACCTGCGCGGCTGCCGCGTGTCGGAGCCGATTCGCCAGCCGTGGGGCGGCGGATGCCGGATCGTCGAATGGATCGACGAAGAAGGGCGCCTGGCGCGCAAGGTCGTATCCGAGGATGTGACGGAAGCGGAAGTCGCCGCGGCGATCCGCCGGCCGATCAAAGGGCGCCGGCACCTGATGGGCGACGACGAGCAGATGCCGCGCGACACGCTGCCGCGCCGCTGAGCGGCTCGCGCGGCCGGCCGACGGGCCGGGCAACTACGTCAAACGCAATGAAAACGAGGCCGGGCCAGCGCGCCCGGCCTCATCGTTTCCGGATGCGGCGCGGCCCGGCGGATTCGTGGGGCGGTGACGTCCCGACGCGCTGCACCACCGATGAAGCGATCATCGGCTGATGGCGCGCCGGCGGCCGCGCTCAGCCGATCTGCTCGAGTTCTTCCTGCACGGCGAGCCAGTCCGCCTCGACCGTCTCGAGCCGGGTGTTGACCTCGCCGAGCTTGCGAATCGCCTCGGTCAGCTCCGTCTTGCGCGCGGCCTCGTAGCTGGCCGGATCGGCGACGAACGCATCGAGGCGCGCCTTCTGAGCGTGCAGCGTTTCCATTTCCTTTTCGAGCTTCGTGATGCGGTTCTGCAGCGGCTTCTTCAGCTGCGACAGCCGCTGGCGTTCCTCGGCCGCCTGGCGCTTCTGATCCTTGCGGTTGACGCCCGGATCGGCGCCCGCGGCGGCCGCGCTGTCGGCCTTGGCGGCCGCGCGCTGCTCGGCCGCGTGCTGCAGCAGCCAGTCGCGGTAGTCGTCGAGGTCGCCGTCGAACGGCTGCAGCCGGTGCTTCGCGACCAGCATGAACTGGTCGGTCGTCGCGCGCAGCAGGTGGCGATCGTGCGACACGAGGATCAGCGTGCCTTCGAACTGCGCGAGCGCCATCGTCAGCGCGTGGCGCGTTTCGAGGTCGAGGTGGTTCGTCGGTTCGTCGAGCAGCAGCAGGTTCGGCTTCTGCCAGATGATCAGCGCCAGCGCGAGGCGGGCTTTTTCGCCGCCCGAGAACGGCCCGACCGGGCTGGTCGCCATGTCGCCCGAGAAATTGAAGCCGCCGAGGAAGTCGCGCAATTCCTGCTCGCGCGTGTCGGGCGCGAGCCGCGCCAGATGCGCGAGCGGCGAGTCGTCCTCGCGCAGCGTTTCGAGCTGGTGCTGCGCGAAATAGCCGATCGTCAGCCCCTTGCCGTCGCGCACGTGCCCCGACAGCGGTGCGAGCGTGCCGGCCAGCGTCTTGATCAGCGTCGACTTGCCCTGGCCGTTCGCGCCCAACAGGCCGATGCGCTGGCCGTTCTGGATCGACAGCGCGACGCGCTCGACGATCGGGATGTCCGTTCCGTCGTCGGCATGGTAGCCGCAGCGGACGTCTTCCATCACCATCATCGGGTTCGGCGCGGCATCGGGCGTGCGGAATTCGAACGTGAACGGCGACGCGATGTGCGCGGGCGCGATCAGCTCCATCTTCTCGAGCGCCTTCATCCGGCTTTGCGCCTGCTTGGCCTTGGTCGCCTTGGCCTTGAAGCGGTCGACGAAGCTCTGCAGGTGCTCGATCGTCTTCTGCTGCTTTTCGTACGCGCTTTGCTGCAGCGCCAGTTGCTGCGCGCGCAGCACTTCGAACTGCGAGTAGTTGCCGCCGTAGCGCTTCACCTGGCGGTTTTCCAGATGCAGCGTGACGTTGCAGATCGAATCGAGGAATTCGCGGTCGTGTGAAATCACGACGAGCGTGCCGGGGTAGCGATGCAGCCAGTCTTCGAGCCAGACGATCGCGTCGAGGTCGAGGTGGTTCGTCGGTTCGTCGAGCAGCAGCAGGTCGGAGCGGCACATCAGCGCCTGCGCGAGGTTCAGCCGCATGCGCCAGCCGCCGGAGAAGCTCGCGACGGATTCGCGCGTCTGCGCGAGCGTGAAGCCGAGGCCGAGCAGCAGCGCTTCGGCGCGGGCCGGCGCGGTGTAGCCGTCGGCATCGGCGAACGCCGCGTGCGCGTCGGCTTCGGCGGCGCCGTCATGCGCGGCCGATGCGGCGGCGATGCGGGCCTCGATCTCGCGCAGCGCGGTATCGCCGTCGAGCGTGTAGTCGAGCGCCGAGCGGTCGACCGCGGGCGTTTCCTGCGACACGTGGGCGATCCGCCACGACGGCGGCATCGAGAAATCGCCGGCGTCCGAGTGCAGCTCGCCGCGCAGGACGGAAAACAGCGTCGACTTGCCGGCGCCGTTCGCGCCGATCAGGCCGGCTTTCTCGCCGGGATTGAGCACGAACGAGGTCGACTCGAACAGCGGCTTCGTGCCGCGCGCAAGGCTGAACTGATTGAAACGGATCACGGCGGAAATGGCTGGCCAAAACCGCTATTCTAGACCGCGCGCCGGTCGCGCCGGGCATCGGCCGTCCGGCGGATGCCGCAACGGCGCAATTTCGCCTAGACTCCACGTCGATCCGGTTTCGTAAAAGGAGTGCCCGATGTCCACCCTGTATTCGTTCAGCGCAGAGACGCTCGCCGGTGCGCCGGTATCGCTCGACGCGTATCGCGGCAAGGTGCTGCTGATCGTCAATACCGCGAGCGAGTGCGGTTTCACGCCGCAGTACGCGGGTCTGCAGAAGCTGTACGACCAGTACGCGGCGCGCGGTTTCTTCGTGCTCGGCTTTCCGTGCAACCAGTTCGGCAAGCAGGAGCCGGGGGACGCCGCGCAGATCGGCGCGTTCTGCGAACGCAACTACGGCGTCACGTTTCCGATGTTCGCGAAGATCGACGTGAAGGGCGACCATGCGCATCCGCTGTATCGCTACCTGACCGACGCGGCGCCCGGCATTCTCGGCCTCAAGGCGATCAAGTGGAATTTCACGAAATTCCTGATCGACCGCGAAGGGCGGATCGTCAAGCGCTACGCGCCGTCCACCAAGCCCGACGAAATCGCGGCGGACATCGACAAGCTGCTGTGACGGCGCGGGGCGGCGTGCGCCGCGCCGGTGCGGATCGTGCGGGGGCGGCTCGCGCTGGCCGTCAAAGGATCGGCGCGAACAGCCGCGCGACGTGCATCGCGATGCGCCGCCAGGCGGGCGACTGCCGGTATTCGTCCGCATCGACCTCGTAGGCCTGCGCGAAGTCGGCATCGAGCATCGCCTCCACTTCGTGGGCGAACGCGCGGTCGACGGTCATGACCATGACCTCGAAATTGAGGCGGAACGAGCGGTTGTCGAGATTCGCGCTGCCGATCGCCGCCGCGATGCGGTCGATCAGCACGACTTTCTGGTGCAGGAAGCCGGGCCGGTAGCGGAACACCTTCACGCCGGCATCGACGAGGTCGCGCGCGTAGAGCTTCGACGCCTCGAACACGACGTAGTGATCGCGCCGGCTCGGGATCAGGATGCGCACGTCGACGCCGCGCATCACGGCGAGCTTCAGCGCGGAAACCACGGCTTCGTCCGGAACCAGGTACGGCGTGGTGATCCAGACCCGCTCGCGGGCGGCATTGATCGATTCGACGAAGAACAGCGAGCCGGTTTCCTGCTTGTCGGCCGGCCCCATCGGCACCGCGAGGCAGTGCATGCCGTCGCCGGGCTGCGCGGGCGGCGGTAGCGCGATCGGCGGCAGCTTCTGCGTCGCCCAGTGCCAGTCTTCGGCGAACACGTACTGGATGCTCGCCACCACGGGGCCGCGTATCTCGATGTGGGTGTCGCGCCATGGCGACAGGCGCGGCTTCGCGCCGAGATATTCGACACCGACGTTGTGGCCGCCGACGAACGCGCGATTGCCGTCGACGACGACGATCTTGCGATGGTTGCGGAAGTTCAGCTGGAAGCGGTTGACGAATTTCCGGTTGGTCGCGAACGGATGGACCTCGACGCCGCCCCGGCGCAATGCGTCGACGTAGCTGTGCGGCAGGTCGAAGCTGCCGATGCTGTCGTACAGCAGGCAGCAGCGCACGCCGGCCGCCGCGCGAGCAAGCAGCGCATCGCGCATCATCCGGCCGAGCGCATCGTCGCGCACGATGAAGAACTGGACGAGCACGTAGTCGCGCGCGGCGTCGATCGCCGACAGGATGGCGGAGAACGTCGCGTCGCCGTTCACGAGCGTGCGCACCGAATTGCCCCCGAGGAACGGCATGCCGCCGAGCCGCGTGAGCGCGAGTACGGCAGCTTGGCCGAGTGCGTCGGCGGCGGGCCCGTCGGTCGCGTCGGTGGTGCGCCACGGCGAGCGCGGTGTGTGCGTGCGCAACATTTCCAGCTCGTGGCGCCGGGCGTCGACGTAGCCGGAGAATTTGCTGCGGCCGAGGAACAGGTACGGGACGAGCGTCAGGTACGGCATGGCCGTGAGCGAGACGGCCCACGCGATCGCGCCTTGCGACGTACGCGTGTTCATGATTGCGTGGCACGCCGCGACGATCCCGAGCACGTGGACGGTCAGGATCAGGGTGCCGAGATGTAGCCAGTCGAGGGTCATGGGCGCGCAAAGGACTCCCGAGCGGACTCCCGAGGGGATTCCGCAGGTCGTGCGGCCGGGCGGCCGCCTACGCGCATCTTACCCAACCGTGCAACGCAGTGGTGCGCCGCACGGCGGGCGGGCGGGGAACGCTCAGGCCTTGCGCGGCAGGTCCGACGCCTGGATCAGGAACACGGCGTCGTCGCCCGCGCTGGTGGGCAGCCACGTGAGCTCGAGGCCGCCGAATGCCGCTTCGACGTGCTCGCGCTCGTTGCCGATCTCGACGACGAGCACGCCGTCGTCATGCAGCCAGCGGTGCGCTTCGGCGACGATACGTCGCACGATGTCCATCCCGTCGTCGCCGCCGGCGAGCGCCATCTCCGGCTCGTGCCGGTATTCGGGCGGCAGCGCGGCCATCGACGCGGCGTTCACGTACGGCGGGTTCGTCAGGATCACGTCGTAGCGCGAGTCGGGGTCGGTGCGGAACGCGGGCAACGGTGCGTACAGGTCGCCGCGGTGCAGCCCGATGCGATCTTCGAGGCCGTAGTCGCGCACGTTGATCGCCGCGACTTCGAGCGCCTTGTCCGACAGGTCGACCGCGTCGATCTCGGCGTTCGGGAACGCGCTCGCCGCGAGGATCGCGAGGCAGCCGGAGCCGGTGCACAGTTCGAGCACCGCGCCGACCTGCTCGGGGTCGGCGACATACGGTTGCAGTCCGTCGTCGAGCAGTTCACCGATGAACGAGCGCGGCACGATCACGCGTTCGTCGACATAGAAGCGGTGGCCGTGCATCCACGCTTCATGCGTGAGGTACGCGGCCGGCACGCGGTCGGTCGCGCGTCGTTCGATCACCGCGAGCACGGCCGCGATTTCGTCGGGCAACAGGCGCGCGTCGAGGAACGGCTCGAGCGTGTCGAGCGGCAAATCGAGCGTATGCAGCACGAGGTAGGCCGCTTCGTCGTACGCGTTGTCGGAACCGTGGCCGAACGCGAGCTTCGCTTTCGAGAAGCGCGTGACCGCGTAGCGCAGCAGGTCGCGGACTGTGGCAAAAGGTGTCGTCATGCGAGGCTCCGTCAGGCGATCAGTTGTTCGAGCACGCGTCGGTACACGTTCTTCAGCGGGTCGACGAAGCGCACCTCGATGTGCTCGTCGATCTTGTGGATGCTGCCGTTCGGCGGGCCGAATTCGATCACCTGCGGGCAGATGCGCGCGATGAAGCGGCCGTCCGACGTACCGCCCGTCGTCGACAGCTCGGTCGTGATGCCGGTTTCGGTGCGGATCGCGTGTTCCAGCGCGCCCGACAGTTCGCCGCGCGGCGTGAGGAACGGCAGGCCGCTCACCGACCACTTCAGCGTGTATTCGAGGCCGTGCTTGTCGAGGATCGCGTGCACGCGGGCCTGCAGGCCTTCGACGGTGCTCGCGGTCGAGAAGCGGAAGTTGAACAGCAGGTCGGCGTGGCCGGGGATCACGTTGGTCGCGCCGGTGCCGGCGTGCAGGTTCGACACCTGCCAGGTGGTCGGCGGGAAGTATTCGTTGCCGGCGTCCCATTGCTCGGCGGCGAGCTCGGCGAGCGCCGGCGCGAGCAGGTGGATCGGGTTCTTCGCGAGGTGCGGATACGCGATGTGGCCCTGCACGCCCTTGACGACCAGTTCGCCGGACATCGACCCGCGGCGGCCGTTCTTGACGACGTCGCCGAGCTCGGTGGTCGACGTCGGCTCGCCGACGATGCAGTAGTCGAGGCGTTCGCCGCGTGCCTGCAGCAGTTCGACGACCTTCACGGTGCCGTCGGTGGCCGGGCCTTCCTCGTCGCTCGTGATCAGGAACGCGATCGCGCCGCGATGGTCGGGATGGGCCGCGACGAATTCCTCGGACGCGACGACGAACGCCGCGAGCGACGTCTTCATGTCGGCCGCGCCGCGGCCGTACAGCTTGCCGTCGCGATGGGCGGGGATGAACGGCGGCGAGGTCCACTGTTCGAGCGGGCCGGTCGGCACGACGTCGGTGTGGCCCGCGAACGCGAGCAGCTTGCCGTCGCGGCCATTGGTGCCGCGCTTGACGGCCCACAGGTTGGTCACGCCGTGCGACGCGATGGTCTCGCATTCGAAGCCGAGCGCGGCGAGGCGCTCGGTCATGATCTGCTGGCAGTGCTGGTCGTCGGGCGTCACGGACGCGCGGGCGATCAGCTGTTCGGTAAGGGCTAGGGTGGCGGACATGGTTCGGACCACTTTCGATAAAAAATGCCGGCGCGGTGGCCGGCAGCGACAGGGCGGCGCCCGTGGGCGCAGCGCGGGCAACCCTATGCGGCAAACAGCGCCGCGTATTGATCGGCCACGAAGCCGAGCGATTTCACGCGGCCGTTGACGACGAGCACGGGGCGCTTGATGACCGACGGCTTGTGGATCATCAGTGCGACCGCGCCGGTCTTCGTTTCGGCAGCCGCCTTCATCGCGTCGTCCAGGCCGCGCCACGTGGTGCCGCGCTTGTTCACGAGCGCGTCGAGCGACACGTCCTTCAGCCAGTCTTCGATCAGCGGCGCGCTGACGCCGAGCTTCTTGAAATCGTGGAACTCGAATTCGACGCCGTGATCGTCGAGCCACACGCGGGCCTTCTTCACGGTGTCGCAGTTCGGAATGCCGTAGACGACCACGGTGTGCGGCTTCGCCATCAGTCGCCTCGCAGCAGCTCGTTCAGGCCGACCTTCGCACGCGTCTTCGCGTCGACCTTCTTGACGATCACCGCGCAGTACAGGCTGTGCGAGCCGTCCTTCGACGGCAGGTTGCCGGCGACGACGACCGAGCCGGCCGGGATGCGGCCGTAGCTGACTTCGCCCGTCTCGCGATCGTAGATCTTCGTGCTCTGGCCGAGGTACACGCCCATCGAGATCACCGAGTTTTCCTCGACGATCACGCCTTCGACGACTTCCGAGCGCGCGCCGATGAAGCAGTTGTCCTCGATGATGACCGGGTTCGCCTGCAGCGGCTCGAGCACGCCGCCGATGCCGACGCCGCCCGACAGGTGCACGTTCTTGCCGATCTGCGCGCACGAACCGACCGTGGCCCACGTGTCGACCATCGTGCCTTCGTCGACGTACGCGCCGATGTTGGTGTACGACGGCATCAGCACGACGTTCTTCGCGATGAACGAGCCGCGGCGCGCGATGGCCGGCGGGACGACGCGGAAGCCGCCCGCGGCGAAGTCTTCGGCCGTGTAGTTCGCGAACTTCGACGGCACCTTGTCGTAGAACTGCGAGTAGCCGCCGGCCGGCATCGGCGCGTTGTCCTCCAGGCGGAACGACAGCAGCACGGCCTTCTTCAGCCACTGGTGGACCGTCCAGTTGCCGTCGATTTTCTCGGCGACGCGCAGTGCACCCTTGTCGAGTTGCTCGATCGCGTGAGCGACGGCTTCGCGGACGTCGGCGGGCGCGGCCTTCGGCGACAGCTCGGCGCGGTTTTCCCAGGCGGTATCGATGATTTGCTGAAGTTGTTGCGACATGTTCGTTTTCGCAGGAGATGGATGGAATTGATCGGGATGGACGTCTTACCGCGCGAGAGCGCGGCAGAAATCGACGATGCGTTGCGCGCCCTCGACGCATTCGGGGGTGCCCGCGACGAGCGCGATCCGGATGAAATCGCGGCCCGGGTTCGTGCCGTGCGCATCGCGCGCCAGGTACGAGCCGGGCAGAACCGTCACATTATAGTCGGCGTACAGGCGGCGGGCGAACTCGGTGTCCGACAGGCCGGTGCGCGACACGTTGGCCCACAGGTAGAACGCGGCGTCGGGCAGCTTCACGTCGATTACGTCGGCGAGCATCGGTGTGACCGTATTGAATTTCTGCAGGTACAGCGCGCGGTTCTCGCGCACGTGCGCCTCGTCGTTCCACGCGGCGATGCTCGCGTGCTGCCAGACGGGCGACAGCGCGGCGCCGTGGTACGTGCGGTACAGCAGGAATTGCTTCAGCAGCGCGGCGTCGCCGGCGACGAAGCCCGAACGCATGCCCGGCACGTTCGAGCGCTTCGACAGGCTCGACAGCATCACGAGCCGCTCGAAGCCGCGGCCGAGGCGGTGCGCGGCCTCGAGGCCGCCGAGCGGCGGCGCCGCTTCATCGAAATAGATTTCCGAATAGCACTCGTCGGACGCGATCACGAAACCGTGGCGGTCGGACAGCGCGAACAGCTCGCGCCAGTCGTCGAGCGTCAGCACGGCGCCCGTCGGGTTGCCGGGCGAGCACACGTACAGCAGCTGCGTGCGCGCCCAGACTTCATCGGGCACGGCCGCGTAGTCGCACGCGAAGTTGCGGGCCGGGTCGCTGTTCGCGAAATAGGGTTCGGCGCCGGCCAGCAGCGCCGCGCCTTCGTAAATTTGATAGAAAGGATTCGGACAGAGTACGATCGCCTTCTTGCCGTCCGCGGCCGGGCGCGCGTCGATCACCGTCTGCGCGAGCGAGAACAGCGCCTCGCGGGAGCCCGACACCGGCAGCACCTGCGTGGCCGGATCGACCGCCGGCAGCCCGTAGCGGCGCTCGAGCCAGTGCGCGATCGACGTGCGCAGCGCGTCCGAGCCGGCGGTGGCCGGGTACGACGCGAGGCCGTCGAGCGCGGCCACCACGGCGTCGCGGATCAGCGCCGGCGTCGCGTGTTTGGGCTCGCCGATGCCGAAGCTGATCGGTTTGAGGTCGCCGGAAGGCGTCACGTCCTTGAACAGGGCGCGCAGCTTTTCGAAGGGATAGGGCTGGAGCGAGTCGAGTCGAGGGTTCACGGGCGAAGCGGCCATCGCGGCCGGTTGGAGCGAAAGAAGCGGCGGGCGCGCCGCGCGGCTGCGAACGGGCGCGTCGGGCGCGCGGGTCGCAGCGGACGATTATAGCGTGACGGAATGCGGTCACGGCCTGCCGGAACGGCGGCCGGGCCGGTCGAATAAAGGGTATCGAACCAAATGAACAACGCGGTACGCGGCAGTCTGCCGACGCTGGCCATCCTGATCGGCGCGTCGGTATGGGGCCTGATCTGGTATCCGCTGCGGATCCTCGCGTCGCTCGGCGTGACGGGCACGCTGGCGAGCGCGCTGACGAGCCTCGTCGCGTTCCTGTTCGTGATCGTCGCGCGCCACCGCACGATCGCGACGCTGCGCTGGCACTGGGTGCTGCCGGGCATCGCGGTGACGGCCGGCGTGACGAACCTCGGGTTCGTATGGGGCACGATCCACGGCGAGGTGCTGCGGGTGATGCTGCTGTTCTACCTGACCCCGGCCTGGACCGCGATCTACGCGCACTTCCTGCTGCGCGAACGGCTGACCTGGGCCGGCGCGGGGCTGGCGGCGCTGTCGATCGGCGGCGCGATGCTGATGCTGTGGTCGCCGAAGCTCGGCTTGCCGCTGCCGGCCAACCCGGCCGAATGGGCCGGTCTCGCCGCCGGGCTGAGCTTCGCGATGAGCAACGTGCTCGTGATCAAGGCGAGCCGCGAGCTGCCCGAGATGCGCGCGGAAATGCGCACCGCGACGCTGTTCGGCGGCGCGGCGGTGTTCGGCGCGATCGCGTCGCTGTTCGAAGGGCTGCCGGCCGTGCCGGCGAGCGGCCAGCTCGGCGTGGCCGCGCTGATCATCGCCGCGATCGGCGTGACGATGGCGTCGAACAACCTGCTCGTCCAGTACGGCCTCGCGCGCGTGCCGGCGAACCGCGCGTCGATCATCATGCTGTTCGAGATCGTGATCACCGCGCTGTCGGCGTGGGTGTTCGCGAACGAGTTGCCGACCGCGCGCGAGTGGGCGGGCGGCGCGTGCATCGTGCTGGCGACGCTGCTGTCGAGCCGGGTCCATCGTGCCGCGCCGGCACCGGGCAAACCCGGCGACGGTCGGGACGGCGCACGCGCGATGGTATGATGGAAGCCGTTTGCGGGGCCAACGCGGGATGCGCGCGGCCCCGTTTTTGAATTCCGGGGCGCGTGGCGCGCAGGGGCTCTCCGGCCCCGCGCCGTGCGGCCCCGTCCGTTTCACACCTTCTTCACATCCGATACCGCCGTGCGTCTGAGCTCGATCAAACTCGCTGGCTTCAAATCCTTCGTCGATCCCACGCATTTCCAGGTTCCGGGCCAGCTCGTCGGCGTGGTCGGCCCGAACGGATGCGGCAAGTCCAACATCATCGATGCCGTGCGCTGGGTGCTCGGCGAGTCGCGCGCGTCCGAGCTGCGCGGCGAATCGATGCAGGACGTGATCTTCAACGGTTCGACCGCCCGCAAGCCCGGCAGCCGGGCCAGCGTCGAACTGATCTTCGACAACTCCGACGGCCGCGCGGCCGGGCAGTGGGGCCAGTACGGCGAGATCGCCGTCAAGCGCGTGCTGACGCGCGACGGCACGTCGAGCTACTACATCAACAACCTGCCGGCGCGCCGTCGCGACATCCAGGACATCTTCCTCGGCACCGGCCTCGGCCCGCGTGCGTACGCGATCATCGGGCAGGGCATGATCGCGCGGATCATCGAGGCGAAGCCCGAAGAGCTGCGCGTGTTCCTCGAGGAGGCCGCCGGCGTGTCGAAGTACAAGGAACGCCGCCGCGAAACGGAGAACCGCCTGCACGACACGCGCGAGAACCTGACGCGCGTCGAGGACATCGTGCGCGAACTCGGCGCGAACCTCGAGAAGCTCGAGGCGCAGGCGGTGGTCGCGACCAAGTACAAGGAACTCGTCGCCGACGGCGAGGAGAAGCAGCGCCTCTTGTGGCTGCTGCGCAAGAACGAGGCGGCCGGCGAGCAGCAGAAGCAGCAGCGCGCGATCGAACAGGCGCAGATCGACCTCGAGGCGCAGACGGCGAAGCTGCGCGAAGTCGAGGCGCAGCTCGAGACGCTGCGCGTCGCGCATTACTCGGCGAGCGACGCGATGCAGGGCGCGCAGGGTGCGCTCTACGAGGCGAATGCCGAGGTGAGCCGCCTCGAAGCCGAGATCAAGTTCATCGTCGAATCGCGCAACCGCGTGCAGGCGCAGATCGCCGCGCTCAACGCGCAGCGCGAGCAGTGGCGCGCGCAGGCCGAGAAGTCGCAGGACGAGCTCGAGGAAGCCGAAGAGGCGCGCGCGATGGCCGACGAAAAGGCCGCGCTCGCCGAGGACAACGCGGCCGCGAAGCACGATGCGCTGCCGGCGCTCGAAGCGAAGTGGCGCGACGCGCAGGCGCAGCTCAACGACGAGCGCGCGCGGATCGCGCAGACCGAGCAGTCGCTGAAGCTCGAAGCCGCGCACCAGCGCAACGCCGACCAGCAGCTCCAGCAGCTCCAGCAGCGCCACGAGCGCCTGAAGAGCGAAGCGGGCGGGCTCGACGCGCCGGACGAGACGCAACTCGAAGAGCTGCGCATGCAGCTGGCCGAACAGGAAGAGATCCTCGCGGAAGCGCAGGCACGCCTGGCGGACGCGCAGGAAACGGTGCCGCGCCTCGACGGTGAACGCCGCGCCGCGCAGGAGCGTGTGCAGGCCGAGGCCGCGCAGATCCACCAGCTCGAAGCGCGCCTCGCCGCGCTGAAGCAACTGCAGGAGAACGTGCAGACCGAAGGCAAGGTGCAGCCGTGGCTCGACAAGCACGAGCTCGGCGCGCTGCCGCGTCTGTGGAAGAAGCTGCACGTCGAGGCCGGCTGGGAAGCGGCGCTCGAGGCCGTGCTGCGCGAGCGTCTCGCCGCGCTCGAAGTATCGAATCTCGACTGGGTGAAGGCCTTCGCGAGCGATGCGCCGCCCGCGAAGCTCGCGTTCTACGCGCCGCCCGCGGCCGGTGAGCCGCCTGCCGCGGTGGCCGGGCTGCGGCCGGTGCTGTCGCTCGTGCGCATCGACGACGCGGGCATCCGCGCGGTGCTGAACGACTGGCTCGGCAACGTCTATGTCGCCGACGACGTCGCGCAGGCGCTCGCGACGCGCACGCAGCTGCCGGCAGGCGGCGCGTTCGTCGTCAAGGCCGGCCATATCGTCACGCGTGTCGGCGTGCAGCTGTACGCCGCCGATTCGGAGCAGGCCGGGATGCTGGCCCGCCAGCAGGAAATCGAGAACCTGGCGCGCCAGGTGCGGGCGCAGGCGCTGCTCGCCGACGAGGCGCGCACGGCCGCCGTGCGGGCGGAAGCCGCGCACACGCAGGCCACGCAGGCGCTCGGCGACGTCCGGGCCCAGGCCGAACGGGCGACGCAGCGCGTGCATGCGCTGCAGATGGACGTGCTGAAGCTCGCGCAGGCGCATGAACGCTATACGCAGCGCAGCACGCAGATCCGCGAGGAGCTCGAGGAAATCGGCGCGCAGATCGAAGAGCAGCGTGCGCTGCGCGCGGAGTCGGAAGCGAATTTCGAGCGCTTCGACGGCGAGCTCGCCGAACTGCAGGCGCGTTTCGAGGACAACCAGCTCGCGTTCGAGTCGCTCGACGAATCGCTGACGCAGGCGCGTCAGGAAGCGCGCGACCTGGAGCGCGGCGCGAACGACGCGCGCTTCGCCGCCCGCAATGCGGTGACCCGGATCGACGAGCTCAAGCGCACGATCCAGGTGGCGCACGAACAGAGCGAGCGCGTCGCCGCGTCGCTGGAAGACGCGCGCGCCGAACTCGAGACGATCAACGAGCAGACCGCGCACACCGGCCTGCAGGACGCGCTCGAGATTCGCGCGGTGAAGGAAGAGGCGCTGCAGGCCGCGCGGATCGAGCTCGACGACCTGACCGCGAAGCTGCGCGCGTCGGACGAGCAGCGGCTCGTCGCCGAGCGTTCGCTGCAGCCGCTGCGCGACCGCATCACCGAGCTGCAACTGAAGGAGCAGGCCGCGCGTCTGTCCGTCGAGCAGTTCGCCGAGCAGCTCGCGACCGCCGAGGTCGACGAGGCCGCGCTGGCCGCGAAGCTCACGCCGGATCTGAAGCCGTCGTACCTGCAGGGCGAAGTCACGCGCCTGAACAACGCGATCAACGCGCTCGGCCCGGTGAACATGGCCGCGCTCGACGAGCTGAAGGCCGCGAGCGAGCGCAAGGTGTTCCTCGACGCGCAATCGGCCGACCTGATCGACGCGATCACGACGCTCGAGGATGCGATCCACAAGATCGACCAGGAAACCCGCACGCTGCTGCAGGGTACCTTCGACGAGGTCAATCGTCATTTCAGCGACCTGTTCCCGCGCCTGTTCGGCGGCGGCCAGGCGAAGCTGATCATGACGGGCGACGAGATTCTCGATGCCGGCGTGCAGGTGATGGCGCAGCCGCCCGGCAAGAAGAACGCGACGATTCACCTGCTGTCGGGCGGCGAAAAGGCGCTGACCGCGACCGCGCTGGTGTTCGCGATGTTCCAGCTGAACCCGGCGCCGTTCTGTCTGCTCGACGAGGTCGACGCGCCGCTCGACGACGCGAACACCGAGCGGTTCGCGAATCTCGTGCGCGCGATGTCCGACAAGACGCAGTTCCTGTTCATCTCGCACAACAAGATCGCGATGGAAATGGCGCAGCAACTGATCGGCGTGACGATGCAGGAACAGGGCGTGTCGCGGATCGTTGCGGTGGACATGGAAACCGCCGCGGGTTTTGCCCAGAATTGACGTTTGACGAAACCAGACCGCGTTCGCGCGGCGCATGGGCGCCCGTTCGCGGTCCCGACGAAAAAGAATTGCTGATGGAGCGTGCATGGACGAGTTGACACTCGGTTTGATCGGCGCGGGCGCCGTCGTGGTGGGCGGCGTCGTGGTCTACAACGCATGGCAGGGCGCGAAAGTGCGCCGCAGGATGCCGCGCCCGATGCCGGAAGAAGCGGCCGAGGCGATGAACCGCCCCGAGCGCGACGAAGAGTTGCCGTTCATCGAGCCGGTGCGTCAGCCGGTGCGCCGCGAGCCCGCGGCGCCGGTCGCGGCGGCGACGGCGGCGGCCGAAACCGCGCGCGTCGAGCCGACGTTCGGCGGGGCCGCGCCGGCCGATACGCCGGCCGACCTGCAGGCCGAGGCGACGGGCGTCGACACGTCGGCCGAATCGAGCGAACCGGCTGCCGGCGAAGAGGCCGTGCCCGCCGCCACGCATGACGCGGCGGCCGAACCGGCCGAGCCGACCGAACCGGTGATGCCGGCCGCGACGACGGTCTCGTCGGCGCCGCCCGCGATCGTCGATCGCCGGATCGACTGCATCGTGCCGATCCGCCTCACCGGCCCGCTGCCGGGCGACAAGATCCTGCCGGTCGCGCAGCGGCTGCGCCGCGCGGGCAGCAAGCCCGTGCACATCGAAGGCAAGCCGGAAGGCGGCCAGTGGGAGCTGCTGCAGAACGGCGTGCGCTACGAAGAGCTGCGCGCGGCCGCGCAGCTTGCGAACCGCAGCGGCGCACTGAACGAGCTCGAATTCTCCGAATTCGTGACGGGCGTCCAGCAGTTCGCCGACGCGATCGACGGCGCGCCGGAATTCCCGGACATGATGGAAACGGTCGCGATGGCGCGCGAGCTCGACGCGTTTGCCGCGCAGTGCGACGCGCAACTGTCGATCAACGTGATGTCGGACGGTGCGCCGTGGTCCGCGAACTACGTGCAGGCGGTCGCGTCGCAGGACGGGCTGCTGCTGTCGCGCGACGGCACGCGCTTCGTGAAGCTCGACGCGAAGCAGAACCCGGTGTTCATGCTGCAGTTCGGCGATACGAACTTCCTGCGCGACGACCTGACGTACAAGGGCGGCAACATGATCACGCTGGTGCTCGACGTGCCGGTGGCCGAAGAGGACATCCTGCCGTTCCGGCTGATGTGCGATTACGCGAAGTCGCTGTCCGAGCGGATCGGCGCACGCGTCGTCGACGACTCGCGCCGGCCGCTGCCGGAGTCGACGCTGCTCGCGATCGAGCAGCAACTGATGAAGCTGTACGCGAAGCTCGAGGAAGCGGGCATCCCGGCCGGTTCGCCGGTCACGCGCCGCCTCTTCAGCCAGTAACGCGCCGGGCGCGGACGGCGGTATTCGACACCGTCGTTCGTCGCTGCGGCGAGCACGTTTCATGTGCGCTGCAGCACGTCATCCGGCCCGCATTGCGTGCCCCGCTGAGGCGTCAAACTGAGATAATCGGGCATCCGATTTTTTTCAGAACGACTCTGCCGCCAGCATGGCCCGAACCCAAGCCGAACCGCCAGCCAGCCAGCCCGACGCGCGCGCCGCGTGGCTGCGCGACCAACTCGAGCGGGCGAACTACGCCTATTACGTGCTCGACCAGCCGGATCTGCCCGACGCCGAATACGACCGGCTGTTCCGTGAGCTGCAGCAGCTCGAAACCGACCATCCCGAACTCGTGACGCCCGATTCGCCGACGCAGCGCGTCGGCGGCGAAGCGGCCGGCGGCTTCACGCCGGTCGTCCACGATGCGCCGATGCTGTCGCTGAACAACGGCTTCGCCGACGAGGACATCGTCGCGTTCGACAAGCGCGTCGCTGATGCGCTCGCCAAGGCGACCGATCTCGCCGGCTCGGTGACTGACCCCGTGGAATACGCGTGCGAACTGAAGTTCGACGGCCTGGCGATTTCGCTGCGCTACGAGAACGGCGTGTTCGTGCAGGCCGCGACGCGCGGCGACGGGACGACGGGCGAGGACGTGACCGAGAACGTGCGCACGATCCGCTCGATTCCGCTGAAACTGAAGGGCAAGCACGTGCCGGCCGTGCTCGACGTGCGCGGCGAGGTGCTGATGTTCAAGCGCGATTTCGCACGCCTGAACGAACGCCAGCGCGCGGCCGAGCAGCGCGAATTCGCGAACCCGCGCAACGCGGCGGCCGGCAGCCTGCGCCAGCTCGACTCGAAGATCACCGCGCAGCGGCCGCTGTCGTTCTTCGCGTACGGGATCGGCGTGCTCGACGGGATGCCGATGCCCGACACGCACAGCGCGCTGCTCGACTGGTACGAGGCGTTCGGCCTGCCGGTGAACCGCGAGCGCGCGGTCGTGCACGGCGCCGAAGGTTTGCTCGACTTCTTCCGCAAGGTCGGCGAGAAGCGCGAGTCGCTGCCATACGACATCGACGGCGTCGTCTACAAGGTCAACCGGCGCGACGAGCAGGAGCGGCTCGGCTTCGTGTCGCGTGCGCCGCGCTTCGCGCTCGCGCACAAGTTCCCCGCGCAGGAAGCGCTGACGAAGCTCGTCGCGATCGACGTGCAGGTCGGCCGCACCGGCGCGATCACGCCGGTCGCGCGCCTCGAGCCGGTGTTCGTCGGCGGGGCGACCGTGACCAACGCGACGCTGCACAACGAGGACGAAGTGCGCCGCAAGGACATCCGGATCGGCGACACCGTGATCGTGCGCCGCGCGGGCGACGTGATTCCGGAAGTGGTCGGCGCGCTGCTCGACCGGCGCCCGGCAGACGCGGCCGAATTCGTGATGCCGACCGAATGCCCGGTGTGCGGCTCGAAGATCGAGCGCCTGCCGGACGAGGCGATCGCGCGCTGCACCGGCGGGCTGTTCTGCCCGGCGCAGCGCAAGCAGGCGCTGTGGCATTTCGCGCAACGCCGCGCGCTCGACATCGACGGTCTCGGCGAGAAGATCATCGATCAGCTTGTCGAACTGAATCTGGTGCGCACGCCGGCCGACCTGTTCAATCTCGGGTTCGCGACGCTGGCCGAACTCGACCGGTTCGCGGAGAAGTCCGCGCAGAATCTGCTCGATTCGCTCGAGAAGGCGAAGCACACGACGCTCGCGCGCTTCATCTACGGGCTCGGCATCCGCCATGTCGGCGAATCGACCGCGAAGGATCTCGCGAAGCATTTCGGCTCGCTGACGCCGATCATGGACGCGTCGATCGAGGAACTGCTCGAAGTGAACGACGTCGGACCGATCGTCGCCGAGTCGATTCACCAGTTCTTCGCGGAAGAGCACAACCGGACGGTGATCGAGCAGTTGCGCGCGCCGGGCAAGGTCACGTGGCCGGAAGGGCCGCCCGCGCCGAAAGCGCCGCAGGGCGTGCTCGCCGGCAAGACGGTCGTGCTGACCGGCACGCTGCCGAATCTGACGCGCGATGCGGCGAAGGAAATGCTCGAAGCGGCGGGCGCCAAGGTGGCCGGCTCGGTATCGAAGAAGACGGATTACGTGGTCGCGGGCGCCGAAGCCGGCAGCAAGCTCGCGAAGGCCGAGGAACTCGGCATCCCCGTGCTGGACGAAGACGGTCTGCACCAACTCCTGGAGGGTAATACGCCATGATTCGCGAGATCCTGAAGATGGGCGATCCGCGCCTGCTCGAAGTCGCCCAACCGGTCGAGCGGTTCGATACACCCGAGCTGCACGAGATCGTCGCGGACATGTTCGAGACGATGCACCACGCGAACGGCGCCGGGCTGGCCGCGCCGCAGATCGGCATCGGGGTGCAGATCATCATCTTCGGCTTCGGCAACAACAACCGCTACCCGGATGCGCCGCCGGTGCCCGAAACCGTGCTGATCAACCCGAAGATCGAGTACATGCCGCCGGACATGGAAGAGGGCTGGGAAGGTTGCCTGTCGGTGCCGGGGATGCGCGGCGTCGTCAGCCGCTACGCGAAGGTGCGCTACAGCGGCTTCGACCAGTTCGGCCAGAAGATCGATCGTGTCGCCGAGGGGTTCCACGCGCGCGTGGTCCAGCACGAATACGATCACCTGATCGGCAAGCTGTATCCGATGCGGATCACCGATTTCACGCGCTTCGGCTTCACCGAGGTGCTGTTCCCGGGGCTCGATCCGGCCGACGACGACTGATCGGCCCGTTTTCGGCAGACAAGAAAAAAGCCCGCTCGAGCGGGCTTTTTCATTGGATGGCGTACCGGGTGCCTGCGGTCAGAACGTCTCGTCGGCCGACAGGTAGCGCCATTGGCCCTGCGGCAGCGCGCCGAGCATCACGCGGCCCATCCGCACGCGCTTGAGGCCGATCACGTCGAGGCCGACCAGTTCGCACATGCGGCGGATCTGGCGCTTCTTGCCTTCGCGCAGCACGAAGCGCAGCTGCTCGCCGTTCTGCCAGCTCACCATCGCGGGCTTCAGCGCGACGCCGTCGAGTTCGAGGCCGTGGCGCAGCTTCGCGAGCGATTCCGCCGGAAAGTGCTGGTCGATGTCGATCAGTCGTTCGCCGAAGCGCACGCGCACCAGGTATTCCTTGTCGATGTCCGACTGCTCGCCGATCAGCTGCTTCGCGATCACGCCGTTCTGCGTCAGCACCAGCAGGCCGGTGGAGTCGATGTCGAGACGGCCGGCCGGCGCAAGCGCATGCAGGTGTTGCGGCGAGAAGCGCACCGGCGAATGATCGCCGCTCCAGCGGTTCGCGCGCGTGATCAGCACGGCCGCCGGCTCGTAGCCGTCTTCCGCCTGGCCCGACACGTAGCCGACCGGCTTGTGCAGCAGGATCGTCACTTGCGCGGCCTGCGCGGCGCTCGCACGCTCGTCGATCTCGATCTTCTGGTCGGCGCGGACCTTGGTGCCGAGCGTGTCGATGCGTTCGCCGTCGACGAGCACCCAGCCCTTTTCGATCCATTCGTCGGCTTCGCGGCGCGAGCACATGCCGAGCTCGGACATCCGCTTCGACAGGCGCATCAGGCCCGTTTCGTCGCCGTAGTCGACGTCGGCCGTCGCGCGCTTGACGGGTTGCGCGGTCTTCACCGCGCCGAACGAACGGCGGTCGCCGTCGCGCGCCGGGCGGGCGGGGCGGTCGCCGAAGCTGCGCTTCGCGCCTTCGCTGGCGGCCTTGTCGCGGTAGGACGGACGCTTGCTGTCGTCGGCGCCTGCTGCGCGGCGCGGACGTGCGTCGTCATCACGGCGCGGCGGGCGATCGGACGACGTGCGGCGGTCGCCGAAGCCGCGCTTCGCGCCTTCGCCGGCGGCCTTGTCGCGGTACGACGGGCGCTTGCTGTCGTCACCACCCGCTGCACGGCGCGGACGCGTATCGTCGTCGCTGCGGCGCGGCGGGCGATCGGACGACGTACGGCGGTCGCCATAGCTGCGCTTCGCGCCTTCGCCGGTGGCTTTGTCGCGGTACGACGGGCGCTTGCTGTCGTCACCGCCTGCTGCGCGGCGCGGACGTGCGTCGTCATCACGGCGCGGCGGGCGATCCGACGACGTACGGCGGTCGCCATAGCTGCGCTTCGCGCCTTCGCTGGCGGCCTTGTCGCGGTAGGACGGACGCTTGCTGTCGTCGGCGCCCGCTGCGCGGCGCGGACGTGCGTCGTCATCACGGCGCGGCGGTCGATCGGAAGACGTGCGACGCTCGCCGAAGCCGCGCTTCGCGCCTTCACCGGATGCGTTGTCGCGATAGGACGGGCGCTTGCCTTCGTCGCCACCCGCGCGACGCGGACGCGCATCGTCATCGTGGCGCGGCGGGCGATCCGACGACGTGCGACGGTCGCCGAAACTGCGCTTCGCGCCTTCACCGGCTGCATTGTCGCGGTACGGCGCGCGCGTGCCGCGCTCGGCACCGCCGTCACGCGGCGCGCGCTTGGCCGGCGCGCGATCCGCGCCCGGGCGTTCGGCGCCGGCGGCGCCGCGCGGCTTGAACGAGCGCTCGCCGGTGGCGGCGGCCGCGGGCGCCTTCTTCGGGCGGGCCGGCTTGTCGCCTGCGGGCGGCGCGGCGGGACGCACCGCCTTGCGGGCGACGAGGCTGCCGGAGCGGACAGGGGCGCGAGTCGGCGACGCCGGCTTCGGATTCTTGACGGTTAATTTGGTGCGCATAAACGCTGGGATTCATTCAGACTGCGATCGCACGCAGCAATTCGGTTTCGAGCTGGATCTGCAGGCGGTTATCGGACAGGCCGGCGCCCGCGAGCAGGAAGATGTCTTCGACGCGCTCGCCGAGCGTATTGATCCGCGCCGCATGGACGCCGATCCGATGTTCGGCGAGGACGCGCGCGATCGAATAGAGAAGGCCCGGCCGGTCGTTGGCCGACACGGACAGGATGTAGTACTGACCGCGCTCGTCGGCCCGCAGGTCGACGCGCGGCGTGATCGGAAACGTCCGGGACAGCCTCGACAGGCGGCCCTTCGACGGTTCCGGCAGCGGGGCGGTTTCGGCGAGCCGCGCCGCGAGCTGCTGCTCGACGAGGTTCGCGATGTCGCGGTAGCGCACGTCGCGCTCGGTCTGCGTGACGATGAAGTTGTCGAGCGCATACCCGTGCCGCGTCGTGCTGACGCGCGCATCGAGCACCGACAGCCCGTTGCGGTCGAAATACGCGCAGATGCCCGCGAACAGGTCGGGGCGGTCCTTCACGTACACGAGCACCTGCAGCGCGTCGCCGATCGGCGACGGCCGCGCGCGGACGATCGCGGTTTCGGCGTTCACGTGCCGGTACAGCACACGCGTCTGCCATGCGATGTCGGCCGCGTCGTGACGCAGGAAGAAGCCGACGTCGAGCTGATCCCACAACGCGCGGTGCGCATCGTCCGGCACGGTTTCCAGGCGCAGCAGCGCGAGCGCCTGCTCCTGTCTCGACTTCAGCTCCGAATGCGCGTCGGGGTTCGCGCCGCCGAGCACCGCGAGCGTGATGCGGTACAGATCCTCGAGCAGCTTGCCCTTCCACGTGTTCCACACCTTCGGGCTCGTGCCGCGGATATCGGCGACGGTCAGCAGGTAGAGCGCGGTGAGATAGCGCTCGTTGCCGACGACCTCGGCGAAGCGCTTGATGACTTCGGGGTCGCTCGTGTCCTGTTTCTGCGCGACCTGGCTCATCGTCAGGTGATGCTGGACGAGCCACACGATCAGCGCCGCATCGTCGCCGGCGATGCCGTGCTCGCGGCAGAAGCGCCGCGCGTCGGCCATCCCGAGCGTCGAGTGGTCGCCGCCGCGGCCCTTCGCGATGTCATGGAACAGTGCCGCGACATACAGCACCCAAGGGCGCTCGAAGTTGCCGATCAGTTGGCTGCAGAACGGGTATTCGTGCGCATGCTCGGCTACCGCGAAGCGGCGGATGTTGCGCAGCACCATCAGGATGTGCTGGTCGACCGTGTACACGTGGTACAGGTCGTGCTGCATCTGCCCGACGATGCGGCGGAAATTCAGCAGGTAGCGGCCGAGCACGCTCGTCTGGTTCATCAGCCGGAACGCGTGCGTGATGCCTTCGGGCTGCTGCAGGATCCGCATGAACGTGTCGCGGTTGCGCGGATCGCGGCGCCACGCGTTGTTCATGATCTCGCGCGAGTTGTACAGCGCGCGCAGCGTGCGGGCGGACAGGCCTTTCACGCCACGCGTCGTTTCGTACAGCAGGAAGGCTTCGAGGATCGCGTCGGGATGGCGCTCGAACACGCCGTCGTCGACGATCTCGAGCATCCCCTGTTTCTCGACGAAGCGATCGGCCGACAGCACGCGCGTGATGCCGCTCGTCGCGGGGAACAGCTGCGCCTCGATGTTCTGGATCAGGATCGTCGCGAGCTGCGTGACCGCTTTCGCGGCCCAGTAGTAGCGACGCATCAGCTGCTCGCTCGCCCGCTTGGCCTGCGTCGGCTGGTAGCCGAAGCTTTCGGCGGCCTGCGTCTGCAGGTCGAACACGAGCATGTCCTGGCGACGCCCGGCGATCACGTGCAGCCGCGCGCGCAGCGTCTTCAGGAACCCTTCGTTGCGGCGCAGCTCGCGCGCTTCGCGGTCGGTGATCAGGCCGCGCGTGTCGAGTTCGCGCCAGCTGCTGCCGAAGCCGGCCGCGCGTGCGATCCACAGGATCGTCTGCAGGTCGCGCAGCCCGCCCGGGCTTTCCTTCACGTTCGGTTCGAGGCTGTACGGCGTGTCCTGGAACTTCGCGTGGCGCTGGCGCATCTCCAGCACCTTCGCGGTGAAGAACGCGCGGGCGTCGAGCGCTTCGTGGTAGCGCACGGTGAAGCGCTCGAACAGCGCGGTGCTGCCGACGATGCGGCGCGCTTCCAGCAGCGAGGTCTGCACCGTGACGTCCTGCGACGCCTCCTCGATGCACTGCGCGACCGTGCGCACGCTGCTGCCGATCTCGAGGCCGAGATCCCACGCCATGCCGATGAAGCGCTCGATGCGCGCGTCGAGCGCCGCGTCGTGCGCATCCGGCAGCAGCACGAGGATGTCGACGTCGGAATAGGGCGCGAGCTCGCCGCGCCCGTACCCGCCGACGGCGACGAGCGCGAGCGTCGCGGGCAGTCCGCAGTCGTCCCAAACGCGTTTCAATGCATCGTCGGTGAGTTTCGACAGCGCGTGCATCAGCGACGCGACGTTCGCCGCGCGGCGAAAGCGCTCGAGCATCTCCGTCTTGGCGGCCTTGAATTCGGCGCGCCGCGACAGCGCTTCGGGCGAGGGGGCAGCGTGAGCGCTCATGGGCGGCCGTTCAGGTGCGAAAGTGGGGCGGGCGGGGCGCGACGGCGCTCAGACGGCGGCGGCCGGCTGTGCGAACACCGGGCGCGCCGGCGTGCCGGCAGACACGGTCAGCACTTCGTAGCCGGTTTCGGTGACGAGCACCGTGTGCTCCCACTGCGCGGACAGGCTGCGGTCGCGGGTCTTGACCGTCCACTGGTCGGGCATCGTGCGGATGTCGCGCTTGCCGGCGTTGATCATCGGCTCGATCGTGAAGATCATCCCGGCCTTCAGTTCGATGCCGGTGCCCGGACGGCCGTAGTGGACGACCTGCGGATCCTCGTGGAACACCGTGCCGATGCCGTGGCCGCAATATTCGCGCACGACGCTGTAGCCCTGCGCCTCCGCGTGCTTCTGGATCGCATGGCCGATGTCGCCGAGATGCGCGCCGGGTTTGACCTGGTCGATGCCGAGCCACATGCATTCGTAGGTGGTCTGCACGAGGCGCTTCGCGAGGATCGAGCCCTCGCCGACGATGAACATCCGGCTGGTGTCGCCGAAATAGCCGTTCTTGATCACGGTGATGTCGATGTTCAGCGCGTCGCCGTTCTTGAGCACCTTCTCGCCGGGAATGCCGTGGCAGATCACGTCGTTGACCGAAATGCAGGTGGCCTTCGGGTACGGCGGATAGCCGGGCGGCTGGTAGTTCAGCGGCGCGGGGATCGTGCCTTGCTCGTTGAGCATGAACTCGTGGCAGAGGCGGTCGAGTTCGGCGGTCGTGACGCCCGCGACGACGTGCGGCGTGATGAAGTCGAGCACTTCGCTCGCGAGACGGCAGGCGACGCGCATCTCCGCGATATCGTGTTCGTTTTTGAGCGTAATAGCCATCGAGGTATGCCTGGAATGCGGTGAATTGACGGATTATCGCACCTTATGGCGGGCCTCGCAGCCCCTGCGGGCCGCGCGGATGCGGGTTTTCGCGGATTGCCCGGCCCGCTGCCGCGCGGCAAGCGAAAGTGCCGAGCGACTTGAGAGCGGACAAATCCGCGTGCTATACTCTTTGGCTAAGTCGATATCCAAATGCCGAATTTGCCCCAAGTTGGGGCGGCATCGCGGTGAAAGGCTTACGGCACGGGCGTTTTGCGCGTGCCGAATCGCAAGCCGGCGCAACCAGGGTGCCGTCCGTGCGGAATTCACGCCTTCGTGGCGGGTTCGCGCGGCGGTACGGCAGCCGGCTTAAGACCCAACCCTCGTGGAGAATTTACATGGCAGTTACGATGCGCCAAATGCTGGAAGCGGGTGTCCACTTCGGTCACCAGACGCGCTTCTGGAACCCGAAGATGGCTCCGTTCATTTTCGGTCACCGCAACAAGATTCACATCATCAACCTCGAAAAGACGCTGCCGATGTTCACGGACGCACAGAAGTACGTGCGCCAGCTGGCAGCGAACCGCGGCACGATCCTGTTCGTCGGCACGAAGCGCCAGTCGCGTGACACGATCGCCCAGGAAGCGCAACGTGCGGGCATGCCGTACGTCAACGCACGCTGGCTCGGCGGCATGATGACCAACTTCAAGACGCTGAAGGTGTCGATCAAGCGCCTGAAGGACATGGAAGCGGCAGTCGAGGCGGGCGAGCTCGAGAAGATGAGCAAGAAGGAAGCGCTGCTGTTCGAACGCGAAATCGCCAAGCTGCAGAAGTCGATCGGCGGCGTGAAGGACATGGGCGGCATTCCGGACGCGATCTTCGTCGTCGACGTCGGCTACCACAAGATCGCCGTCACGGAAGCGAACAAGCTGGGCGTGCCGGTCATCGCCGTGGTCGATACGAACCACTCGCCGGAAGGTGTGGATTACGTGATCCCGGGTAACGACGACTCGAGCAAGGCAGTCGCGCTGTACGCCGAAGGCGTGGCCGACGCGATCCTCGAAGGCCGTGCGAACGCGGTCAACGAAGTGGTCCAGGCCGCACGCGGCGACGACGAGTACGTCGAGGAAAACGCGTAACTGGCCCCGAGCCGGCGCAAAAAGGGGGCTCTCAACAGGCCCCCTTTTTTTAAGCTTGTGCGCCGGACCTGATCGCGCCGAATCGGCGCGGGTCCGGAAACGAATCTCGGCCGTTCGCGTCCAAGCGGGCGGCGTTGTGAATACAGACTCAAGGAGCGAATGATGGCGGCAATTACCGCAAGCATGGTGGCAGAACTGCGCGCGAAGACCGACGCACCGATGATGGAGTGCAAGAAGGCGCTGACGGAAGCCGACGGCGATCTGGCCAAGGCTGAAGAACTGCTGCGCGTCAAGCTCGGCAACAAGGCGAGCAAGGCCGCATCGCGCGTGACGGCTGAAGGCGTCGTCGCCTCGTTCGTCGGCGGCAACGCGGGCGCGCTGGTCGAGCTGAACTGCGAAACCGACTTCGTCGCGAAGAACGACGACTTCCTCGCATTCTCGAAGACGGTCGCGGAACTCGTCGCGACGCAGAACCCGGCCGACGTGGCCGCGCTGTCGGCGCTGCCGCTCGACGGCTCGACCGTCGACGCAGTCCGCCTCGCGCTGATCGGCAAGATCGGCGAGAACGTGTCGATCCGCCGTTTCGTCCGTTTCGAAACCGCGAACAAGATCGCGACGTACCTGCACGGCGCGCGTATCGGCGTGATCGTCGAGTACACGGGCGCGGACGAGCAGGTCGGCAAGGACGTCGCGATGCACATCGCGGCGATGAAGCCGGTCGCGCTGTCGTCGGCCGACGTGCCGGCGGAACTGATCGAGACGGAACGCCGCGTGGCCGAGCAGAAGGCCGCGGAATCGGGCAAGCCGGCCGAAATCGTCGCGAAGATGGTCGACGGTAGCGTCCAGAAGTACCTGAAGGAAGTGTCGCTGCTGAACCAGACGTTCGTGAAGAACGACAAGCAGACGATCGAGCAGATGCTGAAGGCAGCGAATGCGGCGGTGCAGAAGTTCGCGCTGTTCGTCGTCGGCGAAGGCATCGAGAAGCGCCAGGACGACTTCGCCGCCGAAGTGGCCGCGCAAGTCGCAGCAGCAAAGCAGCAGTAAGCAGTCAGGCAGTATCCGCGGCGGGCGTCCGCTCCGCCGCGGCCGGCGGCGTCGCCGGCCGGCCGGGAACCCCGGTCCGGTCGGCGGCGCTTGCCCGAATCAGTATTTCGCCCCTACAGTTCGTGGTTGTCATCCTCTCGTCGCTCGGAAGCCCCTATGTCCAATGCCTATAAACGCGTCCTCCTCAAACTCTCCGGCGAAGCGCTGATGGGCGACGATGCCTTCGGCATCAATCGCGCGACGATCGAACGGATGGTGGCCGATATCGCCGAAGTCGTGCGTCTCGGCACGCAGCTCGCGGTCGTGATCGGTGGCGGTAATATTTTCCGCGGTGTCGCGGGCGGCGCGGCCGGCATGGACCGCGCGACGGCCGACTACATGGGGATGCTGGCGACGATGATGAACGCATTGGCGCTGCAGGACGCGATGCGCCACGCGGGCATCGAGGCGCGCGTGCAGTCCGCGCTGCGCATGGACCAGGTCGTCGAGCCGTACATCCGGCCCCGCGCGATCCGTCAGCTCGAGGAAGGCCGCGTCGTGATCTTCGCGGCCGGCACCGGCAACCCGTTCTTCACGACGGATACCGCCGCCGCGCTGCGCGGCTCGGAAGTGGGCGCCGAAGTCGTGCTGAAGGCGACCAAGGTCGATGGCGTATATTCTGCCGATCCGAAGAAGGATCCGTCGGCCACGCGCTACACGACGATCAGCTTCGACGAGGCGATCAGCCGCAACCTGCAGGTGATGGACGCGACGGCGTTTGCGCTGTGCCGCGACCAGAAGCTGCCGATTCGCGTGTTTTCGATCAACAAGCCGGGCGCGCTCAAGCGCATCGTGCTGGGCGAGGACGAAGGTACGCTCGTCCACGTGTAAACTCCCGCGGATGCGGGCGACCGGCGCGGGTTGCCGGCCGCGGCGCGCGACATGCGCCGGGCGGGGCCCGCGTTCTTTGAAGGTTTGAAGGTTCGGAGGTTGAAATGAGTGTCGCTGATGTGAAGAAGGGCGTCGAGCAAAAGATGCAGCGCTCGATCGAAGCGTTCAAGAACGATCTGGCCAAGATCCGTACGGGCCGTGCGCACACCGGTCTGCTCGATCACGTGCAGGTCGACTACTACGGCTCGATGGTGCCGATCTCGCAGGTCGCGAACCTGACGCTCGTCGACGCGCGCACGATCGGCGTGCAGCCGTGGGAAAAGAACATGGTCGCGAAGGTCGAGAAGGCCATCCGCGAAGCCGATCTGGGCCTGAACCCGGCAACGGCCGGCGACCTGATCCGCGTGCCGATGCCCGCGCTGACGGAAGAGCGCCGCCGCGAGCTGACCAAGGTCGTGAAGAGCGAAGGCGAAACGGCCAAGGTCGCGATCCGCAACCTGCGCCGCGACGCGAACGAAGCGCTGAAGAAGCTCGTGAAGGACAAGGAAATCTCGGAAGACGACGAGCGCCGTGCGAGCGACGACGTGCAGAAGCTGACCGACAAGCACGTTGCCGAAGTCGACAAGCTCGTGCAGACCAAGGAAGCCGAGATCATGACGGTCTGACGACCGTCCTCGCGCGCCGCCTTCTTCCCGCATTACTGTCTCAACGGCCATGACCTATACCAGCTCTACCGTTCGCGTGCCTGACGTCGGCGTCGTGCCGCGTCACATCGCGATCATCATGGACGGCAACGGCCGTTGGGCGACCGAACGCCGCTTGCCGCGCGTCGCGGGGCACACCCGCGGCGTCGATGCCGTGCGGGCGGTGGTCGAAGGCTGCGCGCGCGCCGGCGTCGAGTACCTGACGCTGTTCGCGTTCAGTTCGGAAAACTGGCGCCGGCCGAACGACGAAGTGTCGTTCCTGATGCGGCTGTTCATCACCGCGCTCGAGCGCGAGGTGGGCAAGCTGCATGCGAACGGGATCCGCCTGCGTGTCGTCGGCGATCTCGACCGTTTCGAGCCGCGCATCCGCGAACTGATTCGCCGCGCCGAAACCAAGACGGCGCGCAATACCCGTTTGACGCTCACCATCGCGGCCAACTACGGCGGCCGGTGGGACATCCTGCAGGCGACGAAGAAGCTCGTCGAGCAGGCCGTGCGCGAAGGTCGCGAGATCGAAGTGACCGAGGATGCATTCGCGCCGCACCTGGCGATGGCCTATGCGCCGGAGCCCGATCTCTTCATCCGCACCGGTGGCGAGCAGCGCGTCAGCAACTTCCTGCTGTGGCAGCTCGCGTACGCCGAATTCTATTTCACCGACAAGTACTGGCCGGATTTCGACGGCGCGGCACTGGCCGACGCGATGGCGTCGTATACCGAGCGCGAGCGCCGTTTCGGGCGCACGAGTGCGCAGCTCGAACCGCAATCGCAGAACGCCGACTCCCTTTCATGCTGAAAACCCGTGTGATCACGGCGATCGTGATGCTGGCAGTGCTGCTGCCGGTGACGCTGTTCGCGCCGCTCGCCGGGTTCGGTGCGCTGATCGGCGTCGTACTCGTGTTCGCCGCGTGGGAGTGGGCGCGCCTGCTCAAGCTCGGCGGCGCCGGCCCGGTCGTCTATGCGCTCGTCGCGGCGCTCACGCTCGCGGCCACCGCGCCGCTCGGCGTCGATGCGGCATCGTCCCGTCCCCTTTTCATGGCGGCCGGCGTGTTCTGGCTGCTGGTCGGCCCGTTCGCGCTGCGGCGCAAGCCCGACCTCGCGGGCGGCGTGTGGCGGCCGTTCCTGCTGGCCGCCGGCCTCGTCGTGTTCGCCGCCTGCTGGCATGCGCTCGTGGCAGCCCGCGCGCAGGGCGTGCCGTTCGTGCTGTCGCTGCTTCTGGTCGTCTGGCTGGCCGATATCGGCGCATACTTCGCGGGCAAGGCCTTCGGAAAGCGTAAACTGGCCATCACGATCAGCCCCGGCAAGAGCTGGGAGGGTGCGATCGGCGGCTGGTTCGCGGTGATGGCCGTCGCCGGTGTCGCGATGGCCGTGCATGCGTTCGAACCGACCCTGTTTTCTGCATTCGCCATGCGCTACGGGATGCCCGGCGCATGGGCCGCGCTGACGCTGCTGGTCGCGTACAGCGTGATCGGCGACCTGTTCGAGTCGCTGCTGAAGCGGCAGGCGGGCGTGAAGGATTCGAGCGGACTGCTGCCGGGCCACGGCGGCGTGCTCGATCGTGTCGACGCGCTGCTGCCGGTGCTGCCGCTCGCGATGCTGCTGCTTGGTTAAACCATTATTCCTGTTATGCAAAAACGTCTGACATTGCTCGGTTCCACGGGCTCGATCGGAGACAGCACGCTCGACGTGGTCGCGCGCCATCCCGAGCGCTTCTCGGTCTATGCGCTGACCGCGCACCGCAACGGCGACAAGCTCGTCGAGCAGTGTCTGCGCTTCGCGCCTGAAGTGGCGGTGGTCGGCGATGCCGCGACGGCCGCGCACGTCGACGCCAAACTGCGCGCGGCCGGCAGCAAGACGGTCGTGCTGCACGGGCCGCAGGCGCTCGTCGACGTGTCGAAGAGCGACGGCTGCGACACGGTGGTCGCGGCGATCGTCGGCGCGGCTGGCCTCGCGCCGAGCCTGGCGGCCGCACGCGCCGGCAAGCGGATCCTGCTCGCGAACAAGGAGGCGCTCGTGATGTCGGGCGCGATCTTCATGGACGCCGTACGCGACCATGGCGCGATCCTGCTGCCGGTCGACAGCGAACACAACGCGATCTTCCAGTGCATGCCGCGCGACGCGGCCGAGCACGGCGGGATCTCGAAGATCATCCTGACCGCGTCGGGCGGCCCGTTCCGTACGCGCGAACCGGCCACGCTGGTCGACGTCACGCCGGACGAAGCGTGCAAGCACCCGAACTGGGTGATGGGCCGCAAGATCTCGGTCGATTCCGCGACGATGATGAACAAGGGCCTCGAGGTGATCGAGGCGCACTGGATCTTCGGGTTGCCCGGCGACCGGATCGACGTGCTGATCCACCCGCAGAGCGTGATCCATTCGCTCGTGTCGTACCGCGACGGCTCGGTGCTCGCGCAGCTCGGCAACCCCGACATGCGCACGCCGATCGCGCACGCGCTCGCGTTTCCCGAGCGCGTCGACGCGGGCGTCGACCAGCTCGACCTCGCGCAGATCGCCCAGCTGTCGTTCGAGAAGCCCGATTACGCGCGCTTCCCGTGCCTCGCGCTCGCGCTGAAGGCACTCGAGGAAGGCGGTATCGCGAGCGCCGCATTGAACGCGGCGAACGAAGTCGCGGTCGAAGCATTTCTCGAGCGCCGGATCGGCTTCATGGCGATCGCGGCGACGGTCGACGCCGTGCTCAACACGCTGCCGAACCGCGCGCCCGACGGGCTCGACGACGTCCTCGCGGCGGATGCCGAGGCTCGCCGCCTCGCCGCCGCGATCATTGCGAAAGCGCCTGCGCCACGCGTGGAGCGTACTGTCTGAATGGGGTGCTCATGAACGTGCTGGTCGAACTGGTCGCGTTTGCGGTGGCGATCGGGGTACTGGTCGTCGTGCATGAGTACGGACATTATCGCGTCGCGCGCTGGTGCGGCGTGAAGGTGCTGCGTTTCTCGATCGGCTTCGGCCAGCCCGTCGCGCGCTGGGTCAGCCGCCGGACGGGCACCGAGTGGACGCTGTCCGCGCTGCCGCTCGGCGGCTACGTGAAAATGCTCGACGAGCGCGATCCGGGCCCCGGCATTCCGCCCGAGGTGCTCGGCCAGGCATTCAACCGCCAGTCGGTCTACAAGCGCATCGCGATCGTCGCGGCCGGGCCGATTGCGAACTTCCTGCTGGCAATCGCGCTGTTCTCCCTCGTATTCGCCACCGGCGTGACCGAACCGACCGCGATCGTCGCGCCGCCGGCCGCCGGCACCGCGGCGGCCCGCGCGGGCTTCGACGGCAGCGAGACGATCGTGTCGATCCGCAATGCGCAGGGCGGCGAGTCCGAACCGGTGCGATCGTGGTCGGACCTGCGCTGGAAGCTGCTGTCGGCCGCGTTCGACCATCGCGAGGTCGTGCTCGGCGCGCGCGACGGCAATGCGACGTTCGATTTCCGCGTCGATCTCCGCAACGTACCCGACAGCCAGCTCGACGACGACTTCATGGCCCATCTGGGCTTCGAGGCCGGCGGCGGCACGTTGTCGGTCGCGTCGGTGCAGCCGGGCAGCGCGGCGGAACAGGCCGGCCTGAAGGTCGGCGACAAGCTGGTCGCGCTCGACGGCAAGCCGATCGGCGGCGCGTCGCGCTTCATCGACACGGTGAAGCACCATGCGGGCAAGCCGCTCGACCTGCAGATCGAACGCAACGGCGCCGCGCAGACGGTCGCGATCGTGCCGCAGATGCAGCGCGACGACGAATCGGGGCAGCAGGTCGGTCGCATCGGCGCGGCGCTGTCGATGCACGCCCCGTCGGTGGACGTGCGCTACGGGCCGATCGAGAGCCTGCGGCTCGGCGCGCACCGCACGTGGGACATTTCCGTGTATTCGCTGAAGATGTTCGGGCGGATGATCACGGGCAACGCGTCGCTGAAGAACCTGTCCGGCCCGGTGACGATCGCCGACTACGCAGGCAAGAGCGCGCGGCTCGGTCCGTCGGCGTTCCTGTCGTTCCTCGCCCTTGTCAGCATTAGCCTTGGCGTCCTGAACTTGTTGCCGATTCCCGTTTTGGACGGGGGGCATCTGTTATATTATGCGGTTGAAGCCGCGACCGGGAAAGCCGTCTCGGAGCGCTGGCAGCTGATTCTGCAAAGAGCCGGGTTGATCTGCATCGTCGCATTGTCGGCGATCGCGCTGTTCAACGATCTGGCTCGGTTAATCCATTTCTGAAGCGTCAGGCGGCGGCCGCTGGCCAGCCGCCCGATTTGATGCAGCTAAATATTGGGGATGCATGTTGTTCAAACCTCATCGCTTTGTACCTAAGACAGTTGCAGCGGCCGCGCTCGCCGCGCACGGCCTCGCGGCGCATGCAGCGGCACCGTTCGTGGTGCAAGACATCAAGATCGAGGGGCTGCAGCGCGTCGAAGCGGGTTCGGTGTTCGCCTATCTGCCGATCAAGCAGGGCGATACCTTCACGGACGACAAGGCATCCGAAGCAATCCGCGCGTTGTACGCGACGGGCTTTTTCAACGACGTGCGCATCGCCACGCAGGGCAACGTCGTGATCGTGCAGGTGCAGGAGCGTCCGGCCATCGCGTCGATCGACTTCACCGGCACGAAGGAATTCGACAAGGACAACCTGACGAAGGCGCTGCGCGCGGTCGGCCTCGCCGATGGCCGCTACTACGACAAGGCGCTCGTCGACAAGGCGGAGCAGGAGCTCAAGCGCCAGTACCTGACGCGCGGCTTCTATGCGGCCGAGGTCAAGACGACGATCACGCCGGTCGACGCGAACCGCGTGTCGATCCTGTTCGCGGTGGCCGAAGGCCCGAGCGCGAAGATCCGCCAGATCAACTTCATCGGCAACAAGGCGTTCAGCACCAGCACGCTGCGCGACGAGATGCAGCTGTCGACGCCGAACTGGTTCTCCTGGTACACGAAGAACGACCTGTACTCGAAGGAAAAGCTCACGGGCGACCTCGAAGCGGTGCGCTCGTACTACCTGAACCGCGGTTACCTCGAGTTCAACATCGAGTCGACCCAGGTGTCGATCTCGCCGGACAAGAAGGACATGTACCTGACGGTCACGCTGCACGAAGGCGAGCCGTACACGGTGTCGGGCATCAAGCTGTCGGGCAACCTGCTCGATCGCGAGGCCGAACTCAACAAGCTGATCAAGATCAAGCCGGGCGACCGTTTCTCGGCCGAAAAGCTGCAGCAGACCACCAAGTCGATCGTCGACAAGCTCGGTGAATACGGCTACGCATTCGCGACCGTCAACGCGCAGCCGGACATCGACCAGGCGAACCACAAGGTCAACCTGAACCTCGTCGTCGATCCGAGCCGCCGCGTGTACGTGCGCCGCATCAACGTGGTCGGCAACACGCGCACGCGCGACGAAGTGGTGCGCCGCGAAATGCGCCAGCTCGAAAGCTCGTGGTTCGACTCGAACCGCCTCGCGCTGTCGAAGGACCGCGTGAACCGCCTCGGCTACTTCACCAACGTCGACGTGACGACGGTGCCGGTCGACGGCACGAACGACCAGGTCGACGTGAACGTGAAGGTCGACGAAAAGCCGACCGGCGCGATCACGCTGGGTGCCGGTTTCTCGTCGACGGACAAGGTCGTGCTGTCGGCCGGCGTGTCGCAGGACAACGTGTTCGGTTCGGGCACGAGCCTGTCGGTGAACGTCAACACCGCGAAGAGCTACCGCACGCTGACCGTCACGCAGGTCGACCCGTACTTCACGGTCGACGGCATCAAGCGGATCACGGACGTCTACTACCGCACGTACCAGCCGCTTTACTACTCGACGAGCTCGAGCTTCCGGATCATCAGCGCGGGCGGCAACCTGAAGTTCGGCATTCCGTTCTCGGAAGTCGACACCGTGTACTTCGGTGCGGGCTTCGAGCAGAACCGCCTCGACGTCGATTCGAACACGCCGCAGAGCTACCAGGATTACGTGAACGAGTTCGGCCGCGTGTCGAACACGGTGCCGCTGACGGTGGCATGGTCGCGCGACGCGCGTGACAGCGCGCTGATTCCGAGCCGCGGCTACTTCACGCAGGCGAACATCGAATACGGCGTGCCGGTCGGCAAGATCCAGTACTACAAGGCCGACCTGCAGGCGCAGTACTACTATTCGTTCTCGCGCGGCTTCATCCTGGGCCTGAACCTGCAAGGCGGCTACGGTAACGGTATCGGCAACCCGTACCCGATCTTCAAGAACTACTACGCGGGCGGTATCGGCTCCGTGCGGGGTTACGAGCCGAGCTCGCTGGGCCCGCGCGACACGAAGACGAACGACCCGATCGGCGGTTCGAAGATGCTGGTCGGCAACATCGAGCTGACGTTCCCGCTGCCGGGCACCGGTTACGACCGCACGCTGCGCGTGTTCACGTTCCTCGACGGCGGTAACGTGTGGGGCAACGCGCCGGGCGGCACGAGTACGGGCGCCAACGGCCTGCGCTACGGCTACGGTGTGGGTCTCGCGTGGATCTCGCCGATCGGCCCGCTGAAGCTGAGCCTCGGCTTCCCGCTGCAGAAGCACGAAGGCGACCAGTACCAGAAATTCCAGTTCCAGATCGGGACGGCGTTCTGAACGAACGCATGACAACAGCAACGAGAGGGTAATTTTGCTAACCGGTAAGTTTTCGAAACGAGTGATGTGCGCGCTGACCGTTGCGCTGGCCCTGGGCGCGGCAACGGTGCACGCACAGGACGTCGCCCGCATCGCGGCGGTCAATTCGGATCGGATCCTGCGCGAGTCGGCACCCGCGAAGGCGGCGCAGACGAAGCTCGAAGCCGAGTTCGCGAAGCGTGACAAGGATCTGCAGGACCTGGCGGCACGCCTGAAGTCGATGTCCGATTCGCTGGACAAGAACGGCACGTCGCTGTCGGCGGCCGATCGCGCGCAGAAGCAGCGTGATCTGGCGCAGCTCGATACCGACTTCCAGCGCAAGCAGCGCGAGTTTCGCGAAGACCTGAACCAGCGTCGCAACGAAGAATTGGCGGCCGTGCTGGACAAGGCGAACAAGGTCATCAAGCAGATCGCCGAGCAGCAGAATTACGACCTGATCGTGCAGGAAGCCGTGTACGTCAGCCCGCGCATCGACATCACCGACAAGGTGCTCAAGGCGCTCGCGTCCGGCTCGACGAACTGAACGGAGCAGACGACGAATGGCATTGACGCTTGAGGAACTCGTAAAACGGTTCGGCGGCGAGATCGCCGGCGACGCACAGTGCAAGGTGGGCGGGCTCGCACCGCTCGACCAGGCGGGCCCTCAACAGCTCGCGTTCCTCGCGAACCCGAAGTACCTGTCGCAGGTCGAATCGACCCGTGCCGGTGCGGTCCTGATCGCACCGAAGGATCTGGAAAAGCTGGGCGCGGCCGCCGCCGGTCGCAATTTCATCGTGACGCCGAATCCGTACGCGTACTTCGCGCGCGTCGCGCAGATGTTCATCGATCTGGCCACGCCGCCGCGCGCGGCCGGCGTGCATCCGAGCGCGACGATCGATCCGGCCGCGACGGTCGCCGCGACCGCGGTGATCGGCCCGCACGTGACGATCGAGGCCGGCGCGGTGATCGAAGACGGCGTGCAGCTCGACGCGAACGTATTCGTCGGCCGCGGCACGACGATCGGCGCCGGCTCTCATTTCTATCCGAATGCATCGGTGTACCACGGCTGCAAGATCGGCCCGCGCGCGATCGTCCATGCGGGCGCCGTGATCGGCTCCGACGGCTTCGGCTTCGCACCGGATTTCGTCGGCGACGGCGACGCGCGCACCGGCAGCTGGGTCAAGATCCCGCAGGTCGGTGGCGTGACGATCGGCCCGGACGTCGAAATCGGCGCGAACACGACGATCGATCGCGGCGCGATGGCGGATACCGTCATCGAGGAATGCGTGAAGATCGACAACCAGGTCCAGATCGGCCACAACTGCCGGATCGGCGCGTACACCGTGATCGCCGGCAGCGCCGGCATCGCGGGCAGCACGACGATCGGCCGCCACTGCATGATCGGTGGCGCGGCCGGGATCGCCGGCCACGTGACGCTCGGCGACTACGTGATCATCACCGCGAAGTCGGGCGTATCGAAGTCGCTGCCGAAAGCCGGCATCTACACCAGCGCGTTCCCGGCCGTCGACCACGGCGAATGGAACAAGAGCGCCGCGCTCGTGCGCAACCTCGACAAGCTGCGCGAGCGCATCAAGGCGCTCGAAGCCGCGCTCGCCGCCCAGGGCGGCACCCACGCCTGAGCGCATCATGCGAGACCACGAACCGGGCACGGCCAGCGCAACCGGCCCGGTTTGCCAGACTGGGCCGCGCGGCGGCCCGCTTCAGCCTTTGCATCACCACCGCGCAGCCTCTGCGTGAGACGAACCATCATGAGCACTGAAAAAATCAACCTCGACATCCACAAGATCCTCACGCTGCTGCCGCATCGCTACCCGATTCTGCTCGTCGATCGCGTGCTCGAACTCGAACCGCACAAAGGGATCAAAGCGCTGAAGAACGTGTCGATCAACGAGCCGTTCTTCCAGGGGCATTTCCCGAAGCGGCCGGTGATGCCGGGCGTGCTGATCCTCGAGGCGCTCGCGCAGGCCGCGGCGCTGCTGACGTTCGCGGAAGAGCAGCCGAAGGATCCGGAGAACACGCTGTATTACTTCGTCGGGATCGACGGCGCGCGCTTCAAGCGCGTGGTCGAACCGGGCGACCAGCTGATTCTGAACGTGACGTTCGAGCGCTACATCCGCGGCATCTGGAAGTTCAAGGCGGTGGCGGAAGTGGACGGCAAGGTGGCGGCGGAAGCCGAACTGATGTGCACGGTCAAGACGGCCGACGCGGCGCCCTGAGCGACGCGGCACGCATGGATAACGTAACGCGAGCAACGCGACACATCATATCGAGAGGCAACGGCGCATGACCAGGATTCATCCTACCGCGATCGTCGAGCCGGGCGCGCAGATCGACGAATCGGTCGAGATCGGCCCGTACGCGATCGTCGGCCCGCACGTCACGATCGGCGCGCGCACGACGATCGGCTCGCACAGCGTGATCGAAGGCCATACGACGCTCGGCGAGGACAACCGCATCGGCCACTACGCGTCGGTCGGCGGTCGTCCGCAGGACATGAAGTACAAGGACGAGCCGACGAAGCTCGTGATCGGCAACCGCAACACGATCCGCGAATTCACGACGATCCACACGGGCACCGTGCAGGACGTCGGCGTGACGACGCTCGGCGACGACAACTGGATCATGGCCTACGTGCACATCGGCCATGACTGCCGCGTCGGCAACAACGTGATCCTGTCGAGCAACGCGCAGATGGCCGGTCACGTCGAGATCGGCGACTTCGCGATCATCGGCGGGATGTCGGGCGTGCACCAGTTCGTGCGCATTGGCGCGCACTCGATGCTGGGCGGCGCGTCGGCGCTCGTGCAGGACATCCCGCCGTTCGTGATCGCGGCGGGCAACAAGGCCGAGCCGCACGGGATCAACGTCGAAGGGCTGCGCCGGCGAGGCTTCTCGGCCGATGCGATCTCGGCGCTGCGCAGCGCGTACCGCGTGCTGTACAAGAACGGCCTGTCGCTCGAGGAGGCGAAGGTGCAACTGCGCGAGCTCGCGGGAGCGGGCGGCGACGGCGATGCACCGGTGAAGGCGCTCGTCGAGTTCATCGACGCGTCGCAACGCGGCATCATCCGCTAAGCGATGCCGCTCCCGACCAATCAGCTCCGGCTCGCGATGGTGGCTGGCGAGCCGTCGGGCGACCTGCTCGCGGCGTCGCTGCTCGGCGGGCTGCGCGAGCGGCTGCCCGAATCGGCCCAGTATTACGGGATCGGCGGGCAGCGCATGATCGCGCAGGGCTTCGACTCGCACTGGCAGATGGACAAGCTGACCGTGCGCGGCTATGTCGAGGCGCTGGGCCAGATTCCCGAGATCCTGCGGATTCGCGGCGAACTCAAGCGCCAGCTGCTCGCCGAGCGGCCGGACGCGTTCATCGGCGTCGACGCCCCCGATTTCAACTTCAGCGTCGAACAGGCCGCGCGCGACGCGGGCATCCCGTCGATCCACTTCGTGTGCCCGTCGATCTGGGCGTGGCGCGGCGGCCGGATCAAGAAGATCGCGAAGTCCGTCGATCACATGCTGTGCCTGTTTCCGTTCGAACCGGCGATTCTCGACAAGGCCGGCGTCGCCTCGACCTACGTCGGCCACCCGCTGGCCGACGACATCCCGCTCGAACCCGACACGCACGGCGCGCGCATCGCGCTGGGTCTGCCGGCCGACGGCCCCGTGATCGCGGTGCTGCCGGGCAGCCGGCGCTCGGAGATCGCACTGATCGGCCCGACGTTCTTCGCGGCGATGGCGCTGATGCAGCAGCGTGAGCCCGGCGTGCGGTTCGTGATGCCGGCGGCGACGCCCGCGCTGCGCGAACTGCTGCAGCCGCTCGTCGACGCCCATCCGCAACTCGCATTGACGATCACCGACGGCCGCTCGCAGGTCGCGATGACGGCCGCCGACGCGATCCTCGTGAAGAGTGGCACCGTCACGCTGGAAGCCGCGCTGCTGAAGAAGCCGATGGTGATCTCGTACAAGGTGCCCTGGCTGACCGGGCAGATCATGCGCCGGCAGGGCTACCTGCCGTATGTCGGCTTGCCGAACATCCTGGCGGGGCGCTTCGTCGTGCCCGAGCTGCTGCAGCATTTCGCGACGCCCGAGGCGCTCGCCGATGCGACGCTCACGCAGCTGCGCGACGACGCGAATCGCCGTACGCTGACCGAAGTGTTTACCGAAATGCATCTTTCGCTGCGGCAGAACACGGCCGCGAAGGCGGCCGAGGCCGTCGTGCGCGTGCTCGAGCAACGCAAGGGGCGCGCATGACCGCCGTCCGTGCACCGCGCCGCCGCGCGCCGAGCGACGGGCAGGGCGGTTTCGATTTCAGCCGCCCGGACGAGATCGTGTGCGGCGTCGACGAAGCGGGCCGCGGCCCGCTCGCGGGGCCGGTGGTGGCCGCCGCGGTGATCCTCGATCCGGCGTGGCCGATCGACGGGCTCGACGATTCGAAGGTGCTGTCCGCGAAGAAGCGCGACCTGCTGTACGACCTGATCGTCGCGCGTTCGCACGCGTATTGCGTCGCGTCGGCGAGCGTCGACGAGATCGATACGCTGAATATCCTGCACGCGACGATGCTCGCGATGAAGCGGGCCGTGGAAGGGCTGTCGGTGCTGCCGACGCTCGCGCAGATCGACGGCAACCGCTGCCCGACGCTGAGCGTGCGTGCCGAGGCGATCGTCAGCGGCGACGCGCTCGTGCCGAGCATCTCGGCCGCCTCGATCCTCGCGAAAGTCACGCGCGACCGCATGCTGGTCGACCTGCACGAACGCTTCCCGGTGTACGGCTTCAACGTGCATGCGGGCTACGGCACCGCGAAACACCTCGCCGCATTGCGCGAACATGGCCCGTGCGAAGCGCACCGGCGCTCGTTCGCGCCGGTTCGTGCGGCGCTTGATCTGATTCGATGAAAAGCATCACTTCCCGCGACAACCCGCTGTACAAGCGCCTGAAGGCGCTCGCGGGTTCGACGCCCCAGCAGCGCCGCAGCGGCCAGGCGCTGCTCGAAGGTTTCCATCTCGCGAGCGCGTATCTCGACACGGGTGCGACGCCCGAGCTGTGCGTCACGACCGAAGGTGCGCTTGGCCATGCCGAGGCGCAGGCGATCGTCGCGCGTATCGACGCGCAGCGGATCGTCACGCTGCCGGACGCGTTGTTCGGACAGTTGTCGAACGTCGTCAACGGCGTCGGCTTCCTGCTGCTGGTCGATCGGCCGGTGCACCCGCTGCCCGCACGCGTGACGGAGACGTCGGTCGTGCTCGACGGCGTGCAGGACGCCGGCAATGTCGGCTCGATCCTGCGCAGCGCGGCGGCGGCCGGCGTGCGTCACGTGTTCTGCGCGCCGGGGACGGCCTACGCGTGGTCGTCGAAGGTGCTGCGCTCGGGCATGGGCGCGCATTTCCTGCTGTCGATCCATGAGGACGTCGACGCCGGCGAGCTCTCCGGACGCCTCGCCGTACCGGTCGCGCTGACCGACTCGCACGGCGCGCAGGCCGTCTACGACTGCGACCTGTCGGCGCCCGTCGCATGGGTGTTCGGCAACGAAGGCGCAGGCGTGTCGGCCTTCTGGCGCGATGCGGCCACGCATCGCGTGACGATTCCGCAGCCGGGCGGAATGGAGTCGCTGAACGTTGCCGCGGCAGCAGCGGTGTGTCTGTTCGAGCAGGTGCGGCAGCAGCGGCCGGCGTGACGCCGCATGCGCGGCAGGTGCCGTAATACGAAAAAGGCCGCGTTCGACGCGGCCTTTTTGCTTTGGGCGGCGGCCAGACGGCCGCCAGCGCACCGACGCTCAGTACGACTGCCGGTCGAGACGGATTTCCTGCAGGATCGTCGTCGCGATTTCCTCGATCGACTTGTGCGTGGACGACAGCCACTTGATCCCTTCGCGACGCATCATCGCTTCGGCCTCGTTGATCTCGTAGCGGCAGTTCTCGGGCGCCGCGTACTTGCTGCCCGGCCGGCGCTCGTTGCGGATCTCCGACAGGCGCTGCGGGTCGATCGACAGCCCGAACAGCTTCTCGCTGTACGGCGACAGCGCCGACGGCAGCTTGCCGCGCTCGAAATCTTCCGGAATCAGCGGATAGTTGGCCGCCTTCACGCCGTACTGCATCGCGAGGTACAGGCTCGTCGGCGTCTTGCCGCTGCGCGACACGCCGACGAGGATCACGTCGGCTTCCGACAGGTTGCGGTTCGACTGGCCGTCGTCGTGCGCGAGCGAGAAATTGATCGCCTCGATCCGCGTCTTGTATTCCTCGGTGTCCGCGTTCTGGTGGCCGCGGCCCATCGCATGGCTCGACTTGAGCTCCAGTTCCTGCTCGAGCGGTTCGACGAAGCGCTGGAACATGTCGAGCACGAGCGCGTTCGAGCGTTTGACGATGTCGTTCGACTCGCTGTCGACGAGCGTCGTGAATACGATCGCGCGACGGCCGTCGTGCACGGCGGCCTCGTTGATCTTCTCGACGGTCGCATAGGCCTTGTCGAGCGAGTCGACGAACGGCACGCGCACGAGGCGGAATTTCTGGTCGAACTGGGAGAGGATCGAATGCGCGAAGGTTTCGGCAGTGATCCCGGTGCCGTCGGAGACGATGAATACGGTAGGCAGCATGAATCTGGGCGTCGAGCGTGAAGGGCGGTTGCGCGGGCGGCTGGAGGTTCGCCTCCAGACCCAGTGACAAGGTCGCGCCACATCCGGCAGCCGGCACGGTAGAATAGCGGCAACCTGTTGGATAAGCAATTGCGGGGGGCGGGGCGCGAACGGCGCCCGTGGCTGGGCCGCGCGATTCCAGAATTCCCGGCAAGTCTGGCGATTTGTCTGCAAATATCGCCCTTCTGCCGGGATTTTTGCAAATCGGGTCGGAAGATTTTCGCCGCTGCGAGTGTTTATCTAACAGGTTGCGCAAGACGCGCCGCGCCTTTTTGCAAGCGCCCGCGTTCGAGCCCACTTGCGCGATCGAGCATTTTTTTCACACTTAGGGGCTTGTATGACTAACGCAGCAAACGTCGCAAAGGACCAGGCGTATGTAATTCCGTTCGAGCAGTTGCGGATGACCGATGTGGAGATCGTGGGCGGCAAGAATGCGTCGCTCGGCGAGATGATCAGCCAGCTTTCCGAAGCAGGCGTTCGCGTACCCACCGGTTTCGCCACGACCGCGCTCGCGTTCCGCGATTTCCTCAAGCACAACGACCTCACCGATCGCATCGCCAAGCGTCTCGAGTCGCTCGACATCGACGACGTGAAGGCGCTCGCCGAAGCCGGCGCCGAAATCCGCAAGTGGATCGTCGACGCACCGCTGCAGCCGCGCCTCGAGCAGGAAATCCGCGCGCAGTTCGAAGTGCTGAAGAACGGCTCGCCGAGCGAGCTGTCGTTCGCCGTGCGCTCGTCCGCGACCGCGGAAGATCTGCCCGACGCATCGTTCGCCGGCCAGCAGGAGTCGTACCTGAACGTCGTCGGCATCGAGGACGTGCTCGACCGCATGAAGCACGTGTTCGCGTCGCTGTACAACGACCGCGCGATCTCGTATCGCGTGCACAAGGGCTTCACGCACGCCGAAGTCGCGCTGTCGGCCGGCGTGCAGCGCATGGTCCGCTCGGACGTCGGCGCCGCCGGCGTGATGTTCACGATCGATACCGAATCGGGCTTCAAGGACGCCGTGTTCATCACGTCGAGCTACGGCCTGGGCGAAACCGTCGTGCAGGGCGCGGTGAACCCGGACGAGTTCTACGTGTTCAAGACGACGCTCGCGCAGGACAAGTACCCGATCATCCGCCGCTCGATCGGCTCGAAGCTGATCAAGATGGAGTTCACGCAGCCGGGCGAACCGGGCCGCGTGAAGACGGTCGACGTGCCGCACGAGCAGCGCAACCGCTACTCGATCACGGATGAAGACGTGATCGAGCTGGCGAAGTACGCGGTCATCATCGAGAAGCACTACCAGCGTCCGATGGACATCGAGTGGGGCAAGGACGGCCGCGACGGCAAGATCTTCATCCTGCAGGCGCGTCCGGAAACGGTGAAGAGCCAGGCAACCGGCAAGGCCGAGCAGCGCTTCAAGCTGAAGGGCCAGTCGCAGGTGCTCGCGACGGGTCGCGCGATCGGCCAGAAGATCGGCGCGGGCCCCGTGCGCGTGATCCAGGACCCGTCGGAAATGGAACGCGTGCAGCCGGGCGACGTGCTGGTGGCCGACATGACCGACCCGAACTGGGAGCCGGTGATGAAGCGTGCGGCGGCGATCGTCACGAACCGTGGCGGCCGCACCTGCCACGCGGCGATCATCGCGCGTGAACTCGGCGTGCCGGCCGTCGTCGGCTGCGGCGATGCGACCGACATCCTGAAGGACGGCGCGCTCGTCACCGTGTCGTGCGCGGAAGGCGACGAAGGCAAGATCTACGACGGGCTGCTCGAGACGGAAGTCACGGAGGTGCAGCGCGGCGAACTGCCGGAAATCCCGGTCAAGATCATGATGAACGTCGGCAACCCGCAGCTCGCGTTCGACTTCTCGCAACTGCCGAACGGCGGTGTTGGCCTCGCGCGTCTCGAGTTCATCATCAACAACAACATCGGCGTGCACCCGAAGGCGATCCTCGAGTACCCGAACATCGACCAGGACCTGAAGAAGGCGGTCGAGAGCGTTGCGCGCGGTCACGCGTCGCCGCGCCAGTTCTACGTCGACAAGCTGACGGAAGGCGTCGCGACGATCGCGGCGGCGTTCTATCCGAAGCCCGTGATCGTGCGTCTGTCCGACTTCAAGTCGAACGAGTACAAGAAGCTGATCGGCGGTTCGCGTTACGAGCCAGACGAGGAAAACCCGATGCTGGGCTTCCGCGGCGCGTCGCGCTACATCGCCGAGGACTTCGCGCAGGCGTTCGAGATGGAATGCCGTGCACTGAAGCGCGTGCGTGACGAGATGGGCCTGACCAACGTCGAGATCATGGTGCCGTTCGTGCGGACCGTGAAGCAGGCGGAGCGCGTCGTCGGCCTGCTCGAGAAGTTCGGCCTGAAGCGCGGCGAAAACGGCCTGCGCCTCGTGATGATGTGCGAAGTCCCGACCAACGCGATTCTCGCCGAAGAGTTCCTGCAACACTTCGATGGTTTCTCGATCGGCTCGAACGACCTCACGCAGCTCACGCTCGGCCTCGACCGCGATTCGGGCATGGAGCTGCTGGCCGTCGACTTCGACGAACGCGACCCGGCCGTCAAGTTCCTGCTGAAGCGGGCGATCGATACCTGCCGCAAGATGGGCAAGTACGTCGGGATCTGCGGCCAGGGCCCGTCCGATCACCCGGACTTCGCGCAATGGCTGACGGACGAAGGCATCGTGTCGATCTCGCTGAACCCCGACACGATCATCGATACGTGGCAGGCGCTCGCCGCCAACCGCAAGTAACGAGCCGTGATGCAACTTCGGCGAAAGGGCGGTCCGCCGCGCTTTCGTTGAAGGCAAAATGCAAGGTTCGTGCTATAAACACCCCGGTAAGCACCGGGGTGTTTTTTTTCGTCGGTACTCGCCGGGCCGCCCCAAGGAGTGCCGACCGCTTCGCACAGCTGCGAGCGCAACGAATATAGTGAGCATCGGGGACGTTTTTCTGGAGACCACAATGATGTCGGGACATCTGTTCTGGTGGGTCGGGGGCGGCGTGCTGGTCGTGGCCGAATTGCTGACCGGTACGTTCTATCTGCTGATGATCGCGCTCGGCTTTCTCGCCGGCGGGCTGTTGCAACTGGCCGGTTTCGCGCCGCACGTGCAGTTCGGCGCGGCGGCCGCGGTCGCGATCGTCGCGATGATCGTGCTGCGCCGCTCGGGGCTCGGTCGCAAGCAGAAGCGCGACACGTCGACGAATCCCGACGTCAATCTCGATATCGGCTCGACCGTCACGGTCGACGCGTGGCGTGACGGCCGCGCACGCGTGCAATATCGCGGCGCCGACTGGGACGTCGAACTCGCGGCCGGCGAGCGCGACGATGCGCACGTGTACCAGGTGAGCGCCGTGCGCGGCAATTGCCTCGTGGTCGTGGCGAAACCCGCGGGCTGATCGTCCGCTGATACAACAAGGAGGGAATATTTCATGGATTCGCTGATCATCTGGGTTGTCCTGCTCGTCATCGCGATCGTGATCGTGTCGAAGACGGTGAAGATCGTGCCGCAGCAGCATGCATGGGTGCTCGAGCGCTTCGGGCGCTACCACGCGACGTTGTCGCCCGGCCTCAATATCGTGCTGCCGTTCGTCGATCGCATCGCGTACCGGCACGTGCTGAAGGAAATTCCGCTCGACGTGCCGAGCCAGGTCTGCATCACGCGCGACAACACGCAGTTGCAGGTGGACGGCGTGCTGTACTTCCAGGTGACCGATCCGATGAAGGCATCGTATGGATCGAGCAACTTCGTGCTGGCGATCACGCAGCTCGCGCAAACGACGTTGCGCTCGGTGGTCGGCAAGCTCGAACTCGACAAGACGTTCGAGGAACGCGATTTCATCAACCACAACATCGTGTCGGCGCTCGATCAGGCCGCGGCGAACTGGGGCGTGAAAGTGCTGCGCTACGAGATCAAGGACCTGACGCCGCCGAAGGAGATCCTGCACGCGATGCAGGCGCAGATCACCGCGGAGCGCGAAAAGCGTGCGCTGATCGCCGCATCCGAAGGTCGCAAGCAGGAGCAGATCAACCTCGCGTCGGGTGCGCGCGAAGCCGCGATCCAGAAGTCGGAAGGCGAGCGGCAGGCCGCGATCAATCAGGCGCAGGGCGAAGCCGCCGCGATTCTGGCGGTGGCCGAGGCGAACGCGCAGGCGATCCAGAAGATCGCGAGCGCGATCCAGTCGCAAGGCGGGATGGATGCGGTGAACCTGAAGGTCGCCGAGCAGTATGTCGGCGCGTTCTCGAATCTCGCGAAGCAGGGCAACACGCTGATCGTGCCGTCGAACCTGTCGGATCTCGGCACTGCAATTTCGTCGGCGCTGACGATCGTCAAGAGCGCGGGCGCGGCGTCGGTCGCGAAGGGCTGAGCCCGAAATCGATGCGCGCGCGGTTGCCGCGCACGCATCGTCGTGCGGCGAATCGTCGCGCGGCCGGGCGACCCGCCGCGCGATTCAGGCAGTTCAAAGCAACACGGCCCGCTTCGAGCGGGCCGTGTCGTTTGCGATGCGCGCGGGGTGTGTCAGGTGCCGGCGCGCATGATGCGTGCCTTCTCGCGTTCCCAGTCGCGTTTCTTCTCGGTTTCACGCTTGTCGTGCAGCTTCTTGCCCTTCGCGAGCGCGATGTCGCACTTCACGCGGCCGCCCTTGTAGTGGAAGTTCAGCGGCACGAGCGTGTAGCCGCGCTGCTCGACCTTGCCGATCAGCTTCTTGATTTCCTCGCGGTGCAGCAGCAGCTTGCGCGTGCGCACCGGGTCGGGCTTGATGTGCGTGGAGGCTTCGGGCAGCGGGCTGATATGGGTACCGATCAGGAAGATCTCGGCGTTCTTCACCACGACGTAGCCTTCCTTGATCTGGCCGCGCCCGGCGCGCAGCGCCTTGACTTCCCAGCCCTCCAGCACGAGCCCCGCCTCGTAGCGTTCCTCGATGTGATAATCGAAGTGCGCTTTCCTGTTGTCGATGATGCTCATGAAAGGATCGGGCCAACTCGTTTAAAATCACGATTTTAGCAAAGCAGGGCGGGAATCGCCCGGCTTGGCGTTCCCACTTTAAGCGATGCCGCGCGATTTATGGCAGATGTCCAGAAAACCGTATTGATCCGCCACTCGGCGGAACAGATGTTCGACCTCGTCACCGACGTGGCCGACTACCCCAATTTCCTGCCCTGGTGCGGCGGTGTCGAGATTCGCCGTCAGGACGAGAGCGGGATGGAAGCGCGCATCGACATCAACTTCAAGGGCATCAAGCAGCATTTCGCTACGCGCAACACGCAGCAGCGTCCGACCCGGATCGACATGGAGTTCGCGGACGGGCCGTTCAAGAAGTTCACGGGTTCGTGGCGCTTCATCCCGCTGCGCGCCGATGCGTGCAAGATCGAATTCGCGCTGCACTACGAGTTTTCGAGCATCCTGCTCGAGAAGATCATCGGGCCGGTGTTCAGCCACATCGCGAACACGTTCGTCGATTCGTTCGTGAAGCGCGCCGATCAACGCTACGGGAAGGGGTGACGCGATGCTGTCGATCGAAGTCTGCTACGCACTGCCGGACCGCCAGACGCTGATTCCGCTGTCGCTGCCCGAAGGCGCGACCGTGCGCTCGGCCATCGATGCGAGCGGCGTGCTCGCGCTGCATCCGGAGATCGATCTCGCGCACGCGAAGACGGGTGTCTACGGCAAGCTCGCGCCGCTCGATGCGCCGCTCGTCGATCACGATCGCGTCGAGATCTACCGCCCGCTGATCGTCGATCCGAAGCTCGCGCGCCAGCGGCGCGTCGACAAATCCCGCCGCGCCGGCTCGATCGAGGGCCGCAAGTGGATGCACAAGGACGCGCGCTGACGCGCGGTTCGCTCGGATTGGTCTGATCAAACGCCGCGGCGCTCAGTGCGCCGCGGCGTTTGCATTTGTCGATGCGCTGCCCGGCGTGTCGCCGTGCCGTCGCACCGAGCCGTACACGCCGGCGAGCAGCAGTACGAGCGCGGCGATCTCGAGCGCGTGCGGCATCCGCTGGTCGTACACGAACGCGTACAGCATCGCGAACACGGTTTCGAACACGATCAACTGGCCCGACAGCGTGAGCGGCAGCCGCTTCGACGCGGCATTCCACAGCCCGTTGCCGAGCCACGACGCGCCGATCGCGAGCACGAGATTCAGCAGCCAGAACAATTGCCAGCGCGATGCCGGGACGGCCGCCTGCACCGTGCCGGCAGGCACTGCGAGGATCGCGAGCCAGCAGAGCCCGCCGATCAAACCCGTCACGACACCCCACAGCACCGACCATTCGTTGCCGCCGAAGCGATGATGGCGCTGCAGGTAGCGCGCGTTCGCCACCGCATACCAGGTCCAGCTCGCGAGCGCGCCCGCCGCGCAGGCGATGCCCGCGAGCTTCTGGGCGAGCGTCGTGGCGTGCGCGGCTTCGGACGTGAACAGGTCGACGTTGATGCAGACGATGCCCGCGATCACCAGCGCGAGCGGGGCGGCGAGCCGCCGCAGCGGCACGGCGCCGTGGTCGCCGAGGCCCGCGAGCGTGACGGTCACGGGCAGTACGCCGACGATCAGGGAACTGGGCGCGATGCCGATCAGGTGCACGGCGCCGGACAGCAGCATGTAATACGCGACGTTGCCGACGACGGCGAGCTTCACCAGTGCGACGAGATCCTCGCGGGTCAGCCGCGCGAGCAGCGAGCGGGCGGCCGGCAACGCGGCCGCGAGCGACACGAGTCCGTACATCATATAGCGGCCGGCGCTCAGCAGCAGCGGCGAGAAATCGGTCAGCAGCCGCGGCACGAGAAACACCATGCCCCACAGGGCGCCTGCCAGGACACCGTACACCACGCCGCGCTGCATCGACCGCTCCGAACAAATGATTGACGTGCGCGCATCTTAGCGATGCCGTCGCGGCGGCGTCTTGTTCATTTCTGCACTCGGCACGGGGGCGGCGCGTCCTGGCAGCGTGGGCGCGCGGTGGATCAGCCGTCTGCCGGATCGGGTGTCGCCGCCGTGCCGTCGCCGTCGGCATGCGTGCGCGCCGGGCGGCGCACGGCGCGCAGCTTGCCGCTGTTGCCGCCGCCGCAGTAGAAGCGGTCGTGACCGTCGGATTCGAGCCCCGAGACGCCGACGCCGGCCGGCATGTCGATCTGCTCGAGCACCTGGCCCGTGCGCGGATCGATGCGCCGCAGGTCGCTCTGGTCGCCTTCCCACGTGCCATGCCACAGCTCGCCGTCGACCCACGTCACGCCGGTGACGAAGCGGTTCGATTCGATCGTGCGCAGCACGGCGCCCGATTGCGGATCCACCTGATGAATCTTGCGTTCGCGGTACTGACCGACCCACAGCGTGCCTTCGGCCCACGCGAGCCCCGAATCGGCGCCGCCGCCGGGCGCCGGGATCGTCGCGAGCACGCGACCCGATTCGGGGTCGATCTTCTCGATGCGGTCCTCGACGATCTGGAACAGGTGGCGACCGTCGAACGCGGTGCCCGCGTGCGCGGCGACGTCGAGCGAACGGACCGTCGTGCCGCGCTCGGGGTCGAGCGCGTTCAGCTTGTCGCCGGACGCGTACCACACGTGCTGCCCGTCGAACGTGACGCCGTGCACGCCGTCGACGCCCGGAAACGGACCGTACTCGTGAAGGATGTCTGCAGTGGAGCGTTTCATGTTCGTCACCTCGTCGTTCGATGCGGCCATCCTAATCTCCCGGCAGCGCAACCGGGAGTAACAAGGTCGTCGCGAATCCGGGCAGCGGCGGCGTCAGCCAGCGGCGCGCGCGTGCGCGGCCGAGCGCCTGGACCTTGCCGGTTTCCGCGAGCGAATCGAGCGCCCGCTGCACCGTGCGCTGGCTGGCGCCGAGCGCAAGCGCCAACGCGGAACTCGACCACGCTTCGCCGTCGGCGAGGAGCGCGAGCACGGCCGCATGGCGATCGTCGACCGGGCGCGCGAGGACGACGGTTTCGCGCACGCCGAGCGGTTCGAGCGCGAAGCCGCGCGGCGTCGCGACGACGTTCGCGAGCGGGCGCAGCACCGCCCGCAGCCGGCCGATCTCGACGCGCAGCCGCGCGCGATGCGATTCGTCCGCCTGTTTCGCGCGGAACGCGGCGGCGACGAGCGCGTTTCTCGACACGTCGGCCGGCCACGCCTCGCCGAGCGCACGGGCGAGCACGAACAGCACCGGGCGGCGCGCGAGCGACACGGTCGTGCGCGCATCGCGCACCGTGTGGCGGCACGCGTCGACGACGAGCGCATTCGATTCGAACAGCGTCTCCACTTCGTCGAGCGGCACGAGCCGCGACGTGCCGCGTGCGATGAGCCGGGCGGCCGGTGCGTCGAGCACGCGCGCCGCGGTGTCGACCTCGGCCGTCAGCGCGGCAATGCCGGCGGCGCGGGCGGCCGCGCGGGCACGGGCAAGCGCCGCACGGGCTGCGTGCGTGCGGATGCGGCGCATCGCGATGCCGGCCGCGATCAATTCATGGGCGGCGCGCGACGCGGGCGGCAGCGGTGCGGGATCGAGATGCGCCAGCAGCTGCTCGGCCTCGTCCAGATGGCCGATCAGCAGCAACCGGCGTACCCCGAGATAGCGGGCATGCGCGGCGTTCGCGCGGTCGCCGTGTGCGTCGAGCGTCGCGCAGGCCGCCTCGAGCGCACGCGTCGGCCAGCGCAGGTCGCGCGACGCGAGCGCGATGTCGGCTTCCGCGACGACGCAGCGCGCCCGTGCAACCGCTTCCTTCGCACCGAACGCACGCGCGGCGCCGCGGACGAGCGCGCGCGCGCGTTCGAAATCGCCGAGCTGCGCGAGCGCGATCCCGCGCAGTGCGAGCGCCGGCGCATCGTCGCGCAGCGCGACGCGGTTCAGCGCACCGAGCGCGTCACCGGCCGCGAGCGCGCGCGCGGCCGCCGTGATCAGCGAATCCATCCGAATCCCGACACAGTTGTCACTCCCTCCGGTCCGATGCCCGGCACTAATCTAGCACCACGCACACGGCCCCGTACGCCGTGCCCGGATACCCATCGGAAGGAGGAACCCGCAATGACGACCCATCTCACCGGAACCCGCGACGAATGGCTGGTCGAACGCCGCGCGCTGCTCGACGCGGAAAAGGCGCTGACGCGGCAAAGCGACGAACTCGCGCGGCGGCGCCAGGCGCTGCCGTGGGTGCGCGTCGACAAGACTTACCGGTTCGATACCGAGGCAGGGCAGGCGACGCTCGACGACCTGTTTCGCGGCCGTTCGCAACTGCTGGTCTATCACTTCATGTTCGGCCCCGACTACAAGGCCGGCTGCCCGTCGTGCTCGGCGCTCGCCGACGGCTTCGACGGCTTCGCCGTGCATCTGGCGCACCACGACGTGACGCTCGCGGCCGTGTCGCGCGCGCCGCTCGCGAAACTGCTCGCGTACCGGCAGCGGATGGGGTGGACGTTCCCGTGGGCGTCGTCGGTCGGCAGCGATTTCAACTTCGACTTCAACGTGTCGTTCACCGAAACGCAGCAGCGCGCGGGCGACGTCGAATACAACTACGCGCGGGCCGGTCACGCGATGGACATGGATCCGCCGCCGGCGCCCGTCGTGCAGTTCGCGGCCACGTGCGGCACCGACGCGGTCACGTATTCGCTCGACCGGCCGGGGATGAGCGCGTTCGTGCGCGAGGATGGCGCGATCTATCACACGTATTCGACCTACGCGCGCGGCCTCGACGGGCTGTGGGGGATGTACCAGTGGCTCGACCGCGCGCCGCGCGGACGCAACGAGGCCGGCCCGTGGTGGCGTCGTCACGATGAGTACGCGCGCGGCTGAGCGGGCCGGCCACGGACGGGCGCGCGCGATGATACGAACGACCACCGGTGAGGCGGCCGCCGATCCGCGCGCATTCGGCGCGGCGGTCGCGGCCGTGTTCGCGGTCGCCGCGGCGGCGACGCTGGCCCAGCACACGTCGATGGCGGCGATGGGCGGCGAGCCGATGACCGGCGGCTGGATGGCCTCGGCCGCCTGGTTGCGGCCGTGCGGCCAGAGCGCCGGGCGCGCATTCGCGGCGTTCGCCGGAATGTGGGGCGCGATGACGGTGACGATGATGCTGCCCGTGCTCGCGCCGATGCTCTGGTGCTACCGCCAGCGCATCGGTCCGGCGGCGGCGGCGCGGTCGGCCTGGCTCGTCGTCGTCGCGGGCGCGGGGTATTTCTCGGTCTGGATGGCGCTCGGGGCACTCGTGTTTCCGGCCGGCGCGGTGCTGACGACGGCCGCCGCCCGGCTGCCGGCGCTTGCCTGTGCGATGCCGGTCGCGGCGGGCGTCCTCGTGCTGGCCGCGGGTGCGTTGCAATTCTCCGCGTGGAAGGCGCGCCGGCTGGCGGGTTGCCGGCACGCGGCGGCACATGGCGTGCACCCGTCGCGGGTGACGGTCGTCACGGCGTGGCGGTACGGCGTGCGCGCCGCGATCCGGTGCGGCGCGTGTTGCGGGAACCTGATGGCCGTCGCGCTGGCGGCCGGCATGATGGATCTGCGCGTGATGGCCGTCGTGACGGTCGCAATCGCCGCCGAACGCGCTGCGTCGATCGGCGGGCGCGTCGCGCGGATCGTCGGTTGCGGGGTGGTGGCGGGCGGCGTGGCGATGATCGCCCGTGCCGCCGGGCTGGCGTGAGGCAGGGCGGGCAAGCCGCTTCGGTGGGGCGCCGGGCCGTGCGCGCGGCCGCCGCCGTCGCGGCCGTGTGGCCCCGCCGCGACACGGGCACTCGCCGCCCGGCGGCCGGTTGCGCGAATGGCGCGATGCGGCGGTGAAACGAAAGGCGATCGAAAACGAACCGAACGGCGATCCGAACGATTCGGCCCCCGAACGGCCGAAACCGGCTAAGCCGTTGTTCGTGTTGTGAAAATTCGCGGCGCTTCGCGTATAATTCGCTTTTGCGCCCATAGGATTTGCCATGCGTCTGATCCAAAAAGCACTCACTTTCGATGACGTGCTCCTCGTTCCCGCCTTCTCCGACGTTCTCCCGCGCGACACCAGCCTCAAGACCAAGCTGACCCGCAACATCTCCCTGAACATGCCGCTCGTGTCCGCCGCGATGGACACGGTCACCGAAGGTCGCCTCGCGATCGCGATGGCGCAGCAGGGTGGCGTCGGTATCGTCCACAAGAACCTCACGCCGGCCGAACAGGCCCGCGAAGTCGCGAAGGTCAAGCGTTTCGAGTCGGGCGTCGTCCGCGACCCGATCACGGTGCCGCCGCAAATGAAGGTGCGCGACGTGATCGCGCTGTCGCGCCAGCATGGCATCTCGGGCTTCCCGGTCGTCGAAGGCCCGCAACTGGTCGGCATCGTCACGAACCGCGACCTGCGTTTCGAAACGCGCCTCGACGAGCCGGTCAAGTCGATCATGACGCCGCGCGAGCGCCTCGTCACGGTCAAGGAAGGCACGCCGCTCGCCGAAGCGAAGGCGCTGATGCACAGCCACCGCCTCGAGCGCGTGCTGGTCGTCAACGACGCGTTCGAACTGCGCGGCCTGATGACCGTCAAGGACATCACGAAGCAGACCGAACACCCGGATGCGTGCAAGGACGAACACGGCAAGCTGCGCGCAGGCGCGGCGGTCGGCGTCGGTCCGGACAACGAAGAGCGTGTCGAGCTGCTGGTGCAGGCCGGCGTCGATGTGATCGTCGTCGATACCGCGCACGGCCACAGCAAGGGCGTGCTCGAGCGCGTCCGCTGGGTCAAGCAGAACTTCCCGCACGTCGAGGTGATCGGCGGCAACATCGCGACGGCCGCCGCCGCGAAGGCGCTGGTCGAATACGGCGCGGACGCGGTCAAGGTCGGTATCGGCCCGGGCTCGATCTGCACGACGCGGATCGTCGCGGGTGTCGGCGTGCCGCAGATCAGCGCGATCGCGAACGTCGCGGAAGCGCTGAAGGGTACCGGCGTGCCGTGCATCGCCGACGGCGGCGTGCGCTTCTCGGGCGACGTGTCGAAGGCCCTCGCGGCCGGCGCGAACGCCGTGATGATGGGCAGCATGTTCGCCGGCACCGAAGAGGCGCCGGGCGACGTGTTCCTGTACCAGGGCCGCCAGTACAAGTCGTACCGCGGCATGGGTTCGGTCGGTGCGATGAAGGACGGCGCGGCTGACCGCTACTTCCAGGACAACTCGGCGAACATCGACAAGCTCGTGCCGGAAGGCATCGAAGGCCGCGTCGCGTACAAGGGTTCGGTCAACGCGATCCTGTTCCAGCTGGTCGGCGGCGTGCGCGCGAGCATGGGCTACTGCGGTTGCAAGACGATCGACGAGCTGCACGAGAAGGCCGAATTCGTCCAGATCACCGCGGCGGGCATGCGCGAGTCGCACGTGCACGACGTGCAGATCACGAAGGAAGCGCCGAACTACCACGTGGACTGAGCGCCGATGAAACCGCTGCTGCGAGCCGTGCTGATCGTCGATGCCGTGCTGCTGCTGGCGTTCGGCGTGCTGTTCGTGCTGACGCCCTGGCAGGCGCTGTTCAATGCGCTGCAACTGGCGAACATCCAGCCGGCGATGCTCGGCCAGGCGTTCGGCATCGCGCTGCTCGGGCTCGCGTGGCTCGCGTTTCATGCGGCGTTCAACGGTGACCTCACGGCGCCCGTCGCGCGCTCGGTCGGCCACGTGTACTGGCTGACCGGCGTGTTGACGGTCGTGTGGTCGATCGGCACCGGCAGCGGGCCCGCGCTCGCGGCCGCCGGCCGGGTGCTGTCGGCCGTGGCCGGGGTCGCGCTGATCGTGCTGGGCCTCGGCGGCGTGCGGCTCGCATCGGCCGTGCGCCGGCGCGAGAAAGCGCAGGCGCTCGAGGCGCGCGCACCGGCGCAGCGGCCGGCCGAACCGGCGATGGCGCCGGCGTCGGCGCCTGCCGCGCAGCGTGTCGAGCCGGTCGTCGGCCGTCCCGTGGCGCCGGCCGGATCGTCGCCGGCCTCGTCCGGTTCCCGCGCATCGTCGGGCGGCGGCGTCGCCCTCGACGAACGCCCGCCGATGCAGGATTGACCGGCGATGCGTCGCGCGTGCCGCCTGCCGCCCGACGCCGCTGTCCATGCTTTTGACGCAGCGCTCGATGCGCTGCTTTTCTTATTCTCTTCATCCCGTCCGCAGCCATGCACGACAAAATCCTGATTCTCGACTTCGGTTCGCAAGTCACCCAACTGATTGCACGGCGCGTGCGTGAAGCGCACGTCTACTGCGAAATCCATCCGAACGACGTGTCCGACGACTTCGTCCGCGAGTTCGCGCCGAAGGCGGTGATCCTGTCGGGCAGCCACGCGAGCACGTACGAAGACCACCAACTGCGCGCGCCGCAGGCCGTATGGGATCTCGGCGTGCCGGTGCTCGGCATCTGCTACGGCATGCAGACGATGGCCGTGCAGCTCGGCGGCAAGGTCGAGTGGAGCGACCATCGCGAATTCGGCTATGCGGAAATGCGTGCGCACGGCCATACGCGCCTGCTCGACGGCATCGAGGATTTCACGACGGCCGAAGGCCACGGGATGCTGAAAGTCTGGATGAGCCACGGCGACAAGGTTGCCGAGCTGCCGCCGGGCTTCGCGCTGATGGCGTCGACGCCGAGCTGCCCGATCGCCGGCATGGCCGACGAGGCGCGCGGCTACTACGCGGTGCAGTTCCACCCGGAAGTCACGCACACCGTGAAGGGCCGCCAGATCATCGAACGCTTCGTGCTGCAGATCGCCGGCGCGAAGCCCGACTGGATCATGAAGAACCACATCGAGGAAGCCGTCGCGAAGATTCGCGAGCAGGTCGGTGACGAGGAAGTGATTCTCGGCCTGTCGGGCGGCGTCGATTCGAGCGTCGCGGCCGCGCTGATCCATCGCGCGATCGGCGATCAGCTGACCTGCGTGTTCGTCGACCACGGCCTGCTGCGCCTGAACGAAGGCAAGATGGTGCTCGACATGTTCGAGGGCCGCCTGCATGCGAAGGTCGTGCACGTCGATGCATCCGACCAGTTCCTCGGCCATCTGGCCGGCGTGACCGATCCGGAAGCGAAGCGCAAGATCATCGGCCGCGAGTTCGTCGAGGTGTTCCAGGCCGAGGCGAAGAAGCTGTCGAAGGCGAAGTGGCTCGCGCAGGGCACGATCTACCCGGACGTGGTCGAATCGGGCGGCACCAAGACGAAGAAGGCGACGACGATCAAGAGCCACCACAACGTCGGCGGCCTGCCGGAAACGCTCGGCCTGAAGCTGCTCGAGCCGCTGCGCGACCTGTTCAAGGACGAAGTGCGCGAGCTGGGTGTCGCGCTCGGCCTGCCGCCGGAGATGGTATACCGCCATCCGTTCCCGGGCCCGGGCCTCGGCGTGCGGATTCTCGGCGAAGTGAAGCGCGAGTACGCGGACCTGCTGCGCCGCGCGGACGCGATCTTCATCGAGGAACTGCGCGGCACGACGGCAACCGCGCAGGATGCGGCTGCCGGCCTGTGCGGCGAGGCCGATGTCGGCAAGAGCTGGTACGACCTGACGAGCCAGGCGTTCGCGGTGTTCCTGCCGGTCAAGTCGGTCGGCGTGATGGGCGATGGCCGGACGTACGACTATGTGACGTCGCTGCGCGCGGTGCAGACGACCGACTTCATGACTGCGCACTGGGCGCATCTGCCGTACGCGCTGCTCGGCCGCGCGTCGAACCGGATCATCAACGAAGTGCGCGGGATCAATCGTGTGGTGTACGACATCTCGGGGAAGCCGCCGGCGACGATCGAGTGGGAGTGAAATCAGGTCCTTCGGGGACTATCGCTAGCTATCGAAAAACTGTCATAACGTATTGATTTAAAAGAAAATACGTCACGGCGGCTATCGGTGGCTATCGCTGGCCAGCAAAACAGGTTGGCGGTAGAAGTGGCGGTAAGAACCGAAGGCCGGATTAAGACCCTCCCATTCACTATTCAGACCAAAGCAGTCTTTGACGGTAAAAGTCTTCTCAGGAAAGCTTGTTTTAAGCGGCTTTCCGGGCATCACCAGGTCTCCTGATCCCTGACGGTAAAAGCCGTCACGAACAGGAGGAAAAACCTCGATGCTTACCGACACCGCACTGCGTAACCTCAAGCCTAAATCCGAGATTTATAAGGCTTTTGACCGCGATGGGATGTACGTGACGGTATCGCCTACCGGTACCGTCACCTTCCGCTACGATTACCGTCTCAACGGCCGTCGCGAGACGCTGACCATCGGTCGCTATGGGCCAGCGGGCATGTCGCTAGCCCTGGCACGCGAAAAGCTGATCGACGCAAAGAAGGCTGTCGCTCAAGGCAAATCCCCGGCACTGGAGAAGCAGCGCGACAAGCGCCGGCTGACTGCCGTCAAGACCTTTGGCGAGGTTACGGAGAGGCGCTTGAGCCAAGTAGCGATAGGCTGTGTGTGTGCGGAGACAAGCTCTCCCGCTTTCATCATCCCCTGTTTCAGAGTGATCTCTGGGCCATAGATGATCGTCACCTGTTGATCAGTTGGCTGGCGCCCCACGAGCGCGGCTCTCTGTACGCCAGGCAAATCGCATAAACCTGCGCTCTACGTCCAGTTCGCTCAGGCAGATGTCCTGTGCGGTCACATCAACGACGACGCTGAACCGGGGCGGGCTGGAATGGGGAACATGTATTAGGTCGCCGGGCTTGATCCCTTCTCGGTCGAGGTAGGCCATGGCGGGGGCTGTGGCGACTTCTAGACCGGTTGCGATGTGATGCGCGAGCCAAGTTTCGCCATGGGCGCTTTCGTCAGCAGTCGGCGTGCTTGTCATTCGCACGCTGGAGGCGAGCTGCGCTGTGTCCTCGTCATCGACGGCGATGGCCGGGAACAGGTCATAAAGATATGCGTAGGCCAAAACCAAATCGTCCTTTGTAGCTTGCGGCGCCATGGGCTCAATGCGCTTCAGAAGGCTGTGACCAATGTCCCAGGCCAGCCACGCCAGCAGTGCCCGCACTTGACCAAGTTCCACGACTTCGTCGATCTCGACGTCATGGACGCAGACATCGCGCGCGATACCCCGTGTGCGCCCGAAAAGGATGACCATCGACTGCGACAGGAGATCCTGACGGGTTTCCGAATCGATGAACCCTCCCATGCGGCGCCACTGGGGCTGGTGGCGAAGTCGCCTGAACTCCCTCACAAGGGAAAGCACCGCGACAAGTTGGACCACCCCAGTTCGCGCCTTGGCCGCGCGCACCTCAGGTCTGGTCTCGCCTTGCGCCGCCTTGAGTTGCTTGATCATGCGACGGACGACTTGTTTGAGCCGCCTTCTGACGGCGTTGACCGCCTGTTGGGTCAACGCTGCGGGAGGCTCTTGGCTGGCACCCTCATGTTCAGTTCCCACAAGCTCCTCTTCCGAGAGCTGCGGTGTGTCGGTGCCAGACGAAGCCGATCGCCACGCTCGTGTGTATAGCTCAGCCATGGTTTTTCGACTGTGGCCAAGATGTCGAGCTGCGTCAACGTTCCCGCATAGTACTGACCGAGGCCGCCAAGCCTGTTGGCAAAATAGCGCTCGCTGGAATCCTCTCGGGTCGCGTAGGTCGAGAGACGAACCGACTGCCCTTCGCCGACTAACTTGACTGCATCGTTGAGCGTGTCTCGCCCGACCATCGCAGGCCCGTGGCGCGCTGCGTCGTCGCCCATGACTTGCGCATGGCGCTCGGCGATCATCGTAAAGAGACAATCGGCTTTCCGGTAAGCATCTAGGAACGCGTTGAAGTTTTCGCGGTGCGTGTCGCGCTCCGCGTATGACCGGATCAGCCATGGATAAAAACTGTAGTACCGGGCTCTGTCAGTGACGTTTGTAATGCCAGGGAGCAACTGCGAGTAGATCAGGATGCACGGGCCTTGCGTACCGATGTGGTCTAGGCCACCTATGGTGTGCGGAGGTAATACCCAACTCGTTTTGATTGCCATGGATTTTGGTTGAAATTCAGCCTCGGCGGCCTAAACGACAGTCACCCCTATTGGCGATCAAGCGCCTGCTACTCGTCGAGAGACGACGTCGTGGTTGGATCCCCGCTCCAACCAGCCACGCAAAGCCTAAGGAAACGCTGATCAATGGACCAACTTCCGAAGTTGCAGGCGAGATGGCTTCAAATTTTCTGGATGACGAAGCGAATCGGCGCTCAATTCAGTGAA
>NZ_QKZF01000029.1:0-62940 GCF_003253915.1 Burkholderia sp. 28_3
CTCGTGATCAACGCGCAGAACTGCGTGCACTGCAAGACCTGCGACATCAAGGACCCGACGCAGAACATCGTGTGGGTCACGCCGGAAGGCGGCGGTGGGCCGAATTACCCGAACATGTAACGCAACGCATCCCCGCGCCCCGCGGGCGCGAACGAACCGGAGTGAGACGATGAGCAATGCAGCGAAGGAAGTCGTGGTGGTGAGCGGTGTCCGTACCGCGATCGGTGATTTCGGCGGCAGCCTGAAGGATTTCTCGCCGACCGATCTCGGCGCGAAGGTGGTCGCCGAAGTGCTGTCGCGCGCGAACGTGCCGGGCGATGCGGTCGGGCACGTCGTGTTCGGCCACGTCGTGAACACCGAGCCGAAGGACATGTATCTCGCGCGCGTCGCGGCGATCAACGGCGGCGTCGCGCAGCACACGCCGGCGCTGACCGTGAACCGCCTGTGCGGCTCGGGCCTGCAGGCGATCGTGTCGGCCGCGCAGACGATCATGCTCGGCGATGCCGACGTCGCGATCGGCGGCGGCTCGGAGAGCATGAGCCGCGCGCCGTACACCGTGCCGGCCGCGCGCTTCGGCCAGCGCATGGGCGACGGCAAGCTCGTCGACATGATGCTCGGCGCGCTGCACGACCCGTTCCAGACGATCCACATGGGCGTGACGGCCGAGAACGTCGCGAAGAAATACGACATCTCGCGTGAAGCGCAGGACGCGCTGGCGCTCGAATCGCATCGTCGCGCGGCGCGCGCGATCGCGGAAGGGCGCTTCAAGGACCAGATCCTGCCGATCTCGATCCGCACCAAGAAGGGCGAAGTCGCGTTCGACACCGACGAGCACGTGCGTCACGACGCGAGCGCGGACGATTTCACGAAGCTCAAGCCGGTGTTCGCGAAGGAGAACGGCACCGTGACGGCCGGCAATGCATCGGGCATCAACGACGCCGCCGCCGCCGTGCTGATGATGAGCGCGGACGCCGCGCGCGCGCAGGGCGTGAAGCCGCTCGCCCGCCTCGTCGCGTATGCGCACGCGGGCGTCGATCCGGCGTACATGGGTATCGGCCCGGTGCCGGCCACGCAGAAGGCGCTCGAACGCGCGGGCCTGAAGATCAGCGATCTCGACGTGATCGAAGCCAACGAGGCATTCGCGGCCCAGGCGTGCGCGGTCACGCAGGCGCTCGGCCTCGATCCGGCCAAGGTCAACCCGAACGGCTCGGGCATCTCGCTCGGTCACCCGATCGGTGCGACCGGCGCGCTGATCACGGTGAAGGCGCTGTACGAGCTGAAGCGCATCGGCGGGCGTTACGCGCTCGTGACGATGTGCATCGGCGGCGGCCAGGGGATTGCGGCGATCTTCGAGAACATCTGATAATCGACCGCTCAGCATCCGAACACACAGGACATTTCATGGCCATCGAAACCGTCGGCGTCGTGGGCGCCGGAACCATGGGTAACGGCATTGCGCAAACGGCGGCCGTTGCAGGACTGAACGTCGTGATGATCGACGTCAGCGACGCCGCGCTCGACAAGGGCCTCGCGACGCTGAAGGGCAGCCTCGAGCGGCTCGTGTCGAAGGACAAGCTCGACGCGGCTGCACGCGATGCGGCGCTCGCGCGCATCACGACGTCGACCGACTACGCGAAGCTCGCCGCCGTCGACATCGTGATCGAAGCCGCGACCGAGAACGTCGAGTTGAAGGGCCGCATCCTGAAGCAGATCGAGGCCGTCGCACGCCCGGACGCGATCATCGCGACCAACACGTCGTCGATCTCGATCACCGCGCTCGCGGCGCCGCTCGCCGATCCGTCGCGTTTTCTCGGCATGCACTTCTTCAACCCGGTGCCGCTGATGCCGCTCGTCGAGATCATCCGCGGGCTGCAGACGAGCGACGCGACCGCGTCGGCCGTGCGCGCGCTGACTGAGCGTTTCGACAAGTCGCCGATCGGCGTGCGCAATTCGCCGGGCTTCGTCGTGAACCGGATCCTGGTGCCGATGATCAACGAAGCGTTCTTCGTGCTGGCCGAAGGCATCGCGTCGGCCGAGGAGATCGACGCGGGGATGAAGCTCGGCGCGAACCACCCGATCGGGCCGCTCGCGCTGGCCGACCTCGTGGGCCTCGACGTGTGCCTCGCGGTGATGGACGTGTTCGTGAAGGACTTCGGCGATCCGAAGTATCGCGCGTGCCCGCTGCTGCGCGAGATGGTGTCGGCCGGGCGGCTCGGGCGCAAGACCGGGCGCGGCGTGTACGACTACAGCAAGTAAGCGGCGCGTCATGCCACTTCGCGCGGCCGCCTTCGGGCGGCCGCGTGCATGGTGCGGCGCGCGCGGCGCGATTACGCGTCGAGCACCGACAGGTCGCGCGGCAGCGCGCGCTTGAACATCGCCAGCATGTGCCGCGCCGCCTTCGGCGGCAGCGTGATCGCATGGCGTACGGCCGCCGCGATCTGGATCATCATCAGTTCCGCGAATGCGCTGCGCTGTGCGCGCGTCGTGTCGGGCGCGACTTCCGCCAGCGCATCCGCGAACAGTCCGGCCAGGAATTCGCCGTCCGCGCGATCCAGTGCCTGCAGCGCGCGATCGGCCTGCGTCGCGCGCCAGATGTCGCGCATCAGCGGCTCGTCGACGAACATCCGGTAGTAGCTGTCCGTGATGCGCGCGAGCGTGGCGTGCAGATCGTCGATCGTCTTCATTCCCGCGAGGTCGCGCCGCACGCAGTCGTGGCCGACGGCGTTGTAGCGCTCCGCGAGCGTGCCGATCACCGCGGCCTTGTCCGGAAAGTACTGGTACAGCGAACCGAACGAGATGCCCGTGCGTTCGACGATGTCGCTCATCCGGAACGCGTCGCAGCCTTTCTCGATCATCACTTCCGACGCGCACGCGAGGATGCGCTCGAACCGCTCGCGGCTGCGCTGCTGCGTCGGTACCAGCCGCGCGCGCGCCGGCGCGTCCGCTGCCGCCGCGTCGGGCTCGTCGCTCTGCCCCGATTTTTGTCGGCCCATGCCGCCTCCCGAAAAGCTTGACGTTCCTAATGCGAGAGTCTATCGTGTTTTTGAAACACGAGAGATTCTCGTGTTGTTCCAAAAGGAGACGCACATGTCGGCACTTCCCCTCCTCATCGTCGGCGGTTCGGGCAAGACGGGCGCCCGCGTCGATGCCCGGCTGCGTGCGCGCGGCCATGCGACACGGCCGGTATCGCGCACGTCGGCCGTCCGCTTCGACTGGACGGCGCCCGAAACGTGGCCGGCCGCGCTCGATGGGGTGTCGGCCGCCTATGTGACCTACCAGCCCGATCTGGCCGTCGAAGGCGCGGTGGACGCGATCGCCCGATTCGCGCGGCTCGCGCGGGACCTCGGCGTCGAGCGCGTGGTGCTGCTGTCCGGGCGCGGCGAGCCGCGCGCACAGGCCGCCGAGGCTGCGTTGCAGGCGTCGGGCGTGGGCTGGGGTGTCGTGCGGGCAAGCTGGTTCAACCAGAACTTCTCCGAAGGCTATCTGCTCGACGGCGTGCTGGCCGGCGAAGTCGCGCTGTCGGCCGGCGCGGTGCGCGAGCCGTTCGTCGATGCGGACGACATCGCGGACGTGGCCGTGGCCGCGCTCACCGATGCGCGGTTCGCGGACCGCGTGATCGAGGTCACCGGCCCGCGCGCGCTGACGTTCGCGGAAGCGGTCGACGAAATCGCGCGGGCCGCCGGGCGGCCGATCGCCTACCGCGAGATTCCGCACGATGCATTCGTCGCGGGGCTGCGCGAGGTCGGCGTGCCGGAGCCGGTCGTCGCGTTGCTCGACGACCTGTTCGACGGGGTGCTCGACGGGCGCAACAGCGCGGTGACGCACGGCGTCGACGCCACGCTCGGGCGCCCGGCGCGCGATTTCTCCGACTATGCGCGCGCGGTCGCCGCGACCGGCGTATGGAGCGCCCGACCATGATCGCGTTCGTGACGGCCGCGTTGCTGTGGGGTTCCGCCATCGGCTGCGGGCTGATGGCCGGCGTGTACTTCGCGTTCTCGACGTTCGTGATGACGTCGCTCGGACGGCTCGCGCCGCCGGCCGGCGCGGCCGCGATGAACGCGATCAACGTCGACATCGTGCGTTCGCCGTTCATGCCGCTGTTTCTCGTCACGACGCTGATGGCGCTCGCGCTCGTCGTGATCGCGCTGTTCGATCGCGATTCGCCGGGCGCGATGGCGGCGCTCGCCGGCGGCGTGCTGTACGTGTTCGGCATGTTCGCGGTGACGCTGGCCGTCAACGTGCCGCTCAACGATGCGCTCGCCGCAGCCGATCCGGCCACGGCGCAAGGCGCGGCGCTGTGGACGCGCTACCTGCACGACTGGACGAGGTGGAATCACGTGCGCACGGTGGCGTCGGCGGTCGCATGCGCATGCTTCATCGCGGCACTCGCGGCGCGCTAGCGGCAGCGCCGCCGTTACGCGTAAAACGCCGACGGCGACATCCCGAAGTGCCGCTTGAACATCGCGGAGAACGCGCTCTGGCTGCTGTAGCCGTGATCCATCGCGACGGTCAGCACTTTTTCGCCGTGCGCCAGACGCTTGAGTGCGAGCAGCAGCCGCGCCTGCTCGCGCCAGCGGCGGAAGCTGAGCCCCGTCTCGCGCCGGAACGCGCGATGCAGCGTGCGGACCGACAGGCCGAGCAGGTCGGCCCACTCGGCGATCGTGCGCAGGTCGTCGGGCGTGGCGACCAGCGTGTCGCAGATCGTCCGCAGGCGCGCGTCGTGCGGCCACGGCAGGTACAGCGGCAGCAGCGGCGCGACGGTCACTTCCGCAAGCAGCAGGTGCATCAGGTGATCGTGGCGCGAGCCCGGCGCGTAATCGAGCGGCACGTCGACTGCGGCGAGAATCAGCTCGCGCAGCAGCGGATGCACTTCGACGACGCAACTGCGCGCGGGCAGGTGCTCGACCGCGCCCGGCTCGACGAACACCGTGCGCATCTGCACGTCGCCGCTCATCTGCACCGTATGGTCGAGCCCGGCTTCGAGCCATACGCCGCGCGTCGGCGGCACGACCCACGATGCACCTTCGGATTCGACGTGCATCACGCCCTCGATCGCATAGAGCAGTTGCGCGCGCCGATGGCGGTGCGGCGCGATCGACGTGCCGTGCACGTAGGTGGCCGCCATCGCCGACACGGGCATCGGCGTCGATTCGTAGCGCAGGTGCGCAAACGGCGGGGTGGACTCGAGTGTCCGATTGGCGACAAGTCGTGACATTTTGGCGTGAGACAGGCAGTGGGCGGGCGGGCACGATGGCGTTCCGATTCACGCCAGCCTCCCTGTCACGATATTAATCCGTCCAACGCGATGAACAAGTCTCCTTTTCTGCTCCCCTTCTGCGCGATCGCGCTGTGGGCCGGCAACGTCGTCGTCTCGAAGCTGTCCGCGTCGACGATCGACCCGTCGGCCATCACGTTCTACCGGTTGCTGCTCGCCGTCGCGCTGATGAGCGTCTTCACGCTACGCCCCGCGTGGCGCAATCGCGCGGTGCTCGTCGCGCACCTGCCGAAGCTCGCGGTGCTCGGCTTTCTCGCGATGGCGCTGTTCCAGAGCCTGTCCTACGAGGCCGCGAAAACGACCAGCGCGACCAACATGGCGATCATCACCGCGCTCGTGCCGCTGATGACGATGCTGCTGAGCTCGCTGCTGCTCGGCGATCCGCCGGGCGCCGGCATGATCGGCGGCGGCGTGCTGTCGCTCGCGGGCGTCGTCTACCTGATCGCCGAAGGGCACCCGACGGCGATCGCCGCGCGCGGCGTGCAACTGGGCGACCTGCTGATGCTGGCCGCGTCGGCCGCGTACGCGCTGTACGGCGTGCTGCTCAAGCGCTGGCGCATCGGCGCGCTGCCCGCGTGGCAGTCGACTTACGTGCAGGCGCTGGCCGCACTCGTGTTCATGGCGCCGATGCTGCTGCGGCTGCCCGCGCAGGCCGCATGGCCGACGCGCGCGAGCGTGCCGCTGATCCTGTATGCCGGCGTGCTGGCGTCGGTGGTGCTCCCGTATCTGTGGATGCAGGGCGTGCGGCTGCTCGGCCCGAGCCGCTGCGCGATGTTCATGAACCTGCTGCCCGTGATGACGGCCGGCGGCGCGATCGTGCTGCTCGGCGAATCGCTGCGGCTGTATCACCTGATCGGCGGCGGTGTCGCGCTGCTCGGCGTCGCGCTCGCGCAGCGGTTTCCGTTTCAAGCCGGTGCATCGCAAGGAGCCCGCCAATGAGCGCGCATGCGGACCTCCAGGATCTGATGGCCATGCTGCCGGACGAACGCGCGCCCGGTGCCGCGCCGGCGCTCGCGCGCCAGCTCGAACGGATCGCGACCGCGCTCGAGGCGTTGGCGGGCATCCGCCAGCCGGCCGCGATCGATTTCGATGCGGCCATTGCGTTTCGCTGGTGCGGTGTCGGCGGCGGCCATCGAACGGCGCCGCTCGAACCGATCGCCACGCCCGCGCTCGTCGGGTTCGACGCGCTGCGCAACGTCGGCCGGCAGGCGGCGATCGTCGAGCGGAACACGCGCCAGTTCGTGCACGGGTTCGCGGCCAATCACGTGTTGCTGACCGGCGCACGCGGTACCGGCAAGTCGTCGATCGTGAAGGCGTGCCTGCATGCGTTCGCGGCGCACGGCCTGCGGTTGATCGAGGTCAGCAAGGAAGGGCTGAACGATCTGCCGGCGATCGTCGAGCTGGTGCGCGCGCGGCCCGAGCGCTACCTCGTGTTTTGCGACGACCTGTCGTTCGAGGCCGGCGAGACCGGCTACAAGGGGCTCAAGACGGTGCTCGACGGCTCGGTGGCGAGCGACCTGTCGAACGTGCTCGTGTACGCGACGTCGAATCGCCGCCACCTGATGCCCGAGCAGGCGAGCGACAACGCGAACGTGACGCGTGCGGAGAACGGCGAGCTGCACCCGGGCGACGCGGTCGAGGAGCGGATTTCGCTGTCCGAGCGCTTCGGGATCTGGGTCACGTTCTACGGCTTCACGCAGGACGAGTACCTGGCCGTCGTCGAGAGCCGGCTCGGCGCCGCCGGTTTCGATGACGCGCAGGTTCGCGCGGCCCGCGAGCCCGCGCTGCAGTGGGCGCTCGAACGCGGCGCGCGTTCGGGCCGCATCGCGGTGCAGTTCGCGCGCGATTACGCGGGACGGCTCGCGGACGAAAGCGGTGCGGACGATCGCCCGCCGGGGCGCCGGCGCGCCTGAGCCGCGCGCTACAGCAGCCGCTCGGACAGGACGCGGAATGCGACGTCCGGCACGACGAAGCACAGCGGCTCGCCGGTCGCGCCGATGCGGGCGAGGAAGTCGCCGCCGCCTGCGGGGCCGATCGTCTTGAGCGGCCGCACCGCGTCGACGTCGATCGGCAGGTCGATCGACGCATGCGCGAGGCGATCGCAGTCTGCCACATGGGCGACGGCCGCGTGCTGCAGCGACAGCGCGGCGACCGCCGCGCGCCAGTCGTCGAAGAACGGCGCGAAGGCGTCGGGCAGCGTGCGGTCGTGCGACGCTTCGGCCGTGCAGCGGAAGTCGGGTGCGCTGCCGCCGCTCGCGGCCAGCAGCGTGTCGTAGCGTCCGTCGCGCGCCGCATGCGTGAAGGGCCGCGCGAGATGCGACGGCAGCGCGTCGCTGAACAGCCGGCTGCCGAGTGCATAGAGCGGGTGGTCGAACACGTTCTTCACGAACAGCACGGTGCGCCCGGCCGGCGCGCCGTCCGGCAGCGCGTCGACGTAGAGCCGCCAGTTGCTTTGCAGCGGCGACGGAAACACGCGCCGCAGCGGGCCGGCGAGCCGCGGGCCGAAGTGGCGGTGCCGGTAGGTGAGCGTCGTGAACAGCGTGCGGCCGCCACGGCTCGCGAGCGTGACGCCGCGCGGCACGAGCGGCGCGACGGCCGCGACATCGACGACCCACGTGCAATACACGACGTGCTCGACGTCGCTCGCGAGCTGCAGGAACGGCAGCCGCGACAGCAGCGCGCGGCGTGCGCGCAGCAGCGGGCCGCTCGCGACGATCCGGTTGGCGAGCCGGCCGGCGAAGCCGGAGGACGGGTAGACGAAGGTATTGTCGTAGCGCATGGGCGGCATTGTGCCGGGGTTGTCATGTGTGCGGAAGAGGCGAGCCAGCGTCCTTGGCCGAACGCCGTGCATTTGCCGGACGCCGCCCGCATGATGCACGCTCGTGCGACGGATCGCGCCGGAATCGATGGAAAATTTCCGCCGACCCGCGCGTACGGGAGATGGGGCAGCGCTCCACCGATCCCGCCGCGATTCATTCCGGCTCGGGTTCGCGCATCGGTTGCCGCGGCGCGTTCAGCCAACGCGCGATCCTGCCGCCCGCGAGTCGCCACTCGAACGGATTGCGAAAATCGAACGTGTACAGTTCGTGCAGAAGGGACGGCCAGCACCCACGTAGATTCCGGGACGCCTGGGAGCGCTCGATGCGCGAGGGGCGCCACGTGTCGTGCCAGGGAAAGTTCGTCGTCGTACTCGAGCACCGTCGTGGTAACCGGAAATTGAGCGCATACGCGTACCGCGGCCGATCCGAGAAGTTTGCCCCCGCGGCGTGCAGCGTGCGCCCCGCATGCACGGTGCAGTCTCCCGGCATCAACGGACACGTCACGGCGCGCGCCGGATCGAATCCGCCGACGCACTCGAGCCCATGGGCGGTCACGTCGCCCCCGAGCGGTACGTGCGGAAGGACGTCGTACAGGTGAGACCCGGGGATGAACCGCATGCACCCGTTGTCGACCGACACGGCTTGCAACGGAATCCAGAAGTTGACTTCGCGATGGTCGATGCGCGCGTCGGTAAACGCGTCGTCCTGATGCCATGGCGTCACGGTGTCCGTACGCGACTGCTTCAGGAAAAAGCTGTCGCCGGCAAAACGAACATTCGGGCCGAGCAGCGCCTTGGCGATATCGAACGCGGCGCAGCGGATACGGAGTTTCGCCAGCCGACGCTCGAAATAGGACGCCCAGTGAAGTTGGAGAAGTTGAGGCCCGGAATCGCCCCCGTTCGACTCGGGATAGAAATCGAACATCAGGCCCTCGGCGTAGCCCGTGCGACTGCCGAGCAGACGATGGCCGATTTCGCGCAAGTCTTCGATCTCCGCGGTGTCGATCAGCCCGTTGATGACCGCAAAGCCGTCGTGATGGAACCGGGACCGAAGATTGGCTTGCATTGGAGCCTTGACGATGAGTTCACGGATCGCGAAGCGATGCAGACGGCCTCTGATTTTTCGATTTTCGTATTTTCGCGAAGGACGCTTCTGTTCGATACCTTACGTTGGTTGCCGACGGCCGAGCAGCCCGACGCGTTCTGCGACAAGGGCTATCGGGTCGTGAATGGCGCGGGCGGGGCAACGTGGACGTCGCGATGCCGCCACGTGCCGGGCGAGCGCAGTACCCGGCCGGCGCCGCCGTAGCGGTGGTGCAGCCGATGTGTGCACCACCGATCGCAGCATCGCCGTGCTGGCCGTCGATGGCGTGTGCCGCACCGAGCGTCGCCTGGCGTGCGTCCGACGTCGGACCGGGTCCGGCCGGAACCTGCGCGAGGCGTTTCGACGGCCAGTCTTGACGCGTGATGCACGCGTGCGAAGGCCGGCCGTTCGCGCGTCAGTACCCCGATCCGCCGCCCGCCTGATCGCTGACGATCGCCACTCCCGAGCTCGTACCGAGCCGCGTCGCGCCGGCTTCGAGCATCGCGAGCGCGGCCGCGCGGTCGCGCACGCCGCCCGACGCCTTCACGCCGAGCGTCGGCCCGACCGTGCGGCGCATCAGCGCGACGTCGGCGAGCGTCGCGCCGCCGTGGCCGAACCCGGTCGACGTCTTCACGAACGCGACGCCGAGATCGCGGCACATCTCGCACACGCGCACCTTCTCGTCGTCGGTCAGCAACCCCGTTTCGAGGATCACCTTGAGCGGCACCGTGCCGCACGCGCGATGCACGGCGTCGATGTCGGCCTTCACGTCGTCGGCGCGGCCGCTTTTCAGCGCGCCGATGTTGATCACCATGTCGATCTCGCCGGCGCCCGCCGCGATCGCGGCGGTGGCTTCGAATGCCTTCGCGGCGGACAGCCCCGCGCCGAGCGGAAAGCCGACCACGGCACACACGAGCACGCCGGTATCGGCCAGCTCGCGCGCGGCGAGCGGCACGTTCGCCGAATTCACGCAGACCGAGTAAAAGCGATGCTCGGCCGCCTGGCGGCAGAGTTCGCGGATCTGCGCGTCGCTCGCGTCGGGCGCGAGCAGCGTGTGATCGATGGTTTGGGCGAGTTGGGCGTTGGAAAGCGGCATGTGTCAGGACTCCACGGATCGTGTGCGGAAAGGGCACACGGAAAGTTGATGTTTTCACATCGGTTTGTTACAAATACGACATTCCGGCCGGGCCCGCGCGCCCGGCACGACGAGCGACTCACGCGGCGGGCACGCAGGATACAGGCATGGAAACAAAGAAGGGCGAGCGGATCAAGACATTGATGAACGTGCTGCAAGGGCAGAACGCGATTCATCTGAAGGAAGTCGCCGAGTTGTTCGGCGTGTCCGAAATGACGATCCGCCGCGATCTCGCGGACAACCCGCACGGCCTCAGCCTGATCGGCGGCTACGTGACGCGCCATTTCGCCGCGCAGCGCAGCGACATCGGCGAATACCTGATCAGCGCCGAGAACAACCGGCAGACCGAGGAAAAGCGCCGCATCGGCAAGCTGGCCGCGCAATTCGTGACGACCGGCGACACGATCTTCGTCGACTGCGGGTCGACCACGCCGTTCATCGTCGATTTCATTGCCGACGACCTCGAATTCACGGCGGTCTGCAATTCGCTGAACGTGTTCGCGAAGCTGCAGCAGAAGCCGCATTGCAACGTGATCCTGTGCGGCGGCGCGTATCACCGCCAGAACATGGTGTTCGAATCGGTCGCCGAAACGGGCATCCTCGATTCGGTGCGCGTGTCGAAGGCGTTCATCTCGGCCGCTGGCGTGAGCGACCGCTGCGGCGTCACGTGCTTCAACTTCCACGAAGTCGATGCGAAGAAGAAGGTGATGGCGCGCGCGCAGAACCGCTTCCTGCTGGTCGACCACACGAAGTTCGACGAAGTGCGCGCGGCCTATTTCGCGGAACTGACCGATTTCAACTACGTGATCTCCGACGGGCAACTGAGCCGTCGCTACGAAACCGCGATCCGCGAGCACGGGATCGCGCTCGTGACGTGAGGCGGCGCGGGCGTGCGGCGCGCTTTCGCTTTTCGTCGCGGTTTTCATCACGTTTTCCATCACATCACGCATCGCGCGCTTCCGCCGCGCTCAGGTAGCCGGTGACCACGTCGAAGCGGCGCGACGCGCCCGGCGCCAGCGCCGCGACGTGGCCCTTGTGGCGTTCGGCTTCGTAACCTTCGGGCTCGCAGGTCGACGGCAACGCGAACGCGGCGACCTGCTGGTCCGCGTTGTGCAGGATCCAGCGCGTCGCATGCGGGAATTGCGCGGGGCGGTACGCGGTGTGGAACGCGCCGCCGTCCGGATGCGCGAGCCGGAAATGCGCGACGCCGTCGCCGTCCGTTTCAACCTCGTTCATGAAGAACACGATCTCGGGGTCGTACAGCGCGGGCGCATCGAGCGTCGCGAGCCGCGCCGGATCGCGCGCGAGCGTGGCCGTGTAGTCGCGCCACGCGGCGGTCGGCTTCACGTGCGCGGGCACGCTGTCGCGCAGCCGCATGCCGCCAGGCGGGAGCGACTGCTCGAAGCGGCCGCCCGGCACGTACGCGTAGTTCAGGTGGGCCATGTACATCAGGTCCATCGGCGCGCCGCCGAGGTTCGTCACGTCCATCGCGATCGTCATCCGCGCATCGTGCTCGGCCAGCCGCACCGACGGACGCGCGACGTAGTGGCTGCCGAAGCCCTGCACGTATTCGTACTCGCCGGTCACCTCGACCGTCGCGCCGCGCGCATCCGCGCCGACGACGAGGCTCGCGCGGTCCATCGGCGCGCACGGCATCTCGCCGTGCAGCGCGTGCGTGTCGTCCGGCCCCGGGCAGCCGTTGCGCAGCAGTCCGCTGTGGAACATGAAGCAGCCGTAGGTGTCGATGATCGACGCCACGCGCTTCGGCTGCCGGAACATGTGCTTCATCGTCAGGTCGCGGCCGTCGAATTCGGCCGCCCAGATCATCTGGCCGAGATACGGCAGCACGACGAGATGGCCGCGGCGGTTCTCGAGCTTCAGCGCCTCGACGCCGGACGGATACGCGAACGCGGTCACGGTGAGGCCGTCGGTGCGGTACAGCGTGCGCGGTGTTTCGCGGAAGTCGTCGCGCCGCAGTTCGATCTCGCCCCGCATCGTCAGGCTCCCGACGTGTTGCGCGTCGCGGCGTAGCGCGTGGACGCGTGGCCGTCGGCCGCCGCGTCGGGCGTCGCCGCCGGCAGGTGACGCAGGCAGTAGAAGCCGTAGTAGACGATCACGACGAAGCAGACGAGCGGCACGACGAACGCGAGCTGCATGTTGCCGCCGGTGTGATCCGAGATCAGCCCCTGGATCAGCGGCACGACCGCGCCGCCGACGATGCTCATCACGAGGATCGAGCCGCCGTATTCGGTGTCCTTGCCGAGGCCGTCGATCGTCAGCCCGTAGATCGTCGGCCAGCACGGGCCGAGGAAGACGCTCACGCACACGGCCGCATAGACGGCGGTGATGTTGTGTACGCTGATCGTGTACGCGAGCAGCGCGATGCACAGGATGCCGTAGACGATCAGCACCTTGGCCGGCCCGACGCGTTTCATCACGAGCGTCGCGACCAGCTTGCCGACGAAGAACGCGAAGAAGGTTGCGAGCAGGTAGCGCGATGCGCCGCGCTCGGTGAGGCCGCCGATCTGCATCGCGAGCCGGATCGTGAAGCTCCATACGCCGACCTGCGCGCCGACGTACAGGAACTGCGCGACGACTCCCGCGACGAAGCGCCGGTTGCCGAACAGCCGAGCGAGCGTGCCGCGCGCGTCGATCCGGTGCGTGACCGCGCCCGTGCCGTTGCCCTTGCAGGCCGGGTACGGCGTGAGCGCAAACACGATGAACACCGCGACGAGCACGACGATCAGCCACTTGTACGGCTCGAGCGTCGCCTGGATCATCGCGAGCTGATGCGTGTGCGCGTCGGCGGCCGACATCGCCGCGAGCTGCGCATGCGACGCGTCGCCTTCCTTGAAGATCAGGAAGCTGCCCATGTAGACGCCGGCCATCGCGCCGAACGGATAGAACGTCTGCGAGATGTTCAGGCGCCGGGTGCTGGTGTCGCGCGGGCCCATCAGCGTCGAATACGAGTTCGACGCCGTTTCGAGGAACGACAGGCCCGCGGCGATCACGAACAGCGCGACGAGGAACATTCCGTACTTCGCCATCGACGCGGCCGGGAAGAACAGCAGGCAGCCGGTCGTGTAGAGCAGCAGGCCGACGAGGATCGTCGTCTTGTAGCTGAACTTCTTCACGACGGTCGCGGCCGGAATCGCAAGGAAGAAGTAGCCGAGATAGAACGCGGACTGCACGAACGCCGATTCGAAATCGGACAGGAAGAACGATTTCTTGAACTGCGCGATCAGCACGTCGTTCAGGTTCGCGGCGGTGCCCCACAGCGCGAACAGGCAGCACAGCAGCGTGAACGCGAAGAGCGGCGTGCGATTCAGGTAATAGCCGTCGGGGGCGTGTTCGATCCGGGTTCGGCTCATGGGTGTCTCCTTCCCAATGTCTCGTCGATGAAGGCGCCGGTCAGAAGCCGGCGTCGCGGAGAAAGCGTTCGAACGTCGCGGCGTCGGCGTACGACTTTTGCGTGCCGAGGCCCGTGACCGAATGCGCGGCGTACGCGGATGCGTAACGCATCGCATCGATCGCGTCGCGCGACGCCGCGTAGCAGCGTGCGAAGCAACCGATATAGGCATCGCCCGCGCCCGTCGTGTCGCGCGCGTCGACCGGCACGCCCGGCACGTGCCGCACGCCGTCGCGCGATACCAGCAGCGAACCGTTGCTGCCGAGCGTGACCAGCACGTGCTTGAGCCCGCGCGCGACCAGCGCTTCGGCGGCGCGGGTCGCACTTTCGCGCGAATCGACCGGCATACCCGACACGATCGCGAGCTCGGTTTCGTTCGGCACGAAGAATTCGACGGAGCGGATGCGTTCGAAATCGAGGTCGGCGACCGCCGGTGCGGGATTCAGCAGCACCGGAATGCCGTGCCGCGCGCCGAATTCGATCGCGTGATAGACGGTGTCGAGCTCGATCTCGAGCTGCAGCACGATCAGCGCGCATTCGGCGAGCATCGGCGCGGCCGCGTCGATGTCGGCCGGCCGCAGGTGGCGGTTCGCGCCCTTGACGATCAGGATGCTGTTGCTCGAATCGGGTTCGACGAAGATCGGCGCGACGCCGCTCGGCACGCCGGCGACCTTGCGCACGTGCGTGGTGTCGATGCCTTCGCGCTCGAAGTTGCGGATCGTGTTGTCGGCGAACACGTCGTCGCCGACTTTCGTGACCATCACGACGCGCGCGCCGAGGCGCGCGGCCGCGACGGCCTGGTTCGCGCCCTTGCCGCCGCAGCCGAGCTCGAAGTTCGGGGCCTCCAGCGTCTCGCCCCGGGCGGGCATGCGCGCGACATAGGTCACGAGGTCGACCATGTTGCTGCCGATGACGGCGATTGTCTCCATCTGCGTCTCTTCCTTGGTATGGGATGCGCCGCGGCGCGCGCATGGTCGGCGGCCGCTCGCGACAGGTGATAATAAAATCACATTAAATGTGAAAATGCAATCCTATGATGTTAGGAGGGTCACTTTTCGGCCGCTGGCCAGGCGGACGAGACGCCCGCATGCCGCTGTCGGCATGCAAAAAGATTGCACGTGGGAGGGCCGGGCGAGGATGGGCCAGAAAGACGGGCTTTCGCGAGAACCGCGCGCGATCCGTCGTGCGCATCGCTGTTTTTAGCAGTCCGTTCCTGCGGGGGAACGAGGCATCGATGGCAAGACGCCCGTGATGTGCGAAAGCGCGTCGGTCACGGGCGTACGGAGGCTACCGCTGCGCCACCGCGCTCGTTTCCCGCCAGCCGCCGCCCAGCACCTTGTACAGCGTGATGAGATTGGACTGCTTGGCGAGCATGTCCGTGACCAGTTGCTGTTGCGCGGCGTAGAGCGTGCGCTGCGCGTCGAGCAGGGTCAGGAAGCTGTCGGTGCCGCTGCGGTAGCGTGCCTGCGCGAGGTCGTAGTACTGCCGCGCGGACTCGACGTAGTCGCGATCCGCGGCGACCTGGGTGACGTACGTGGTGCGTCCCGCGAGTGCATTCGACACCTCCTTGAACGCCGTCTGGATGGCCTTTTCATAGTGGGCGACGTCGATGTCCTTCTCGACTTTCGCCACGTCCAGCGTGGCGCGGTTGTAGCCGAAATCGAAGAGCGGCACCGAGAGGGTCGGCGCAAACGTCCACGCCCCCGTGCCCGCCTTGAACAGGTTCGAGAGGCTGCCGCTCGTGGTGCCCGCGGAAGCCGTCAGCTCGATCTTCGGAAAGAACGCGGCGCGCGCCGCACCGATGTTGGCGTTGGCGGCCTTCAGCGTGTGCTCGGCTTCGACGATGTCGGGCCGGCGCGCGAGCAGATCCGACGGCACGCCTTCGCCGATGTCCGCGAACGTGTGCTCGCTTTCCATCAGCGAAGGGCCCTGCGGCAGATCGTCGGGCAGCGGCGCACCGATTTCGGCCACCAGGTTGTTGCGGTCCTGCGCGACCGCACGCGTGTACGAGGCGAGACTCGACCGCGCGCTCGCCAGCGAATTTTCGGCCTGGCGCACGTCCTGCAGCGACGCGCTGCCCATTTTCATCATGTTCACCGTGAGATCGTAGGTGTGCTGGTCCGCATCCACGGTGTTCTGCGCGATCTGCAACGACGTCTCGTCGGAGCGCAGTTGCAGATAGTCGGTGGCGACGGTCGCGATCAGGCTGATCTGCGTGCTGGTGCGCGCGGCGTCCGTGGCGAGGTACTGCTCCAGCGCCTGACGCTTGAGGCTGCGCAGGCGGCCGAAGAAGTCGATTTCCCACGATGTGAGGCCCACGCTCGCGCTGCTCGAACCGTATGCGCCCGTGGAGCCGGCCACGCGTTCGCGCGTGATCGAGCCGGATGCGTTGATGGCCGGTCCGACGTTGGCGCGCGCGATGCGGTACTGCGCTTCGTACTGCGCCACGTTGAGCGCGGCCACGCGCATGTCGCGGTTGTTCGCGAGCGCGAGTTCGATCAGCTTTTGCAGTCGCGGATCCTTGAAGAAGTCGCGCCAGCCGAGGTCGGCTCCCAGCGGTGCCGCAGCCGTGCTCTGCGCGGCCTTCGGCTGCGACCGCGAGGGCACGGTGGACCAGGTATTGTCGACCGGTGCGGCCGGCCTTTGGTACGTCGGGTCCAGCGTGCAGCCTGCCAGCATGCCCGTGCAGACAAGGGCGATCAGTGTGCGTTTCATGCGTTGCCCTCGTTGATGTCGGCGGAGTCCGTCGTGTGACCGTGTTCGTTGAACAGTCTGCGCACCACGACGAAGAAGACCGGTACGAAGAAGATGGCGAGCACCGTGGCCGCGATCATGCCGCCCGTCACGCCCGTGCCGATGGCGTGGCGTGCGCCGGCGCCGGCACCCGTACTGATGACGAGCGGCAGGACGCCGAACACGAACGCGAGCGAAGTCATGAGAATGGGGCGCAGCCGCATGTGGGCGGCTTCGAGTACGGCGTCCACGAGGCTGCGTCCCTGCGCTTGCAGATCCTTCGCGAACTCGACGATCAAGATGGCGTTCTTCGTGGACAGACCGATAGTGGCCAGCAGCCCCACCTTGAAATAGATGTCGTTCGAAAGCCCGCGCCCATGAGCGGCAAGTAACGCGCCCAGCACACCGAGCGGCACGACGAGCAGCACCGCAAGCGGAATCGACCAGCTTTCGTAGAGGCCCGCCAGGCACAGGAACACGACGACGAGCGAGATCGCATAGAGCACCGTGGCTTGCGAGCCGGCCTGCTTCTCCTGATACGACTGGCCCGTCCATTCCACGGCGAAGCCGGGCGGCAGTTTGCGTGCAAGCTGTTCGACTGCCGTCATTGCCTCGCCGGTGCTCACGCCGGGCCGCGTGGCGGCCGAAATGCCGGTGGCGAGCTGCCGGTTGTAGCGCTCGATCTGTGGCGGCCCGAACGTCCAGTGGCTCTTTGCGAACGACGAGAAGGGCACCATCGTGGAGTCGTAGCCGGTCGTGCTCGTGGTGCTCGAGGACGATGAAGACGACGAACTCGACGCACTGCTGCTTGCCTTCACATACCAGTCGCCAAGGTCGGCAGGCATCATGCGATACGGGGCGTCCGACTGCACGTAGACTTTCTGCACGCGCCCCGTGTCGATGTAGTTGTTCACGTAGGACGAACCGAACGCGGTCTGCAGCGTCGCGTTGACGTCCGAGATGGAAAGCCCCAGCGCGTTGGCTTTTTCGCGGTCGATGTCCACCTGCAGCTGGGGCGTGTCTTCAAGGCCGGACGGGCGCACCATCGCGAGCGTCGGCTCCTTCGACGCCATGCCGAGAAACTGGTTGCGCACCGCGAGCAGCTTGTCGTGGCCTGCGCCGCCGCGATCTTCTATCTCGAAGTCGAGGCCGCTTTGCGTACCCAGTTCCTGAATGGCGGGCGGATTCAGCACGAAGATGCGCGCGTCGCGATTGCCGGCGAAATGCTGGTTGGCGCGCGCGATGATGGCCGACACGCTGTCGCGCGAACCGCGCAGGCTCCAGTCCTTGAGCGTCACGAACGCGATGGCGTTGTTCTGCCCCTGGCCGTTGAAGCTGAAGCCGTTGATGGCGATGACCTGCTTGACGCCCGGCTCGTCTTTCAGCACGTACTGCTCCACGGCCTCCACCGTCTTCAGCGTACGCGAGGCCGGCGTGCCCGCGGGCGCGCTGATCGACACGATGAAGTAGCCCTGGTCTTCGTCAGGCAGGAACGAGGAGGGCAACGTGACGTAGAGCAACGCCACGACGCCGGCGATCGCGCCGTAGAGCAGCATGTAACGCGCGGGTCGCGCGACCACGCGTGCGAGCGAGGAACTGTAGCCCGCGTTGCGCTTGGCGAACCACCGGTTGAACCAGCCGAAGAAGCCGCGCTTGTCGTGGTGCTCCACGTCGGCGCGCTTGAGCAGCGTGGCGCACAGCGCCGGCGTGAGCGTAAGCGCGAGCATGACCGACAGCAGCATCGCCGAGACGATGGTGATGGAGAACTGCCGGTAGATCGCGCCCGTGGAGCCCGCGAAGAACGCCATCGGAATGAAGACGGCGGTGAGCACGGTGGTCACGCCGACCAGGGCGCCGGTAATCTGCCCCATCGCCTTGTGCGTGGCTTCCTTCGGGCCGAGCTTCTCCTCGCTCATGATGCGCTCGACGTTTTCCACCACCACGATGGCGTCGTCCACGAGCAGGCCGATGGCGAGCACCATCGCGAACATCGAGAGTACGTTGATCGAAAAACCGATCATCGACATCACGCCGAACGTGCCGAGCAGCGCAACGGGCACCACGAGGGTCGGAATCAGCGTGGCGCGCACGTTCTGCAGGAACAGGTACATCACGAGGAAGACCAGTACGACCGCTTCGAACAGCGTCTTCACGACCTCTTCGATCGAGATGCGAACGAACGGCGTGGTGTCGTACGGGTAACTGATCGCGACGTCCTTCGGCAATTGCAGCTGGATCTCGGCGAGCTTCGCGCGCACGGCGTTGGCTGCATCCAGCGCGTTGGCGCCGGTGGCGAGCTTGATGGCGAGCGCGGATGCCGGCTTGCCGTTCAGACGCGACGAGGTGTCGTAGCTGTCGCCGCCCACCTCCACGCGCGCCACGTCCTTCAGCAGCACGCGGGAGCCGTCGCTGTTCACGCGCAGCAGGATGCTGGCGAACTGGTCGGCGCTCGTCAGCAGACTCGACGAGCGGATGGTCGCGTTGATCGCCTGCGAAGCTGTTGCCGGCGAGCCGCCGACCTGCCCCGTGGAAAGCTCGACGTTCTGGTTCGTGATGGCCGTGGTCACGTCGGAGGGCGTGAGTCCGAAACCGTGCAGCTTCACCGGGTTGAGCCAGATGCGCATCGCGTGCTGCGCGCCGAACAGCGTCACGTCGCCCACGCCGTTCAACTGCGCGAGCGGATCTTCGATCCGGGTCGCGATGATGTTGCCGAGATCCACCGAATTCCAGGTGCCGCCCGGCGACGAGAGCGCGACGATCATGAGAAAGCTCGTCGACGCCTTCGCGACCTGCACACCTTGCTCCTGCACCGTTTGGGGCAGGGTAGGCGTGGCCTGCGTCACCTTGTTCTGCACCTGTACCTGCGCGATGTCGGGATTCGTTCCGGGATTGAACGTCAGCGTGATGGTGGCTTGCCCGGCGGAACTGCTCGTGGACGACATGTACAGCACGTTGTCGATGCCGCTCAGCTTCTGCTCGATCACCTGGGTCACGGTTGCCGCGACGGTGTCGGCGGAGGCGCCGGGGTAAGTGGCCGTCACCTGCACCGAGGGCGGCGCGATGGTGGGGTACTGCGCGACGGGAAGACTCGTGACCGCCGCCGCGCCCACCAGCATGATGACGATGGCCATGACCCACGCGAGAATGGGGCGCTTGATGAAGAACTCTGCCATGCCGTTCTCCGCCTAGCGTTGTGCCGACACGGTCGAGGCCGTGTCCGTCGCGGGTGCCGCGGATGCCGCGTTCGCCTGCGTCTGCGGCGTATCGGCCGCCACCTTGACCGGCGCGCCCGCATGCACGCTCTGCAGGCCGCTCACGATCACGCGGTCGCCGGCGTGCAGGCCCGAGGTCACGATCCATTGGTCCCGGAATGCGTTGTCGGCCGTGACTTGCACCTGCCGCGCGTTGCCGGCCGCATCCACGACGTAGACGCTCGCCTTGCCGTCCGACGCGCGCGTCACGGCCATCTGCGGCACGAGTATCGCGTTGTCGTTCTCGCCTTCTTCCAGGCGGGCGCGCACGAACATGCCGGGCAGCAATTCGCGTTCGGGGTTCGGGAACGTGCTGCGCAGCGTGACCGATCCGGTGGTGGCGTCCACCGTGACGCCGGAGAACTGCAGCACGCCGGGGCGGGCATATTCGGTGCCGTCTTCCATCACGAGCGTGACGGCGGCGCTGTCGCTGCCCGTCTTCTTCAGGCGCCCGGAAGCGAAGGCCTTGCGAAACCTCAGCCATTCCGTGCTGGGGCGCGTGACGTCGAGGTACATCTGGTCGAACGCCTGGATGGTGGCGAGCGCGGTGGTCTGGTTCGAGGTCACGAGCGCGCCTTCCGTCACGGTCGATGCGCCGATGCGTCCGGAGATGGGCGCACGCACGTGCGTGTATTCGAGGTTCACGCGCGCGGATTCGAGCGCTGCCTCGTCGGCCGTGACGCTCGCGGCGTCTGCGCGAACCGCGGCGACGGCGTCGTCGTAGTCCTGCTTGCTCACGGCGTTGATCTTCACGAGTTCGGTGAAGCGGTCCGCTTTCGTCTTCGCCGAAGCCAGCGTGGCGCGGGCGTTTTCCAGCGTGCCACGCGCCTGGTCGTAGGCAGCCTGGTAGGTGGCCGGATCGATCTGGTAGAGCACCTGGCCCGCCTTCACGTCGCCGCCTTCCACGAACAAGCGCTTGAGGATGATGCCGCTCACCTGCGGTCGTACGTCGGAGACCTTCTGCGCGGAAAGGCGGCCGGAGAGTTCGGTCGTTTCGACGATGCGCTGCGGCGCGAGCGAGAGCACGCCCACCTGGGCGGTCTGCGCGGCGAAGCCGCCGGGCGGTGCGCCGGTTTGCCTGTTGCAGCCGGCGGTTCCGACTATCGCAAGGATCGAGAGTGCGGCAAACAGCTGGCGCGGCCTGTACGTCATGGGGCGGTGCGCGTGATTCGGGAGAATGGGCGTCTTCATCTTTGACCTGTTTGGACATCGCGATGTCGCGCGATGCGAGAACGGGACGGCTCCGGACGCTTCAGGGGGACCTGGGCGGTGCCGGTGCTGGACAAGGCGTAACGCTACCGACGGCGCATTTTTTTGTGCTTACGGAAACTTACTGTCCAGTGACGCGCCTGGAGAGGGGGAAGAGAATCGGGATTTCGGCATACGTAATACCCTCGCGGCCCGACCCTTGTGCCGGTTCCGTTAGGAATCGCAAATCACAGTAATATTTCGAAAGCCAGTCAGATCGTATCCGGGCTACCATCATTTCGTCCTCACGCCGCCCTGAATACCTGAAATGCACCCACCTTCCATCCCCGGCTCCGCGCCGCAAGTCCTGCTCGTCGACGACGATGCGGAACTGCGCGACCTGCTGCGCAGGTTCTTCCAGCAGCGCGGCATCGAGTTCTCCGTTCTGCACGATGCAACGAATCTCGCGCGGCGGCTGGAGCGCGAACGGCCGGCCATCATCGTGCTGGACCTCATGATGCCGGGCGTGGATGGCCTCACCGCGCTCAAGCAGCTGCGCGCGAGCGGCGACACGATTCCCGTCATCATGCTGACCGCGCGCGCCGAAGGCATTGACCGCGTGCTCGGGCTCGAACTCGGGGCGGACGACTATCTGGGCAAGCCGTTCATGCCACAGGAACTGCTCGCGCGCATCCAGGCAGTGCTGCGCCGCCAAGGGCCACCGCGGACGACAGCGGTGCAGGAGAAGCCCGCCCCGTTCAGGTTCGGCCGCTTCGAACTGGATTTCGCGACGCGCACGCTGCTGTGCGAAGGCACGCCCGTGAAGCTCACCGGCGGCGAGTACGCGCTGCTTGAGGTGCTGGCCTCGCACCCCATGGAAACGCTTTCGCGTACGCGGCTCATCGAATTGCTCCACGGTCCGGATGCCGAAGTGACCGAGCGCGGCATCGACGTGCCGGTATGGCGCCTGCGCCGCCTGATCGAGGACGACCCGTCCAATCCCCGACGGCTGCAAACCGTGCGCGGGATCGGCTACATGTTCATTCCCGACCACCCGGCCGATGAAGAATCCACTTGATACGATGTTCGGCCGGCTCGTCATCACCACGGTGGGCCTGCTGATGCTGGTTCATCTCACGTCGCTGCTGTTGATCGAGCGAACGCGCGCGAGCCTCGCCGCCTTCCATATTTCGCGCGTCGTGGAGGTTGCCGCCGGCATGGACGGGCGGGGCGGCGACGGCGAGCGGTCCGGGGCGGACATCCTCGGTATTTCGTTCGTGGACCTGAAGCAACTGCCGGCCGCCGACGCGCGGCGCTTTCGCGACGACACGAACGGGCCCATCGAACGGCAATTGCGGCACGTGCTGCCGCCGGGCACTCACGTGGCAATGGACGACGACGGCACGCTGCGCGTGCTCCCCGCGGGCAGCACGCGTGGCATCGTGCTGCCGCAAGCCGAGGTGCCGCTGAGCCGTTTCACCGGGGCGCTGGCGTTGACGCTGATGTTCGCCATCGTGGTTGCCGTCGTGCTTGCGTGGCAATTGAATCGCCCCATTCGCGATCTTGCCGCAGCCGCGCGCGAACATCGCACCGGCCACCATCTGAACATCGTGCGCAAGCGCGGGCCGCGCGAATTGCGCGAGCTGATCGGCGACTTCAACGACATGACCGGCGAGCTGGCCGTGGCCGAGCGCGAGCGCGCCGTGATGCTGGCGAGTATCGCGCACGACCTGCGTACACCGATCACACGCATGCAGGTGCGGGCAGACCTGCTGACCGATCGTGGCGATCGCGAGGGCTTTCTGCGCGATACCGAGTCCATGTCGCGTGTCATCACGCAGTTTCTCGACTTTGCGCGCGAGATCCCCGAAGGTTCGCCGCGGATCAGCGTGGACACGCATTGCCGTCGCGATTACACCGACGCACTAAGTCCGAGCGGCGAGGCGCACCGGGATGCGCTCGTCACGCTCGATCTTCACGCGGGGCCCGACTTCATGCTACCCGCGGTCGACATCGACCGCATGCTCTCGAACCTCGTCGAAAATGCGCTGACCTACGGCGAGCCGCCCGTGGAGATCACCACGCGAGCGCATGGCGAGCACTACGAACTCGTGGTGCGAGACCACGGGCCCGGCGTATCCGAGCCTGATCTGGATCGCGTGCTGCGTCCGTTTGTCCGGCTCGATCCCGCTCGCGGCGGCACCTCGCACAGCGGTTTGGGCCTGGCCATCGTTCACCGCCTCGTTCGCCATCACGGCGGCACGCTGCAAATTGCCAATGCGGCCGACGGCGGGCTCGTCATAGCGATGCGGTTTCCGAAGCGCGGCGTCGCGCAATGAAGCGCCGCGCGCCGCCCAGCTTGCTTTATGCGTCCACATCTTCAGCGCGAGGAAAAAGATGTAGACGGAACTCGCGAGCTTGACCGCGTCATAAAGCCAGGGCCGGCCCGCAGCGAGCGCGGACTGGAAGAATCCCCATCCGGCAATCGCGATCGGGTAGCCGAGCGCCTCGGCGACGATCAGCGGCCAGGTGCCACGTAGGCGGACCTTCAACCCGGACGACAGCAGCAGCGTATTGGTCGGCCCCGGCACGATCGGCACCAGCGACACGTACATCGACATCTTCAGCAAGGCTTCCTGGATGGGCACGCGGCCTCCTCGATTCGTCAGTGTCGCGGTTCGCGGCCGGCCAGCGCTGGCGCGCCGTTGAAATGTTTGAGCGCGAATGCGATTCGCGCTTCCGTGAATGTGCTCGTCTTCATGGCCTTTCTGTTCTCCCGCGGGCTCGAGGACACCGCGGTGACGATCCACTCGCTCGCGGCGCGCCTGATCTCTTCGGGCCGTTCGGCATGCTGTCGCGCGCGCTTGGCATGAACATGTCGCAGATGAACCTGCACTTCGACGGCTACCCGGGCGGATGCGTGACGACCGTCGCGCTGGACGCAGACGTCAAATACAAGCTGCTCCAGTTCTCGATCAGGAAGGCGCACGGCGTGCCGCGGCGCGCGATCGACTACCTGCTGTCCGGGCTCCAGACCCGACAGGCGGCGGGGTACGACGTCAGGATCTGGAACGGGATGAAGCCGGACGGCGGCGGTGCGTACAGCCGGTACGACACGCTCGTGCTGAAGTACCGCGCGTTCTACCGCGGCTGGGTCGCCCGCGTCGGGGTGAGCGAGCCGCCCTGCGCGAGCCGGCGGCGTTAGCCTGACCGGCGCCGGCCGCGCCGTTCCGTCCGGCGCGCGCGAACAGCGATGAACCGCATGGACGGCCGGCGTTGGCGCGCGCGGCCGAACCGCCCCGCGATGCCAATGTGTCCCTGTTTTCGTGCAACCGCACGCCAGGCTGACCGGCTGATTACGGTTTTGTCATCTACGCCATTCGCGCTTGCACGCAGCGGCGCCGCGTCGCCGTTTCCCGGTAACATCGCCGCATGTCCCCACGAATGCGACGGAGCCGGCGATGCGCATCCTGATAGTCGAAGACGAACCGAAGACGGGCGCGTACCTGAAGAAGGGGCTCGAGGAATCGGGTTTCAGCGTCGATCTCGCGAAGGACGGCGGCGAAGGGCTGATGCTCGCGCAGGAAGAGCGTTACGACGTGATCGTGCTCGACGTGATGCTGCCCGTGCTCGACGGCTGGGGCGTGCTCAAGCGGCTGCGCGACACGCACACGACGCCGGTGCTGTTCCTGACCGCGCGCGACGACGTGCAGGACCGCGTGCACGGCCTCGAACTCGGCGCCGACGACTACCTCGTGAAGCCGTTCGCGTTCGTCGAGCTGCTCGCCCGGATCCGCACGCTTGCGCGTCGCGGGCCGCCGCGCGAGACCGAGCATCTGGCGGTCGGCGATCTGGACATCGACGTGGTGCGCCGCCGCGTGAAGCGCGGCGCGACGCGGATCGACCTGACGCCGCGGGAATTCTCGCTGCTGCAGCTGCTCGCGCGGCGCCAGGGCGAGGTGCTGAGCCGCACGCAGATCGCGTCGTACGTGTGGGACATGAATTTCGACAGCGACACCAACGTCGTCGAAGTCGCGATCCGGCGCCTGCGCGCGAAGATCGACGACGCGTTCCCGGTCAAGCTGATCCATACCGTGCGCGGCGTCGGCTACGTGCTCGAACCGAAGGACGACGCATGACGCGGCCGCGCTCGCTGGCCGCGACGCTCGCGCTCGCGTTCGCCGCGACCACGCTGGCCGCGTTCGCGCTCGTCGGCGCATACGTGTATGCGGGCCTCGAGCGGCAGGTGAACACCCAGGACGATCTCGACATCGTGCTGGCCGCGCGCCACACGCGCCGGCTCGCGGGCGAACTCGAGTCGCTCGACGCGGTTCGCTCGCACGCGGAGCGGCTGACGAGCCAGGTGCTGGGCAACGAGGCGCTGTCGATGGTCGTCGTCGATGCGAGGGGCGACGTGCTCGCGCGCCACAACGTCCGGCTCGCCGCACTCGACGACGCGCCGGCAGCCGCCTCGGCGCCGCTGGCCGACGCGCAGCTCTTTGCGCCACGCGCGGTGCCGGTTCCGGCGAACGACCGGATCACGGACGACCGGCTCGTCACGTGGACCGCCGACGGCGGCACGCCGATGCGCGGCGTCGTGATCGAGGCCGCGCTCGGCGACCGCACGCCGATCCGCATCGCGATCGCGCGCAACATGCGCGACCGGGCCGATCTGCTCGACGGCTACCGCGACCGGCTCAAGCTCGCCGGCGGGCTCGGCGCGCTGTTCGCGCTGCTGCTCGGCTACTGGCTGATCCGCACGGCGCTCGCGCCGTTGCGCGAGATCGTCGACAACACCGGCCGGATCACGGTCGACAAGCTCGACACGCGGCTCGACGCGTCGCGCGCGCCGCCCGAGCTGCGCGCGCTGGTCGACGCGCAGAACGCGATGCTCGGCCGCCTGCAGCAGGCATTCGCGCATCTGTCGCAATTCAGCGCCGATCTCGCGCATGACCTGCGCACGCCGCTGAACAACATGCGCGGCGCCACCGAAGTCGCGCTCGCGCGGCCGCGTTCGGTCGACGAGTACCAGACGCTGCTCGAATCGAATCTCGAGGAATACGACCGTCTCGCGCGGATGATCGAGAACGTCCTGTTTCTCGCGCGCGCCGAGCATCCGAGTTTCGTCACGCGGCAGCGCGCGTTCGACGTGCGCGACGAACTCGAGCGCATCGCCGAGTATTTCGAGGGGCTCGCCGACGAAGCGGGCTCGACGTTGCGCGTCGACGGGCAGGGGCAGCTGACGGCCGATGTCGAACTGTTTCGTCGGGCCGTGGGCAACCTGCTCGCGAACGCGCTGCGTTACACGCCTGCCGGCGGCGTCATCACGCTGAGCGTCGATGAAACGGCCGATGCGGTGCGCGTCGTCGTCGCGAATTCGGGCGAGCCGATCGATCCCGCGCTGCTGCCGCGGATCTTCGACCGGTTCGTGCGCGGCGACCCCGCGCGCAGCGGCGGTGCGCCGGGCGGCACGGCCGGGCTCGGCCTCGCGATCGTGCGCTCGGTGATGGAGCTGCACGGCGGCAGCGCGCAGGTCGAAAGCGATGCGCGCGGTACGCGGTTCGTGCTCATGTTCAACCGGCCGCCTGTTGCGTGACGGCGGGTTCGTGGCGCGCGGCGGCCGCGTGTTCCTTCGCGCCGGTTTTCGACTTCGCGTTCGCGCCTGCGCTCACCTGCCAGCCACCACCCAGCGCCTTCAGCAACCCGACTTCGGCCTCGATCCGGCGCGCGTCGATCTGATCGGCGGTGCGCCGGTTCGTCAGCGCGATCGTCTGCGCGGTCACCACGTCCAGATAGCTGACGGCGCCGGCATTGAAGCGATTCGTCGTCAGCCGCAGCGACAGGTCGGCCGCGTCGGTCGCGCGCTGCTGGCTGCCGGCCTCGGACGCGAGCGCATCGAGCGCGGACAACTGATCCTCGACCTGCTGGAACGCGACGAGCACGGTTTGCCGGTAGTCGGCGACCGCACCGTCGTATTCCGCATGCGCGCCGCGCAGCGACGCGCTGCGGCGGCCGCCGTCGAACAGCGTGCCGGCGAGTTGCGGGCCGAGCGACCAGAACAGGCTCGGCGCGGCGAGCCACGGCGCGAAGAACGAACTTTCGAGGCCGGCGCTCGCCGACAGCACGAGATCCGGGAAGAACGCGGCCCGCGCCTCGCCGATCTGCGCGTTCGCGGCCGCGACGCGACGCTCGGCCGCCGCGATGTCGGGCCGCCGCTCCAGCAGTTGCGACGGCACGCCGGCCGGAATGGCCGGCACGTGGAACGGCTGTACGTGCGGCGGCAGCGCGAACGTCGACGCGCTTTCGCCGACGAGCGTCGCGATCGCGTGCTGCAACTGCGCACGCGACGCATCGATGTCGGTGTCCTGCGTGCGGGTCGATTCGAGCTGCGTCTCGGCTTGCGCGACCGCCGACGCGTCGATCGCACCGGCCGCGAGTTGCTGCTTGAGCAGCGTCAGCGCGTCCGCGTACGCATGCACCGTGTCGTCGAGCAGTTGCTTCTGCGTGTCGAGCGAGCGCAGCGCGAAATAGTCGGTCGCGAGTTCGGCCGTGACCGACAGCTTCACGGCCTGCAGGTCGGCCGCGCTCGCGGCGGCGTTCGCCTGCGCGCCGGTCACCGCGTCGCGCACGCGGCCGAACAGGTCGGGCTCCCAGCTCGCGGCCACGCCGACCTGGTAGTCGGGCGTCGTCTTGCCGGCGAGCGACGAGCCGAGCCGGTTCTGCGACACGCGCGCGCGGCTCTGCGCGGCACCGGCCGTGATCGTCGGCAGGAACCCGGCGTGCTGATAGTCGACCATCGCGCGGGCTTGCTGCAGATCGGCGACGGCTTTCTTCACCGTCTGGTTCGACACGTCGACGCGCGCTTCGAGCGCGTTCAGATCGGCATCGTCGAAGACGGTCCACCAGGCGCCGCGCGCGGCGGCGTCGGCCGGCATCGCGACGTGCCAGCCGGTTTGTTCGGCAGGTGCTGTCGGTGCGCCTGCATAGTGCGCGGGCACCGCGACGGCGGGCGGCGAATAGCGCGGCAGCGTCGAGCAGGCGGTCAGTGCGGCGACGGCGCCGAGCGCGACGATGCGGCGAGCGAACGGGAGCGGATGAGGAAGACGCATGGCAGGCATCTCGTGGGTGGTCGTCGATGGGTCAGCCGTGGGCGGGCGCGGGAGCGAGTGTCGACGCAGCCGGCGCGGCACCGGCCGCGTGCGGCGGCGGCACGTCGCGTGCACTGACCGCGGAAGCCGGTTGCGCGGGCGGAGCAGACGAAGCAGACGAAGCGGACGAAGCCGCAACCGGCGCCGCATCGTGCGAAGTCGACACGACCTTCACGGCTTCCCCGACCGTGATCGCATCGCCCGGGTTGTCGATCACGCGATCGGCCGCCGCGAGCCCCGCGACGATCTCCACGCGCGTGCCGAAATCCCGCCCGATCTGCACGGTCTTCAGCGCCGTACGCCCGTTCGCGCCGACGGTGGCGACCTGCACGCCGTTCGGGCGGAACAGCAGCGCGCTGACCGGCAGTTCAAGCGCCGGCGCCGCGCTCGGCACGACGAGATGCGCCTGCGCATACGCGCCGGGCATCAACGCGCCGTCGCGGTTGTCGACGTCGATCTCGACACGCAGCGTGCGCGTGACGGGATCGATCGCGCCCGCGCTGCGCGCGACCTGCGCGGCAAAGCGCCGGCCCGGATACTGCGGCGTCGTCAGATAGACGGACGTGCCGGCCGACACGCCGGTCGCGCTGTCCTGTGGCACGTCGACGAACACGCGCAGCGTGTCCGTCTGTTCGAGATGGAACAGTTCGCCGGACAGGCCCGGGCTGCCCGGCGTGCCGCCCGCGGTGACGAGCGTGCCGACGTCGACGTTGCGTGCGGTGATCACGCCGTCGAACGGCGCGGTGACCGACTCGTACGACACGAGTTCGGCAAGATGCGCGACGTTCGCCTGCGCGGACGCGAGCATCGCGCGCTTCGCGTTCATGTCCGCGACCTTCGTGTCGGTGTCCTGCTGCGACACCGATTGCGTTTTCAGCATGTCCTGCCAGCGCTGCGCGGTCGATTTCGCATAGTCGTAGTTCGCCTGCGCGCTCGCTTCGTCCGCACGCGCCTGGCGCAGCTGCGCATCGAGATCGGGCGCCGAGATCTGCGCGAGCGTCTGGCCGGCCTTCACGCGCGCGCCGAGATCGGCGCTCCAGTGCGCGATATAGCCGCTCGTGCGCGCATAGATCGACGCGTCCGCATACGGCATCACCGAGCCGGGCAACGTCAGTGTCTGGTCGGCCGGCGCCGCGCCGGGCACGACGACCGACACCGGCAGCGCCTGCTGCGAGGCGACCTGCGCGCGCTGCGCGGCGCGTGCGTCGATACGCGGCACGATGCCGAGCGCGAGCAGCGCGGCGGCGAGCGCGACGGCCGCGAGCGGCACGGCCAGCTTGCGGCCGCGGCGGGGCGGCGGCGTATCGGAGGCGGCGCCGCGCGCGGCGGGCGGCACGGCTGCGGCCACGGTGGCCGCTTCGGCGGCGGGCGGCGGGGCGACGGGTTCGATCGAGTCGTTCATGATGGGTCCGGGGGCGGGCGAATCGAAGGATGAGAAGGGGCGGGCGTCCGCGCTCAACGCAGCGCCGGCGTATCGGGTGCGTGCTGCGCGTGCCGCGCTGCCGCGGCGTCGCGACGCCGGGCGAGCCACGCATGGACGAAGCCGAACAGCACCGGCACGAACAGCAGCGTCGACACCGTGCCGAACGCGAGGCCGCCGATCACCGCGCGGCCGAGCGGCGCGTTCTGCTCGCCGCCGTCGCCGAGGCCGAGCGCCATCGGCAACATGCCGATCAGCATCGCGAGCGCGGTCATCACGACGGGCCGGAAGCGGTTGAAGCCCGCGTCGAGCGCCGCTTGCCATGGCGGCGCGCCGGCCGCGAGCAACTCGCGCGCTGCGTTCACGACGAGAATGCTGTTCGCGGTCGCGATGCCGATGCACAGGATCGTGCCGGTCAGCGCGGGCACCGACAGCGTGGTGCGCGTGACGAACAGCATCCACGCGATGCCGGCGAGCGATGCCGGCAGCCCGCCGACGATCACGAGCGGATCGAGCCACGACTGGAAGTTCACGACCATCAGCAGGTAGACCAGCGAGATCGCGAGCGCGAGGCCGCCGAGCAGCCCCGCGAACGACTCGTGCATCGCCTGCACCTGGCCGCGCAGCACGATCGACGCGCCGGGCGGCAGTTGCGCGCGCGCGGCGTCGACGAGCTTCGTCACGTCGCCCGTGACGCCGCCGAGGTCGCGCCCCTGCACGGACGCGAAGATGTCGAGCACCGGCTGCACGTTGTAGTGCGACACCACGGCCTGCTGCGTCGCGCGCGAGAACGAGCCGAGCGCGCCGAGCAGGTTCTGCGCGGGCGCGCCCGCGGCCGGGCCGCCGGCCGGCGTCTGCGGCGAGCGGGCGGTGCCGGCGGGCAGCGGCACGTTCGCAAGCGACTGCAGCGAATTCACCGTGTATTGCGGCGTCTGCACGAGCACCGGGTAGCTGACGCCGTTGCGCGGATCGAGCCAGAAGTTCGGCGTCGTCTGCGAGCTGCCGGACAGCGCGATCAGCAGGTTCTGCGCGACGTCGCGCTGTTCGAGACCGGCCTGGATCGCCTTCGTGCGATCGACGTTCACGTTGATCGCCGGTTCGTCGCCGGGCTGCTGGATGCGCGCGTCGACGAGCCCGCGCACGCCGCGCAGCTTCGTGAGCAGCGCGTTCGCGACCGCACGGTTCTGGTCGAGCTTGTTGCCGACGATCTGGATGTCGATCGGCGCGGGCAGCCCGAAGTTGAGGATCTGGCTGACGATGTCGGCCGGCAGGAACGCGAACGTCACGCCGGGGAACGCCTGCGCGAGCACGTTGCGCAGCTTCGCGACGTACGCGGCGGTCGACGCGTGATCCGGCTTCAGCGTGACGAGCACGTCGGCGTCCTCGGTGCCGATCGGGTCCGACGAGTCGTACGTGAGGTTGATCCCGCTCACCGGCACGCCGATGTTGTCGAGCACGCCCGCGAGCTGGTTCGCCGGAATCGCGCTGCGGATCTTCGCTTCCACTTCGTCGGTGAGCCGCGCGGTTTCCTCGATCCGCGTGCCGGTCGGCGCGCGCAGATGCAGGCGAATCTCGCCGGTGTCGACCGACGGAAAGAAGTCCTGCCCGGCGAACGCGTAGAGGCCCGTCGATGCGACGCAGGCGAGCAGGAACGCGGCCGCGAAGCGGCGCCGCCGCGCGATCGCCGCCGACAGCAGCGCGCGATAGCGCAGCCGCACGGCCTCGAAGCGATGCTCGAACGCGGCCTGGAACCGCGCGATGCGTGCGAATGCGCCGCGCGGCGGCCGGCCGCTGCCTTTGGCGCGCATCAGCGCCATCGCAAGCGTCGGCACCAGCGTGCGCGAGAAGAAGTACGACGCGATCATCGCGAAGATCACGGCTTCGGCGAGCGGCACGAACAGATAGCGCGCGACACCCGTGAGCAGGAACATTGGCACGAACACGATGCAGATCGACAGCGTCGACACGAAGGTCGGCACCGCGATTTCGCCCGCGCCGGTCAGGATGGCCTCCTCGAGCGGCGCGCCGAGCTCGAGATGATGCGTGATGTTCTCGATCGCGACGGTCGCGTCGTCGACGAGAATGCCGACCGCGAGCGCGAGCCCGCCCAGCGTCATGATGTTGATGGTCTGCCCGAGCACGGACAGCGCGAGCAGCGACGTGAGCACCGCGAGCGGGATCGTGATCGCGATGATCAGCGTCGCGCGCCAGCTGCCGAGGAACAGCAGGATCATCAGCGCGGTCAGGCACGCGGCGATCAGCGCTTCGCGCACGACGCCCTGGACCGCCGCCTTCACGAATACGGACTGATCGTCGAGCGGCGCGATGCGCAGCGTGTTCGGCAACCCGGCCGCGATCTTCGGCAGCATCGCCTTCACCTGGTCGATGATCGTCAGCGTCGATGCGCTGCCGGTCTTCTCGACCGTCAGCAGCGCCGCGCGCTTGCCGTCCACCCGCACGATGTTGGTCTGCGGCGCGTAGCCGTCGCGAACGTGCGCGACGTCGCGCACGTAGACGACGTTGCCGCCGATCGTCTTCACCGGCAGGTCGTTCAGCGCGGCGACCGTCTGCGTGCTGCCGTTCATCTGCACGTTGTATTCGTGCGTGCCTATTTTCGCGGTGCCGCCCGGCAGGATCAGGTTCTGCGCGTTGATCGCGTTCACGACGTCGATCGGCGCGAGCCCCTTCGCCTGCAGCGCGCGCGTATCGAGATCGACGACGATCTGGCGGATCTTGCCGCCGAACGGCAGCGGCACCGCCGCGCCCTGGACGGTCGCGAGCTGCGTGCGGATGAAGCTGTTGCCGAGGTCGTACAGCTGCTGCTCGGCGAGCGTGTCGCTCGACAGCCCGAGCTGCAGGATCGGCACCGTCGACGCGTTGTACGTGATGATGTTCGGCGGCAGCGTGCCGGGCGGCAGGATGCGCAGGATCGACGCGGCGTTGCTCGCGGCTTCCGCGATCGCGCGATTGATGTCGGCGCCCGGGTGGAAGAACACCTTCACGACCGACACGCCGTTCAGCGATTGCGACTCGATGTGCTCGATGTCGTCGACGTCGGACGTGAGCGCGCGTTCGTAGTTCGACGTGATCCGCTTGGCCATGTCCTCGGCGGAGAAGCCGTTGTACGACCAGACGATGCTGACGACCGGAATGTCGATGTTCGGAAAGATGTCGGTCGGCGTGCGCAGCAGTGCCAGCGGCCCCGCGATGAAGATCAGCAGCGCGAGTACGACGAACGTGTAGGGCCTGCGTAACGCCAGCCGGACGATCCACATGATGGTGCTCCTCGAAGCAGGGCTCGGATGCGCATTCGATGCGACGAGCACGCAGTCTGCCGGCGCGGCATTGACCCGACCCTGACTCGAGGATTACGAAACCGTTATCTGTGCGGGCGCACTGCAGCGTCGGCGGTGGTCGCCGGTAGCTCGCCCTTGCTTTTTCATATTCCTTACCATAAAGTAAGGAATATTGGAGGTGCCGCAAATGACAGCAGCTACTATTACTTCAAAGGGTCAGGTGACCATTCCGGTGGATGTACGCAATCAACTAGGCCTGGAGTCCGGAGACCGGATCGAATTCAGCTTCAACGAGGCAACGGGCCGGTATGAGATCTACCCGGCCACGCGCTCGCTCGCCTCGCTCAAGGGCATCGTGAAAAAGCCCGAGAAATCGGTGTCAATCGAGGACATGAATCGGGCCATCGCCGAACAGGGAGCGTCCGCGCGATGATAGGACTGGATACGAACGTGCTGGTCCGCTATTTCGCTCAAGACGATGCCGTGCAATCAAAGAGGGCGACCGCGCTGATGGAGTCGTTGTCGGCGGAGCGTCCGGGGTACGTTTCGCAGGTGGCGCTGGTCGAGGTCGTCTGGGTGCTGGGACGTTGCTACGGCGTAGAGCGCGAACAGATAACAGACATCATCGACTCGATGACCGCTACGAAGGAACTGGCCGTTGAAGGCGCTGACACGGTGCGAAAGGCACTTCGCGTTTTCGCGGCATCACCGAAGGCGGATTTTGCGGATTGCCTGATCGAGCGGTCGGCACACGTCGTCGGGTGCGAGTACACAGCAACCTTCGACGTGGCCGCCTCAAAGGTCGCTGGCATGCGGTTGATAAAGTAATCACGGCGCAAGCCGACGATAGAAGAACGGGCGATCAGATAACAAAACCGTAATCGAAGCCTCACCTTCAGGAAAGCGCGCGAATCGCAGAATGAATCCAACTCTTCATCGCATCGATGGGGAGCGGATGTCCGGCCTGATCTGCGGACGCGAACACGCCATCTTTGAGAGGTGAACATCATGAACAACCTGATTCGTGCAGTCCTGCTGTCCTGCGCACTGAGCGCACCGATCGTCGCATTTGCGCAAACCACCGACCATGCGGTTACCCGCGCCGAGGTGCGTGCCGATCTCGTCCGTGTCGAGAAGGCTGGTTATCGGCCGATCGGCACCGACCCGTACTACCCGGAGGACATCCAGGCCGCCGAAGCGAAGGTCGTCGCGCAGCAAGCGCAATCGGCCGCTGCCCAGCCGACCGACGCGGCCAGGACGGCGACATCATCGCTCGCGTCGCTCGACACGCAGCCGTTGTACGAGCATCACTGAACGTGGTTGGCGACCGCCGTCGGCAGCCTGGCGGCGGATCGTTCAACGGACGGCGCGCATGCCGCCGCGCGTCAGCTCTCGCCCTTCTCGAGCACGTTCTGCGTGAGCGTGATCGATGGAATCGTCGGCTTGAGCAACGCGCGGCGCGCGCGACGGCTCAGCCACTTCCAGCCGGCCACGAGCAGCAGCGCGACCAGCGGGATCGAGGCGATCGTCCACGTCCCGTTCGGGTAGTCGAAGGCCATCAACACCAGCACGCCGAGCAGGAACAGCAACGTGAGCCACGACGTGACGGGCGCGCCCGGCATCCTGAACGACACGTCTTCCACGTCGCCGCGCCTGACCGCGGCGCGGAACTTCATCTGGCACACGACGATGAAGCCCCAGGTGCTGATGATGCCCAGCGACGCGATGTTCAGCACGATCTCGAACACGCTCGACGGCACGAGATAGTTGAGCAGCACGCCGACCACGTAGATCGCGACCGTCACCAGAATGCCCGCGTACGGGACGGATTGCCCGCTCATTCGCGCGAGGAACGCGGGGGCGGAGCCGCCCATCGACAGCGAACGCAACACGCGCCCCGTCGAATACAGGCCGGAGTTGAGGCTCGACAGCGCGGCCGTGAGCACCACCAGGTTCATCACCGAGCCGATGCCCGGCACGCCGAGCGTGCCGAAGAACGTGACGAACGGGCTCTGGCCCGCCTTGTACGCGCTCCACGGCAGCAGGCAGACCAGCAGCACGACCGATGCGACGTAGAAGATCGCGATGCGCCAGATCACGTTGTTGATCGCGCGCGGCAGCACCTTGCGCGCATCCTTGCATTCGCCGGCGGCCGTACCGACCAGTTCGACGCCCGCGAACGCGAACACCACGCCCTGCACCAGCACCAGCGCCGGCATCAGCCCGTGCGGAAAGAACCCGCCGTTGTCGGTGATCAGATGCATGCCGGTGCCATGACCGGCGACCGGCATGCCCGTGCCGAGGATCGCCGCGCCGATCACGAGAAACAGCACGATCGCAGCGACCTTGATCAGCGCGAACCAGAACTCCATCTCGGCGAACCACTTCACGCCGATCAGGTTCATCGTCGCGACGATGCACAGCGCGACGAGCGCGAAGATCCACTGCGGCACGGCCGCGAACGGCGCCCAGTAGTGCATGTAGAGCGCGACGGCGGTGATGTCGACGATGCCGGTCATCGCCCAGTTCAGGAAGTACATCCAGCCGGCGACGAACGAGGCCTTTTCGCCAAGGAACTCGCGCGCGTACGACACGAAGCTGCCGCTGCTGGGGCGATGCATCACGAGTTCGCCGAGCGCGCGCAGGATCAGGAACGAAAACGCGCCGCACACCAGATAGACGATCGCGAGCGCCGGGCCGGCGGCCTGCAGCCGCGCGCCGGCGCCGAGAAACAGCCCGGTGCCGATGGCCCCGCCGATCGCGATCATCTGCACCTGTCGATTGCCGAGGGTCTGGTGATAGCCGGCTTCGTGCGATTCGAGCCAGCTGCGTTTGTCGGTTTCGCCGGTTGTCGACGGGTCGGGAATCGATGCCATGACGGTATCCTCGCGCGCGGATGGGATTGGATTCGCCCCGATCGCGGGATGATCGGGACCACCGGTACCGGAGGAGCAGCGCACCGAATCGAGCACGCCCGTCCTGATCGCGATTCGTCGGACGTGACGAAAGGCACGGTACGTCGCGAACGTATTCAGCCGTAATTGCCGTCACAAACGGAATGCAAATTTGGACTGGGCCTGTTCGAATCCGTGCATAGGGCCGCGGCGACGGGTGAACCAGATAGGTAATTTGGTGCGCCGGCGCGCGCTGCGAGGGCAACCGTTACCGACGGCGCCGGTTCGTGCACCGAAATGAGGAATTCGGCACGCCGAGCGGTTCGCTGAAATTTCCGTCTCGTGCCGGTGGGGCAAGCGTTTGACGGCAATGGCCCGGTTTTTGCTGGAGTGGTGTGGACCGCGCAATCGTTGCGCGTCGCTCGACGACATACCAGACAAGGAAGATTCACCGTGAGCCCGACGACCCGACCGTTCCCCCGACGCACCTGGCTGGCTGCGCTGCTCGCCGCCCCCGTGATCGCGCTGTTCGCCGCCGCGCCGGCCCATGCCGATGCGCTCGACACCATCGCGAAAAACGGCACGCTGCGCGTCGCGGTGCCCGAGGACTATCCGCCCTTCGGTTCGGTCGGCACGGACATGCAGCCGCAGGGCTACGACATCGACATGGCAGGACTCCTTGCCAAGGCGCTCGGCGTCAAGCTGAAACTGGTGCCCGTAAACAGCGCGAACCGGATTCCGTACCTGACGACCAACAAGGTCGACATGGTGATCTCGTCGCTCGGCAAGACCCCGGAGCGCGAGAAGGTCATCGACTTCTCGAGCGCGTACGCACCGTATTTCCAGGGCGTGTTCGGGCCGTCCGACGTGAAGGTGAGCGCGCCGGCCGACCTCACCGGCAAGACGGTCGGCGCCACGCGCGGCGCGCTCGAGGAGATCGCGCTGTCGCAGCTCGCGCCGAACGCGACGATCAAGCGCTTCGAGGACAACAACGCGACGATCCAGGCGTTCCTGTCGGGGCAGGTCCAGTTGATCGCCGCCGGCAACATCGTCGCGGCGGCGATTCTCGCGAAGAATCCGCCGCGCCGCCCCGAGGTCAAGTTCGTGATCAAGAATTCGCCGTGCTTCGTCGGCGTCAACAAGAACGAACCACGCCTGCTCGCGAAGATCGACGATGCGATCGCGCATGCGAAGCAGGACGGCTCGCTGGGCGAGATGTCGCGCAAGTGGCTCGGCCAGCCGTTGCCGGCCGGACTGTGACGCATCGCCGTGTCGCCTGATACGTCGCCGCGGCCGGGGTGCCCGGCGTGGTGCGTGTCGTTGTCCGAACCTGAATTTATCCCCTTCCCATGAGCTACCAGCTTCAATTCGGCGAGCTCGCCGAGTACGTCGGCGTGTTCGCGAGCGGCGCGGCGATCACGCTCGCGCTGACCGCGGTCGCGACCGTGCTGGGTGTCGCCGTCGGCGTGCTCGGCGCGGCCGCGTACAGCGCCGACGCGCGCGCGGCCGTGCGCTTGCGCCCGCTGATCGGCGCGTACGTCGAGGCGATTCGCAATACGCCGTTCGTCGTCCAGCTGTTCTTCATCTTCTTCGGCTTGCCGGCGCTCGGCGTGCACATCGACGAGTACACGGCCGCGATCCTCGCGATGACGCTCAATCTCGGCGCGTACTCGGTCGAGATCGTGCGCGCCGGCGTGGCCGCCGTGCCGAAAGGGCATCTCGAGGCCGCGTCCGCGCTGGCGATGTCGCGCGCGCAGATGCTGCGTCACGTCGTGTTGCCGCAGGCGCTCGCCAAGGTGTTTCCCGCGCTGTCGAGCCAGATCGTGATCACGATGCTCGGCTCGGCCGTCGTGTCGCAGATCTCGGTGGCCGATCTGACCTATGCGGCCAGCTACATCCAGTCGCGCAACTTCCGCGCCTTCGAGACGTACTTCGTGATCACGCTCGCGTATCTGGCGATGGCGCTGCTGCTGCGCGCCACGCTCGGCGCGATGGGCCGCCGCCTGTTCACCCGCCGCGTGCGAGGTGCGCGATGACCGATTTCACGTTGGGGCAGATTCTCGCGAACCTGCTGCTGGCCGCACGCTGGACGATCGTGCTGTCGATCGTGTCGTTCGTGACGGGCGGCCTGGTCGGCCTCGGCTTGCTCGTGATGCGCGTGTCGGGCTCGACGGTGCTGCGCGGCGTCGCGAAGCTCTATATCGAGGTGTTCCAGGGCACCCCGTTGCTGATGCAGCTGTTCATCGTGTTTTTCGGCCTGCCGCTCGTCGGGCTCGACGTGCCGCCGTGGGTCGCGGCCACGGCCGGGCTCACGTTCTTCACCAGCGCGTATCTGGCCGAGATCTGGCGCGGCTGTGTCGAGGCCGTGCCGAAAGGGCAGTGGGAGGCGTCGGCCAGCCTGGCGATGAGCTACGTCGAGCAGTTGCGTCACGTGATCCTGCCGCAGGCCGCGCGCATCGCGATCGCACCGACGGTCGGTTTCGGCGTGCAGGCCGTGAAGGACACGGCGCTGGTGTCGATCATCGGCTTCACCGAGCTGACGAAGGTCGGCATCGCGATTTCGAACGCGACGTTCCGGCCGTTCGTCGTGTATGGCCTCGTCGCGCTGATCTATTTCGCGCTCTGTTATCCGCTTACCCGTTATGCGCGCACGTTGCAAAGGAGATGGCATGCCGCTCGTTGAAACCCGGGGTCTCGAAAAGAACTTCGGCACCCATCATGTGCTCAAGGGCATCGATTTCTCCGTCGAGCGCGGGCAGGTCGTCTCGATCATCGGGCGCAGCGGCTCGGGCAAGAGCACGCTGCTGCGCACGCTCAACGGGCTCGAGAGCATCGACGCGGGCACGATTTCGGTCGACGGCGAACGCGTCGATGCGCGGCACGCGGACCTGCGTGCGCTGCGGCTGAAGGTCGGCATGGTGTTCCAGCAGTACAACCTGTTTCCGCACCTGAGCGCGGGTCAGAACGTGATGCTCGCGCAGTCGGTGGTGAAGAAGGCGCACCGCCAGCAGGCACGCGCGATCGCGGAACTGATGCTCGAGCGCGTCGGCCTCGGCGACAAGTTCGACGCGTTTCCGGAACAGTTGTCGGGCGGCCAGCAGCAGCGCGTCGCGATCGCGCGGGCGCTCGCGATGAAGCCGAGCGTGCTGCTGTGCGACGAAATCACGTCCGCGCTCGATCCCGAGCTGGTCGGCGAGGTGCTGGGCGTGGTCGAGCAACTCGCGCGCGAGGACATGACGCTGATCATGGTCACGCACGAGATGAACTTCGCGCGTGCGGTGAGCGACCGGATCGTGTTCATGCATCAGGGGCGCGTGTGGGAGAGCGGGACGGCCGACGAGATCTTCGAGCGGCCGCAGACGGTGGAGTTGACGCGGTTTCTGGGCAGCGTCCGAAACACCGAAACCGTGACGCGCTGACCGGCGCTGCGGTGCAGCCCGGCCGCGATAGATGACAGGACCGTAATCGAAGCCTCACCTTCCGGAAAGCGCGCGAATCGCAGAATGGACACCACTCCTCATCGCATCGATGCGGAGCGGATGTCCGGCCTGATCTGCGGACGCTAACACGCTATCTTCGAGAGGTGAACATCATGAACCACCTGATTCGTGCAGCATTGCTTTCCTGTGCGCTGAGCGCACCGATCGTCGCATTTGCGCAGACCACCGGCCATCCGGTCACGCGGGCCGACGTGCGCGCCGACCTGATTCAGGCGGAGCGCGACGGGTCGCTGCCGACGTTGAACACGGACTATCCGCCAAGCGCGCAGACGATCGCGCGCAATCGCGAACTGTATGCGATCGCGCATGGCGGCCGGCACTCGGCAATGACCGCGACGTCGGCCGCCGTATCGACCGCGAGCGCGCAATGAAGCGGGGCGCCGTATCGAGACGCGTGACGGGGCTGGCGATCGCCGCGTGGCTCGCGGCGGTCGCGACCCCGGGTTTCGCGCGCGGGCAGCCGCAGCTGCCCGATGACGACGGCGGGCGCGCCAGCGTGCTGCGCGCGATGAATCCCGAATTCGATCCGCACCGCCATGCAGTCGACCCCCGGCCGGCGCATGTTCACGCCGCGCCCATCAGCCGCGCGCCGAGTGCGATCCCGCGCGCGGCGATCGATGCGCTGGCGGCGCGCTGACGGGCGTCCCAGCCCGCCAGCGCGGCATCGAACGCGGCGCCGCGCAAAGCTTCGGCAAGACCGAGCGTGTGATCAGCCGCTTTCGTGACGCGCGCCGCCGTGTGCGGGCGCACGATGCGCGGCGCTTACGCGTAGAAGTCGATCAGCGTGTCGAGATTGCGTTGCGCGCGTCGCTCGAGCGGCGCGAATTCCACCGACCGAAACAGCGGCGCCTGCCCGCGCAGACGTTCGAGCGCCCGCCTGCGCCCGGCGCGAAAACTGGCCGACGGCGCATCGGGATCCTGCGCCCACTCGCGCGCGATCGCACGGTCGTACTCGCGAAGCCGATCGGGCGCGGCCGCGAGGATTGCGAGATCGGCATCGAGAAAAATCTGCCCCGCGCGCTGCCGTTCCGGATCGGCGGCGAACGTGTCGGATAGCCGGTGCGACCGCGTCGCCAGCACGAGATCGCGGGCCATGGACCGATGCGATGCGTGCGCGCGCAACCATGACGCGGTACAGTGCGCGTTCGTGACCTGCGTGAGCCATTGCGCGCTGCGCGCTTCGTTGTCCGCGTAGTCCGGCAGCGTCGTCGCGTAGACGACGTCGTGGGCCCATACCGCGAGCTCGATGGCCGGCCACAGCGGTTCCGCGCGATACGGCGCGAGGTGCGCGAACAGTTCCGCCAGATGCGCGAGCGTGTGATAGAAGCGCTGCGGCTCGCCATACGCGCGCGCGACGAGCGGCCACACGGCCGCCGTGCCGAAGCACGCGTCGCACGCGACCTGCAGTGTGCGTTCGAGATCAGGGGTGACGGCGTGCATGGCGGCGCTCGGCTCGGGCGGACGATGCGCGCAGCATAGCAAACGCCGCGCCGTGCAGGCATGCAATTTGCGCGCGGGCACGGACCGCACGACTTCGGAGGTTTCCATGAAACGAATCCCGCCGCGACGTCCGCTGCTTGCGATCTGTGCAGCCTCGGCCTTCGCGCTGCACGCAGCCGTTGCATCGGCGGCGCCCGACGTCTCGATCAGCTGCGCGGATTACGGCACGACCGCGACCGGGCAGGCGGTGAGCCAGTACACGCTCGCGAACCGGCACGGCGTGACGCTGAAAGTCATCACGTACGGCGGCATCGTGACCGCCCTGGACGTGCCCGACCGAACCGGCCACGCGGCCGACATCGTGCTCGGCTTCGATTCGCTGCGCGACTACGAGGCGCACAACGGCAACATCCATTTCGGCGCGCTGATCGGCCGGTATGCGAACCGCATCGCGGGCGGCCGTTTCACGCTCGGCGGCAAGACGTGGAAGCTGCCGGTCAACGACGGGCCGAACACGCTGCACGGCGGCCCCGACAGTTTCGATGCGAAGGTCTGGACGGTTACCGGCACGCACAGCGACGCGACCGGTTCGAGCGTCACGCTGCGCTACGTGAGCCCCGACGGCGAGAACGGCTTCCCCGGCACGTTGACGACCGACGTGACCTACACGCTGACCCGCGACAACCAGATCCGCATCGACTACCGCGCCACGACGGACAAGGACACGGTCGTCAACCTGACCAACCACAGCTACTTCAATCTGGCCGGGCAGGCGGGCGGCAGCGTCGAGCGGCAACTGATCGAGATCGCCGCATCGCGTTTCACGCCGACCGACGATACGTCGATTCCGACCGGGCAACTGGCGAGCGTCGCGGGCACGCCGATGGACTTGCGCCAGTTGACGCCGATCGGCGCGCATGTGCGCGATGCACATCTGCAGCTCGCGATCGCGCATGGCTACGACCAGAACTGGGTGCTCGACCAGGGCGGCCAGTCGGCTCCCGCGTTTGCCGCGCGCGCCTACGACCCGGCGTCGGGGCGTTTCCTCGAGCTGTACACGACGCAGCCGGGGCTGCAGTTCTATACGGCCAACGGGTTGAACGGCAGCGTCGCGGGCAAGGGCGGCGCGATCTACCGGCAAACCGATGCGTTCGCGCTGGAAGCCGAGCATTTTCCCGATTCGCCGAATCGTCCGGCGTTTCCGTCGACGGTCCTGAAGCCCGGCGAGACGCTGCACGAAGTGACGGTGTGGCGGGTGGGCGCGCGGTGAGCGTCGGCGTCGGCCGCATCGCGTTCGTCAAACGTTGATCACGCCGCGCCCGATTTCGATCACGCGCCCGCCGACGCCGATTTCGCCCGCGGCATTGACCGACAGGCGCAGCAGGCAAGGGCGGCCGACGGCTTCGCCCTGTTCGATCCGAAATGCGGCCGGCAGGTCGTGCCCTCCGGCCAGCAGCCAGCCGCCCAGGTTCGCGCAGGCCGAACCGGTGCCCGGATCTTCCGACACGCCGCCGCCTTGCTTCACGAAGAAATAGCGGGACACGACCGTTCCCGGGCGTGCGTCGTCGAACGCGAACACATACGCGGTCTTGCGGCCGAGGCTGCTCCGGGGCCAGATGTCGAGGTGCGCGCTGTCGGGTTGTGCGCGCCGCACGGCGGCCGGGTCCTTGAGCGCGACCAGCAACTGGTCGGCACCGGTATTGACCCACAGCGGCGGCGCGAGCAGATCGTCCTCGGCGAGCCCGAGCAGCGCCGCGACCTGCGCAGCGGACAACGCGCACGGCGCCGTGTTCGGCATGCCTGAGTGCGGCGCGGTGAAGGTCCACACGTCGTCGCGCGCCGTGACGTCGACGACGCCGGCCTTGAATTCGAGCGTGAGCGCGTCGCCGGCATTCAGCCGCTCGCGCACGACGTGCGCGGTGCCGAGCGTCGGATGGCCGGCAAACGCCATCTCGTAGCCGGGCGTGAAGATGCGAACGCGTGCATGCGCGCGTTCGGACGGCAGCACGAAGGTCGTCTCCGACAGGTTGAACTGCACGGCCAGCGCCTGCATGGTCGCATCGTCCATGCCGCGCGCATCGTCGAATACGCAAAGCGGGTTGCCGCCGAACGTCGATTCGGCGAAGACGTTCAACAGACGGAAGGTGTAGGAGGGCATCGATATCTCGTACGGGTCAGCTCGGCTTGTCGAGCGGCGCAAGCATCGCCTGCATGTCGGGATGCTTCAGTACTTTCCGGTATTCCGCCGGACTCATGGCGTCGATCAATACGCGGCCGCTCACGTCGGCCTTGATGTACTCGACCGCGAGCAGCGCGATGACCGGATTGGTCGTCAACGTCGCATGGTCGGGCGACTGATCGCCGAATTCCGCGACCACGGCTTCGGTGTCGTCCGCGATCGCGACGGCCAGCCTCCGCCCCGACAGCCGAAGTCGCGCGCTGGCGCCGCATTTGGCCATGTCGTAGCAGCGCGGGCCGTTGAGCGTGCGATTGCCGTAGATCGCCACGTGCGTATCCACGCCGCGCGCCGCGGCTGCTTCGAGCAGCGGCCCGAGATCGTCGATTTCTTCGTCCCAGACACCCGCGAAGATCGCCGTCTTCGCATGGTCGATCACGCGCGCGAAGGCGCTGACGATCGCCTCCCGCCCGCTCAACGACCAGACCAGCCCCGGCTCTTGCCGCACCGGCAACCGGTCGAGCGCGTCCGCTGCGAGCTCGAGATCCGCGTTGAAGCGCGTGCGCAGTTCTTCCAGCAGCGACCGGTGCGGCACGGCCGCATAGCGGACCGGTTCGGAGCGGTTCACGAGCACCGCGCCGCGCGCCTCCAGGCGGCCCAGGGTCTCGTAGACCTTCGATGGCGGCATGCCGGCGCGCCGGCCGACTTCCGCACCCGTCAGCGCGGCTTGGCCGACGAGCGCCGCGTACGCCTGCGCCTCGTATTGCGTGAAGCCAAGCCGGATCAGTGACGTGATCAGTTCCGCGTTGTCGTTCATGTGGATGGATTCGGATTGCCGTGACGCGCTTCAGGGGATGCTTGATTAACTACCGAAGTAGTATAGAATCGATCTCGCTTACTACTGAAGTAGTAAGCGAGATTTCCCAACCTTACCGAGGAGGATCATCGAGATGCGTCAACGGATCAGTACCGGCTCCCCGTGGGAGCCGAAGGTGGGCTATTCGCGTGCCGTGGTCGTCGACAACACGATCTACGTATCGGGGACGGCCGGCAAAGGCGACGACGTGTATGCGCAGACGCGCGATGCGTTGGCGACGCTCGGCAAGGTCCTCGCGGACAGCGGATTCGCACTGTCGGATGTCGTCCAGAGCCGGCTGGTGGTCGCGGATTTCGACCATTGGGAAGACGCCGCACGTGCGCACGGCGAGATATACGGCGAGATCCGGCCGGCATTCTCGCTGGTCCATGCGTTGCCGTTCGTCGATCCTGAGATTCGCGTCGAGGTCGAGGCGATCGCGGTGCGGACCGCCGCATGACGGTCGCCGGCCCGCCCGCCTACCTGTCCCGCACCGCGATCGCGATGCTGGCGCTCGCGGCCGGCGTCGCGATCGCCAACGGCTATGCGCTGCAGCCGTCGCTGTCGGCCATTGCCGGCGATTTCGGCGTGTCGGCTGCGCGGATGGCGACCCTCGCGTCCGTGACGATGCTCGGCTATCTGGCCGGCCTGGCGCTGCTGGTGCCGCTGGTCGACCGGTTCGGTCCGCGCACGCTCATTCCGGCGCAAATGGGGGGGCTCGCGGTGTTGCTCGCGTGCGCGTCGCTGTCGTCGACGCCGCTCGCGCTCGACGCCTGCTTCGTGCTGGTGGGGGCCGCCACCACGGTCGCGGCGCAATGCAGCGCGGTGGTCGGCAAGCATGCGGAGCCGCGTCGGCGGGGCGCGGCGATGGGCGTGGTTTCCGCGGGCATTTCCGCCGGCATCCTGCTGAGCCGTTTCGTCGGCGGCGCGTTGTCGCAGTGGTGCGGATGGCGGGGCGCGCTGCTCGCGCTGGCCGGCTGCGTGGCGCTGGCGGCCGTCGGCAGTGGCGTGCTGTTGCCCGGCGGTCGGCCCGAACGGCGTTCCGGCCACGCAGCCACGATCGGCGCGATTCCGCGGCTGTTGCGCGACAGCACCGCATTGAGGCGCCGCACCGGCGCCGGCATGCTGTGGTTCTTCGCGTTCAATCTGGTCTGGGTCGGATTGGCGATCCGTCTGGCCGCGCCGCCGTACAGCATGGGGGCGGCCGCGATCGGCGCATACAGTCTCGCCGGCGTGCTCGGCCTCGGCGTGACGCGCGTGGCCGGCAAGCTCACCGATCGCTTCGGCGATCGGGCGGTGATCGGCTGGGGGCTCGCGGTGGCCGCGCTTTCCACGTTGCTGCTTGGCGTCGCCCTCGGACATCCAGGCTGGCTGGGCGTCGGGCTGGCGTGGTTCGATGCCGGTTGTTTCGCTGCCCAGGTCGCGAACCAGGCCCGCGTCGTGGCGATTCAGCCCGCACGGGCCGGTGCATTGAGCGCCGCGTACCTGACGCTGTACTACGCGGCCGGCGCGGGCGGCGCCGTGGCGGCAGGCATGCTCGTCGAACGGATCGGGTGGGGTGCGATGATGTTCGTCGCGGCCGTTGCCCTGGCGGCAGCCGGGTGGGTCGGGGCCGCACGCGTGAGCGTCGATGCCTCGGGCGAACCGACGTCCGCCGGTTGAGTGCGTGCGGGACGGGCGACGGTCATCGGCCGGATGTTCGCGCCCACCTCAATGCGACGACACGAACACCGCATCGTCGAACGCTTGCGGAATCGCGAAGCTCGCGCGCATGCGCTGTGTTTCCTTCGCCGGCGTCAACCCGAACAGGCGCTTGAATTCCCGGCTGAACTGCGACGGGCTCGTATAGCCGACCGCGTAGCCGGCCGCCTCCGCCGTCAGGTCCTGGCGCACCATCAACAACCGCGCCTGATGCAGGCGCGTCGATTTCAGGTACTGCATCGGCGACACCTGCGTGACCGCCTTGAAGTGACTGTGAAAGCTCGGCACGCTCATGCCGGCTTCGTTGGCCAGTTGCGACACGTCGAGCGGCCGCGCGTAATCGGCGTGGATCATGCGTAACGATCGTCCGATCCGGCCGAATTGCCCGCGCATCGCCAGTGCGCTGCGCATCGCGTCACCTTGCGCGCCGGTCAGCACGCGGAAATACAACTCGCGAAGCAGCGCCGGGCCGAGCACCGCGGCGTCGAGCGGCCGCTGCAGCGCCTCGACGAACCGCAGCACCGACGCGTGCATCGCTTGATCCATCGGCGTCGACATCATGCTCTTCGGCGCCTGCACGGTTTCCGCGCGGCCAGCGCGGTCGATCTGCGCGGCGAGTTCGGCGGCCAGCGTGAAATCGAGGTGCAGGTACAGCGCGAGCAGCGGGCGCTCGGGCGTGGCGTCGGTTTCCATGCTGAACGGGACGGGTACGGAGACGGCCAGGTAATGGTGTTCGTCGTACAGATAGCGCTCGCCGCCGAAGTAGCCGCGCTTCGATCCCTGGCACACGATCACGATGCCCGGGTCGTACAGCACCGGCGTGCGCGACAGCGCGCGGTTCGCGCGCAGGATGCGCACGCTCGGCAGCGCGGTCAGGTTGTAGCCTTCGTCGGGCGCCAGCGTGCGCAGCAGTGTCACCAGGCGTTTCCGGTCGCGCGGCGGCAGCGCTGAAGAGCGAACGGAGGCGGGCGAGATGCTCATAGTTTTGTGCAAGAAAATCAGCGGAATCGGGCTTATTCGGCGTGGTTCGTCAGACTAGTATGCACGCTTCAATCGACATTCGGGAGAAGCTCAGATGGCATCCGGCAACATCATGCTCATTACCGGCGTCAGCAGCGGTTTCGGCCGTGCGCTGGCCCAGGAAGCGCTGGCCGCCGGTCACACGGTGGTCGGCACGGTGCGCAGCGCGCAGGCGGCGCGCGACTTCGAAGCGCTGTCCGCGCAGGCGGCCGTCGCGCGCGTGCTCGACGTGACCGACTTCGCGCGCATCGACGGCGTCGTCGCGGACATCGAGGCGAACGTCGGGCCCGTCGACGTGCTCGTGAACAATGCGGGTTACGGACACGAAGGGATCCTGGAGGAAGCGCCGCTCGGCGAGCTGCGCCGGCAGTTCGACGTGAACGTGTTCGGCGCGGTCGCGATGATGAAGGCCGTCGTGCCGTTCATGCGCGAACGCCGGCGCGGCCGCATCCTGAACATCACGTCGATGGGCGGCCACATCACGATGCCGGGCATCGCGTACTACTGCGGCAGCAAGTTCGCGCTGGAGGGCATTTCCGAGACGCTCGGCAAGGAGCTGGCGCCGTTCGGCATCGCGGTGACGGCCGTCGCGCCGGGTTCGTTCCGCACCGACTGGGCCGGCCGTTCGATGGCGCGCACGCCGCGCTCGATTGCCGATTACGACGCGCTGTTCGATCCGATCCGCCGCGCGCGCGAGGAAAAAAGCGGCAAACAACCGGGCGATCCGGCGAAGGCCGCGCGGGCGATGCTCGCCGTGATCGCGGCCGACCATCCGCCCGCGCATCTGCTGCTCGGCAGCGATGCGCTGCGGCTCGTGCGCAACAAGCTGGCGGCGCTGGACGACGAGATCCGCGCGTGGGAAGCCGTGACGGTGTCGACGGACGGCTGACGGCCGACGCGCGCGGTGTCGTTCGTTTCCTGCCGGTGGATGATCGGCCGTTGCATTGCACGATGGCATCGTGGTTTCACAATAATGGCCGATAATGGCAACCGGCCCGTTCGCCACGTTCATCCACCTCACAGGAGCATCGCGATGCCATACGTCACCACGAAGGACAACGTCGAGATTTTCTACAAGGATTGGGGTCCGAAAGACGCGCAGCCCGTCATGTTCCACCACGGCTGGCCGCTGTCCAGCGACGACTGGGATGCGCAGCTGCTGTTCTTCGTTCAGCACGGCTATCGCGTGATCGCGCACGATCGCCGCGGCCATGGCCGCTCGGCGCAAGTCTGGGACGGCCACGACATGGATCATTACGCGGCGGACGCGTTCGCGGTCGTCGAAGCGCTCGATCTGCGCAATGCGGTGCATATCGGTCACTCGACGGGCGGCGGCGAGGTGGCGCGCTACGTCGCGAAGCACGGCGAGCCGGCTGGCCGCGTCGCGAAGGCGGTGCTGGTCAGCGCGGTGCCGCCGCTGATGCTGAAAACCGATTCGAACCCCGAAGGCCTGCCGCTCGACGTGTTCGACGGTTTTCGCAAAGCGCTCGCCGACAACCGCGCGCAGTTCTTCCTCGACGTGCCGAGCGGCCCGTTCTACGGGTTCAACCGCGAAGGCGCGACCGTGCACCAGGGCGTGATCCGCAACTGGTGGCGGCAGGGGATGGAAGGCAGCGCGAAGGCGCATTACGACGGCATCAAGGCGTTTTCGGAAACGGACCAGACCGAAGACCTGAAGTCGATCTCCGTCCCGACGCTCGTGCTGCATGGCGAGGACGACCAGATCGTGCCGATCGCGGATTCCGCGCTGAAGTCGGTCAAGCTGCTGAAGAACGGCACGCTGAAGACCTACCCGGGTTATTCGCACGGGATGCTGACGATCAACGCCGACGTGCTCAACGCCGACTTGCTCGCGTTCGTACGGGCGTAATGACGGCGGCGCCGGCCCGCCGTGGCGGGCGGCGCCGCGATCGAAGGCGGGCGATCCGGACGCGCGTGGAAAAGGACGGATCGCCCGCCATCTGCTTCACCCCGGACCGACGAAACGAACGCCCGGATGCGCGAGACGCGGCATCCGGCCGGCCAGGAACGCGTGCAGTTCGCGTACCTGCGCGACCTTGGCGGAATCTTCCGGCCACACGAGGTAATACGCATCGCCGGTGCTGACGGCCGTCTTGAACGGCAGCACGAGCTGCTTCTCGTCGATGGCCGTCGCACACAGCGCGAGGTCGCTGATCGACAGGCCGTGGCCGGCGATGGCCGCCGAGATGCCCTGTTCGAGCATGTCGAACACCTGCCCGCGCGTGATGTCCAGGTCCAGATCGTGACCGCTGCCGTTGAGCCAGCGGCGCCAGTCGCGCCGGTCGGGCGACGGGTGGATCAGCTCGCACGCGGCGGGATTCGCGCGCGCGACCGTGGCGGTGGCCCGCGAGCACACCGGAATCAGCCATTCGTCGAACAGCTTCACGCAATGCGTGCTCTCGCCGAACCTGCCCGCGCCGAGCAGGATCGCGCAATCGTAGGATTCGCTGAAGAAATCGACGGTATCGACGTCCATCCACACGCTCGCGATCTGCACCTCGAACGCCGGCCGCGTGCCGCGAAACGCGGCCAGCGCGTCGAGCAGCCAGCGCATCGTCAGCGTGGACGGCGCCTTGAGCCGCAGCACGTCGCGTTGCGTGCGGAACAGCATGCACGCTTCCTCGACCTGCCGGAAGCCGCGCCTGAGGCCGGCCGCGAAGATGTGGGCTTCCGCCGTCACGGTCATTTTCGGCCCGCGCCGGACGAACAGCTTCCGGCCGAAGTAGGCCTCCAGCGTCTTCACGTGCTTGCTGACCGCGCTTTGCGTCAGGCTCAGTTCCTCGGCGGCCAGCGTGAACGAGCCGGTGCGCGCGGCGCTCTCGAACGCGCGCAACGCATAGACGGGGGGAAGCGGTTTGGCCTTCATGGGTTTCGAGTATGAATAAAACTCATGTCATCAGACAGGATTTTCCGTTTTCGGTCGGCGGCCCGGGCGCGTGATACTGCCAGAAACCGCGCTTTTCGATCCATCGGGTCTCCATGATGCCATCGTGACGGGCGTGCTTCTCGACTCATCGAACAACTTTTTGTCATGACACTCCATTACCCGCTGCTGTTCGCCTATCTGGCCGCGATCGTGCTGCTCGTCGCGACGCCCGGCCCGGTCGTCATGCTCGTGACGGGCACCGTCGCGCGGCGCGGATTCCGCCAGGGCGTGCTGACCGCGGTGGGCGCGAATGCCGCGAGCCTCGTGATGATCGCGGGCGCGATGCTGATGGTGTTCGGCGTCGTGATGGTCAGCGCTCGCCTGCTTGCCGGCCTGCATGTCGCGGGGTGCCTGTTCATCGCGGTGCTCGCGATCCGGACGCTGCTCGGCGAATGGCGCGCCAACCGCGCACGGCATGGCGATGGCGCGGCGGCAGGCGAACCGATACCGCAGCCGCGCGGTTTGCCCGGCGTCGTGCGCGGCTTCCTCGTCGGCATCGCGAATCCGAAGGACCTGCTGTTCTTCGTCGCGTTCTTTCCGCAGTTCGTCGGCATCACGCCCGATTCGCGTGTGAGCCTCGCGATCCTCGCCGCGTTGTGGATCGTGGTCGATTTCACGATCCTCGCCGGCTACATGGCCGCGATCAACCATCCGGCGATTCATCGGAAGCAGCGCTGGATCTCGGCCTCGTCGGCGCTTGCGCTGCTCGCGATTGCGCTCGCCGGGCTCGGCAGCACGATCGCGGGCGCCGCGTAGCGCATCGGCGATCTGCGTTACGCTTCGTCGGCACCGATTCTTTCATCGAGTTCTACCATGTCCCGTTCCGCCCCGGCTTTCTCCGAGCACCTTTTCTCGTATGGCACGCTGCAGCTCGATCAGGTGCAGCTCGCCACGTTCGGCCGCAAGCTCGACGGTCACGCGGACGCGATGCCCGGCTATGCGATGACGATGCTGCGGATCGACGATCCGGACGTGGTCGCGACGAGCGGGAGGACCCATCATCCGGTGGTGACCTATACGGGGCAGACGGGCGACCGCGTCACGGGCACCGTGTTCGCGATCACCCGCGACGAACTGCAGCACGCGGACGACTATGAAGTCGATGCGTATCGGCGCGAGCGCGTCGTGCTCGAATCGGGTGTCGCCGCATGGGTGTACGTGGACGCGCGTTCGCCGCGCGCCGACTGAATCCGCTGCGCGGGCGGATCGACGCCGTCGCGTGTGCGGCCGCTAGCCGTTGCGCAGGAACACGACGTAACCGCGGAACCACGGATTCGTTGCGAGGTACGGCGGCGCGTCCCATTCGCCGCCCTGGATCACGCCGATGCGAAACGGCAGCTGCAGCCGCGCGACGCGCGGCAGGTAGGCCGCGTAGTCGGGAATCGTGCGGCGGCCCTGGTACGTCTGCACGACCACCTCGTCGACGATGCCCTTGAGCTGGTTGACCTGGTCGGTATCGATGCGGCTGCTCCAGTCGAGCAGCCCCGTGATGCTCAGCCGGCAATCGGCGGGCAGGGTGTCGCGCAGCGTGCGCAGGAACGCGAGGTAATCCTCGAGGTGGCGCGTGCCCGCATCGAAGTCGATCTGGATGCCGGCGATCGTGCGGCCCGACGCACGCCAGCGCGCGAGCTGCGCGAGCATGATCTGCGTGACGCGCGGCGTCCAGCGCAGCGTATGCGCACGATAGACGAGCCACACGCGCGCGTCGGGCGCGGGCGGCAGCGCGACGCCCTGCGCGATCACTCGCACCTGCGACTCGTCCCGCTGCGACGCTTCGATCTGCCCTTGCAGCACATAGACGGCGCGCGCGCCGTGCACGACCGCCTGCGGCTTCACGCCCGCCCACAGCCAGAACGCGTCGTACCGCGCGGCGTCGACGGTGCCGGCCAGCGCGACGCGCGCGGCCAGCAGCAGCGCGATGCCCGCGATGCGCTTCATGCGCCGCTTACCAGTAGTAGCGGAGCTTCTGCGCCCACGGGCTGCCCGGATAGGCGGTCTTCAGCGTGTCGAACCAGCGCTTGCGCGTGCTCTTCGACACTTCCTTGCCGCCGCATTCGTTCGCGCCGGCCGGCGCATAGCACTTGATCGCGCGGTAGAACGCGTACGCGCGATCGTTCGGGTTCGCCTGCGTATCGGCCATCACCGTCACGTAGCTCGACATCCGCTCGTACGGCTTGCCCGCGAACTGCGACGGCGCCGCACCTAGCGTCGGCGGCACGCGCGTGGCGGCCGTGCTCGACGCATTGCGGACCCACGGCGGCACCGGATCGCTTTCGATGCCGGCCGCGGGCGGATGCAGGCGCACGAAATCCGCGAGGCAGTTCAGCCCTTTCGGGTCGGCGGGATTCTGCTGCAGCGTCGCGGCGATGTCGCGCGCCGACAGGCACGTGTAGCCGTCCTCGTTTTTCGCGCCGGCTGCGACGAACGGCTTCAACGGATCGGCGGGCGTGCCGGACACCAGCGCGGTATCGGCGAGGAAGTCCGCGTAGTGCGAACGCGTGAGCTCCTTGTACAGCAGCGTGTACAGCGCGGTGTCGCGCAGCGCGCCGCCGGTCGCCTGGTTTTGCGCCTGCGCGCGCAGCAGGTCGGCATTGGCCGCGCGCTGCAGCAGCACCGCGCGGATCGCCGCGTTCTGCACGAGCGAATCGTCGGCAAACGCGTCGTTGACGAGCCCGGCCTGCTCCAGGTTGATCGCGAGCGCGAGTTCCAGCATTTCGCGCTGGAAGCGGAATTTCGCGAGCGGGATCAGGTCGCGCCACAGCTGGCGGGCCTTGTCGTTCTGGCCGCTGTCTTCCAGCGCGAACCCGCGCAGCGCCTGCTGGCTCAGGCCGAAGTAGTCGAGCGGCGCGGCGGGCGCTTGCGGCAGCAACTCGAGGGCGGCATCCGGCTTGTGCCCGATCTGGACGTACCAGGTCGCGAGCAGGTAGTCGTAGAGCGCGGGCGCGTTCGCGAAGCGCGGCTTCTGCGCCTGCAGCTCGTCCAGCGTCATCGGCTTGCGGCTCGCGTCGCTGCTGTCGGACGCGCGCATGCGCAGCAGGTCGACGGTGGCGAGCACGGTCGGCGACTGGATCTGGCTCGCGTCGAATTCCGATCCGAACAGCAGCTTGCTGTCGAGTTCGTTCGCCAACTGCATCAGCGGCACGTTCGACGTGGCCGGCGACCAGCGCGCGAGCGCGTGGCCGTACAGGTCGGCCTGCTGCGTGACGTTCCCGCCGAGCCACGCGACACGCCGCAGCAGCCCGGTCGCGGAAACCGCATAGCGCCCCTTCGGATACACCTTCAGGTAGGTCCGGAATACCGTGTTCGCCGCGTCGAGCGAGACCTTCGTCACGCGTGCGCGCGACGGCATCGGGCCGTCGTTGTCGAATACGTTGGCCTGCGCGGCGTTCAGCTGCGCGCGGCCGGCCATGTAGAGGCCGGTTTCCTTCAGCCACGGGTCCGCGCTGTGCGATGCGTTCGCGAAGGCCCGCGTCGCGGTGAGGAAGTCGGCGCGGTAGAACGCGTTCGTGCCGTCGAGGTACGCGGCGAACTGCTGGCCGAGCGGCGACTTGACCGGCGGCTTCGTCCACGCGGCGCCCGCGCCGCCCGCGGTGCAGGTCTTCTGCGCGATGTCGGCGCGTGCCGCGCGCAGGCGGGCGGCTTCGTCCGCGGGCAGGCCGCCTGCGCCGCCCAACGCGTCGTCGAACGCTGCCGCGCCCGCGCTCATGCTGCGGCAGATGCTGCCTTCGCCGTCGGCGTACCGGCTCGACGACGCATCGGCATCCGCTGCGCCGCCGGCCTTGTCGGGCTCCTTCTGACCGATGTAGATCCAGCCGGAGAAATCCATCGGGAACGGCACGACGATCTGGTTGATCCGCTCTTTCGCGGGGATGGTCCTCGGGTCCGGAAACACCTGCGCGACCTTGGCGCTGTCGACCATCATCAGCATCGCGTTGATGCGCGTGTCGTTGGCGGGCGTCAGCATCGGTATGTTGCCGCACGAGTAGGAAGTCTGCCGGAGCGTGTTCGGTACGTAGCAGCCGTCGTCGCCGCTGGCGTGGGCGGCCGGCATCCAGAGCAGGCTGGCCGCCAGCGCGGCGAACAGGTTGCGGTGCAGCGTCGGGTTTCTTCGCATTTTTGTTGTGCTGGGTAGGGGGCCGCGACGGCCGGGTCTCTCAGGGGGGCGCTTTGCCCCGGCGCGTATCGTACCTCACGGCGCGCACACGCCCGTCGAGCGGCGGCCCTGCTCGCGCATCACGCGCACACGCTGCTGGCGATGCCGCCTTCGTCGATGTCTTCGATCGCGGCGCGCAAGTCGTCGATCGCCACCATCAATTCGCGGACCTGCCGCAACGACGGGTACTGATGCAGCACGGCCTGCCATTGCGGCAGGGTCAGCAGCGCATGCCAGATGACGCCGAGGCCATCCGGATCGGCATCCGGCTGCTGCGCGAGCGCACTCGCGTATTCGAGGCTCGCCTGCGCGGACAGCAACTGCATCCGGCTCGCGGCGCCCAGCAGACGCGGCGTCGTGTCCGCGGACGCGTCGCAGCAATACAGCACTTCGCGTGGCAGCGTCGTTTCGTCGGTCGTCAACGCGTGCAGCGATGCGCCGTGCACGTGCACCGTGCCCTGATGCGTCTCGAATGCATAGACCGTGTCGGGCGCCGCCTGCGCGAGCAGGGTCAGGCCGCGCAGCAGCCGCGGCAGGTCGGTCGTCGCGGCATCCGCGGAGGCCTTCGCTTCGACGAGGAAGCGCACGTTCCACGGGGACGCCGGGTCGCTGCCGCGCGCGCGTTCGAGCAGGATCGCGTCCCATTCGGTTTTCGCGCGGTCGTGCCGGCCCGGGATCGACGAAGGCACGCGCATCGACGTGACCACGCGGTAGGTGCGCTGCGCGTCCACCGCGTCGAGCCGGCGCGCCAGTGCGTCGAGCGCCTGCGCCGCCAGTGCTTCGACGGCGGCGCCGCGCTGCTGGGACGCGGCGCCCTGCGCGACGGCGACCGTGCTGCCGACGAGCGGACCCTGGCGGACCCACAGCGCGCGATATCGACGGACGTCCTCGTCCGCGGCCAGCGCGTCGAGCCGCAGCATGCGTTCGAGCGCGGGGCTGTCCTTGAGCTTCACGATGTCCTGCTCGAACGCCGCGTCGGTCGCCATCTCGGGCAGCGCGAGCAGTTGCGCGAGCGCGGCATGCAGTTCGGCCCACGATGCCGCGGTCGCGGCCGCATGCAGGCGCGCGAGGCCGTCGCGTTGCCAGGCCTGCGCGCTGCGTTCGAGCTTGGCCGGATGCGCGATCGCATTGACGGCGGAGTGGAGCGCGCGCCGGTCCTGCTCGGCGTGCGCGGACAACGACGCGTATTCGCGTACGTTCTGCGCATCGTGACGCAGCACCGACGCCTGAAACGACGGATCGCCGGATGACGGGTCCATCGCGTCGCGGATCATCCGCGCGAGCGCATCGATGAAGCGCTGCCGCAAGTCCGCGCCGGGCGCGTGGCCATCCGCCCGCACCCTGCGCGCTTCCTCGATCACGATCGCCAGCGCGGTGGCCGGGTTCGTCGCGTCGGTCAGCGACGACGCGCGTTCGAGCGGCGGCAGCCGGTAACGGCGCGCGACGGTGCGCAGGGTGGCGTCGAGCAGGGCGGGAAGCGGTGTCAGCGACATGGCGGGTTGGGCGTGAAAGAGACGTGACCCGTCACGCCGTCAACGTCACCGACAGGCTGCCGAGCTCGCCGAAGCGAACCGTCAGCGCATCGCCGAGCGGCACCTCGATCGCACCCGCGTACGAACCCGTCGTCACGATCTGGCCGGCGCGCACCGCGTCGCCGCGCGACGCGAGGAAATTGACGAGCCACACCAGCGGCTTCAGCGGATCGCCGTCCGGATGGCGGCCGTCGATCGTGCGGTTCAGCGCGCCGTCGAACGACAGCGCCAGCGTCGCGAGCGGCACGTTCAGCCCGTCGGGCACGACCGGGCCGACGCACAGCCCCTGGTTGAATTGCCCGTCGGCCAGCAGCTCGAACTTCGACGCGCGCGTCGGCTCCGCATAGCGGCAGCCGAGCACTTCGAGCACGATGCGCACTTCGCGGATCGCGGCGCGCACGTCGCTTTCGTCGTACGGCTGCTCGCGCTCGGGCAGATCGCGATCGAGCACGAACGCGATTTCCGGTTCGATCCGCACGATCGGCCCGCCGACGACGCGGTACGGCGCATCGGCTTCGCGGATCGTCGACGCGAAGATCGGCGCGAGGATCACGCGATCGGGCGGCGGCAGTGCGCATTTCCAGCCGCCGACGGGTTCGCCGAGCAGGTCGGCGACGCGCTGCTGGATCGCGAGCGCGGTGTCGATGTCGTCGGGGCGCAGTGCATCGGGCAACAGCGGGCCGGGCGAGCCGGCATGGCGGGCGGCGACGAGATGCTGGGCGGCGCCGTCCACGCGTTCGATAGTCGTTGTCATGTCGGTTGAGCGAGTCGAAAGTGGGGCCGGCAAAAAAGGGCCGGACGAAAGTCGCATCGTCGATGATAGCGCCTTCGGCGCGATGGCCGCTCGAAAGCCCGTCGGCTCATGCGTTGCCGGTCCGGTTTCGGTTGGCCGAGAACGCAGGCTTCCCGCTTCCCGTCGTGCCGTTTTGTCGCATGCGTGATCGCCGCCGCGGCTTGACCGCCGTCAACATCCGAACCTGCCGTCGGCCGATGATGGTGACATGGCCGCGCGCGACAGGGTGCGCGGCAGCTCACCCCAGCGAGGTTCGCATGTACGAGAAAATCATGGTGGCCGTCGACGGCAGCGCTTCGTCGAAACAGGCGCTTGCCGAAGCCGTGAAGGTGGCGCTGGCGGGCGATGCGCACGTCAGCGTCGTGTATGTGGTCGACAAGTCGGTGCTGTTCACGTACGCGGGCCGTGTCGATCCGCACGCGCTCGTCGAGGAAATCCGCGACGACGGGCGCAAGGTGCTGCGCGAAGCCGAACAGATCATCGCGTTGGCCGGTGCGAAGGGCGAAGGCGAACTCGTCGAGACCGAGAGCATCGGCGAGGACATCGCGGAACGCCTGCAACGCTACGTGAAGGAGCACGGGATCGATCTCGCAGTGGTCGGCACGCACGGGCGGCGCGGCATCCGGCGCGTGCTGCTCGGCAGCGTCGCCGAGCGTTTCGTGCGCGGCTCGAAGTGCCCGGTGCTGCTGATTCGCGGCGACGACGCCGGCGAGCCGGCCGCCGCGGCCGCGGCATGACGCGGCGCGCGCGATGATACGTCGCCAGTACCGCATCGTCGTCGCGGCGATCGCCGTGTTCGTGTCGCTCGCCGGGATGATGGCCGTCGTGACGGGCCTGCTGTTCGATGCCACGTCGGCGCTGCGCGGCGGCGCCATCGCGTTGATCGTCGGCGTGGCGGGCTTCGTCGTGATGCTGAACCCGGGGCCGAAAGGCGAGGAGTGACGCGTGCGGGCGAGGTGGTGGCGCACGTCAGGCGTCGGTTTCGCGACGACCGGCGACAGCCGTTGCGCCGCCGTGATCTCGCCTGGTCGCTCGCCGTCGCCGGCGCCTTCGTGCCGGCCTGCCCGATCTGGATATCGGCCGCTTCGACGTTGCCGCCCGCTCGGCGCTTCTGTCAAACTGGCGCCCATGAAACCGCGCCTCACGTCACCGCCTTCCCCCGATTCCGCGCCTGCGCCCGCGGGCTTTCCCGATGCCGACGAACTGGCTGCCCTGCGTGCGTGGTACGCGGGCATGACCGTGCGCCAGGCCGTCGAGCGCTACCTGCCCGACCGGCTCGGCGACGGGCGGTCGGCGCGCGGCGTGATCGGCGCCATTCGCCGCCGCCTCGTGCGCGTCGCGCGGCAGGTGGGCCGCGCCGATCTCGCGGCACGGCTCGGCCATCCGGACGGTGAGCGTTTACGGGAGGCGAAAGCCGCAACCGACGCGATCGGCGTGCTGCGTCATGCGCGCGCGCCGGTCCCGCAGATCAGCGACGACGTCGGCCTGTGGCTGCCGACGCGCGCGGTCGTTGCATTGCGTGCGCACGGGATCGCGACGCTCGCCGACCTGACGGTGCGGATTCCGCGCCGGCGCCAGTGGTGGCGGGCGATCGCGGGCCTCGGCATGGCCAGCGCGCGGCGCGTCGAGGCGTTCTTCGCCGCGCATCCGGACCTGACCGAACGCGCGCGTGCGCTGATCGCCGCGACGCCGCGCGGCAGTATCGTGCCGTGGGAGCATCTGAGGCTGCCGCACGAAGTCGACGGCTCGGCCGGCACGTTCCGCGCGCCGCGCGCGACCAGCACGCTCGACGCGGACAACGATTACGCGGCCGTGCACGCGTGGCTGTCGCTGCACGAATCGGCCGCGACGCGGCGCGCGTACCGGAAGGAGGCCGAGCGGCTGATCCTGTGGGCGATCGTCGAACGCGGCCGCGCGCTGTCGTCGCTGACGACCGAGGACGCGCTCGCGTATCGCGCGTTCATCCGGCGGCCGACGCCGCACGAACGCTGGGTCGGGCCCGTGCGGCCGCGCGGCGCGCCCGACTGGCGGCCGTTCTCGGGCGCGCTGTCCGCGCGCTCGGCCGCGTACACGCTGTCGGTGCTCGGCGCGCTGTTCCGCTGGCTGATCGAGCAGCGCTACCTGCTCGCGAATCCGTTCGCCGGCGTGAAGGTGCGCGACACGCGCGGCGCGACCGCACTCGATACGTCGCACGCGTTCACCGAAGGCGAGTGGCTGCTGGTCCGCACGATCGCCGACGGGCTCGAGTTCCAGACGCGCCCGCTCAAGGGCGCGCCGCAGTCGGGCTGGACGCCGGCCGCCGCGCAACGGCTGCGCTTCATTCTCGATTTCGGCTACGCGACGGGGCTGCGCGCGAGCGAACTGGTCGGCGCGACGCTCGGCGACATCGAGACGGACGCGCACGGCGACGCGTGGCTGAAGGTGATCGGCAAGGGCAGCAAGGCCGCCCGCGTCGCGCTGCCGCCGCTCGCGCGCACGGCGCTCGATCGCTATCTGGTCGCGCGCCGTCTGCCGGTCACGCCGGCGCGCTGGCGGCCCGATACGCCGCTGATTCCGAGCCTCGCGGAAGATGACGCGGCCGCGATCACGAGCGTGCGGCTGTGGAAAGTGATGCAGCGTTTCTTCGCGCAGACGGCCGAGCGCGTCGAGGCCGACCACCCGGCGCTCGCGCACAAGCTGCGCCAGGCAAGCCCGCACTGGATGCGGCATACGCATGCGACGCACGCGCTGGCGCGCGGCGCGGAGCTGACGACGGTGCGCGACAACCTGCGGCATGCGTCGATCTCGACGACGTCGATCTACCTGCATGGCGACGACGTGAAGCGGGCGCGGCAGATGTCGAGCGCGTTCGGTATCGACAAATGAGTTGAACGGCGCGGCGTCGACGCAGGTCAGACGAATTTTCGGTCCTGGAGATTCGGATGGCATCGAGCCAGAGCACAGTCGATTTCATCGTCGAGCAGATCGCGGCGGCCGGTACGGTCTCGGCGCGCAAGATGTTCGGCGAATACGGCATCTATTGCGACGGCAGGATGGTCGCGCTCGTCTGCGACGACCGGCTGTTCGTCAAGCCGACGCCTGAAGGCCGCGCGTATCTCGGCGTGTGCGACGAAGCCCCGCCGTATCCGAGCGCGAAGCCGCATCTCGTCATTGCTGGCGATCGCTGGGACGATCGCGAATGGCTGTCGACGCTGATCCGGATCACCGCCGCGCAAGTGCCGCTGCCGGTGAAGCGCAGCCGATGACGATCGCGCCGCCTGCCACGCCGCGCGGCCGGCAGGCGTATTCTGTGACACATGCGCGCGGCCACCGTGCGCCCGGGAGTACCAACATGGAGACATCCGCAGCTTCGCGCGGCACGCGCCGTGCCTGGCGCGCGCTCGTCGCAGCCCTGTGTGTAGGCTGGAGCGCGCTGTCGTTCGGCGCGGAGGGCGCGAACGGCGCGGCCGCGCTGCTCGACCGCTACCGCAGCCTCGGCGCGCAACTGAAGGACAACGCGTTTCACCGGCCCGTGGTCCTCGAATCGTCGGAAGCGTCGTCGTCGCTGAAGGGCGACATCTACGCGGTCGTCGATTATCCGTTCGCGGTCGTGAACGGCCAGCTCAACGATCCCGCGCAAGGCCCCGCGAACTGGTGCGCGGTGCTGATCCTGCACCTGAACACCAAGTACTGTCACGCATCGAGCGGCGCCAACGGCCCGGTGCTCGACGTGAACCTCGGCCGCAAGATCCAGCAAAAGTTGCCGGATACCTATCGCGTGCAGTTCCGCTATCGCGTGGCGGCCGCGACGCCCGACTATTTCCAGGTCGACCTGACCGCCGACAGCGGCCCGATGGGCACGAAAGATTACCGGATCGCGCTCGAAGCCGTGCCGGTCGGCGCGTCGCGCACGTTCCTGCACCTCACGTATTCATACGGGTTCGGCACGGTCGGCCGGATGGCGATGAAGACCTACCTCGCGACGGTCGGCAGCGACAAGGTCGGGTTCACGACCGTCGGCGCCGCGTCGGCCGCGCAGCCGCAGTACATCGGCGGCGTGCGCGGGCTGCTGGAGCGCAACACGATGCGTTACTACCTCGCGATCGACACCTATCTCGCGACGCTCGACAAGCCGCTCGACCAGCGCCTCGCGCGCTGGTTCGACGCGACCGAGCAGTATCCGCAGCAACTGCACGAAGTGGAGCGCGGCGCGTATCTGCAGATGAAAGCGCAGGAGGTGCAGCGGCAGCAGACGGCGCGGTAGGCGCCTGCATCGCCGTCAATCGAGCAACCCCGCGACGACGTCGACGATCCGCTGCAGCAGCGCTTCGTCGTAAGGCAGCCACGGCACCGCGCGCAGCGGCGACGGCGGTGGCGCGATCGCCGGTTCGACCGGCTCGCCGTCGCGCGTCACGCGGCCGGTCGCGCAATGCACCGACCATGCGCCGACGCGCACGTGGCGTTCGTCGATCGTGATCTTTCCTTGCGCAACCGGCTCGGCGAACACGAGCGACAGCACGTGTTTGCGATGCTGCGCCATCACACCCAGCGGCAGATCGGACAACCGGTTCAGGCGCTGCCAGCGTTCGGCTTCGAGCTCACGCAGGCGGACCGGGTCCGCCGCGAGCGAAGCGGTCGCCGCACGTGTCGCATCGTCGTCGAGCGCGAACGCGGACACGCTGACGAGCAGGTCGACCGCGCGCGCCGCTTCCGAGAACACCACCCGATCGATCTCGCCGATCGGCAGCGGCAGCCAGCGGGCGCCGTGCCGGCGTTCGAAGTGCAGCCGGCGCGACGTACCGTGGCTTTCCGAACCCGGATAGAGGCGCGCATCGACGCGGAAGGTCGCGCGCACGTCGCCGAATTCGCGGACGAGCGCGTCGTCATAGGCACGGATCGACCAGCCTTCGCGGCGTGCGACACCGAGCAGCGGCCGGCTCGACAGCACGTGGCCTTCGAACATCGCGGTATCGCTGGCCGACGCGTCGCCGTCGCTCGGCACGTAATACTCGCGAAACGCCTGCCTGACCGGTTGCCGCAGCGACCGGCCGACGATCGCGCGCTGCCACGCGAGCCGCTCGTCTGCGTCGGCCAGCAGCGGGTGCCATAGCCGGATCTCGCAGTCGTCGGCGATCTCGCATGCGCGGCCGGCCGCGTCGCGCAGCACGACCTTGCCCTTGGCGATATCGGGCGTGAACGATTGCGTCGAGCCGTCGCCGCGGCGTGCCTGCCAGATCATCCGCGCCGAGAACGCGGCGCCGGCCGGCGCATCGACGAGCCGCTCGCGCCATTCGGCGTGGCCGAGCGTCAGCGGCTGCCAGAAGCCGGTCTCCATGCAGGTGGCGAGCATCGCGAGGGACTTTTTGTCGGGCTGCGCGTCGAGCGTCATCCGCAGCGCGGTACGCGGCCGCTCGCCGAGTGCGCGTTCGGCCGGCTTCAGGTTGCGCGCGAGTTTCTTCTGCACGCCCGCGTGACGGACGACGGCCAGCGCGTCGCGCAGCGCGCGCACGCCCTCGGGCGTCGGGATCGTCTCGATCGCATGGCCGAGCGCGATGGCGAGCGATTGCGACGGCGCGGTTTTCGCGGCCGTCGGCGCGACGCATACCCCCGTCAGCAGCGGCCCGATCAGCGGGCGCAGCCATGCTTCGTCGCGATAGGCGGCCACGCGCGCGGCGCGGGACAGCACTTGCGCGTCGTCGGTCGTGAACGCGCGATCGGCTTCGTACGGCACGGCGCCGGCATGCAGCGCGGCGACCTGTCGCGCCGCTTCGGTCAGCGCGTCGCGCGCGAACGCGACGTACGCGGCTTCTTCCGCGAGCGTCACGGCCGGATCGCTGAGGTCGAGCCACAGCCGCTTCGGCGCGAAATAGCCGTCGTTCGTTGCAGCCAGTGCGAGTAGCGCGGCCGCTCCGAGTTCGGGCAACACGTCGAGTTCGCGCACGCGAAACGGCGAACCGGCCAGCGCCTGCGCACAGGCTGCGCGCCGCGCCGAGAAGTCGCGGCGGCCCGCGAACCAGTCGAGCGCATACGCGGCATAGGCCGACGCCGCGCGCAATCCGCCTTCTTCCGGTTCGTCGGCGATCCGCGCGAGTTCGGCTTGCAGCGCGGGCGACGGCAGCGCGTCGAGGTACGGCAGATCCTCGAGCGCGCGTTTCCACCCGCCGGCCGGAATGGCGCGGAAGAGTTCGAGCGCCGCATCGGCGTCGATGAGCGGCACGAGGCCGAGCGCATCGATCTGCCGGTGCACCGTGCGCGCGAATTCGGCGCGCGGGTCGCCGAACGCCTGGTCGCGCACGAGGATCTCGTGCTCGACGCGCCGCAGCGCCGGCCACACGGTGCCTAGCGCAGGCGCGTCGAGCGCCGACAGGTCGATCGGCTCGTCGATGGCGCCCGCGTGGGCGGCCGGGTCGGTCAGCCGCCCGACGAGTAGCGCTACGAGGGCGCGATCAGCCATGCGTACGTGCCCGGTCGGCCGCACCGTTCTGGCGCGATTTCTTTTGTGCCGGTCGCGCGACGCGTCTCGCGCCGCCGAGGCCGGCTACGGGTTCGATCGTGTGCTGCATGGTCTGGCTCTCATCGTGAAAAACCGTGCGGGCGCACAGTATTGCACCCCCATTGATCCGCGCGCGCGGAGGCCCGTGCGGCGGGCCTGCCGGGCCGATTCGCCCGCGCCGTGCCAGCCGACCGACCGTCCGGCCATTTCATAAGACGTACAGTTTTCCCGCGATGCGCGATTCGCGCCGAACTGTACTCTTGCTCGCGTGCTCGATGTGTGTACTCGTCACCAACTGTTCTTCTCTTAAGATCAGATCATCAAGTGCACAGTGCCGCAGATCCAGTTGGTCCGGACCCCTGGCGGCGCATCTTCAAGAGAGAGCCAGTGCGATGGAAAAGGCAAAACCGGAGGGAAAGATCAGGAATCACGACGGCCCGGTCGGCGGGCGAAACACGTGCAACGCGTGCGGATTGGACGCACACGGTGGGGCGGCGCGGCTGCGCATGCCGGCGGGAGACGCGCGATGAAACTCTATGAAAAGCTCGCGGACGATATCGAGCGCCTGATCCGCCAGGGCGTGTACCGGCACGGCGACCGGATTCCGTCGGTGCGGCAGGCGAGCCAGCAGCACCGGATCAGCATCACGACGGTGCTGCATGCGTATCTGCTGCTGGAAAGCCGCGGGCTGCTCGAAAG
>NZ_QKZF01000030.1:0-55836 GCF_003253915.1 Burkholderia sp. 28_3
CTGAATTGAGCGCCGATTCGCTTCGTCATCCAGAAAATTTGAAGCCATCTCGCCTGCAACTTCGGAAGTTGGTCCATTGATCAGCGTTTCCCTAAGCATTGGCTTGGGGCACGCGGCGAACGAGGAGCTGAAGTTTGTCTTCGATGAGAAGCTTGTGTCCACGCCAACGTTCGCCATGATCTTGGCGCATCACCTGCCTTGGTTGCGCCAGCCGGAAACTGGTATTGACGTAAGGAAGATGTTGCACGGGGAAAGCAGTCTGGTCGTTCATCACCCGCTACCCAAAGCGGGGCACGTGACAGTCCACGGGCGTATCGCCGGTGTCGTCGATCGCGGTCCCGGAAAGAGCGTGTCGATCTATTTCGAGCAACGGGTGATCGAATCCGCCACGGCGAGCCATCTGGCGACGGTAGGGGGGTGCTTTGTATTCCCGGGAGCAGGGGTCGCCGTTGGCGCTACGGGCGCTCGCCCGGGCACCACGCCGACAAAGGTTCCAGACGGGTGCGCGGATATTGAGTTTGTCGATCATATTCCAAAGAACGCGGCCCAGTTGTATCGACTCAACGGAGATCGCAACACGTTACACGTGGACCCCGAGGTAGCCCGCCGGGCAGGGTTTGACCGACCGATCCTGCACGGTCTTTGCACGTTCGGCTATGCAGGAGCGGCAGCTATTCGGACATTGTGTGACCACGATGCCGGACGTGTTGAAAAGTTGCATGTTCGCTACTCGACCCCGATCTACCCAGGTGAGCAGTTGCGCACCGAGTTTTTTCGCATCGACACGAATGAATACGCCTTCCGCTGCATTGCCGTCGAGCGGAACGTAACGGTGCTAGAGGCCGGCCATCTTGTCTTACGGAACGAGAAATGAGCGAAACCACCAGTCGGCTGTTGCCACGGCCAACACCTGAAACAGCGCACTTCTGGGAAGGGGCTCGTCGCAAGCAGTTGCTGCTGCAGCGCTGCACAGAATGTGAGCATGTGTACTTTCCACCCCGCGCTTTTTGTCCGTCATGTAGTTCGCATAACGTATTGCCTCACGCGTCGAGCGGTTCCGCAATACTGTTGAGTTACGTTATCAGCGCGAGGCCTGCGCCTGGCATCGAAGCTCCATACTCGGTCGCCATCGTCAAGCTCGAGGAGGGGCCCACGATGATGACAAACATCGTCAATTGTCCGCAGACACCCGAGAGTCTGATTCTGGACATGCCATTACGGGTTCTGTTCGTCGCGCAGAACGACGAAATCACCTTACCGTTCTTCGAGCCTGTGGACGTCGTATGAAGCAAGGAATTGCAATCGTTGGCGCGTCGGAGACGGCGCGCTTGGGTCAGATACCCGAACAGTCGCAGATCGGCTTGAGCGCCGATGCTGCCCTGCGGGCATTGGCAGATGCCGGCTTGGCGGCGCGTGATGTGGATGGCATTGCCACCGCCGGTGAATCACCGACGATGCTGGCGCATTATCTCGGCGTGAAACCTGCGTGGCTCGACGGTACCGCCGTTGGAGGGTGCTCGTTCATGCTGCACGTGCGGCATGCGACGGCCGCGATCGCCGCGGGCCTCTGCAAGACTGTGCTGATTGTACATGCCGAGAGCGGAAAGTCACGTATTGCGAACACCCCGCTGCCATGGCCACCTCAGGCCGGATCGCTGCCTGGGCAGTTCGAGGCGCCCTATGGCGCTATTTCGTCTCCCACGATGTTCACAGTTCCGGTCTTACGATATCTCAAACAGCATGGACTGACACCCGATGCACTGGGCGAGGTAGTTGTCGCTCAGCGCAAATGGGCGGCGCTGAATCCGCGTTCGCTGTACAAGGAGCAGATGAGCGTCGCAGACGTGCTTTCCGCAAAGGTCATCGCATATCCATTCACGCTGCCGATGTGTTGTCCCCTCACAGATGGCGGCGGCGCTTTGGTGTTGGTCGCAGCCGAGCGCGCCGTGGAATTCCCTCACAAGCCCGTCTATATTTGCGGGTCCGGCGAGAGCGCTGAATCGCCGATGATCAGTCAGATGAACGATCTGACGAGTTCGCGCGCTTTCCGTGACTCCGGAAACGCTGCGTTCGAGAGCGCCGGTATTGCGCGTAGCGACGTTGATCATGTGATGATTTACGACGCCTTCGCCCATCTGCCGTTGTATGGGCTCGAGGATCTGGGTTTCTGCAAACCTGGTGAGGCGGCCGGTTTTATTGCGGAAGGAAACACTTCCCCCGGAGGGCGTCTTCCAGTGAACACCAATGGTGGAGGACTTTGCTATACGCACTCCGGCATGTATGGCATGTTCGCCCTGCAGGAGAGTGTCAGACAGGTGCGGGGCACGGCGCCGGCGCAGCAAGGCGACGTGAACTTCTCCGTGTGCCACGGAGTGGGTGGAATGTTTGCAACGGCCGGGACCATTGTCCTCGGTAGCCAACTTACGCGAGGTTAATTGTGTACATCGGAACGCGAGCGCAGGAAACGCCGAACAAGCCGGCAATCATCAATGCGAATACTGGCGTCGCTGTCACCTACGGCCAGCTTGACTTGGAGTCCATGCGAGTTGCGCGGTTGCTGCACGCACGCGGGCTTCGTCGAGGCGATCGCATTGCTATTTATATGGAGAACCATCTCTCCTATATGGCTGTAATTTGGGCAGCATTGCGGTCCGGCCTTTGTGCCGTGCCGGTGAATCGCTACTTCAATGCACAGGAAGTAGCGTACGTGGTCAACGACTGCTCTGCCAAGGCCATCTTCACTACGCTGGCGCAAGCGGAAGTCGTCAGCTCATTGAGCGACTCGATCCCGAACTGTCAGATTCGGTTGATTGCCGACGGAGGACTCCGTGGATGGGAGGGCTATGAAGCGACCATCGAGCGATACGATGCATCGCGCTTGGACGTGGAGGCCATGGGTACGATTATGTCGTACACGTCGGGCACTACGGGGAGGCCAAAGGGGGTTTTGCGGCCTTTGCCCGATATGGACGCTACAGAAGCATGGGCTGGCTGGTCCGAGACAGGCGGTCTCTATAACTTCGACGCCGAGACAGTCTATCTGTCGCCGGCGCCCCTATACCACGGCGCGCCCATGCGCTTTTGTCGCGCGGTGCATATGGCAGGGGGAACGGTCGTGATGATGGAGAAGTTCGACGCTGAGACTGCCCTGCAGTTGATCGCCCGCTACCGGGTGACGCACTCGCAGTGGGTGCCGACAATGTTCGCGCGCATGCTGAAGCTCGATGCCTCAGTTCGAAATCTCTATGATCTTTCGTCGCATCATGTAGCTGTTCATGCGGCTGCACCTTGCCCCATCGATGTAAAGCGCCAGATGATTGCGTGGTGGGGACCCATCGTGCACGAATACTACGGAGGCACGGACAGTGCTGGAATCACCGCCATCAGCTGCGAAGAATGGCTTCAGCACCCAGGTTCCGTGGGCCGTGCGGATCCGGCGCGAGTGAAAGTCTGTCTGGAGGACGGCACTGAAGCGGCAATTGGGCAGGCAGGCACGGTGTACTTGGTTGGCAAGTCCGGTTCGTTGCCGGAGTACCTCAACGATCCCGAAAAGACGCGTGCCGCGCGCCATCCGGAGCACGATGATTGGGTGACGGGCGGGGATGTCGGTATCGTCCGTGAGGATGGCTACCTATATCTGACTGACCGAAAGGCGTTCACTATCATCTCAGGGGGCGTGAATATATACCCGCAAGTGATCGAAGATGCCTTGATCGAGCATCCACTCGTGGGAGATGCTGCCGTGTTCGGCGTTCCGAATGAAGAGATGGGCGAGGAAGTGAAGGCCGTGATCGAGCTTGCGGACGGTATTATGCCGTCCGCCGCCGTGGCCGATGAATTGATTGCCTATTGCAAAAGCCGCGTGGCGAGGTACATGGTCCCTCGTTCGGTGGAATTCGTGGAAAAGCTCCCTCGGTCGGCAGCAGGAAAGCTCATGAAAAAGGAGCTGCGGGATCGCTACTGGGTGGGCCGTAGTTTGGTTGCGTGATTAGTTCGGGGCGGGCAACGCCCGCTTGTCAATGTGAGAGAAATAACGGAACAAATATTAAGAAGTGCTAAATAAAAATTAGATAGATATTGAGAAATTAAAATTTCCGAGACTCAAGTGGAGAAAATCGTGGCTACCTGGAACAATGTTCGGCGCGCGCTTGCGCTGGCGACAATCGCATTTTCACCCTTCGCAGGAGCTACGGAAGGTGGAGGCTCAATTTACCCTGCAGGTGTAGAAACTTTCGCGTGTTGTGCTGCTCCTCCTCCTGGCATCTATGGTGTTGTCTATGGCGAACACTATTATGCGAACTCGTTCCGCGGTAATGACGGCAATGAAGTCCCCATTCCCGGGTTCAGTGCACGGGTGTCTGCTATTGTCCCTCGGGTCGTCTGGGTAACTAATCAACAGCTGTTTGGGGCATCGTTGGTGTTCCACGGGTTACTTCCTCTCGTGAACATGGACGTCAAAGCAGCGGGTGCTAGCCAAAGAAAGACTGGCGTCGGTGACGCGACTATTGGAACGGCGCTCGGATGGCACTTGGGTCCCCATCTTCATACACTTCTCGGACTCGATGTATTTGTTCCAACTGGCTCCTTTAGGAAAAACGATCTTGCTAACATCGGGCGCAACTACTGGGCAGTACAACCCGTTTTGGGCGTCTCTTATGTCGACCCGAACGGGTTCAATGGCGACCTCAAGGTCATGTATACGTTCAACTCGATCAATCGAGATACCGATTACACGTCGGGTCACGAATTGATTGTCGACTATGCTGCGGGCTACGGGATCGGCAAAGGATGGGTTCTCGGTGTCGGGGGGTACTTCTATCGGCAGACTACGGACGACAAGCAAGACGGAAACGATGTTCCGAACAACAGAGGGAGGGCTTTAGCCGTGGGGCCGATGGTCAAGTACGACAGCGGCAAGGGGTGGTTTGCAACGGTAAAGTACGAATTTGAAACAGCCGTTAGAAATCGGCCAAGCGGCAGCGCGCTCTGGCTTCGGGCGGTCTTTCCGTTGTAGCATTTGCCGAATTGGGGGGGCGTGGTGTACCCCAAGCGAGTTGCTGAATCCGATGCGCTCGCGACGGCTCGGACGGCGGCCGGCTGCGCACGCTCGAACGCTGGCTCGAAATCGCGTTCGTCGCTGTCGAGCGCCGTTACGAGCGCGGCCTCGGGTGAGCGCTCGCGCATCGCAAGCCGATGCTCGCGGTTACCGTCGCGCTGGCGGCCGCGCTGTTCGTCACCACGCCGAAGGGCTTCTTCCCGCAAAAGGATTCGGGGCTAATCATGGGCGTCGCGCAGGCCGCGCCCGACATCTGGCCGCAGGCGATGGCGCAGAAGATGCAGCAGCTCGACCGCATCGTCGACGTCGATCCAGCCGTCGACAATACCTATTACTGGATCGGCCCGAATCCGACCCTGAGCCAGGGCGCGTGATGATCAACCTGAAGCCGTTCGGCGTGGGCACGGCGAGCGCGGCGCAGGTGCTCGCGCGGTTGCAGCCGAAGCTGGCGAAGGTGACGGGCATCGCCTTGTCGATGCAGGTCAGGCAGGACATCCAGGTCGGCGGATGGATCAGCGCCGCGCAATACCAACACACGGTGTAGGACGCGGACGTGCAGGACCTGAACCGGTGGGCGCAGCGCCTGACGAAGCGCTTTGCCACGCTGCCGCAACTGACCAACGTGACGTCCGACCAACAGGCATCGGCGACGAGCGCGACGATCGTGCTTGACCGCAACACCGCGTCGCGCTTCGGCATCACCACGCAGGCGATCGACGACACGTTGTACGACGCGTTCGGCCAGCGCCAGATCGCGGCGCTCTTCACGTCGCTGAACCAGTACCACATTGTGGAGGAGCTCGATCCGGCCTTTCAGTTGAAGACCGACGCGCTCGCGAACCTGTACGCGCGTTCTGCGCTGACGAACGAACTCGTGCCGATGAACGTGCTAGTGAGCATCGAGAAACCACGTGTCGCCGATCTCGGTCAGCCACCAGGGGCTGTTCCCGGCCGTGACGATCTCGTTCAACCTCGCGCCGAGGCAATTGCTCGGCAACGCGGTTGCGGCCATTCGTGCGGCGGAGGCGGTCGCAGCCGCAGGCAAGCCCGACACGCTCACGGGCACGTTCCATGCGTTCCAGGCATCGCTCGCGAGCGAGCCGTACCTAATTTTCGCCGCGCTGTTCGGCGCGTTGCCGCTCGCGATCGGACATGGTACGGGCGCCAAGTTGCGCGTGCCGCTGGGCATTGCGATCGCTGGCGGCCTGATCCTGTCGCAACCGCTGACGCTGTTTACGACGCCTGTCGTCTACCTGTATTTGGACCGGCTGGCGCGGCTCTTCGAATGCGGTGCAGGGGACGACGATGCGTTGCTCGAGTCAGTGGCCGAGACGAGCAGTCGGCGTGATGGCAACGTGTCACCGCGGGTCCGATTGATCCTCGGATTTTTTCCGCGACGCTGCATGGTTCATTTTCGCGCAGGAGCGTGGGCGATGGGCCAATGTACAGCACTGCTTCGAGGACATCGGGGGACAGACCCGCGCGCGTAGCGCTCTCCCTCTCGAATTGCGTGCTGCCACAGCGGTGATCGAAAATTGGCGTCGCCACTCCCTTGGCGTTCCTGCATCTCTGACGTTGGCGAAGACGCCCCGGTGGGTGGGTTCATGGGCATTGCGCCACATGCGGGCCTGGAGGTTCTTCGACTCGGGCGTGCTGCAGGAGAGGCGGCTCCGGTTGAGCTAGTGCTGAAGGTGCAATGCGAGCACCCGCATCGCGACGGTTGCAGGAGCGGATGCAATCGATGCTGTTGGGCGTCTCCCGGAGCGCTCGCCTTCCTCGATGGTCCGATCGTTGAGATTGCCCGATGCTCAGGAGCCTCGCTCCCGAAGCATCCAACGCGTTAGTTCTCGAATCTGATCGGTCGTGACGCGCTCGTGCAGGATTAGCGTGCGTAGATAAACGGCGCCGAGCAGGCAATGAAGCAGGGGCATCGGATCCGCTCCCTGCGGCCACTCGCCCACTTTTGTGGCGCGGTCGAAAACCTGCTGAACCGCCGAAAAGCGGTTCGTCCACAACCTGCGCAGTTCGCCCGCCACGGCCGCATCGTTGTACGTGGCCAGCACGAACTGAATGGCAGACCTGCCCACGCCCGTTCGCAAGTAGCGCGCGGTTGCCGACAGCAGCGCGACGAGATCCGCGTGAAGCGAGCCCCGATCCGGTATCGCAATGTGTTCGGCGAAAAGCTCGAAGACGGCTTCCATCATCAGCCCTTCCTTGCTCTTCCACCGGCGATAGATCGAACTCTCATGCACGCCCGCGAGTGAAGCGATGGCGCCGATGTTGAGCCCCTCGAAACCCGACGCCTGCAATTGGGCAATCGTTGCGGAGATCACCGCGTCACGGACGCGTGCGCTACGGCCGCCCAAGCGACGACGGGGCGACGGCGATTCTTGTTCGGCTGACTTTGGCATGAGCGGATTTTACACATCGTTGCATCGACTGCCCGCGTCGTCACAGCAGCCCGACCATGAGCACGACCCTGGGCGATGGCCGACAGGCATGCGGTAAACACTAACGCAAGTTTACTTGCGTTAGTGGAGCGAGTCGGGAAACATGGCAACTCGTTCACCAGTGCTACGGAGGCTCAAGTGAAAGCAGTGACGTTTTTCAAGTCAGGTACGGAGGTGGCCGGCGAGGACATCCTCAGAATGGAGGTCAAAAGGGCGCGCTACATGATGGCCTTGCTCATGGAGAAACTGGGGGCAGACGGCATGGTCAGCCTGTTCGCGCAGGAGATCGCGGAGCACGAATCGAACGAGAAGGATTGGTCGCTGCGTGCGAACGGCCGGTTCAGTTCGTCAGTTGCCGAAGCGCACGTGGCAGTGGGCACCAGCGCGGAGTTCGTGGCCTGGTTCTGGGACGGATATGGCGGGCCGAACAGCCCGGCAATGCTTCGTGCTCACCCTGAGCATCTCGGTGCGCTACCGCTCCCGGATGGGCGTGTCGGCATTCTGGAAGTACCCGGCCATACGAAGTCGCCGGCCCTCCTGAAGCTCCGCCATCTGGATGACTGGAGCGGTATCCCGATCGAACTGGCACCCGATATGCCGCATCGAATGATGGGGCGCGTCGAGACGCCCGATGGTGTGACCGTCGGCTACTTGCTGCACCAGTTCAGGGACACGCTTCCGGGGTTCGATGCGCGGCTGGAGATCTTCTGGCCATCGACCGCGCCGGAAGTACTCATTCACGGCCACTCGGACCACCTGATGGTCGAGTGGTGCAACTGGTTCGAGCTGTACGTCCTCTCGCGGACGCAAGCAAGTGACTTGATGCCGTTGGCGCTTTCCGTGAATACGTGACCGCGCGATCGGTTCGCGTACTTCGAGCGGGCCAGTGCGGCGCGGGCCGCTTGGGTGGAGCGGCAAAGCAGCAGCGGAAACACGCTACCGCTTTGCCGCGTCATCGATACCGTGGGCCGATTGCGGCGGATGTGCGATCAACTTTGCGATCCGGTCCCTCGACAACATCGCGAGGGACATCAATCCCTGGCCGGCGGCGGTTCAAGAAAAACCAACGCTCCGGCGTGCGTGCCCGTCAGCACACCGAGGACCGGAGCCGAAGCGGCCCTCTGTCCGGCTTCGTTTGATCGCCATATGTTGGGCGCCGCACGGAGGTGGATTCTTATTCAATTATTTTGCAGTCCTGCATGACTGGAGGAGACATTAAAACGTGAGCAAGATGCAGAAAATCCGTCCGATGCTGCTGATCCCTGTCTCGATCGCGGTATCGGGCTTATCGTCGAACGCGCATGCGCAAAGTAACGTCACGCTGTATGGTGTGGTGGATGCTGGCGTGATGTATACGAGCCGTACCTTCGACGCCGGAACGGGTGCGAGCGGCCCGCATCAGGTATCGGCAACGGATGGCGGAATCTCGGGTTCTCACTTCGGTATCACCGGTGCCGAGGATTTGGGCGCTGGGACGAAGGCGATCTTTACGCTCGAAAGCGGTTTTACGACGAACAACGGGGCGCTGGGCAACTCGAACGGGAATCTCTTCGGGCGGCAAGCCTTCGTCGGGCTCTCCGGACACTTCGGTACCGTCAAGGCCGGCCTACAGTACTCGCCGTTCGGACTTGCGATCGTCGATACGGACGCGCGGCATGCGTCGTTCTTCGGGAGTCAGGCCGGAATCTACATGGGCAATTTTTTTGCGACCGGCATTTTCGTCGCCAATGCCGTGTCCTATACGAGCCCGACGATCGCCGGCTTGCAGGCGAGTGCATTGCTTGCGCTGGGCGGCGATCCAAAGGGATTTCAGGCGGGGCGCCAGTATGCGGCTCGCGTGAGATACGAATGGAAAGACCTGGTCGTGAACGCTGCGCTCTTCAGTGGAAATCCCGGCGGTTCAGCCAGCGTTTCCACGCCATTCCCGTCGACGATCGAATTCAGCGGGCGAACGGTCGGTGCGAGCTACAGGTGGGGAGGTGCAACACTCAAGGGATCGTACACAAGCTACAAGATCGCCGGCTCCTTCAACGAGAAAGTGTATGCCGCGGGCGGCGAATATCTGATCACGCCGGCACTGTCCGCCGACGTAGGCGTTTGGTACATGCGGGACAGTAACGATTCGGCGAACCATTCTTTACTGGCGTCTGCCGGGCTGGACTACTTTCTGTCGAAACGAACGACCTTGTATGGCTCCGCGGCATGCGTGAACAACCACGGGTTGATGCATACGGGATTCACGGTGAATGGCGCGCTGTATGAGCCAACCGGCAGCAGTGTGGGCATCGTCGTTGGTGTTCGTCACTTCTTCTAGCGCACCCGAAAGACACATGCGCTGAAATCGCCGCCAGCCGATGACGCTGGCGGCGATTTCGCGCATGCGTGCTGGCGTTGCGGTGCTGTGTTCAAGCACGGCGAGCGAACACGGCGAGTCCACTGGCGGAGCGTTTCAAGGCGCGAGCACCACGAACGTGGTCCTCGCATTGAATCAATGACCGGTTGCGAAACGACGCGCGGTTAATGATCACCTTCCGCGGCCGGCACCGGCAACACGGTTCCATGGTTGGTGCCGAAACCGATTCGTGCAAAGCCATCGCGTTCGCACCAGCCCCGGAAAATGACGGTATCGCCATCGTCGAGGAATGCGCGGCTTTCACCATTGCCGATATCCACGGGTTGAGTGCCGCCTACGGTCAGTTCGATCAACGCACCGGCTTCGCCCGATGACGGGCCCGAGATGGTGCCGCTTCCCAGCAGGTCACCCGGCTGGAGGTTACAGCCCCCCATCGTGTGGTGCGCGATCATCTGCCCTAACGTCCAGTATTGATGCCGGAAACTGGTGCGTGTCAACGTACGTGGCTGGCGTCCTTGCGCGAGCTGACGCGCGCTCAGGACCGACGCCTCGAGCTGGATGTCGAACGCACCGGCCGCGCGGTTGTCGTCCGAGGACAGGTAGTCGAGCGGCTGCGGGCGTTCGGCGGCACGTGACCACGTGGTGCGATACGGCAGCAATGCTTCGAGGGTGACCAGCCAGGGCGATATCGTCGTCGCGAAATTCTTCGCGAGGAATGGCCCGAGCGGCTGCATTTCCCACGACTGGATGTCGCGCGCGGACCAATCGTTCAGCAGGCAGAGCCCGAAAATATGCCGTTGAGCGTCACGCAGCGGGATGGAATTGCCGCGCGGATTGCCGACCCCGATCACCGCGCCCAGTTCCAGCTCGTAGTCGAGCCACCGACAGGCGTCGTGAACGGGAGGGGCGGACGGGTCCGGGCGGTATTGCCCCATCGGTCGGTAGACCTGCTGACCGCTGACGTCGATCGACGACACGCGGCCGTGATAAGCAATGGGTAACCAGTCGAAATTCGGGCTGATCGCCATGCCGAGCGGGCGGCTGCAGTTCACCGCATGATCGAGCGAGGTGTAGAAGTCGGTGTAGTCGCCGATACGCACGGGGACGGCATACTCGGCTTCCGCTTGTGATACCAGCGTCTTCCGTACGTTCGGCTCATGCGGACTGCCGGCCCGAAGCAGTTCGAAGAGTGCGTGGCGCAGTGCCTGCCACGCAGGCGGCCCCATATCGAGCAGTGCATTCAGTGTGGTTGCCGTGGCCGCTCGCACGGCCTCGAGTGCCAGGCCGTCCATGCAGCCCGCCTGCTGTAACGCAGCGAGGTCGACGATCTGGTCGCCGATCGCGATCCCGCCGCGCCAGGTTTCGCCGACGCCCCTGCGGCGAAACACGCTGAGTGGCAAATTCTGCAACGGAAAGTCGGTCCCCGCCACGTTGGCCGTTTCCAGCCAACTGCGTTGAGTGACGTCGTGTGTGTGATTCAGTTCCATCGAGGCTCCTTGCCTATGCGGTTCGATGCGGGTCGCAAGCTGTTGCATTGAGGGCGTCGTCGAAGATCGCGACTGCGCGAGTCCAGCCGGCGGAGCCGCCCCGGATTTTGTGCGGGAAGCACGAGATGAAGAAGCCGTGAGGTGGCAGCACCTCGAGATTGTGGAGTTTCTCCAGGTGGCAATAGCCGATCTTGCGGCCGGCCTTGTGTCCTTCCCAGATCAGCGATGCATCACGCGTTTCGGCATATTTTTTCGCGGTATGGACGAACGGCGCGTCCCAGCTCCACGCGTCGGTGCCCGTCAGGCGAACCCCTCGCTCGAGCAGGTACATGGTCGCGTCGAAGCCCATGCCGCAACCCGAGGAAACATAGTCGGGTTGTCCGTAGCGCTTGCCTGCACGCGTGTTGACGACGACGATTTCAAGCGGCTTGAGTTCGTGCCCGATGCGCACAAGCTCGGCTTCGACGTCGGTAGCGGTCACGACGTAGCCATCGTCGAAACCGGTGAAATCGAGCTTCACGCCGGGCTGGAAACACCAGTCGAGCGGGACTTCGTCGATGGTTGTCGAACGCTCCCGCTCGCCCTTCGAATCGTTCATCGTGCTGTGGAAGTGATAGGGCGCATCCAGATGCGTCCCGTTGTGTGTGCTCAACTGGATGTGTTCAATGGCCCAGCCTTCGTTGTCCGGCAGGTCGGTTTCCTGCAGTCCGGGAAAGAAGGCCGTCACGGCTTTGGCCGTATTCCGGTGCGTCAGATACTGGATCGTGGGGCCGTAACCCGGTGGATCGGAAATGACGTCGTTTTCCAGATAGATCGAAAGATCGACGAAGCGTCGTGTCATGTGCGGTTGCTCCTGGTTTGGGGGACTTACCACCGACGCCGCATGGCAGCGTTCACGTTATGTGGACTGTACGATCGTACAGTCAGTATCGTGTTGGTGTAAACTGACGTCGCGTAATGAACGGATTGGCATTCGCGGCAATCGAGCCACAGGACAGCGGAGACACCATGCAGGCGAAGGAAGTCACGGGAAAGGCGACCGGTGTACGGGGGGGGAAGGGAGCGCAACAGACGGTCGAGACGAGCAAGCGCGAGCGGGTGCTCGACGTGGCGGAGCGGCTGTTTGCCGAAGGCGGTTTCGATGGCGTTTCGATGCGGGATATTGCGTCGGCGGCAGACGTTGGCCTGCCGTTGATCGTGTATCACTTTGAGACCAAGATGGGCCTGTACCGCGCGCTGTTCGAGCGCCGCAAGACGGTGCTCGACACCCGGTTGGCTTTGCTTCGTGAACCGGTCGCCGCGGGGGAAGACCCCCTCGAGCATATCGTGCGCGCATTCGTGCTCCCGGTGATGCAGATCCAGAATACCGAGTCCGGACTTGCGTATGCCAAACTTGTTGCGCGCGAAGCTTCCGATCCGCGCGAGGCCGAGCGCGGCATCGTTGCTGAATATTTCGATCCTTTCGCGGCGGAATTCATCAGCGCAATCAGGAAGACGCTGCCGGGCCATAGCGCCAACTATGCGCACTGGGCCTACTTGTTCGCAGTGGGCGCGTTGGTGATGAGTGCGTTTGACAGCCGCATCGAGCGTATCTCGGGCGGCAAGGTCAAGGCCGGCGCCCTGAAGCGCAAGGCCGAGCATCTGGTGACTTTCATTTCCGCCGGCATTCGCGCTGGCGCGACCGCTGACGCGCGTGCGTCAGCGGATTAGGCGGCACCTCGTCGTCGAACGCCACTTGCAGTCCAGATTGCTTCCCGGTCCTCAACGCTTCGATGACGCGGCTGGAGTCATTTAGGATTCGGCTGTTGGCGTTCGGCGTTTCCGTGAACCGTGACAGCAGTACCGCTAACGCGCGATTTGTCGGCAGCGCCGCCAGAATTCACCGCGTAAACTACGAGACCATGGCGAGCCTAGGCTACGCTGCGGCAAGCGACAGTAGGGCGAGGTCGAAGGGGTTCTTGCGTGGTGCGGTTCATTGAGCGAAATGCTCGCGAAATCAGAGAGATATTTAACCGGAATTCTTGACATGCAAATAAATCGATCTGATATGGCTGATCTGATCTATTTCCTGGCTATTGCTCGACAAAGGAGCTTTAGTCGTGCGGCGATAGAGCTCGGAGTAAGCGCCTCGACACTGAGTCATGCCCTGAAGGGGCTCGAAGCTAGACTGGGCGTCCGTCTACTAAACCGTACGACGAAGAGCGTCACGCTGACCGCTGCGGGAGATGCGTTGGCGGCGTCGATCGGCATGCCTTTCGAGGCGATCGACACGGCTCTGGAGACCCTGAATCGCTTCCGGGATGCGCCTACAGGCCGCATTCGGGTCAATGCGGCCGTCGAGGCTTCGACGTTGCTGTTGGCACCGGTGCTGCCGACATTTGTCGAGCGCTATCCTGACGTGGAACTGGATATCGTCGCGAGCAACCGTTTGGTCGACGTGACGGAGGGGGGCTTTGACGCGGGTATTCGCTACGGCGGAACGGTTCCGGAGGACATGATCGCGCAGCGCCTTTCGGCCAATATACGTTGGGTCGTTGCAGGGGCACCCGATTATCTTGGCCGCTTCGGTATCCCAAATCACCCCAATGATCTGCTCGAGCATCGTTGCATTAGCAATCGCCTTGGCGACGATCGAATTTACCGATGGGAATTCAAACGCGGCGATGAGAAGCTCGAAGTGGCGGTACCGTCGTCGTTGACGGTCGATCATGCTGAAACCGGACTCGTCGCAGTACTCGGCGGAGCTGGGCTGATGTATTTTCCCGAACCGTTCGTCGCGACGTATGTCAGGGAGGGGCGGCTGCGTCTCGTGCTGAACGACTGGGCGCCTTCGGAACCGGGTTTCTACATTTACTATTCGAGCAGACGTCAGATGCCGACTGGCCTGCGCTTATTGATCGATCTTGTCCGCGAACTTCAACCGCTTGGATTGTAACCGGTGCCGGTGACGAACACATGATTCTTGGCTCTGAGTCGCTGACGCTTGTCCATACCGGCGCGACGGGGCCCATGCCGATATCGAAAACAAGTATCGTGATCTGGTGGGGAGTACGTTTGGCGACGAGATTGCCGAGTCGTTGTCGGACCTGACCATACCTGATCATGAAGCTCGAAGAGGCAGAAAGCATGCGGCAGATAGGGAGCCTGTTCACGCGCATGTGATCTGGCGGCGCCGCAACGACCATTTCACTCCATCCGTACGTGCTACGTCACCGGAAGTCTTTTCGGCATGGACGGTCGCTTCATAGCGGGCGCGTTCACGGAAGCCGCCGCGGCCGTTCTGCGGTCGACCCCGATGGCATATGAGCATCTCGTACCGAGAAGGGACCGCGCGTTCGTCAGGTCTGAGCGGGCTGGGGAGTATCAGCTTCGGCGCAGGCCTCGTCCAGCCAGATCAGGGCCTGGGCCGCTTCGAATGCAACCAGCGACACCCCCATTCCGCACAGCAGCAAACCTTCGAGCTGCACTTTGGTCACGCCGCGCGACAACGCGCGCAATGCATGAACCTTGAAAGGGATCTCGCGGCCCAATACCGCCAATTGCATCGCGAGCATGATTTCGCAGGTTGCTTCGTCGACATTCTCAGGCGGAAACAGTTGGCCGCGCATCTTTCTGTAGTGCGACATGGCGTCGGGATTGGCTTCAACAAGGCGTTGAGACGACGGTTTGCGATCGAATGTGTTCATGGCGGGTTTTAGTTGGATGTCACATATCTCGACACTCGACGGCTTCGCGAATCCGCGACCGGCACGCCAAGCGCTGGAGGGACGTTCGGCGACGCAGATTCCATGCCACGCACGTTTGTGGTGATGTGGTCCGCTCCGGCTGCGTGCAAAGCTATGCACGGTCGAAATCGTTTCGCAGCGAGCGCGCGTCTGAACCATGTGCACGGCAAGATCGCACGACCGGATCGGTATCACATTTCGCCGCAGACGGATACCCTTGAGCCAGCAGTTGGCGGATTCGCAATGCACAAGTAGCGTTTCCGCGCCCCTTCCACTGATCGTCAATCCGCGAAGCCAACGATGCCCGCCGCCGCATGAACTGGCGTGTATTTCGCGCTGTTCGCCATCGCACCCATACCGACGGCGAAACTCCATTTCGCCGCCGCATGTCAGGTGTTCCGAACCATCTGCACGGTAGAACGCGTTTTATTCGATAAAAAAGCTCGCGTGATGCCGTTGTCGACGTCGCGGCTCAACGAGATTTTCAGCGAGCATCGGCGGCGGTGTCTGCCCCGACGACATGTCCATGCGTTTCGTCGACATGCTGACCATGCCAACGACACGCATGCGAGTCGAGGTGTGCGCTTGCTAGCCGCACGGGGCGGTTATCTGGCAAACGTGTTTGGGAAGACGATCAGCGCCCGTATGGCACGGGACTTGCCGTGCGAATGCTGCTGCTACCAATTTCCTGACAAAAAACATGAACGCATTCGACCCATTGCCCACTCTCTGCGAGAAAACCCCTTTGAAACTACTTGACGGGGTGCGCGTGCTGGACCTCACTTCGTCCGTTGCAGGACCGTACGCCACGCTGCTGCTCGCGGATTTCGGGGCGACGGTCGTCAAGATCGAGCCGCCTGGCAAAGGTGACGACGTGCGCGCTTGGGGACCCCCGTTTCTTGATGGCGAGTCGCTCTGGTATCTCAGCGTGAACCGCAACAAGCACAGCCTCACGCTGGATTACAGCAAACCCCAGGGACTCGAGTTGCTCAAACGGATGGTTGCAAGCGCCGATGTCGTGGTTGTCAACAGGACCTCGCCAATTCAACGCAAGCTGGGTATCGACTACGCGAGTCTCCGACAGGTCAACTCGCGGCTTATCCATGCTTCGGTGTCGGGTTTCGGTCTCGATGGCGAACGCAGCGACATGCCGTGCTACGACCTGATCGCCGAAGGCTATAGCGGTGTGATGGATCTGACCGGCGAGGCGGATGAAGGCCCACAAAAAATCGGTACGCCCGCTGCGGACCTGCTGGCCGGCAGCGATGCGGCACTCGCGGTGCTCGCAGCGCTCGTCGATCGCAATCGTACCGGACACGGACATTGTATTGACATCTCGATGATCGAGAGCATGACCCGCTTCATGACGCCGCGAATCGTGCCTTATCTCGGCTCCGGGGAGGTGCCGCGCCGTTCGGGGGGGCGAGACAGCGTCATCGCCGTCTACCAGGTTTTTCAGGCTGCCGACGCGCCGCTCACGATCGGTCTGGGCAATGATGGGATCTGGACGCGATTCTGGCGCGCGGTAGGTGAGCCCGAATTCGGACAGGCTGCCAGCTACACGAGCAACAGCGACCGGCGTCGTTTGCGTGACGAGATCGTCGAAAAGATCCAGTCCATCATCGGCACGAAGCGTCGCGATCACTGGCTCGACATCTTCCGAGATGCCCGTATCCCGGCTGGTCCGATCAATCGGATCGACGAAGTGGCAGCAGATCCCGAACTGCGTCGCCGCGGATTCTTCTATGCGGTTCCCCGCGGTGACGCGCAGATTCCGCAGGTGGGACTGGGCATCCATGTCGACGGGAACTCACATACGTTTCGCAAGCCGCCACCTCGGCTCGGCGAGGACAGCCAGGACGTGCTGCGTGCGTGGCTCGACATTGAAGCTGACACACTTCGACAACTGAAAGAGGATGGCATCGTGTAATCCCTATCGGCAGTCCGTGTCATTGACACGGTGGCGCGCGATTTGCGTGACTGCGATCGAGCCTCGGAACCATTCATATACATCCGATGGAGGAGACATGACATCGACATCTTCATTTCACCGCTCATGCGTCGCGGATACAGCCCGCGCATGCGAACAGTATCCCGGGCGACACGGAGAAGTTCGCCGAATCCGTCACGAGGCAGACAGGGGGGCGGCATGGCGCACGCACGTGGCTTGAACAAGGACGTTTGGGGCGGCTTGCTGATGACGTGTCTCGGGCTATGGGTTGCCGTCCATTCCATTTCCTACAGCGTCGGTACATTGACGCGCATGGGGCCCGGTTATTTTCCGCTGGTGCTCGGTGTGGTTCTCGCGCTGACCGGTATTGCGATCGGTATCAAGGGGATGAAGGGCGGTCCCGATGAACGACGCAGGGGACGCCGGCTGGAGTGGAAAGCATGGGTGCTCATTTGCGCAGGCCTCGTCGCGTTCGTTGTATTCGCCAAATATCTGGGGCTGGTTGCGGCGACTTTCTCGACTGTTTTCATTTCAGCGCTCGGTGACCGGAACAATTCGTGGCGTTCTGCGACCGTGCTTGCACTTGCGATGGTTGTCGTCGGCGTCGTCGTATTCGGATGGGCGCTCAATGTACAACTTCCGCTATTCACGTGGGGTGGCGCATGATCTGGCAAACGCTTCATGATCTCTGGTACGGCTTTTCGGTCGCGATGCTGCCGCAAAACCTGATGTGGTCGTTCTTCGGAGTGCTGGTCGGAAATCTGATCGGCGTGCTCCCCGGCATGGGCGCGCTATCGACGATCGCGATGCTGTTGCCGTTGACCTACACGATGCATGCCGTGCCGGCATTGCTGATGCTGGCCGGCATCTTTTACGGATCCCAGTACGGCGGCGCAATCGGCGCGATTCTGCTGAATCTGCCGTCTCATCCTCCGCACGCGGTGACGTGCATCGACGGCTATCCGCTGACGCAGCAGGGAAAGGGCGGCACTGCGCTCGGCATAACGATGATCTCGTCATTTTTCGCCGCCTCGGTCGGCATCGTCGTGATGATCGTCGCGTCTCCGCTGCTGGTGAAAGTCGCGTTCGAATTCGGGCCGGCCGAGATATTCTCGATCATGCTGCTCGGGTTGATCGCCGGATCGACGATGGCTCGCGGCTCCGCGCTCAAGGGGATCGCGATGACGACGCTCGGCCTCTTGTTCGGCATCGTCGGAACGGATGTCAACACCGGGGTCGAACGATTCACGTTCGGTCTGGTCGACCTGTCCAACCATCTCGAACTCGTTGCACTGGCAATGGGGCTGTTCGGCGTGGCGGATTTTCTCCGTAACGTCAACCGCGTGCATTTCGTCGGCACGAACGCGAAAGTACGTCTGCGCGACATGCGGCCATCGCGGGCGGAACTGAAGCGTTCGTTCATGCCGATGGTGCGCGGCACGCTCGTGGGCACACTGTTCGGTGCGATCCCGGGTACCGGCCCGACAATTACGACGTTCATCGCGTACGCGCTCGAACGCAAGGTGTCAAAAACGCCGGGCCGGTTCGGCCATGGCGCGATCGAGGGCGTGGCGAGCCCCGAAGCGTCGACGCATTCGAAGACCCAGGTCGATTTCATTCCGACGATGAGCCTCGGTATCCCGGGAGATGCGGTGATGGCACTGCTGCTAGGTGCGTTGTTGATCCAGGGATATCAGCCGGGACCGCAATTGATCACGGAGCATGCCGATCTGTTCTGGGGTTTGATCGCGAGTTTCTGGATCGGCAACGTTCTGTTGCTGATTCTGAACGTGCCGATGATTGGCATCTGGGTGAAGGTGCTTCAGGTGCCGTATCGGTACATGTATCCGGCGGCGCTGTTCTTTATCGCCGTGGGCGTCTACAGCACGAACAACAGCCTGTTCGAAGTGGGCGAGGTTTTGGTATTCGGCCTGATAGGCGCCGTGCTGCTGGCACTGGAGTTTCCCGTCTCGACCATTCTGCTTGGATACGTGCTGGGCCCGATGGTGGAAGAGAATTTTCGGCGATCGCTACTGCTGTCCCGCGGTGACGCGCTCGTGTTTTTCGAACGTCCGATCAGCGCGGGGTTCATGGGCATCTGCGTCGTGTTGCTGGTGGCGCAATTGTTCTTCGCGTGGCGCGCGACCAGAAGCCGGAGACAAGCCAAATCATCGGACGATCTTCGCTCGATCGAGGGCGCTGGGGCTGAGTAGGTGGGAACGGTCATGCCGCCGCTGCATCGTGGCTGCATGCCGGCAGTCATACCGGTCGGCCTGCAGTTGTCGCGGCGGGCAACACACTGTCTTTTGTGCGGACACTCGCTGCGCTGCAAGTGTCGATATAGGGAGATTCCGGTGTTGGCGCGATGTTTGCTTATTCATGGTGGACGGGCGAAATGTCGCCTTCCGAATGTAGTCAGGAGAATGGCATGCCGATTCAAACCAGTGTCGAAGGTCCGATTGCGTATATCACGCTGAACCGGCCGGAGGCACTCAACGCACTGAGTTTCGAAGTCCTGCAGGAATTTTCCGATGCGCTCGATCGAGTGTCCGCGTCGGATGCGCGCGCGCTGGTGATCACCGGCCACGGCGACAAGGCATTTTGCGCGGGCGCGGACATTCGCGAATTGATGGGCCGGGATCTTGTCGCGGAGCGGGACGGCGCATTGTTCGGCCAGGCGACGTTCGCGAAGCTCGACCGTTTGCGCATTCCGTCGATCGCCGTCATTCATGGCTATGCGTTCGGCGGTGGTCTGGAGCTTGCAATGGCGTGTACGTTCCGCATTGCCACGGCAAAGGCGAAGGTCGGCTTGCCGGAAATCAAACTCGGCCTGATTCCCGGTTACGGCGGCACGCAACGCCTCCCTCGCCTCGTGGGCCACGCGCGGGCGCTCGACATCGTCATGTCCGGGAGAACCGTCGGTGCAGAGGAGGCGGAGCGTATCGGTCTCGTGAACTGCATCGTCGAGGACGGCGATCCGCGGGCGCTCGGGGCCGAGTATGCGCAGCGCTATATCGGCTTCAGCACGTGTGCGTCGCTGTTGGCGCGCGAAGCCGTGTGCCGTGCCGCTGACGTCGATCTCGGCGAAGGGCTGCGTATCGAAGCGGATTTGTCGACGCTCGCATACCGCACGCAAGACGCGGCCGAAGGCATGCGCGCCTTCATCGAAAAGCGCTCACCGGTATTCAAGGACGCTTGACGCGGATATGAACGAGGGCGCGCCCACGGCTGGTGGACTGCCGTCGCCGATATCGGTGCGTCGATGGTTATCAATCGAATCGGAACATGGAATGAACATACTGGAGAGAATCGATTCTCACATTCGCCTGAGCGACGACGAGCGCATGATCGTGGACAGCGTGCGCGCGCTCGCTCGAGATCGGATTGCGCCTCACGCGGCCGAGTACGACCGTACCGGGACGTTTCCGCAGCAGAACATCGACGCGATCAATGAACTGGGCCTGAATGCCATGTTCATCCCGGAAGCGTACGGCGGTGCGCAGTTGTCGTTCACATGCTATGCGCTCTGCGTGCGCGAGATCGCGAAGGCGTGTGCAGCGACCGGCATTATCTGGGCAACGAATTTCCACGCGATCAAGCCGCTGATCGAGTATGGCAGCGAAGCGCAAAAGCAGCGCTTTCTGCCGGCAGTTGCGGGCGGCGCGCTCGCATCGTTGGCGATTACCGAGCCGGGTGCCGGCTCCGACGCGACCGGCATGCGGACGACGTTCCGCGAGGATGGCGGCGAGATCGTGATCAATGGCGGCAAGACGTTCATTACAAACGGGGATGTTGCGGACCTGTATCTGCTGTTCGGCAAGTGGGACGGCATCGACGATCCGAAGCGCGCGATCTCGGTGCTGATTCTCGAGAAGGGGACGCCTGGCCTCAGCGTGATCGGCCTGGAAGACAAGATGGGCACGCGCGCGTCGGGGACGGCGACGCTGTCGTTCGACAACTGCCGTGTACCCCGGGCGAATCTGATTGGAGAACCCGGAGACGGATTGCGAATTCTGCTGGGTTCGTTGAACCGATCCCGGCCCAGCGTGGCTGCGCACGCGCTCGGTATTGCGCGCGGTGCATTCGAGGATGCCGCCGCGTATATCAACGAGCGCAAGCAATCCGGCCGCAAAGTGATCGAGTTCCAGGGCGTTCAATTCATGCTGGCGGACCTCGCGTCGGAACTCGCGCTGTGTGAATCGTGGCTTTGGCAGGTTGCCGGGATGATCGACGCCGGCGAAACGGATTTCGGGATCGAAGCATCGATGCTGAAGATGCGTGCATCGGATGCAGCGATGCGTATCACGACGGATGCAGTCCAACTGCTCGGCGGCTACGGATATTGCTCGGATTATCGCGTCGAACGGCTGATGCGCGACGCGAAGATCACGCAGATCTGGGAGGGAACCAATCAGGTTCACCGTCAGCTGATCGGCCGCAGCTTCATTCTCAAATAGGAGACGCGCATGGCGCAAATCAAGACAGTCGGAATCGCGGGTGGCGGAACGATGGGCACGGGTATCGCGATCGTCGCGGCCCGGGCGGGCTTCGTGACGCGCGTGTATGACGCGCGGCAGGAGGCGCTGGAGCGCGCACGCGGCCAGACCGAAGGCTTTCTAAGGAAGTCGGCGGAGCGCGGCAAGCTTCCCGCCGACGCGGTGCCGGAGATCATGTCTCGCTGGCACGGGACGACGAAACTCGACGACCTCGCCGATTGCGACGTCGTGATCGAGGCCGTGTTCGAGGATCTGGCCGTCAAGCATCAGCTATTCAGTGCGCTGGACAAGGTGTGCCCGGCACATACGCTGTTCGCATCGAATACATCGACGATCTCGATCACCGAGATCGCGGGCGGATCGGGCCGGCCCGATCGCTTCGTGGGCATGCATTTCTGCTTGCCGGCCCAACTGATGAAACTGATCGAAATGTCGCCCGGGCTGAACACGAGTGACGAGTCGTTCGAGCGCGCATGGGCGTTTGCGGAAGCGCTGGGTCAGCGTCCGGTCCGGACTCAGGACACGCCCGGCTTCATCCTCAACTACTTCCTGATACCGTTCAACAACGACGCGATCCGGCTCGTCGAGCAGGGCGTGGCGGAGCCGGCCGACATCGACAAGGCAATCAAGACCGCGCTCGGCTATCCGATGGGCCCGCTCGAGTTGCTCGACCTGGTCGGCCTGGATACGCAGCGCCTGCTTTGCGAAGCGATGTACGGGCTCACGCACGAAGCGCGCGCCGCATGTCCGCCGCTCGTCAGACGGATGATCGCGGCGGGCCGCCTCGGCAAGAAGACGGGGCAAGGCTTCCACACGTACAACGACACGAAGATGTTCGGAGCATGACGATGAGCTATCGCATTATCCAGAACGGCGAGAGCCGTTCATTTCAGGGCGGCCACGCATTCGTCGAAGCGGCGCGCGATGACGCGGCGGCGCGCGTTTACATCGACTCGAGGGCCGGGACGGCATTCGTGCGCGACATAGGGGGCGGCTGGAACCCCGCAGATGCGCCTTTCGTTCTGGTGGAGCTGGGTCACGAGTGCCTCGCGGTTCATACCGGTGATTCTGCGTCGGCCGATCAGCGCGGCAACGCAGCACCGAACGTGTTCGGCTTCGCGCGCTTTCGACTGGGCGATGCCGAGCCGAGCCGGCTGATCGAGCTCGTCAAGCCGGCTCAAACCGACGAATCGGCGCTCGCGCAGGCGAAGCAGGTGTTCGAGGACGCCGGCTTCGTCGTCGCTGTTTGCGGCGACTTTCCGGGCCGAATCGTCGATCGGCTCGTGCGGCCGTATTACAACGCTGCGCTGCGCCGTCTCGACGAGAAGCTGGCCACCGCGTCCGATCTCGACACGACGCTGCGTCTCGGGCTCGGGTATCCGGAGGGGCCGATCGCGCTGCTCGAGCGTACCGGTCTGAGTCATCACTATCGTGTGACGCAGGCGCTTTATGAAGCACTGGGCGACAGTGCATATGCGCCCGCACGGCGGGCCCAGGTCGCATATCGGCGAATGGAAGGCGGCGAGCGATGAATCAGCCTCTGCAGGGTGTCAAGGTCGTCGATTTGAGCACGCTGTTGCCCGGCCCGCTATGCACGTTGCTGCTGGCCGAAGCGGGGGCGGACGTCGTCAAGGTCGAAAGGCCCGCCGGCGGCGACGAAATGCGTTCGTACGTGCCGAAGGCGGGGACCGACAGCGTCAACTTCGGTATGCTGAACCGCGGCAAGCGGTCGGTGGCGCTCGATCTGAAGAGCCCCGCCGGTCGAGACGCGGTCCTCGCACTGATCGACGATGCGGATGTGCTGGTCGAGCAGTTTCGACCGGGCGTCATGGCGCGTCTCGGTCTCGGTTACCAGGAAGTGGCGGAGCGAAATCCGCGCGTCGTCTACTGCTCGATCACCGGCTACGGCCAAAGCGGACCGAAGGCAGGCGTCGCTGCTCATGACCTCAACTATCTCGCGGAAACCGGGATGCTTGCGCTGTCCTGTGGTCCGGACGGTGCGCCTGTGTTGCCGCCGGCATTGATTGCCGACATCGGCGGCGGTGCGTACCCCGCGGTCATCAATATCCTGCTGGCGCTGAAGCAGCGTGACGCGACCGGAAAGGGCTGCCGGCTGGACATCTCGATGGCCGACAACCTGTTCACGTTCATGTATTGGGCGCTGGGCAACGGCACGACGGGCAACGGTTGGCCCACGCCGGGTGGCGAGCTGGTGACGGGCGGCACCGCACGGTATCAGATTTACAGAACGCTCGACGGCCAGTATCTTGCCGCCGCACCGCTGGAAGAGAAATTCTGGAAAAACTTCACCGAAGTGATTGGCGCGTCGGAACTGGCGACGAAGAATGGTGACGAACCTGGCGTCACACAGCGGGTGGCGGAGCTGATCGCCGGCCAGACTGCCGAGACATGGCTCGAACGTTTCGCGGGGACCGACACATGTACCGTGCGTGTTGTCCCACTCGAGCAGGCGGTCACGGATCCGCATTTCACCGGCCGACGACTGTTCGATCGCAAAGTCCGGATGCCGGGCGGGCAGGTCATCGACGCGCTGCCTGTGCCGATTGCCGACGCGTTTCGCGGCGACGCTTCAATCGGTGACGCCCCGGCGCTCGACGCGGGCGGCGGCGGTGTCGGACGCGACGGCTAAGCAACGACGGCGATGTCCCGTTTCACTTTCGGGGGCCACGAGCCCCCTTTTTTGTCAAAGGCCGCGCGATCCGGGGGGGCGCTCCAAATCTTCGTGTTCGGTCACCCCTCCTTGGCAGGGCTGCTGCGAACGGTCATCACACCTGCTTCAGGCGTCAACCGTGCGAAGACCAGTGCCGACGACGCGGTGATGATGCCGATGCACGCAAACGTCGCGTGAAAGGCCGTCAGCGTCTGGGAATGCGTGTGGCGGCCAAACGTCTCCATGAACTGGTCGAGCAACGTACCGGCAATCGTCACGCCGAGACTCATCGATAGCATCTGCGCGAGAGAGAAGAGACTGTTGCCGCTGCTCGCGCCTGCCGTTCCGAGGTCCCTCAGCGTGATCGCATTCATCGCGGTGAACTGCAACGCATTGACGGCGCCGAACAACGCAAACTGCGTGACCTGGAGCCACGGCGGCTGCGGCGGCGATATCAACGCGAAGCTCGAGATCGTCAAACCGATTGCGAGCGTATTGACCAGTAGAACCGTGCGATAGCCGCAAGCCGTGATCAAACGAACGGCCAGAGGCCTCACCGCCATTCCGGCGGCCGCAACGGGTAGCATCATCATGCCGGCGTGAAAAGGAGAGTAGCCGAGGCTTACCTGGAGCAGCAACGGCAGCAGATACGGCATGGCTCCACCGCCAAGTCTCGTGAGCAGATTGCCCAGCAAACCGATCCTGAACGTGCGGATGTCAAACAATTTCAGCGAAAACAGAGGGTCCGGGACGCGGGTCGCATGGACGCAGTACATGACGATGCCGGCGAATGTCAGCGCGACGAGGCCGATCACTGCGCGACGGGTCAGCCCGAATTCCGCAATTCCGTCGAGCGCAAGCGTGATCGACAGCATCGGGATCGCGAGCATCAGATAACCGAGGAAGTCGAATCGAGCGGACCCAGGCAACGGTTCTCCGGGCATGTAGATCGCCGTCGCCGCGCACCCGAGCGCGCCGATCGGCACGTTGATCAGAAATACCCAGTGCCATGATGCGGATTCGGTGAGCCAGCCTCCGAGCATCGGACCAATCAGCGGTCCGACCAGGCCAGGAATCGCAACGAACGTGAGGGCCGGCAGGTAGCGCTCGGGCGGAAACGATCGAATAACGGCGAGCCGACCGATCGGCAACAGCATCGCCCCACCTATACCCTGCACGACACGGAACAGGACCAGTTGCCCAAGCGCTTGCGCATTCGCGCATAACAGCGATCCGAGCGTGAAGACGACGATGGCGGAAAGAAATACCCGGCGCGTGCCGAGTCGATCAGCCAGAAATCCGGAAACCGGAATCATCAGCGCCATCGTGAGCGAGTAGGCGACGACCACCGATTGCATATGGAGTGGCGCTTCGCCGAGGCTGCGCGCCATCCCCGGTAGTGCCGTATTGACGATCGTGGTATCGAGCGTCTGCATGAAGAACCCGGCCGCGACCAGCCAGAGCGTGATTGTCAGCCTGCGGTCATGCGTGCCGCTTGTCGTGCGGTTGCGTTGTGGCAGATGCGGAGTGCAGCCCATGATGGTTACGGTGCTGATGAAGGGGACGTGAGGGACGGTCGGCGCGGTCTCCGGCGGGACCACGGTATGCATCAGTCGGCGGTGGACCGCGTCGTCGATCGGAAGTGCTGAGGCCACCGCTGCTTTACGACATCGCGATGATCCGCATACGCATAGCAACTGTTCAGGATGGTCGGTTTGCCGTTCGCGTCGACGAACTGGCTCGGCGCGCCGGTCACCCCGCGAACCCCCTGCATCATGGTCGTCGCGAGCGGAATCAGTACTTCCCTCAGATGCGTGCAGCTCGCCGGTCCCCGCAGGTTGTCTTTGACGACGGACGACCACCCCTTGCCGATACGCTGCCCGACGAGCACGTTCAAAGTCGTTTCGGCTTCCTTGCACAACGCGAACGGCGTCGCGTCCGATGCTGCCTCTATGCGATGAATCACGTATTGATCGTCGACGGTGACGCGGACCCGGAGGTCATGCAGCGGCGCGCCAGCCGGCAGCGGATCCGCTCGGCCCGAATGCTGGAAATCGAACGGTTTGGTATCGACGAGATGTGCTTCGACATCGTAGAGACCATCATCGCGCGCATACGTGCGCATATCGATCACGCGGTGATGGAGTTCGCGACGGCCGCTCGGCTCGGATAAAGGCACGGAGAATTCTCCCGGAAGTGAACGATAACGGCCCGCATGGCTGGACCGGGCTTGTCACCCGCAGCTTCAGCAATCGTCGTGCCACAAGCGCTTCTTCACTTCGGACGGCGCGGCGCGCAGCTATCCATTTGCGGGTGGCGTGCCGCGTGTCGGCGACGGCGACACAGTGTTGCCCGTCGCGACATGGTGTGCCGCCGGCCGCGCCGGACCCGCGTGCCCTTTGACGATATCGGGAAGGCACGATGATTGCTTGATTGCCAGCGATACTCATTCACACAAAGGAGATCGGCAATGTCGACCAGGCGAGGGTTGTACTGGGAGGATTTCGAAATAGGCAAGGTCATTCAAACACCGGCTCGCACGATCACGTCGACCGACATCGTGAATTTCGCCTGCCTGACCGGCGATTTCAACGAAGTCCACACGAATTGGGAGTACTGCAAGACGACGCCGTTCGGCGAGCCGATCGCGCATGGTCCGTTGATCTACGGGATCATGGGGGGGCTGCAATATGCGAGCGGCGTCAATGACGGCACGTTGCTCGCGCTGCTTCAGGTCGACCAGTGGCGCATGCTTGCGCCCGTCAAGCATGGCGACACGCTGCATGCGGAAATGACGGTTGTCGAGCGCAAGGAATCCAGCAAACCGGACCGAGGGACCGTCAAGATGAATCGTCGCTTCGTGCGACACGACGGGACGGTCGTACAGCAGATGGAAGTGACGTTGCTTTATCGCCGGCGACCGACCGGAGACAGTGAATCTGCATCGAGCGCGACCTGACGCACTCCTGGAGCACCCGGCTCGGGAGCACTCGGCAACACGGGGTGGCAGCGCACGCCACTGAACAGTGGCAGACCATACGAAGGAAGGTGAGATGTCGGACCTCAGGTCGAACGTGGATCGCACAATGGCTCGTCGAGCATATCCTCGCATCGGGCTGTATATCGACGGTGACTGGATTTATGATCGTGCCGCTTGTCACGCAGTCGAAAATCCCGGCGATGAAAGTGTGCTGGGTCCGGTCCCGCGCGCGACGCGGGAGGATCTCGAACGTGCATCGGGCGCAGCGTACCGCGCGTTCAGGACCTGGCGGGATACGGCACCCGACGAGCGCGCGGCGTTGTTGCTTCGCGTCGCCGGTTTGCTACGTGAACGCGTCGATGCGATCGCGTCGATCATTACGCTGGAGCAGGGCAAACCCGTCGCAGACGCCCGAGCGGAAGTCGAGCGCGCCCGCACGTTCCTCGAGTGGGATGCGGCACAACTGCATCGTTCGTATGGAGTCGTCGCGCCTTCCGAGCCGGGCATGCTGCGGATGGTCATCAAGCAGCCCATTGGTCCGGTGGCGGCATTCACGCCGTGGAACGTGCCGATCAGCTCTCCGTCACGGAAGATCAGCGGGGCGTTGGCGGCGGGCTGCTCCATTGTTATCAAGGCGGCCGAAGAAACGCCAGGCGCCGCATGCGCATTCGTTCAATGCTTCGTCGATGCGGGTTTGCCGTCCGGCGTACTCAACCTCGTGTTCGGCGATCCGGCGGAAATTTCGGCGGACCTGATCGCGTCGCCGGCGATCCGGATGATTACGCTGACCGGTTCAGTGCAGGTCGGCATGCATCTTTCCCAGCTTGCCGGCGCCGCGATGAAGCCGGTGCTGATGGAGCTGGGCGGGCATGCGCCGGTTCTCGTCTGCGACGGCGTCGACGTCGCCAGGATCGCGCGTCTCGCGGTGGCGGCGAAGATGCGCATGGCCGGCCAGATCTGTGCATCGCCGTCACGCTTCATCGTGCATGAGCGCGTGTACGCCGACTTCGTGGACGCATTCGCACATGCGGCCAATGAAATTCGCGTCGGCGATGGATTCGAGCCGGATGTGCAGATGGGACCGGTGATCAATGCGCGCCGGCTGGCAGCGATGGAATCGCTTGTGGCCGACGCCCGGGCCGCGGGGGCGCGCGTAGCGGCCGGCGGACATCGCATTGGCGAACGCGGCTACTTTTACGCGCCGACAGTACTCGCTGACGCGCCTGTGCACACAAAGGCGATGCGTGCCGAACCATTTGGTCCACTCGGGACATGCGTTTCCGTGAAGAACATGTGTGACGGTCTGGCCATCGCGAACAGCCTGTCGGTCGGCTTGGCTGCATACGCGTTCACGAACTCGATCGATGATGCCGAGCGCTTTACACGTGAGCTGGAGTGCGGCGTGTTGTCGATCAACCATTTCGGCGTTCCGGGCGCAGACATGCCGTTCGGGGGCGTCAAGGACAGCGGCGTCGGGCGCGAAGGTGGCGCGGAATCGCTCGACGCGTACATGGTAAGCAAGGCGGTATTGCAGAAGATAGCGCGCGTTTGACTGCGCCGGTTGAGGACGAAACAAGAGGGAGACTGACTATGGAAGCAACCCCACTACCCATTCCGGTTGCGAATGCCGATTCGCAGCCATACTGGGACGCAGCGCGAGAGCGACGCCTGCTGATTCGAAAATGCAAAGCTTGTGGCACGACTCACTTCATGCCTCGGTATCTGTGCCCGAGTTGTTGGTCCGACCAGATCGAATGGGTTGAGAGCAGTGGGGCTGGTCACGTGCATAGCTTCACGATCATTTGGCGTGCGCCGCTTGCCTCGTTCGGTGCGCACGCGCCGTATGTCGTGGCACTGATCGATCTCGACGAGGGCCCCCGAATGCTGACCAATATCGTCGGCGATGAGGCGTTATCCGTACGAATCGGCGATCGGGTCGGCGTCACGTTCGAGGATCGTGGCGGTGGCGCGATGCTTCCGCAATTCCATCGTGTCAACGCTTGAGATCGACGATATGAAGAAAGCTGAATCGCTGAAGAACAAAGTAGCCATCGTCGGTGTGGGTGAATCCGAAATCGGGCGGGTGCCCAGTATGACGGGCTTGGGTCTGAACGCTCAGGCCGCAAAGCGCGCGTTGGATGACGCGGGTCTCAAGGTGTCGGACATTGACGGCGTACTGACTGCCTATTCCTTTACCGAGCCATACTTCATGCTGGGTTCGGTGCTTTGCGAATATCTGGGAGTCAAGCCTCGATTCAATGCGTCGCTCGTGACGGGCGGGGCCAGTCCTGCCGTGATGCTCAAGCATGCGGCCGAAGCGATCGCCTCAGGGCAGGCTGAAACCATCCTGATCTGCGCCGGGGAGAATCGCGCAACAGGTCTCACGCGCGACGCGGCAGTCGCATCGTTGATGGCGGTGGGGCATCCGTATTTCGAGCAACCGTACGGCGCGTCCATTCCCGGCTTCTACGCGATGATCGCGCAGCGGTACATGCATGAGTTGGGCACCACCCGCGAGCAATTGGCACACGTTGCGGTCAACACCCGCGAGCATGCGCTGCTGCATCCGAACGCACATATGAAGACGCCGTTGACGATCGAGCAGGTTCTGACAGCCAAGCCGATTGCGGACCCGCTTGGCATGCTCGATTGCTGTCTGATATCGGATGCCGGCGGAGCGTTCATCGTCACGTCGGCGGAGCGCGCGGCCGATTTGAAAGCCACGCCAATCTATCTGCAAGGGATCGGTGAATATCACACTCACGAGCACCTGATGTGCGCGCCGAGTCTGACCGAGTTCGGTGCCACGGAATCGGGGCGCCTCGCATACGAAATGGCGGCCCTGGGTCCCGGTGATATCGATGTGGCTCAATTGTACGACTGCTTCACGATCGTCCCGATCATCGAAATGGAAGAACTCGGCCTGTGCAAGCGTGGTGAGGGCGGTGCCTTCTTTGCCGACGGACATGCGCGCATCGGTGGCAAGCTGCCGATCAACACTCACGGTGGCATGCTCTCCCACGCCCACGCAGGCGCGGCGGGCGGTCTTTTCGGGATCGTCGAGGCGGTGCGCCAATTGAGGGGAGGTCTCGGGCCGCGCCAGGTGGAGGGTGCGGAAGTCGCGCTGGTGCATAACGAAGGGGGGATACTGTCGTCCCATTGCACCGTCATCCTCGCGAACGCGATGGGCTGACGCGCTCCACGGCTCGCGCACCATCCGGTCGATACCGTAACCGTGTGCCCGAGAGCGAGCATGGCGATACCCTCGGGCACACGGTCAGTCGCCGTTATAGCGGTTGCGTTGCGGTCAGGTCGAGCGCCTGCTGCTGGGCGTTCGGGTCGTGGGACGATCCGGCAGCGGTCAGTGTGTAACGTCCCGGGTTGACCTGCCATGCATGCGCGTCGGCATTCCACGTCGCGAACCGTCGAGCGGGAATGGTGACGCTGATCTGCCGAGATTGGCCAGGCTGCAGCATCACCTTGTTCCATCCGACGAGGCGTTGTGGCGGTTCGTTGAGGCCGGCCGGCAGCGACGCATAGATTTGCGCGACTTCAGCGCCTACGCGCGCACCGGTGTTCGTGATGGTCAGCGTGACGGTCACGTTGTCCGAACCGTCGCGCTGAGCAGTCATCCCGGAGTAGGCGAACGTCGTGTACGACAATCCGAACCCGAATGGGAACAACGGCTGGATATTTTTTGCGTCGTACCAGTGGTAGCCAACGAGAAGGCCTTCGCCATAATTGACGTTCAGGTTGCTCGGATCGATCGACGGCTGCGGGAGATCCGAATCTTGCTGCGCAAACGTGATCGGCAGCTTGCCTGACGGATTTGCATCGCCAAACAGCACGTCGGCAATAGCCTGGCCACCTTCCACGCCCGGGTACCAGGTCTCGAGTACGCCATGTACGCTCGCCAGCCATGGCATCAGGACGGGACTGCCGTTTTCGAGCACGACTATGACGCGCTTCGCTTTCGACGCGACTGCAGTGATCAGCGCGTTCTGATCGTAGTGCTGATTGAATGGATCGGCATTCGCATCGGGCAGTGCGAGAGTCGGGAGGTCGCGTCCCTCCGTTTCGAACTGCGTCGCGAAAACGATTGCCACGTCGGCCTGCGCAGCCGCGTTGGCGGCAGCGGTCGCGTCCGCGCCATCGAGATAGGTCATGGTGGCATTTGGTGCTTTTGCCTTGATTGCGGCGAGCGGTGACGATTCGTACCAGATCGCGCAATCGGGTGGGAAGAAGCTGGTCGATTGACAGCTGGTTATCGCATTGCCGTTCACTGCGGGCACCGCGCCCGAGCCGCCACCCGAAATGACCCCAATGTTCGCGTGTCCTCCGATCACGACGATCGAGGAAAGTGCGGATCCGAGGAGTGGAAGGACTGGTTGATTGCCACCGGGCGGCGTGCCGTTTTTCAGCAACACGAATGACTGACGCGCAATCGACAGCGCATCGGCATTGCCGGCCGCTTGATCGATCGTACCGCCGGGGCTGGGTGGATTGTCCATCACGCCAGTCGCGATAAGCGTTCGAACCTTGCGCAAGACCATATCGTTCAGCCGCGACATCGGAACGGTGCCCGCCGCGATCGCGGCCTTCAGCTTCGTGCTGAAGTACGAAATGATCGTGAACCCTGGGACCTTGTTCCAATCGGCGCCCGCATCACCGGGTTGCTCTTCGTCGAGGCCGGCCATTGCCGCTGCGACCGTGCTGTGCGTGCCGGTCCAATCGGACTGCACCATACCCTGGAAGCCCCACTCATTCTTCAGGACGGTGGTCAACAAGTACGGGTTCTCGCACGCATAGATTCCATTGACGAGGTTGTACGAGCACATCACGTTGCCCGGTTTGCCTTCCTTGACGCCGATCTCGAACGCCAGCAGTTCGGTTTCGCGCATTGTGCGCTCGTCAACGACGGAATTGCTCGTCATCCGATTCGTTTCCTGGCCGTTCATTGCGAAGTGCTTGATCGTCGCGATCACGTTCTTTGACTGCGTGCCGGAAGTGCGCGCGGCGCTCATCGTTCCCGCGAGCACCGGGTCTTCCCCCATGTACTCGAATGTTCGGCCATTACGCGGTTCGCGCGCGAGGTTGACGCCACCGCCCAGACCTTCGGCGTAACCGAGCGCACGAAGCTCGGTCGCGATGCGCGCGCCGTACGCGGTCGCGAGCTGAGGATCCCAGGTTGCCGCGAGTGCGATGGGGGCGGGCAACGCCGTCGCGCCGGAATTGGCCACGTTCACTCCGCCCGCAGAGTCGGCGCTCGCGATCGGAGGAATACCGAGCCTGGGGATTCCCGGTATATAGCCCGCGCCTTTCGCCCATGACGGGAACGGGCCGCCGAGACCGGCGCCAGGCATCCCGTTTCCATGTACAAGCTGGATCTTCTCCTCCGTAGTCATTTGAGCGACGTATGCAGCGGCTCGGGAATCGACATTCGTATTGCCGGTCGACGAGTCGGAGGTGGTGTCGGAGCCGCACGACGCAAGCGCGACGACGAGCGGCGACACACTGGCGACGGCCAGATACCGTATCGAGTTCTTCAAGGAAATGTCTCCCAATGGATTTTTTTAAATCGATATTTATGTTGCGGTTGTAACGTTTGCGACGTTATATAGGGGTGACGATGTAGTCAAGAAAAAAATGGAATGTAGTTTTTATTTCAAAAACATTTATTTGTTATTCGATGATGAAGGCTTGTGGATGGAATTTATTTGTGTCGTCGATGAGTACACGAAAAATTGAGATTGATTTCGGTAAGGACATTTTTGGGAGTTTGGTGCCATAGAGAGAGAAAGCGCTGCTTGCGGGGGATTCGGACGTCGGAACGCTTCGGAGGAGGGTCGCTGGCAGTCGTGCAAAGCTGAACGGGTAGCGGCAGTCGGCCAGTCTCGAATGGAAAATAATCTTCCGTTGACGGAAGCGACGACAAGCGGGAATATTCGAAAAATCACACGCGGCCGCCTCGTCTCGAGGCGGCCGCGTGTAATCCGGCGCGTAATTAGAATCGATGCCGCAGCGATACGCGGATCAGGAACTGGTGATTGTTTGAAGAATCGCCAAGGTTGTCGATGTCGGCAACGGCGGGCGTGCCCACCGACGAGGTCCCGGACGCGCGCTGCCAGCCCACCGTTCCGTAAATATCGGTTCGTTTGGAAAACAGGTAGTCCGCCAGAATGGCGACTTGATTGTAGTGTTGGCCACCCACTGTCGTGCCGGTCGCCGTATGCACGGCTCGGCCGTTCAGATAGTCGTAGGCGATGCCGGCGAAAAAGGTCGGCGCGAATTGATACTGCGCGCCCACGTCGAAGTTGTTGAAACGCGCGGAGCCGCTCGCAAACCCGGCGCCCAATTGCCCGTATTGAACGTTCGAGTAGGATGCCGCGAGCGTCAATGCGCCGATTCTGTAGTTGGCGGCGACCAGGGCCGTTTGATACGCTTGCGCGCTCTTGTACCCCTTGTTGAGGGAAAGAGCCAGTGGGGAGGCGCCGCTCACGTTATCGGTGAAGAATCCGGATCCGGCGGTCGCAGCGGTCGGATTCTTGAAGTATTCGAAACCGGCGCCGATCTGCAGCGGGCCATATTGATAGGACGTTCCCAATGAATACCCGCTGTTGGCGGTGAGATTCCCCGCAACGCCGCCCACACTATATTCACCGCCGAACTTCAGGCCGTTGAAATTCGGACTCATGTAGCGAATGGCATTGTTGACGCGCACCGTATTCGCGCCGTTGTCGATATCCCCCGGGTGCACCGCGGCAGGGCCGCCGATTAAGCTGGCTGCGGTCAGCGGCAGAGGATAGTAGTAGATCATGTCGTACTGGCGGCCGAGGGTGATGGTACCGAGACGGTCGCTGCTCAGACCGACGAAAGCCTGACGGCCAAACGCGGTGCCCCCTTGGCCGAACGCGCCGTTGTTCAGGTTGACGCCGGATTCGATCGTGAAGATCGCTTTCATCCCGCCGCCAAGGTCCTCGCTGCCGATCATCCCCCACCGGCTGCCAAAGATGCCGCTCAGTGAATCAAGAAAGACTCTCCGACCACCTTCGTTGTTGTTCTGGAACATGATGCCTTCGTCGATGACCCCGTAGAGGGTGATGTTGCTTTGAGCATGTGCTGCTGCTGCGAATGCGCCGGCGAGGGAAGCGCAAAGAATTTTCCGTGTGAAAGTCTTGTTCATGATTAGGTATACGAAGTATTGTATGAATATTGGCACCGCTGAGCCGATATTTATCCGACATGGCCGTCGCGCCTACTCGGCCGCAGGGGCTCGAAAGTCCGCTGAATGCGGACGATATATCGGTAGGCGCAGGCTGAATGCGGGTGTGCAGCGCGATGTCTGAATGGCGAGAAATTGAATTGACGTGCTTCTGCGAACATCTCCTTCGGGTCGAGGACAACGCGTGGCAGGTCACGCACGCCTTGTCGGTTACGGTGCGTTCGGATGAGAATGATCGAGTGCGGGCAGCGGATGCTCGCCAGGCGTCGATGCGGGTCGACGTGCGATTACGAAGGAGGGCTGATCGTCACGGAAGTCTCCAATTGATGCGTTCTTTTATTTGCTGGCGTCACCGAACGATTCGGTCATACGTGGCAGCTGTTATCGATAACGCAACGTCCGTGCCAGTGAGACAGCGCTGTGTCAGGCTGATGTCATGTGTCGCGCGCCAGCCGTGACGGCGCGCGGCGCGCTATTGCGTTGTGCGTCCGTGTCATCGTGTTCGAGCGTGTTTTTGATTTCGACAGTGATGTACTTGGGGACAACAGATCACGATCCTGGGTGTCTCGCATGGCGAGAAGGGTCGTGCGTCAGCGGGACACGTGTACCGCTCGGCAAGGCCGCGCCACCGCGACCTTGCGCGACTGCTGAACCGTCAGTGTGCGATTCCTTGCCCGCCGTCAACGTAAATCGTTTCCCCGGTCAGGAACGTCGTTCCATGCGCAAACAGCGTCGCCACAAGCGTGCCGATTTCCTCAGCACTACCGGGACGACCCCGCGGAATCCGCTTTTCGAGATACGCAGACAGGGAACCTGACGCGATCATGTCGGCGTTCAGGTCAGTGTGAATGTAACCGGGCGCGATGTTGATGACGCGAATTCCCTTGCTGGCCCACTCGACGGCCAGACAGCGGGTGATGGCTCCGACGGCTGCCTTGCTCGCACAGTACGCGAGGTTGCGTTTGACGCCGAGCTTGTCGAAGAAGGAGCCGATATTGACGATCAGCGCATTACCTGCCGATACGAGATGGGGGTAGGCGGCCTGACATGCAGCGATGACAGACGTCGCGTTCATGTCCATCACCTGATGCCACTCATCGAGAGAAAGCTCCGCTGACGGGGCGTCGATGTGCAATCCCGCGTTATTGACGAGGCCGACGATACGCCATCCTTCTTGGGCGAGCGCTCCCAGTACTGTCTTGAGGTCGTCCGGACGCATGACGTCCGCGGTGCGCGGCAGCCAGCGCGCGGACACGTCGGGACTGACGTCGGAAAATGGCGGCAGCGCGCCCGAACGTGACAGACACGCCACATGGAGGCCCTGCTGGGCCAGCGCTAGCGCGATGCCGGCGCCAATGCCACGGCTCGCGCCGGTTACGACTATGCAATCACGGGTCATGAAGACTACTCCAGGGAAACGATTGCGGTGTTGGAGAGCGAGTCGACAGTCGTACGCGGCCATCGACGCGCGGTTCGACTTTCAGCCCTCGCAACACATGCAGAATTGCGGATCGGAAATATGTCAGGCGGCGCGAAACCGTACAGGAGCGGGCGCGATACGGCCGTCTCGTACCCACTGGACCAACTCGCGCTTCAGGATCTTGCCGCTGGCGGTCAGCGGAAACGCTGGCAGCACGACGAAGTACTCGGGCATGTCGAACTTCGATAGCCCTTCTCGGGCCAGATGCGCAAGCAACTCTTCGGCGGCGGGTGGCGCGCCGTCGCCGATAATCGCAAGGCACACCTTTTCCCCGAGGCGCTCGTCTGGTACACCGAATGCCGCCGCTTTCTTGACGGCAGGATGACGATGAGCGAACTCCTCGATGTGCGACGGATGAATGTTGTGGCCGCCGCGTATGATCAGATCCTTTTTGCGCCCGACGATTTCGAGGTTGCCGTCGCCATCGAAGCGCCCCAGGTCGCCGCTCATGAACCAGCCGCTGCTGTTGAAGGACGATTCGGTGGCAGACTGATTGTCGAAGTAGCCAAGCATCAGCACGCCGCCGCGGCCGCCGATTTCGCCGACTTCGCCGGGAACGGCCTCCAGATCGGGGTTGTCGGGTTGCCAGAGGCGCACCTCGTATCCGTTACATGCCTTTCCGCATGTCGCGGTAATGACGTCCATCAAATCGGTGGGGCTGGTGTATTGATGCGAGCCGTTTTCCGTCATCCCGTACACGTTCTGCGGCGTTGCGCCAAGCGCGAGGAGCTTGCGGGCGGTTTCGCTCGGAATCAAGCTTCCGGCCATGTAGAAAACCTTGACGGAGCCGAGCTGGGTGACGCCGCGTCGCTCGATTTCCTGCAGCAGGTCGATTGCGTGCGTGGGGACACCCATCACGTAGGTGGCCTCGGTGGATACGATCCAATCGAGCGGCGCGATGGCGGCGGTGGGATCGTAAATGACCAGCTCGCAGCCTGCGACGAGCGCTTGTTCGAAGGCCACTGTGCCGACATGATGACTCAGAGGACTCAAAGTGAGCAGTACGGTGTCGCTGGTTTGTTTCCAGTCGGATACCAATGCGCGCCCGTTTGCGAGCAGCGTGTTGTCGCTGTGCATCACGCCTTTCGGCGCGCCGGTCGTGCCGCTCGTGAATGCCAGGTAGACGACTTGATCGGGATTCTGGCTCGGCGGCGGAAGAGGAATTTGCGACATGTGTCCCGGAATCGGGAACGGGTGGGTTCCGGGCGGCGTGTCGGGATCGGCTGCACGCAATGAAGGCAGCGCATAGACGCGCTTGACGTGACTCAAAGCGCTGGCGGCCGAGAATACATCGGCCCGATCGGCATCCGCGCCCCAGCCGGGCTGGGCAAACAACGCCCGGCATTCGATGCGGCCGAGCATCGACAGAATCTCGGCAACCGTATAGTTCTGATGCAACGACGGGTTGCAGACGTATCCATTGCGCGAGCACGCCAGTTGAATGACCGTCATTTCGACGCGGTTTGGGAGCCATACGGACACGCGATCGCCGCTGCACAGTCCGCTGTCATGGAGATCGGCGGCGACGGCGTCCGCCCATGCGACGAGCGCGCTCCAGGTCAGGCGCCTGGTGCTGTCTCTCACGGCGAAAGCGGTGCCTCGCTCGGTTGCATGGCGTCTCGCGAGCGAGTAAAGCGTGTCGGTTTGCCAGATTCCGGTCAGATAGTGTTTTCGGGCCGTTGCCGGATCATGCAAGGTAAGGAGATGCGACATGGTCGGGAGCTCCAGGAGTCGTGCGCGTTAATGGCCGAATCGCGTTGCATCCGGCGCCCTGCGGTCGGCGAATGCATCGGCCAGTTCCGCGTGCTCGCCGGAGTCGAGGTATGCGCGCAGCAGCAGATCGTGCGCCATGCGTGACAGGCCGGACACACCGCCGTGGCGCGCGTTGAATGCGGCCTTGATCGATGCGAGTGCGAATGCGCCGCGGTCGGCGATTTCGAGCGCCAACTTGCGCGTCGCCTCCTGGAGTTCCGCGTCGGGAACCACGTGATTGACGAGGCCCCAGTCGAGCGCTTCTCGTGCAGTCAACTTGGGGTTGCGATACCACATCTCTTTCGCGCGCTTTTTGCCGACGAGATCTTCGAGATACCAGGTGCCGTAGCCGCCATCGAAACTGCCGACCATCGGTCCGACTTGTCGGAACACCGCGCTTTCCTTCGCGATGGTGATATCGCACACGACCTGCAGCACGTTGCCGCCACCTACGGCGTAGCCGTTGACCGATGCGATCACCGGTTTTTGCAGCCGGTCGATGCTCTCGTACATTTCCAGGGTTGGCAGGACGCCTGCATACAGCAGCGAGTCCTCCATGCCCTCCTTGCGGCCTCCCGTACAAAAGAACTTGTCGCCGGCTCCGGTAATCACGACGACGCGCGTGCGCGTCTCGCGACGGATTTCGTTGATGCAATCGCGAATCTCGTGGCACATGCGCGGCGTGAACATGTTGCCGTCTTGCGGGCGATTGAGCGTGATGGTGCCGATCGGGCCGTCTTCCTGATAAATGATTTCTTCGAATTGCATGGACTGTCCTTTCAGAGCGATGCGCAGTGCGCGAAGTTGACGAATTCCGGACGATCGCGATGGACCGCGACAGCGCAATTGGGGCCTTGTGCTCAAACCGATGGCAGCTGGCGCGAGCGCCGCGAATGTCGTCACGGCGTCTGATCTGCAAGCTTCGTGCCAAACGGGGGTGTGGCGGGCGATCTCGATTGCGTCCGGAAAACGCGGTACCCGGATCTGGTCGAACCGCCGGCAAGTGTCCGCGGCGACGACAGTGGTTGGCCGTGCTCAGGTGATTTCCGTGCAGACACCACCGGTCACATTGCAGTGCACAGTGCCGACCGCCGATGTACTGGCATACCGGGATGAGACTGCGCGATGCTGGCGTCGCGCTGCGACCCCGGATAAAAAAGATGCCCGCCTAGAGGGCGGGCGATATTCGCGGTAACGCCGTCGACGGCAAGCGTGAGGCCAAGCGGCCGCCTCATGGTCGCGTCGGGAGCGAGTACTTGCCGCGGCTTATTGGTCCGATGCGGCTCGGCTGAAGTCCGCAGGGCGGCCGTCCAGGGCGGCGCCGAGTCCTTCCTGAAACTCGGGACTGGACATGGCCAGAATCTGCCCGAATCCTTCGAACGCGAGCATGTCCTGAAGGCTTGTTTCGAAACTGCGCGCCATCAGGTTCTTGGCAAGCCCCATGACCTCGGCGGGACCATTCGCGAGACGCGTGGCTTCCGCGAGTCCGGCTTCATCGACCTTCTCGTCGGGCACCACCTGTGCAACGAGCCCCAGCTCGAGCGCGTCCTGCGCGGACAGCGTCGCGCCGCTGTACAGCAGCCGCTTCGCAGCCGCCATACCGATGAGCCGCGGAAGGTGGTACATCGTTCCAATGTCGGGGACCACGCCGATACGGAAGAATCCGGGGATGAACTTCGCCCCCTCGCCGGCGATCAGCAGGTCGCCTGTCAGCGCGAGGCCGAATCCTCCTCCCACTGCCTGGCCTCGTACGCCCACGACGACCGGCTTGTCGAGCGTGATGAGCGGGGTCAGCCATGTGCTGAGACCGCGAAAGCGCCGATGGACGGCCCAGGGTGCGGACGCATTTTTCAACATGTTCAGATTTCCCCCGGAGCAGAACGTCGGACCTTCGCCCGTGAGATAAACCGCGCGCACCGCGCGACTGTTCTGCGCGCGTTCGATCGCATCGCCGAGCTGTTCCCGCAGTTCCGTCGTCAACGCATTGCGGTCGGCAGGGCTACAGAGCCGGATGACGAGTACGGAACCTTCGACCGAGGTGTTCACCAACTGTTGGGTCATGCGATGTCTCCTGGACGCTGCTTTGACGAGTGATTGCGGATGCATGCAATCGCCATGCCAATCCGCCTGGTTCGCGTGGTGGGCACTCAGCGCCCGGGGAATGCGTTTTTGCAGAACACGGATGTGCCCGGGCGGCAGACACGCGATACACGTACGAACGTCGACGTATCGAGCAACGAGCGCCGGCATGGAGGTCGCGCAATCGAGCTCTTACGCGCTCGTCGCGCATCGGACACGCCAGAGAACACGGCCCGATTCAACTCCGCGTTCAGTCCATCGTCAGTACGACGCGCCCCGTCGCGCGACGCGTGGCGATCAGCCGGAGGGCTTCGGAAAAGTGGCTCAGCGCAATCGTTTGCATGATATTGGCGCTCAGCGTCCCCTTGGCCCACATGGATGCCATGACCGTGTGCGCTTGTGCGACCTTCCATGGCTGCCGATCGCGATAGTCTGTCCATTGCAATCCGCTGACCGTAGCGTTCTTTACGAGCAGGTGGCCGGCCTTGACTTCGGGAATTCGTCCGGCGGCGAAACCGACAGTGACGATTCGGCCATCCCATGCAAGCGCACGCAGCGACGCATCGAAGATTTCGCCACCGAGCATATCGATCACGATGTCCGCGCCTCGGCTCTCAGTCGCAGTGTGGACCTGGGTGCGAAGGCTGTTGCGCAGATCGGGTGCACTCAGGTCGATGATGCTGCAAGGTACGTCGCTCAGCAGGGTTCTCGCACGCTCCGGTGAATTCACGCCTGCGAGGACTGTCGCGCCCATCGCTCGTGCAATCTGCACGGCGGCATACCCGACTGCGCCTGTGGCGCCATTGACGAGGACGGTGTCGCCGGGCCAGCGGCCGCGTTCCATCAGTGCGAACCATGCCGTTTGCGCCGGAAGGCCGAGGACGGCCGCCTCCGTGAACGCCATACCGTCGGGCAGCGGCAGGCATTGATCTTCGTGCGCGAGCGCCTGCGTTGCGAAAGCGCCCCATTCCACATGGATCAGCACGTGATCTCCAGGTTTGACCCGCGTGACGCCCGCTCCGACGATGCGTACGACACCCGCCGCTTCCTTCCCCGCGGTGAACGGCAATGGCGTGCGCGTTTGATATTGACCGGAAATCACGAGCAGATCCGGATAATTGATCGCAGCGCTCTTGACGTCGATGACGACCTCGTGATGCCCCGGTTCGAGATCGGGAAGCTCCTCAAGCGTATGAGTTTCAGCCAGGCCGAGCGTCTTGATCCGAACCGCGCGCATTGATGTTCCTCCGCTTTTTTTCGATATGGCCGAGTGCTTCCAGCTATGCCGGGTGAGTTCGCTGGGCCGCGTGTATCGCTTGCAATGCGCGTGCCATCTTCGCCGCAGGCTGGATCGGCCACCAGCCCGCGCGGCATGTCTCTGGATCGCGCGCGGCATTTCACTCGTGTCCGCGTCGCGGACACTTTGCAATGCGCCCGTCCGCCTGATGTACATGATCGAGAACGTGTGTGTGCGGTCGCCGCCGGCAGCGCGGGCTCCGACGGCCGATAGCGGTTGCAAAACGACTCATGGTGATCGATGGCATGCATGTTGCTGAGATGACGTGTCGAAAAGCACGCGAGGTGGGCTGACGAGGATACCGTTCGGCGCGCCCCAACCGAAGCCTCGACCGAAAGACCCGTGAAGGAGGAGGCGAGTGGATCAGGCGACATCAGAGGAAATCGATGCGATACACGACGTGCTGAAGCATTTAGAACAAGCGGAGTAGTGAGGATGACGATATGGTGGATCAACTGAAATTCGAAATCGATCGTGGCATTGCGACGATTACGCTCAATCGTCCGGACAAGCTGAACGCCTTTACCGAGGCGATGCAGGACGTATGGCTCGAGGCGCTTGAGGAGTGCCGTGCGAATCCGGAGATTCGCGTCGTCGTGATGACTGGTACCGGGCGCGCATTCACGACGGGTGGTGACATCGAGACCTTTTCCGAGTCGGCAGCGCAGACGCCGGCGAATATCAAGGCGCGAGTAGCCGATGGCGTACAGCGTCTGCCACGCAAGATCACCGAGCTCGACAAGCCGGTAATCGCAGCGTTGAACGGTCTGGCGACAGGCGGTGGTCTGGATATCGCCCTCGCATGCGACATCCGTTTCGCAGCGCAGAGTGCGCGCTTTGCCGAGACCTACGTGCGCATGGGACTGATTCCCGGCGTCGGCGGGGCGTATCTGCTGCCGCGCATCGTCGGGATGTCGAAGGCGCTCGAGATGTTCTGGACAGCGGACTGGGTGGAGGCGTGCGATGCGGAACGAATCGGTCTGGTGAACAGGGTATTTCCCGACGCGGAGTTGATGGACGAGACGTATGCGTTCGCACGCCGGATCGCGGACGGGCCGCCGCTTGCCGTGCAGTTGATCAAGCGAGTGATGCGGTTTGGTCTGGACAAAGACCTTCAGACGGCTCACGAACTGGTGGCTGCGAATCTGCCGATCGTACGCGCGAGCGAGGACCATCAGGAAGCGGTGAATGCGTTCAAGGAGAAGCGCACACCTAAATTCATTGGGCGCTGACAGCGCTGTCGACTCGAGAAGAAACGGAATATGGACAGACAGGCATTCGAGAAGTTTATTGAACCGCGCAGCGTCGCGATCGTCGGCGCATCACCGCAGCCGGGTAGTCCGCGCAATTCGCTGGTGCGTGTGCTGTTGAAGCATGGATTTGACGGCACCGTGTATCCGGTGAGCCCGAACCACGCCGAGGTAGAAGGGCTGAAGGCGTATCCGTCGGTGGCGGAATTGCCGGAAGTGCCGGACGTTGCGCTGGTGATCACGCCGGCTCACACAGTGCCGGGCGTCATTGCGGAGTGCGGTGAGAAGGGGATACGCAGCGCGATTGTCTTCAGTTCCGGATTCGAAGAGACGGAAGCCGGAAAGGAACATGCGCAGCGCCTGGCCGAAGCGGCGCGGGAGCACGGTGTGGCGGTAATCGGCGCCAACTGTCAGGGCGTGTGGTCGGTTCGTCGGCGCGTCATGATGACGTTCGGATCGGCAGCAATGAGTCTTCCGGCGCTCAAGCACGCGCCGATCGCGGTCGTCAGCCAGAGTGGCGCGCTTGCCGGGGCAATCGGCAATTTCCTGCAGAGCAACGGGATCGGATGCTCGTACATCGTCAGCGTCGGCAATGAGACATGCGCCGATGCGCTCGACGTACTCGAACACATCGTCGAGCAGGACGATGTGCGCGTGGTCGCGCTCTACATCGAAGGACTCGATGAAGCGAGCCGGATCGTGAGGATCGCCGAGCGTGCGCGAGAACGCGGTGTGCAAATCGTCGCATTGAAGGCTGGCCGATCGACGATCGGCCAGCAGGCGACGGCGTCGCACACCGGGAAAATTGCTTCGGCGCACGCGGTCTATGCGGATGTGCTGGAGCAGGCAGGGGTGATCACGGTCGACAGCCTGATCGATGCAATGTCGGCGGTCGAGGTGCTGGCGTATCTGCCGTCACCGCGCTTGAGCGGCGATAGGCAGGGGGGGCTGGCCGTGTTGAGTTCGTCGGGCGGGGCAGGCGCGCTGCTCGCCGACCACAGCAGTGAATATGGGATCTCGATGGCGGAATTCGGCCTGCAAACCGCAGCAGAACTGGAGCGGGTTCTGCCGGCGTTCGCACGGACAGCCAATCCGGTGGATTTAACGGGGCAGATTCAGAGCGTGCCGACGCTGTTCCGTGACACGTGTTTCGCTATCGAGGCGGAGCCGAGGGCGGAGGCACTGATCGTGCAGTTTGCCAGTAGCGGTCGTCGGTACCTCGAGCCGAACGCCGAAGTGTTCAAGAAAGTGGCGCAGTCCATGCCGGTGGTGCTGAGTTTCATCGGGGAGTTGCCGGATCACGAGGCGCGCCGGTCGTTCAGGGAGGCGGGCGTGCTGCTGGTCGCGGATCCGTCCCATGCGATGAAAGCGCTGTCGTTGCTGTACAAGCGTACTCGGATGCTGTCATTGCCAAGATCAGAGATTCGGACGCCATTGGCGAGCCGGGCGGCGCCGCAGGATTGGACGCAGACGATGCGGTTTTGCGCTGAGAGCGGGATGACGCCCGCGAAGTGGGCGGTGCTTGGGCCGGAGGACCGCGCGTCGGACGCATGTGCCGGAATGGCCTACCCGCTGGTCGTGAAAGTACTGCCATCGGAATGCGAGCACAAGACCGAGCTTGGCCTGGTGAAGTTGCGCGTTCAAACCGCGGAGGAGGTCGATGCGTGTGCGCGCGAGTTTCGCGAGCGGGTAGGCAGACCTGATATGGGTGTGCTGGTTCAGGAAATGATCAGTGATGGCGTAGAGATCGTCGTGTCGTGCATGAGGCAGACGGACTTCGGACCGATCATCTCGATCGGCTCCGGTGGCGTCGCGGTGGAACTGTACCGCGACATGTCGCACCTGGCGCTGCCGGTGACTGCCGATCAGGTTCGTCAGGCGCTTCGGAAGCTGAAGCTATGGACGCTTCTGGAAGGTTTCCGTGGAAAGCCTGCGGCGGACCTGGACGCGCTGGTGGCGGCTGCAGTGCGGTTTGGCGACATGTTCCTCGCGAGCCCGGCGATCCAGGAGTTCGAGATCAACCCGGTGATCGTGAAGTCTCGTGGCCGGGGACTGGGTGCCGTCGATGCGCTGGTGACGGTGCAGTGAAAGAATGCCGGACGCGCTGGGGACAGCGCGTTCGGCTGCTTCGGTTCTTGATGTTCGGGTTAAAGAATGAAAATCCTGGTGCCAGTGAAAAGAGTGGTCGATTACAACGTGAAGGTCCGCGTGAAGCCGGGCAACACGGGTGTCGACATTACGAATGTGAAGATGTCGATGAACCCGTTCGACGAAATCGCGGTGGAAGAAGCCGTGCGCCTGAAGGAAGCGGGCGTGGCGACTGAAGTGATCGCCGTGTCGGTGGGCGTTGCGCAAGCGCAGGAAACGCTGCGTACGGCGCTGGCGATCGGCGCGGATCGCGCGATCCTCGTCGAGTCGAACGACAGTGTCGAGCCGCTGGGCGTCGCGAAGATCCTGAAGGCGCTGGTCGACAAGGAACAGCCGCAACTGGTGATCCTCGGCAAGCAGGCGATCGACGACGATTCGAACCAGACGGGCCAGATGCTGGCTGCGCTGGCTGGCCTGCCGCAAGCGACGTTTGCATCGAAGGTGACGGTCGCCGACGGTAAGGCAACGGTTGCACGCGAAGTCGACGGCGGCGCGGAAACGCTGTCGCTGACGCTGCCGGCCGTGGTCACGACCGACCTGCGCCTGAACGAGCCGCGCTACGTGACGCTGCCGAACATCATGAAGGCGAAGAAGAAGCCGCTCGAAACCGTGAAGCCGGAAGACCTGGGCGTCGACGTTACGCCGCGTCTGAAGACGCTGAAGGTGGTCGAGCCGCCGAAGCGCGCAGCCGGCGTGAAGGTGCCGGACGTGAAGACGCTGGTCGAGAAGCTGAAGACCGAAGCCAAGGTGATGTAAGAGGGAGCGGAAAGAAATGACGGTTCTGGTGATGGCAGAGCACGAGACGATTCTGGTGATTGCAGAACACGACAATGCGTCGCTCAAGGCCGCGACGTTGAACACGGTGGCAGCGGCGGCGAAGATTGGCGGTGACATTCACGTGCTGGTGGCAGGCCACAACGCACAGGGCGCAGCCGATGCGGCAGCGAAGATTGCAGGCGTGTCGAAGGTGCTGCTGGCCGACGCACCGCAACTGGCCGCAGGCCTGGCGGAAAACGTCGAAGCGACGGCGCTGAACATCGCGAAGGACTACTCGCACATCCTCGCGCCGGCAACGGCCTACGGCAAGAACATCGCGCCGCGTATCGCCGCGAAGCTGGACGTCGCGCAGATCTCGGACATCACGGCAGTGGACTCGGCCGATACGTTCGAGCGTCCGATCTACGCAGGCAATGCGATCGCGACGGTGCAGTCGGGCGACCCGATCAAGGTCATCACGGTGCGTGCGACGGGCTTCGATCCGGTCGCAGCGGCAGGCGGCAGCGCGTCGGTCGAGAAGATCGAAGCCGCGGCCGATACAGGCAAGTCGCAATTCGTGAGCCGTGAAGTGACGAAGCTGGACCGTCCGGAACTCACCAGCGCGAAGATCATCGTGTCGGGCGGCCGCGGTCTGGGTAGCGGCGAGAACTACACGAAGGTGCTGGAGCCGCTGGCGGACAAGCTGTCGGCAGCGCTGGGCGCATCGCGCGCGGCAGTCGATGCGGGCTACGTACCGAACGACTATCAGGTTGGCCAGACCGGCAAGATCGTCGCCGCGCAGCTGTACATCGCGGTCGGCATCTCGGGTGCGATCCAGCATCTGGCCGGCATGAAGGATTCGAAGGTGATCGTCGCGATCAACAAGGATCCGGAAGCGCCGATCTTCAGCGTGGCCGATTACGGCCTCGTCGGCGATTTGTTCACGGTCGTGCCGGAACTCGTCGGCGAACTGGGCTGACGCGCGCGATATCGTGACGACGATTTTAGGTGACGCAACGCGGCCTTGCTTCATGAACAGGCGGCGACGCCACCGGGGATCGTTCAGGCCGACGCCCCGATCACGAGCCCACGCAATGCCGCGAGATGCGGTCGCGTGACTCACCGGGCGGAGGAGCTGAGATGACTGCACCGAAACGTTCTCTGCGAGCGGCAATCGGGAAATGGTTGGGCAGCGGTGTTGCCGGGTGTTTTCGTCTCTCGCGTATCGGTCGATCGGATGAAAGCCGGTGGCGTTGTGTGCGAATCGACGTCGATTGCCCGTCCGGAACCTTATCGCTCGTGTTCTTTCGTCACGACGACGGGGCGTGGCACGTTTTTCCCCCCGGCAGAAGGCGGGCGGCGATCGGCGGATCGCGCTATGCCGGCCAGTTTCTCTTCGACGTACACGAACCGAGAAAAAATCTTGCACGTGTTTAGCGCGTCGGCGGTGCGCGCACGACTGCCGGTGACTGACGTTTGTCGATTGAATGAAGCGCAAATTGAATGGGAGATCGAGATTGGGACAATCTCTGAATAGCGTCGGCGTGGTAGGCGCGGGCGCGATGGGGCGCGGTATCGCACAAGTTTGCGCGATGGCCGGTTGCGACGTGACATTGTTCGATGTGAATGACGGCGCAGTGACACGGGCCATTTCAGCGATACGCAACGATCTGATGCGGTCGGTTGAAAATGGGCGGATCGAGCAGTGCGACGCGGACGCTGCGCTGCACCGGATCACCGCGGCGACCAGTCTGACAGAAATGGCCGGGTGCGATCTGGTCGTGGAAGCGATCGTCGAGAACCTCGAGTTCAAGCAGCGGCTGTTGCGGGATCTGGAGTCGATCGTGTCGCCGTCGTGCATTCTGGTGACCAACACGTCGTCGTTGAGCGTGACGTCGATCGCATCCGGTTGTGTACAGCCATCTCGCGTGGCCGGGTGGCACTTCTTCAATCCCGTCACGCGGATGAGACTGGTCGAGATCGTGCAGGCGCCCCGAACGGCAACGGAAGCGATCGATGCGCTGGCCGAGCTGTCGCGGCGCATCGGACATCGGCCGATCGTTGTGCCGGATTCGCCGGGTTTCGTGGTCAACCATGCGGGCCGTGCCTTTGTCACCGAAGGGTTGAAGCTGCTCGCGGAAAAAAACGCTGAGCACTCGGTGCTGGATGCGATCCTGCGCCAGTGCGCAGGGTTCCGCATGGGTCCGTTCGAGCTGCTGGATCTGACTGGGCTCGACGTGTCTGTTCCCGTGATGGAATCGATTCATGCGCAGTACTACGGCGACGATCGCTACCGACCGGTGATGCTCGCACGCACGCGCCTCCACGCCGGCCTGTTGGGTCGCAAGGCGGGACAAGGTTTTTACAGCTACGACGGCAAGCCGGCGGCGGCACATGCGCCGGCGCAGCAGGCGGTACCGGTGGTCGACTTCGCGGTGTGGTGGCCGACGGAGGGGGCGGCGGCGTTGCCCGAAACGGTTGTGCCGTTGCTGTCGCAGGTGACGCGTGCGGCCGACTTGCATGCCGCCGATGTGGTCCTGATCGCGCCACTGGACACGGACCTTTCAACTGCGATTGCGAATTTCCGGCTCGATCCGAGCAAGGTCGTCGGGATCGATCCCGTGTTCTGCGGGACTTCGGGCGTGACGTTGATGACCTGCCCGGGAACAGTGAAGTCGACGGTAGATCGCGCGCAGGCGATATTCGCAGCGCAATCGATTCCCGCGTTTGTCATTTCGGATTCCCCTGGATTCGTTGCGCCCCGAGTGGTGGCGTGCATTGTCAATCTCGCTTGCGAAATGGCCCAGCAGGGCATCGCGTCACCGGAGGATATCGATGTATCGGTGCGTCTCGGCCTCGGTTATCCGACGGGGCCATTCGAGTGGGGCGATGCGCTCGGCGCGCATCGGGTGCTCGACATCCTCAGGGGACTTTACGAGACCTTCGGGGATCAGCGATACCGACCGTCGCCGTGGCTCGTTCGGCGTGCACGTCTCGGTCTGCCGTTGACGTCACCGGAGCGGGCCGCTGCCTGACGAACATCGATCGACGGACGACGGACTGCTCCGGCCGTTCCGCGTACTGTGCGTCGCGCAGCCGGAAATTAAACGGGAGGAGACTGATGATGAAACTGCGATTTGCGCTTACATGGACGCTCGCCGTCGCCGTGGCGATGCCGGGCGCCTTTGCGGCTTCGTCGGGAGAGCCGCTGAAGGTCGGCGTGATTGTCGATATGTCCGGCGTCTACTCGGGCATCGGCGGAACGGGCGGGGTGGCGGCGGTCAAGATGGCCGTGCGCGATTTCGGTGGCAAGGTGCTCGGCAGACCGATCGAAGTGCTGTCTGCAGACTACCAGAACAAGGTCGATATTACGGCGACGCGCGCGCGGCAATGGTACGACAGGGATAACGTGTCGATGGTGATCGAATCGACCGATTCGGCCTCGGCACTCGCGCTGCAGAAGCTAGGCATGGAAAAGCGCAAGGTGACGATCTTTGCTGGCTCGGCAACGACGGATCTGACCGGCAAGCAGTGTTCCCCGTACGGCGTGCACTATGTGTACGACACCTATGCGCTCGCGAACGGGACGGCCCGGGCGGTGGTATCGGAAGGTGGGAAACGCTGGTTCTTCATCACGGCCGACTACGCATTCGGTCATTCGTTGCAGTCGCAGGCCACGCAGGTTGTCACGTCGATGGGCGGACAGGTCGTGGGAAGTATCGACCATCCTCTGGCGACATCGGACTTCGCGTCCTTCCTGATGCAGGCCCAGTCGTCGAAGGCCCAGGTCATCGGGCTCGCGAACGCGGGGCGCGACACGCAAAATGCGATTCGTCAGGCTGCCGAGTTCGGCATGATGACCGGCAAGCAGATCGTTGCACCGCTGCTGATCTTCGATGGCGATCTGAAGGGCATCGGCCTGAAGACGGCTCAGGGTGTTCAGTTCACCACCGCGTTCTACTGGGACTACAACGATCGGACGCGCGCGTTCGCGAAGGCATTCAACGCCGAGACCGGCAAGATGCCTACGATGGTCCAGGCGGGCATGTACTCCGCCGTAACTCACTATCTCCAGGCCGTTCAGGCAGCGGGAACGGTGGACAGCAATGCGGTCATAGCGAAAATGAAGGCGATGCCGATCAATGATTTCTTTGCCCGGGACGGCCGTATTCTGGCAAACGGCCTGATGGTGCACGACATGTATCTGGCCGAGGCGAAGAAACCGTCGGAATCGAAGGGCGAGTGGGACCTGCTGAAGATTCGATCGGTGATCCCGAAGGAAACGGCGTTCCAGACGCTCCAGCAGAGTGGGTGCCAATTTACCGCACACTGAGCGAGCGTACGTTGCAGGCGCGTGCGCGGTATGCCGTTCAGGAAGCAGCACTGCACATCATGTCGGACTCGACTCGGCACATGTCCGTCGAAACGACATCTGATGTAGAGACCGCAGACAACGATGCATCGCTGTCGCGTGAACGTGATCATGTCGTGGCGCGAAGAGCGGGCGTCGCACGTCGGTGAAAGCCCGTTGCGCATGTCCATGCCGACCGCATTGGAGCCCGAAAGCCGAATCCGGGCGTGACTGGCATGTTCATTGCATTAAGAGTGTGATTTCAACTTCTCGATGCGACGCCACGTCATGAGTACACAAGCCTTTATCTGCGATGCAATCCGTACGCCGTTCGGCCGCTATGGCGGCTCGCTTTCTTCCGTGCGCGCCGACGATTTGGCCGCGATTCCGATCAGGGCGCTGATGGCGCGCAATCCTGGCGTCGACTGGGAGGCGGTCGGCGACGTGCTGCTCGGCTGCGCGAATCAGGCCGGTGAGGACAACCGCAACGTCGCGCGCATGGCGAGCTTGCTCGCCGGCCTGCCGCTCGGCGTACCGGGCGCCACGATCAATCGACTGTGCGGCTCGGGCCTCGATGCGGTGGGCAGCGCAGCGCGCGCGATCAAGTCCGGCGAAACAGCGTTGATGGTTGCGGGCGGCGTGGAAAGCATGAGTCGCGCGCCCTTTGTCATGCCGAAGGCGGAGTCGGCTTTCAGCCGTGCGAACGCGGTCTACGACACGACGATCGGCTGGCGATTCGTCAACAAGCTGATGAAGGAGCAGTACGGCGCCGATGCGATGCCGGAAACGGCGGAGAACGTTGCGGTCGACTACAAGATCGGGCGTGACGCTCAGGATCGGATGGCGCTGGCTTCGCAGACGAAGGCGCTGGCCGCGCAAAAGCGCGGGTTCTTCGATAGCGAGATCACGCCTGTCTACATCCCGCAGAAAAAAGGCGAGCCGCTGGTCGTGAAGCAGGACGAGCATCCTCGCGAGACGTCGTTCGAAGCCCTTGCGAAGCTCAAGGGTGTCGTGCGGCCTGACGGCAGCGTGACGGCCGGAAACGCGAGCGGCGTCAACGACGGAGCCTGTGCGTTGCTGCTGTCCGACGAGCGCGCGATCGCCCAACACAGTCTCACGCCCCGTGCTCGGGTGGTCGCGATGGCAACCGCGGGTGTGCCGCCGCGCGTGATGGGTATCGGTCCGGCGCCGGCGACGGAGAAGGTTCTGGCACTGGCCGGATTGCGGCTCGACGAGATCGACGTGATCGAACTCAACGAGGCGTTCGCCGCACAGGGGCTGGCCGTGTTGCGCCTGCTGGGCCTGAAGGACGATGATCCCCGGGTCAACCCCAACGGCGGGGCGATTGCACTCGGTCATCCGCTCGGCGCGTCGGGCGCGCGTCTCGTGACGACGGCAATCAATCAGTTGCACGCCACGAGCGGTCGCTACGCATTGTGCACGATGTGCATCGGAGTGGGCCAGGGCATCGCATTGATCCTGGAGCGCGTCTGAGTGCGATCGGATACGCGTAACGAATTCGGCTGAAACCGGCGAGTTCATTTCGCGCGCCGGCCGCGTGGCGTTCATGTAACACACGTGCCGCTCATCGTTGGTTCATCGCCGGCGCGACATCGAGCGTTGGTCCGCGTATCCGCTGCGCGGCAACGAACGATCATTTTTCTCAAGGAGCAGAAGTCATGCTGATAGGTGTGCCCGTCGAAACAACGCCGGGCGAAGCCCGCGTCGCCGTTACCCCGGAGACGGCCAGGAAACTGCAGGATCAGGGACACACGGTGCGCGTGGCTTCCGGTGCGGGGCAGGGGGCCAGCTATACCGACGACGTTTATCGGGCCGCCGGCGCCGAGATCGTGGATCAAGCGGCTGCGCTCGGCTGCGAGGTCGTGCTGAAAGTCAGGTCGCCTCTCGACAGCGAACTCGCCGCTTTCCGCGTGGGGGCCGTGCTGGTCGGGATGCTCAATCCGTTCGATGCAACTGGTCTCCAACGGCTCGCCAAAGCTGGCATCACGGCGTTCGCGCTCGAGGCCGCGCCGCGAACGACGCGCGCGCAAAGCCTGGATGTGCTGTCGAGCCAGGCGAATATCGCAGGCTACAAGGCTGTCATGATCGCCGCCGATCGATATCGGCGCATCTTCCCGATGTTGATGACGGCGGCGGGGACCGTGAAGGCGGCGCGCGTCGTGATTCTCGGTGTCGGGGTTGCCGGGTTGCAGGCCATCGCGACGGCAAAACGCCTGGGCGCTGTCATCGAAGCGAGCGACGTGCGTCCGAGCGTCAAGGAGCAGGTGGAGTCTCTGGGGGCGAAGTTCATCGACGTGCCCTACGAAACGGCGGAAGAAAAAGAGGCCGCGGAGGGTGTCGGCGGATACGCGAGGCCGATGCCGGCCTCGTGGCTGCAGCGTCAGCAGGTTGAAGTGGCCAGGCGTGTCGCGGCCGCCGATATCGTCATCACCACGGCGCTGATTCCCGGGCGGCCCGCGCCGGTGCTGGTGACCGAGGCGATGGTGGAATCGATGAAGCCGGGTTCCGTCATCGTGGATCTCGCGGCGGCCCAGGGTGGCAATTGCCCGCTGACCGAGCCGGGCAGCACTGCGATTCGGCACGGGGTGACGATCGTCGGCGAAACGAACCTGCCTGCGCTGGTTGCCACCGACGCCAGCAACCTGTATGCGCGCAACGTACTCGATTTCCTGAAACTGATTCTGCCGAAGGGCGGCGGCGTGACGATCGATCTCGAGGATGACATCGTTGCCGCCTGCCTGGTTGCCCGGGACGGAATGGTCATGCGCGATCAACCTGCTCCCGTCCGGTCAACGGCGGAAGCTTCGACCACGAACTGAGAATCGCCATGGAAGCTGTCAGCCACATCATCACCAACCTGATCATCTTTGCCCTGGCCATCTATGTCGGCTATCACGTCGTCTGGAATGTGACGCCCGCACTGCATACGCCCTTGATGGCCGTGACCAACGCGATCTCGGCGATCGTCATCGTCGGCGCGATGCTCGCGGCGGGACTGACATCGAGCGGTCTCGGCAGAACCGCTGGCGTGCTCGCGGTTGCGCTCGCCGCGGTCAACGTGTTCGGGGGCTTCCTCGTCACGCGACGGATGCTGGAAATGTTCAGGAAGAAAGAAAGAAAGACGACTGAAAAGGCGGGGGCGTAACGATCATGAGCATGAACCTCGTTACCTTGTTGTATTTGCTGGCCAGCATCTGTTTCATTCAGGCGCTGAAGGGGCTGTCTCACCCGACGACGGCCATTCGCGGAAACGCATTCGGCATGACGGGCATGGCAATCGCAGTACTGACCACCGCGGCTCTGATCGTGAAGCTCGCCGCCACGCCGACCGGGATCGGGCTCGTGCTGCTCGGTCTGCTCCTGGGGGGAACCGTCGGCGCCGTGATGGCGTATCGCGTGGAAATGACCAAGATGCCGGAGCTGGTGGCGTTCATGCACAGCATGATCGGCTTGGCAGCCGTCTTCATCGCGGTGGCCGCGGTGACGGAGCCTTGGGCGTTCGGCATTACGCCTGCACCGTTGGCTGCGGGCGCGGGCCTGGACGGTCTCGCGCACCCGTCGATCCCGACCGGCAACCGGCTCGAGCTTTTCCTCGGAGCGGCGATTGGCGCGATCACGTTCAGCGGATCAGTGATCGCGTTCGGCAAGCTCAGCGGTAAGTACACGCTGCGCGTATTTCAGGGCGCGCCGGTCCAGTTCAAGGGGCAGCATTTTCTGAACCTCGTGCTGGGACTGACCACGATCGGGCTCGGCCTGACGTTCATGGCGACCGAAAGCTGGTCCGTGTTTCTGTTGATGCTGGCATTCGCGTTCGTGATGGGCGTGTTGATCATCATCCCGATCGGCGGCGCAGACATGCCGGTGGTGGTGTCGATGCTGAACAGCTACTCCGGCTGGGCGGCTGCGGGCATCGGCTTTTCGCTCGGCAATCCGATGCTGATCATTGCCGGCTCGTTGGTGGGCAGCTCCGGTGCGATTCTGTCCTACATCATGTGCAAGGCGATGAACCGATCGTTCTTCAACGTGATTCTGGGCGGGTTCGGCGGCGAGGCCAATGCCGCTGCCGGCGGGGCCAAGGAACAGCGTCCGGTCAAGAGCGGCAGCGCGGACGACGCCGCGTACATGCTGTCGAACGCGGAATCCGTGATCATCGTTCCGGGATATGGCCTGGCGGTCGCGCGTGCGCAACACGCGATCAACGAGCTGTCTCAGAAACTCACGGAAAAGGGTGTGACGGTGAAGTATGCAATTCATCCGGTCGCGGGGCGCATGCCCGGTCACATGAACGTGCTGCTCGCGGAAGCCGAGGTGCCGTATGACCAGGTGTTCGAGATGGAGGAGATCAACGGCGAATTCTCGCAGGCCGATGTCGCGATCGTGCTCGGTGCCAACGACGTGGTGAACCCGGTCGCGCTGGAAAAGGGCAGTCCGATCTACGGTATGCCGATCCTCGACGCATACAAGGCGCGGACGGTCATCGTCAATAAACGTTCGATGGCTGCCGGATATGCGGGGCTCGACAACGAGTTGTTCTATATGGACAAGACGATGATGGTTTTCGGCGATGCGAAGAAGGTTGTCGAGGACATGGTGAAGGCCATCGACTAAACGGGCCGACTGACACGGACTCGCTCCGGTCCGCATCCGTGTCCGAGTGATCAGGAGGGGAAAATGTTTGGTTCGACGCTGGTACAAAGGCATGTCGGCAACACGTCGCTGACGGCCGAATTTCACGAAGGCTCGGGACGACTTCGCATATCGTCGAACGGCGTGCTGTCGCACGAATTCTTTCCGCCCCAGTCATGGATGATCGTGGCCACGAGCGCCGGTGTAAGCAATTGGGGCACGCGCCCGAGCAAGACAGACCTTCTGCATGTCCTCGAGCAGTTCGACGGATGACGCGAGACGGCGGTCTGCGATTCCGGGTTACGCGTTGCATGGGGCGCCGTCTCGCCATCGCGCAGTTCGTCCGTTTATTCAGAGAGATCGATGACAAATTCAGCTGTCGTGCATAGTGACGCAGCGCAACAGCGCGAATCCATGGAATACGACGTCGTGATCGTCGGCGGCGGCCCCGCCGGGCTGTCGGCGGCGATCCGGCTCAAGCAGCTGGCCGCCGAGAAAGGCACCGAGATCGGCGTGTGCGTGCTCGAGAAGGGTTCCGAGATCGGCGCGCACATCCTGTCGGGCGCGGTGATGGACCCGCGCGCGATCAACGAACTGTTCCCCGACTGGAAGGAACAAGGCGCGCCGCTCACCGTCGAGGTGACGGAAGACCGCTTCCTGTTCCTGTCCGAGAAGAGCGCGGTCACCACGCCGAACTGGGCGCTGCCCGCGAACTTCAAGAACCACGGCAACTACGTGATTTCGCTGGGCAACGTCACGCGCTGGCTCGGCGCGCAGGCCGAAGCGCTCGGCGTCGAGATCTTCCCGGGCTTCCCGGCCGCGGAGATTCTCTATAACGACGACGGCTCGGTGAAGGGCGTCGCGACCGGCAACATGGGCGTGGGCAAGGACGGCGAGCCGACCGAGAACTTCCAGCTCGGCATGGAGCTGCACGCGAAGTACACGCTGTTCGCCGAAGGCTGCCGTGGCCACCTCGGCCGCCAGCTGATCTCCAAGTTCAAGCTCGACGCGAACGCCGATCCGCAGGCCTACGGGATCGGCATCAAGGAACTGTGGGAAATCGACCCGGCCAAGCACAAGCCGGGCCTCGTGATCCACACGGCCGGCTGGCCGCTGAAGTCCGACACGTACGGCGGCTCGTTCCTGTATCACATGGACAACAACCAGGTGGTGGTCGGCTTCGTGGTGGGCCTGGGCTACACGAACCCGTACCTGTCGCCGTTCGAGGAATTCCAGCGCTACAAGACGCATCCGTCGATCCGCGCGTTCCTCGAAGGCGGCAAGCGCGTGTCGTACGGCGCGCGCGCGATCACGGCCGGCGGCCTGCTGTCGCTGCCGAAGACGGTGTTCCCGGGCGGCGCGCTGATCGGTGACGACGCGGGTTTCCTGAACGCATCGCGGATCAAGGGCAGCCACGCGGCGATCAAGACCGGCATGCTGGCCGCCGACGCCGCGTTCGACGCGGTGCAGGCAGGCCGCCAGTCGGACGAGCTCAATGCGTACCCGGACGCGTTCAAGCAATCGTGGCTGTACACGGAGCTGTACCGCGCGCGCAACTTCAAGCAGTGGATGGCGAAGGGCCTGTACCTCGGCACGCTGATGGTCGGGCTCGAGCAGAAGGTGATGGGCGGCAACGTGCCGTGGACGCTGCATCACCAGCATGCGGACCACGAGATGCTGAAGCC
>NZ_QKZF01000031.1:0-52961 GCF_003253915.1 Burkholderia sp. 28_3
TTACGCCGCCCTTGGACTGGCGCCTATGTGCCGCCCCTCAAGTGGCGCCCTTATGCCGACCCCGCATTGGCTCCATAGCGCCGCCCCGTGACAGGCAGTCGCCGCCAATGCCTCTGCTTCGTTGAACAGGCCGAGCTGGTCGGCATGGCGCGCCTCGCTCGATGCACCGAACAGTTCGTGCTTGTAGGCCCGCAGCTTCTCTTCGGCCAGATCGCGCTGGGCCGTCACGAGTCGAAGCTCACCGCGCAGCGCATCGCGTTCGGCGAGCAGTGCCTGGTATTCCTCAACACTCGGCATGACGGGGCTGTTCGGCATGGCCGATTAGACCATGTCACCCGCGCGGTGTTCAGCTCATCCGCGCGTAATATCGCTGGGGATGCTTCTGGATCACGGCCAGGTCGATGCCGTCGAGCAGCCAGTGCAATTGCTCGGCGCTGAGCGTGATTGTGTCGCCTCCGTTCGGCCAGATGAAGCGATCGGCTTCGAGTCGCTTGAGCAGCAACCAGAAGCCGTTGCCGCCCCAGCCGAGAATCTTGATTCGATCGCGCCGGCGGTTGCCGAAGACGAACAGCGCCGAGGTCATCGGGTTCAGGCGCATCGCCTGTTCGACCAGGATCGACAGTCCGTTGATGCCCATGCGGAAGTCGACTGGATCGCGATGCAGATAAACCTTCAGCCCTTCGTCGAACCGGAACATGGCAGCCTCCCGAGCATTTGCACAACGGCCGTCAGTTCATCGAAGTTCGCCGGGCCCAATTCTAAGGAAACGCCGTTTGGCAGGTGCACATTCAGTGAGAATGCCGCAGCCAATTTAGTCGGAGTGGGAGCAACCGCGGAGGTGACGACCTGCATAAAGGCTGATTCCTCATGCACGGAAGCCGCCGGCAGCTCGACGCGAGCCTCTCGTGACGGCTCCGTCACGGAGCTGACTATCTCGCCCGCGGCTTGTTCGCGCTGATACTTGGAAATCCACGTCCGAACGAGGTTTGGATTGACGTCGTGCTCCATGGCCGTCCGCGCGATCGACACCCCGGGCTTCAGACACGCCTGTATCAATTCGCGCTTTGCATCCTCGTCGTACTTACGCCGTCCGTCTCGCTTGCGATCGACCACCAATCGGCTCTGCAAACCTCCGCGTTGCTCGTTCATGCACACCTGTCCACGCTCATTGAACATGGACACGTAGCCTCGGTGAATCAGCCTCGCCGTGCAATGGCGTCAATCAAAGAGCGCTTACGCTCAAGTCGCTCAATCGTGCCCAACTGCAGTTCTTCGACCTGACAGCCGTTCTTCAGAACGTTGAACAGGATTTCGATTTCCCATCTGGCCCGATACCACTCGATCAATTCCGTCGCTTCATCCAGCGTGGTCGCCGTACGGTTAGTCAGCAAGCGCCATTCGATCGGCTTCACACCGGCTGGTGCGTCAAACTCGCGCGCGACCAGGCACGTTGCAGCGACGCTTTTGCCCTTGCTCGCAGGCAACTGCACGCGCCGCAGCCACAGGCGCTGGCGCACCGTGCGCGCTTTCACACCTTGGCGCGCGGCCATCGGGAAGGCGATTTCGCCCACCGCTTCGTCGTGCGTGGCGTACTCCCACAACTTATCGCCTTCGGGCAGGCTGCGGTTATGCGCGGCACGTACCAGCCAGTCGGCCGGGTTGCCCAACGCGTCGGCGCGCTCCATCAACGCCATCAAATCCGCTTCGCGGTCGGCCACATACAGCAGACGGGTCGAGGACATATCCGGCGCCATCTCGGCGATGCGCTCGTAGCCTTCGATCCAACGCAAACTTTCCTTCGGGCCACCACGTCGGCCCGAGTCGTCCTTCTTCTCGCGGGCCCACATCCATACGTCAAGGATGCCCAACGGCTCGCGCTGCGGCGTCACCGCATAGGTCGGATGAACAAACATCCCGCGCTGCGCCTCATACGTCAGCGGCCCCAATCCGAGCGCATCCTGACCATTGAAATCAAGCTCGGTGGTGTCTTGAAGACAGAGCACAACCTGATGCGTTTGCATCCGCTTTTGCGTCTGCTGCCAATGCGGCTCCAGAATCGCATGCCACTGGACCTTCTCGTTATCGAAGAAGCGGTACGCCGCTATCGTTTCGCCCCAACCGTGACATGCCTGCGGCACGCTGGCCGTCGGGTCCGCCGCCATCCTTTCCATCAAAAGCCTCGCTCGCTTGTTCAGGCGCGCGTCGCCAAGGTCCAGTTGCTCGAATTCCGTTTGTGTCCAGGGCGTCGATTCGGTGACCAAGGCATCCGCTCAAAAGCGGAGAGTAGACGCGATCCGCCGACAGTTTACAAGCGCCGCTCTATGTCATTGAAAGTAAACGGGCTTCGTCGCCGTCGCCGAACAACGAGGACGTTGTGTATAACGACATGCCCTGGACGGGGTCACGCGCGCGTGCGTTCGTCCCATCAGAATATTATGCGTCGAGTTTTGACGGCTACGCGCAGATTTTGCGCGAGCGTCGCGTGCGAAGCGACGAGATCGGTACGCACGCCGGACTCGCGGACACATCATTGCAACTGGCGGTTGTTCCGCAAATGGTGCGTGTCGAAGAACTGCGCAACGCGGCTAAACCCGGGGTTGCGGATGGAGTCTATGGCGGCGACCCGCGTCACGCAAGCTCGGAGTTCGGGCAGCTCGGCGTTGAAGCAATTGTCGCCCACACCGTCAAGGCGATCAACACCCAACCTGGGCGCTACTCCCTTGGGGACACTGGTAATATCCGCTAATGCCATGCAACAGTACAGTACGCTCAATACTTGGCAAGTTGATCATGTCCGGTACTGGATAGTTTCCGCCGATATACCCATTCAATTAAGGAGGAGTTTGTATGAAAAAGCCTTTGAAGGTCGGATCGATTTCACACGCAAGGCGATCAGTCGTGGCCGGGTTGGCACTTTTGCCCGTCATAGCGTTTTCGCAGGAGACTGCTGGCAAGCCTGTCGTGCAAGTATGGAAGACACCAACCTGCGGTTGCTGCGAAGACTGGGTATCACATCTCAAGAACAACGGCTTCAAGGTGGCCGTGCAAAATGTCGACGATACAGTCGAGGCAAGACGTAAAGCAGGCATGCCTGATCGCTACGCTTCGTGCCATACGGGTATCGTGCAGGGATATGCTATCGAAGGACATGTTCCGGCTCGTGAAATCAAGCGCCTTCTGCGCGAGCGACCGAAAGCAATCGGATTGGCTGTACCTTCCATGCCGATTGGGGCTCCTGGTATGGACGGGCCGGCATATAACGGACGCCACTTGCCGTACAACGTCATGTTGGTGAGTCGCGATGGACAAACCAGCATATTCCAATCGTACAGATGAGATGCCGTGCCTCTGCGGCCGCGGATGCTATCACTGGTGGAATCGATTCGCCTGATTGATAGTCGATGGCGGTAAAATCCGCGCTTTTCGGGCGGCCCCAAGGTGTAGCGATGCGGCTTGGTGATTAGTGTGATCGCAACTAATCGTTCGTCGCGATCCGATTAAGTTTTGGGGCGAGCACGTAGAAAACCATCGGATAGATTAGTACGAGCCGTCGATCGCGCGCTCAGAGAATAGCGAAGCGCCCACTCTCGAAGCGGTGCGCAACGGCGATCGTGACGCGCGATGCCGTCACGGACGAATCCCGAGCCGAGGCCTTTGGCGCGGCAACGCAGCCGGCGACTGCCTGAACGATGGCCGACCGTTCCCTGCAGCAGCTGGCACAGATGCCGTTGCGCAGCTACAGCCGTACCGAATTCACAGCTTTGCGCGCGCGCGTTCAAGGCCTGGCGATCGAGATGATCGAGCGGCTGTCCTTCGATCGCGATGCGGATGAGCGGGCCGACGTCGCGCAGCGCTGCGTACGATGCGCGACGACTTGGTCGCGGCTGCGCTGCGCGACGGTTCGCCGGTGCTGAAGTCGCAGCTGCAGGCGACGATAGAGAAATGCGGTGAGGCGCGCCTGACGCTGATGTCGCTGCAGATGATCGAGCAGGTGGCCGGAACGCATTCCGACGTCGAGGTACAGGAGCGTCGACTTCATGCCGAAAGCCCGCACCAGGCAACGGCCGCCTTCAGGCGGTCGTTGGTATCTGGCGCGCGATCTGGTGAATAAGTATGGCGGGTGGCCGACAGTATGGGACGTTTCCGGGACTGAAGCCGAAGTTCTCGACGCGCTTGAGCGTTACCTTAAAATGTGCAAAATGTCGACGTTAGTATCTGTTATGTAAAATCATTCGGATTGCTATCAAATAAGGTGAGCGCCAATGGAATTGGAACCTCGGAGCATTCTCGCGCCCGGAACAGGTCTGCTAGAGATCTTGGGATGCGGGATTGCTTGGATCGCCGTTGTCGCAGCACTTATCTATCTTTTCGGAAGGTTGAATAAGACTGCGGGGGTAACTGCGGGGATTGTCGGTATGGTCGGCGGCTGCGCGATACTGATCCTGCACTTCATACAGTGATACGTTGAGAATCGCGCAACGTCCAATATGCTGTATTACCCGCCGGACGCAGCAAGCAACCGCTTTTTGCTTCCGACGGCCGTTGAATAGGGAGCACTGACGATGTCGTTACTAGCCGGATGGTTTTTCGAGGGAGCGATGCTGCGCCACACGCCGTCGCTCACGGACCTTGCTGTTTGGGAAATCGCGTCCGGGGGAAGTTCGAAATCGCCGGCAACGCGCGAGCAACCAGACGGGCTCCAAATGACAAGGAGGCGCACGCTCGCAGTTGCTGTCAATGGTCGGAACATGATCCTCCGAGGTGACCTCGATCGTCTCCCCGGGCAGGGGGAGTCCGTCCGCATGCTGGGCCTCCTCTATGCACGCCCGGACAGCGCGGCGGCCGAATTCGGAGGAACGAGGTGGTACGAGATCCGCCGTGACGGCGATTCGTACCGTGCTACCCCGACTTAAGACGCAGGCGACTTGGCCTCTAGAGTTGCAGTACCGTTCGTCGCACAACTACTGACGGACGCTCACCAGCGCCCCCTAATCCGCCCTATCGATGTCCACGCCGGCTACGTTAGAGTCGGCTTCGACCACGAGCTCCCGATGAAGGCCTCCCCTTGATTTTCGTGCGCTTTACCGGTGTTGCGCGCGGTAGGCCTGGTAAGGGTCTGCGGCCAGGCCCTTAAATAATGTTCAGCGAATTCAAGGGCTTCCTGATCGTCGCTTCATCTATTCTCCAGAGGGCTCCGTCCACGACTCTGGGTGCGCCGCTGGCTCTGGAGATCAGCAAGCGGACGAAATTCTTGCCTCTAATTCGATATTTCGACTAATATGGAATCATGGAAACGAACCAAACTATTGCCGCCCTTGCGGCGCTTGCCCACGAGTCCCGGCTCGCCGTCTTCCGCGCCCTCGTACAGGCCGGGCCGGAAGGCATGCCGGCCGGGCAGATTGCAACACTGCTGGACGTGCCGCCGTCGTCGCTCTCCTTTCATCTGAAGGAGCTGGCGCATGCACAGCTTGTCACCAGCCGGCAGGAAGGTCGCTTCGTTTTCTATTGCGCGAACTTCGCCACGATGAACAGCCTGCTGGCCTATCTCACGGAGAACTGTTGCGGCGGCAATCCCTGCTCGCCAGTTGGTGCATGTTCTCCATCCAAGGAGCAACAATCATGAAGCGCTTTCACGTGCACCTCAGCGTGCCGAATCTCGCTGACAGCATCCATTTCTATTCGGCGCTGTTCGCCGCCGAACCGACCGTCGTCAAGACCGACTATGCGAAGTGGATGCTCGACGATCCCCGTGTCAACTTTGCGATCTCGCAGCGCGGCGCTGCGGCCGGCCTCGATCACCTCGGCGTACAGGTCGAAAACGATGCCGAGCTGGCCGAAATGCACGAGCGTCTCAGCGACGCCGCACTGCCCCTCGACGAACAAACGGGTACGACGTGTTGCTACGCGCGCTCCGACAAGTACTGGACGGTGGACCCGCAAGGCATTGCATGGGAGACGTACCAGACGCTCGGGAACGTCCCGACCTATGGCGAATCCCGTAATGCGCAGCCGGCCGAATCGAATGCCGACACTGCCGCTTGCTGTACTCCTGCGCGCGGCAATCCGACCGGCGCGGCCGTGAAATCTGCCTGCTGCTGAGGTCCAACCATGAGCGACAAGCGCTACAACGTGCTGTTCATCTGCACCGGCAATTCCGCACGATCGATCCTGTCGGAGGGGCTACTGAACCAGCTCGGCGACGGGCGTTTCGTTGCCTACTCCGCCGGCAGTCATCCGAAAGGCGAGGTGAACCCGTTCGCACTGCGCGAGCTGGCACGGTGGCACTTGTCGACCGAAGGGTATCGAAGCAAGAGCTGGGACGAATTCGCCGCGCCAGACGCGCCCGCGCTCGACTTCGTTTTCACTGTGTGCGACAAGGCCGCCGGCGAAGTCTGCCCGATCTGGCCCGGTCAACCGGTTACCGCACATTGGGGCGTGCCCGACCCGGCCGATGTCGAGGGCTCCGATGAACAGAAGCAGCAGGCCATGCACGACGCCGCGCTGACGCTGAAGCGTCGGATCGACCTGCTGCTGTCATTGCCGCTCACCAAACTCGATAACGTCGCACTGGAGAAATCGGTGCGCGATATCGGCCAACAGTAAATCCGGATGTTTTGACATGACTACGAACGTACTGATCCTCTGCACCCACAACTCGGCGCGCAGCGTGCTGTCGGAAGGGATGCTCAATCATTGGGCCGCGAAGCTCGGCAAGGATGTACGCGCGTACAGCGCAGGTAGCGCGCCGAGCGGTCGCCTCAATCCGTTCGCGCTGGAAGCGCTGACGAACGCCGGCGTCGACGTCGACGGCTATCGCAGCAAAAGCTGGGACGAATTCGTCGGCGACGGCGTACCGGAAATGCGCGTCGTCATCACCGTGTGCGACAGCGCGGCGGCGGAAACCTGCCCATACTGGCCCGGCAGCCCGGTCAAAGTCCATTGGGGCTACGCCGATCCGTCGAATGCGACGGGCGGTGACGAAGGCAAGCGCCTCGCGTTCGAACTCACACGTCAGGCGATCGGCTACCGCATGCTGCAGTTGCTGGCGCTACCGCTTGACCGCATGAGCAATGCCGAACTCCAGACGGCGTTGACTGAGATCTCGCAAACCTGATCATTCGCGCGGCGGTCTGCCGAAACTAGCGGCCGCCAACGACTTCGAGACTGAACCCTGTCCAATGAACACGTCCAACATCGCCCCGCCCGGCAAGGCCGTCGCAAAGCCCTCCATCAACTTCTTCGAACGGTACCTGACCGTCTGGGTCGCGCTGTGTATCGTCGCCGGCATCGCGCTCGGCCAGGTGCTTCCCGGCCTGTTCCAGCAGATCGGCCGGATGGAGTACGCGCAGGTGAACCTCCCGGTCGGACTGCTGATCTGGGTGATGATCATCCCGATGCTGGTCAAGGTCGACTTCGGCGCATTGCACGAAGTGCGTCAGCACGTCAAAGGCATCGGCGTCACGCTCATCGTAAACTGGCTGGTCAAGCCGTTCTCGATGGCATTCCTCGGCTGGCTGTTCATCCGCCACCTGTTCGCGCCGATGCTGCCGGCGGATCAGCTCGACAGCTACATCGCCGGCCTGATCCTGCTCGCTGCGGCGCCGTGCACGGCGATGGTGTTCGTATGGAGCCGGCTGACCGGCGGTGATCCGCTGTTCACGCTGTCCCAAGTTGCTTTGAACGACAGCATCATGGTGATCGCGTTCGCGCCGCTGGTAGGGCTGCTGCTCGGCATGTCCGCGATCACGGTGCCGTGGGCGACGCTGCTTACGTCGGTCGTGCTCTACATCGTCATTCCGGTGATCCTCGCGCAGGTCTGGCGCAAGGTGTTGCTCGCGAAAGGACAGGCGGCGTTCGATGCCGCGATGGCGAAGATCGGCCCGTGGTCGATCTCCGCACTGCTGGCCACGCTGGTGCTGCTGTTCGCGTTCCAGGGCGAAGCGATCCTGAAGCAACCGCTGGTGATCGCGCTGCTCGCTGTGCCGATCCTGATTCAGGTGTTCTTCAATTCGGCGCTCGCGTACTGGCTCAATCGTGCGATCGGCGAAAAGCACAACATTGCATGCCCGTCGGCGCTGATCGGCGCGTCGAACTTCTTCGAGCTGGCGGTCGCGGCCGCGATCAGCCTGTTCGGTTTCCATTCCGGTGCGGCGCTGGCCACCGTCGTCGGTGTGCTGATCGAAGTACCGGTCATGCTTCTGGTGGTGCGCATCGTGAACCAGTCGAAGGGCTGGTACGAGTGCCGGACCTGACATGTCCAACAGGACGCCCCGTCCGCGCGCTTGGCTGACGCCCTCGCTCGGGCTGACGCAGATCATCGGGTGGGGTTCGATGTTCTACGCGTACGGCGTCCTGATGCAGCCTATGCAGGACGAGCTGGGGCTGTCGAAACCGATTGTCGTTGGTGCTTACTCGGTGGCGCTACTGATCTCCGGGCTGTGCTCCACGTCGGCTGGCGCCATCATCGATCGCATGGGTGGGCGCTTGCTGATGGCAACCGGATCGCTACTTGCGGCGCTCATGCTTGCTTGCCTGTCACGCGTGCATGGCGTTGTAGGGCTGTATCTCGCATGGGCCGGCATTGGCGTCGCAATGAGCGCGACGCTGTATCAGCCCGCGTTCGCGGTCATTACGCAGGCGTTCGGCACCAACTATCGCCGGGCCATCACGCATCTGACCTTGTTCGGCGGCTTCGCCAGCGCGGTTTTCTGGCCGCTGACGCAAACCCTGTTGCAGCATGCCGGGTGGCGAGAGACATGGCTTCTCTATGCCGTGGCGAACCTGCTGGTCTGCCTACCCATTCACGCCACCTTACCGAAGCGCGGCAAGGCAACGCACGGGGTTGCAGCGGCGCGCACGGAAGATCCGGCTACCAACCTCATCGCTGTCCTGCGCGAGCCGGCTTTCTATCTGGTGACGGCAGCGGTCACGCTCAATGCGCTGGTGTTCGCCGCGATGTCGCTGCACATGATCCCGGTCTTGCAGGCACACGGCATTTCCGCCGCGAACGCGGCATGGGTGGGTGCGTTGGTTGGGCCGATGCAGGTTCTTGGTCGCGTGCTCGAGACGACGATCGGCAAACGCGCCAGCACGCGCCACGTCGGCATGGCAGCGATCTCCCTGTTGCCGTTGTCGTTGATCCTGCTCTTTGCATCGGGTGACTGGCTACCGTTGTACGTCGTATTCGCCGCACTGTATGGCATCAGCAACGGCATCATGACCATCGTCCGCGGAGCGCTGCCGGCGGAACTGTACGGGCGAGCTGCGTACGGGGCGATCAGCGGGGCAATGGCGACCCCGGTACAGATCGCTATCGCAGCAGGCCCGTTCGTCGCGTCACTTCTGTATGCCGCCGGGAACGGCTATCCCGGCACGCTATTGGCCTTGGCCGGTATTGGCTCGGCGGGCGCGATTCTGTTCCGCTTCGCGATCGCGCAAATCCGGCAGCAAGCCATCGACCTATCAAACAAAGGAACCTCTACATGAGCGACATCACGATTTACCACAACCCCGACTGCGGCACGTCGCGTAACACGCTGGCCCTGATCCGCAACAGCGGCGAGGAGCCCGTCGTGATCGAGTACCTCAAGACGCCGCCGTCGCGGGAAACGTTGATCAAGCTGCTGGCCGACGCGGGCCTGACCGTGCGCGAGGTGCTGCGCGAGAAGGGCACGCCTTATGCGGAACTCGGCCTTGGCGATCCGAAGTGGACCGATGAGGAGTTGCTCGATTTCATCGGGCAGAATCCGATTTTGATGAACCGGGCCATCGTGGTCACGCCGATTGGCACGAAGCTTTGCCGGCCGTCGGAAGCCGTCCTAGACATTCTGCCGAACCCGCAGAAGGGACCGTTCACCAAGGAAGACGGAGAGGTCGTGATCGATGCGGAGGGCAAGCGTGTCTGAGCATCTGAATGACCTGCCGCAGCTCGACGCTACACTGTTTCGCGTGCCGGACGCCGCTCAACTTCGGCCGGCGACGCCGTCGACTCATCCGCCCCGGCTCTTGCTTTTATACGGCTCGTTTCGCGAGCGTTCGTTCAGCCGCCTGCTGGTCGAGGAAGCCGAGCGCTTGCTCACCGCGATGGGTGCCGAGGTCCACGTGTTCAATCCGAGCGGCCTGCCGCTGCCCGATGATGCGCCCGAGAGCCACCCGAAGGTGGTCGAGCTGCGCGAGCTGGTGATGTGGGCGGAAGGGATGGTCTGGTGCTCGCCGGAACGGCACGGCGCGATGACCGGGATCATGAAGTCGCAGATCGACTGGATTCCGCTGTCGGTCGGCGCCGTGCGGCCGACGCAGGGCAAAACGCTCGCGGTGATGCAGGTCAGCGGCGGCTCGCAGTCGTTCAACGCGGTGAATCAGATGCGCGTGCTGGGCCGCTGGATGCGCATGCTGACCATCCCGAACCAGTCGTCGGTCGCGAAGGCGTTTGCTGAATTCGACGAGGCTGGGCGGATGAAGCCTTCGGCGTATTACGATCGGGTTGTCGACGTGATGGAGGAACTGGTCAAATTAACCTTGCTCACGCGCGACGTCGGTCCCTACCTGGTCGATCGGTACAGCGAACGCAAGGAAAGCGCCGAGGAACTGTCTAAGCGCGTGAATCAACGCAGTATCTGACATGCCAAAATGCCGTGACCGCGGGAATTCGCCGCGGCTTGCCGGCCGCATGAACGTCGTTAGAGCCCGAAGCATTGTCAATCGCATCCGAACACCCGATGCCGTCACCACCTGAGGACCGACACCATGCAACTTCGTGCAGCCGCCGTATCCGATCTGGTCTCAATCGAGACACTCCTGCGCGTGTCCAACTTGCCGACCGCCGGCGCGGCGGAACACCTAACGAACTTCGTTGTGGTGGTGAATTCCCAGGGCCTTGTCGCATGCGGCGGCATCGAATTCCACGGCAACTTCGCGCTGATCCGTTCAATCGCGGTCGCGGAACAGGCGCGAGGAGCCGGTGTGGGAAAGGCGATTGTTTCGCGATTGCTCGCGCAATGCCGCAGCCGTGCAGTCGAAGCGGTTGCCTTGCTCACGACGACGGCCGAGGACTACTTCGCAAAGGAAGGTTTCATGCGCGTCGCGCGCAACGACGTGCCTCATCTCTTGCTGGCATCCAGCCAGTTCCAGGGCGTGTGTCCGGGATCTGCTACGGTCATGTTGAAAGTGCTCTAACCCCCAATAAATACTCTTGACCTTCCGATCGTGGGAACCTCCATCACAAGAAGCGATGGAGCTGCGCTTCGCTCAGGTTCGCTTCTCTGAACATCTTGCACGATTGTCATATTTCGGTTTGCGATTGCCCGCCGAATAATTTCTCGCTACGCTGCACAGTCCGTTTTTCGCGCGGGAGTGCGGGCGATGGACCACGGACAGTTGGCGTATCTCGGCATGCGGCATTTCCCGCAAGAGCTCTCTGAGTTCGAGCTCAACATATTCTTCACGTTCTCCGCTCGCGAGCGAGCGCTGATCGATGGGCGCCGCTCGCATCTCTACCGGCTGGCAGTTGCCTTGCATCTGGGTTTCGTGCGGATGACGGGGCGCACCCTCGACGCCTACAAGCAGGTGCCCTAGCGGGGCGATCATGCTTGACTCCGAGGGACGCGGACTAGGTTCCCGCGCGCGGTGGCCAGCTTGTAGTCGCCGATGCAGCCAGACCGTCCAGGGAGCGCACTGCGATCTCTCGAACGTCGATCACTCGAATCAGATTGTCCGTCCCACCTTCTCGCGCGCGGCGGCCGGTGCCGCCGAAACACTGTATATACATCAGGGGGCTGGGGCGAGCGCAACATCCGGTCGAAATTGCAGCGGTGTCAGCCGAGCCTGGATCCGGTGGCAAGGTGCCGCGCGGGCGGCCGGCCGTACGATCGACCCTCCCGCATCCGCTCAAGTCGCTCGAGCGCCTCGACGAACACCGCCAGCGGCTCGCGCCCAACTGGTCCCCGTGCCACGTGATCAGCGCGGCGACGACCTCGTCTGCTCGATCCTCAATGGACCTTGGTCGTCTTACTGAAGGCGCGGGCAAGCCGCGCGATCCAGCGTCGCCATCCCGGCAAATGCGCGATCTGAGCTTCTGCCCGGCGTGTCGGGATTCGCGTGCGCCCGCTGTCTTTGACGATACGGTGTGGACGCATGGGTCGAATTCTCGCGTGGAACGTGTTCATTGTTCGGCCAGCTGCTCGAGCTCGTCGCATTCGCCGAAGAAATCTTGCTGTCCGGGAAGCGGCGCCGGCGGCCGGCGCACAGCGCGCGGCCGCGGATGGCCGGAACGCTTCAGTGTACGCGCGATCGCCTGCAGCTGCGCCCAGACACGGTCTGCCTCGGCGGCCGACATGGTGTCGGCCGCGACTTCGAGTGCACCGACGAGCGATTCCAGTTGCGCAGGCGCCGAGGCCAGCATCGCACGCGCCTCCGTGCGCGCCTGGCCTTCCCGGTAGACCGAGAGCCAGCGTGCGAGCCCTTCGCGTTCGTCGGGAGTTAGTGCCGCGAGCAGCTCGGGCGGTATCGGCTCGTCGGCGCGAAACGTGCCGAGCACATGTTCGCGCCGACGTCCCCTTGCACGCGGTTGCTTGGGAGGCTCGACGCGCAGCACCTTGATGAGGTTTCCCTGTTCTCGAATGAGCATCGACTCGTCTTAGATTTCACACGATCACGCCGAAGGATAGCGCAACCGCGTGTCGCGAACGACCGCGACACGCGGCACACACCTCACCAGTCTTGCGGCCGCGGCCGCAAGACGGGGCGCTCGCCGCGCGGCGAGCCGGTGCCGTCTCAACTATCCGCATTCCGCCAGTCCCCTGAGCTCGCCGTCCCAAACGCGACCGTAGCCCACCGTCGTTCGCATTCAAGGGTCCGCTCCGCCGGCCGCAGCACCCGTTCGGTGCTCGCCCTTCGGGCTGCGCTCCGCGTGCGGCTTTGCGACCGCCCTTGAACACGCCCGCCGGCAGGCTCCTTCAGTCGCGGGACGACGAACTCAGGGGACTGGCGGCAGCAGTTCTGCCGAAGTCCAGGCAGCACCGGCACAACCCCTACGTGGGGACTCGGAATCTTGGGTCCCGGTCGGCCTGAAGAGCAAACCAACCGCAGATGGAGGTCACGATGGAAACGAACCGATTGCACCATTGGATAGGAGTCCTGCACTGTGCGTACATGGAATACACGTACACGCCCTGGGATGGACGGAACTACTACCGGCGCACCGTCGCTTACGACCACGTCGTCTGGTGTTGACGGACGCCAGCGAATTCCTGAACGACTCGCATCGAACCTGAATCTTCACTGGAGAAAACCATGCAACTCGCAACCAAGTTTGGCAGTAACGCCCCGATCCTTCGCTCGAACACGCCGCTCTCCGATGACCAGATTCGTGAGGTCGCGCCGTCGATTTTCGCCGGGGACAAGCACGACTCACGGTCGGACCGATACACGTACATTCCGACCATCGAGATCCTCACGAAGCTTCGCGCAGAAGGGTTCCAGCCCTTCATGGTTTGTCAGACCCGCGTGCGCGTCGCCGCGAAGCGCGAGCATACGAAGCACATGCTCCGACTGCGGCACGCGTCGCAGGTCGCGTCGCCGGAAACCCCGGAAATCATCCTCCTCAACAGCCACGATGGGTCGAGCAGCTACCAGATGCTGGCCGGTTACTTCCGGTTCGTCTGCCAGAACGGTCTCGTATTCGGCGACACGACGCACGACATCCGGGTGCCGCACAAAGGCGACGTCGTCGACCACGTCGTCGACGGCGCGCACGAGGTGCTCGACGGGTTCGACCTGATCCGCGAATGCAAGAGCGAGATGGAAGCCGCGCAGCTTGATGAAGGCGAGCAACAGGCGTTCGCGCGGTCGGTGCTGGCTCTCCGGTACGACGTGACCGAAGCGCCCGCGCCGATCACCGAGGATCAGCTGCTTCGCGCGCGTCGTACCGAAGACAACCGCCCCGACCTCTGGACCACGTTCCAGCGCGTGCAGGAGAACGTGATCAAGGGCGGGGTGCGTGGTCGCTCGGCCACCGGCCGTCGGATGTCGACACGCGGTGTGACCGGTATCGATCAGGATCTCCGCCTGAATCGCGCCATGTGGGTGCTCGCCGAAGAGATGCGCAAGTTGAAGGGCTAACCCGAACGCGCCGGCGGCCGCCGCCGGCGCCCTCGCCTCACGTTGTCCCGTACACCATCATTCGAGGTTCAACATGTTCCATCACATTGCAGATCGCCGTACCCAAATCTCCGAGTCCGTCCGCGCGCGGGGCAGCCGGGATTCCGCAACCGCGCCCGCGGTGCTGGCCGACGTGCTGACGCTTGTCGAGACCGCGCAGTTGGTGCAGACCGTGTTGCGTGAAGGTTTCCCCGCGACGTCGTTCGCAGTGCGCGTCGCAAAGAACGAACGCGGCACGCAGCTGACCATCGACTGGACCGATGGCCCGCGAGACGTCCAGGTCGCGCGCCTTGTGATGCCGCTGCAGGCCACCCGTCTGGCCGACGGCGGCAGGCTCGAGCGGGTCGAACACTTCATGTTGACGTCCAGCGGCCGGCGGACGGTCCGCCTCGCCGCAGATCGGATCGCGCTGTCGCGACAATTCAGCGATCGCGCGGTTGAGCGTGTGCTCACGCGGCTCGCGTCGCGCTACGGCGATCGGCTGGCGCCGGACGTGCGCGCCTCGATGACGGTCGACGGATATCGCGCGGGCGACCTGCAGCTGCTCGAGGTGATCGGCGTGCATCGGGCGGGCAGCGTTCGCTCGGGATCTAACGTGCAGATGGACGTCGCCGCAATGCTTGCCGAGACGTCCGACGTGCATGGCTTTCCCCGTTCGGCCACGGCCGCGCGTCTATTCGTGCGCCGCGATGTCCACTGACCGGAGTGACCAAGGAGCGAAACATGACAGCGATCGAAACTGCAGCAATTGAAGCGGCCCGCGCGTATGGCCTTCAGCTGCGCACCGTACCGGATTGGAACGACGAGGACGGGAGCGAGTGGGCTCGTGCGCGCAAGGCTGGCCGCGAGCAGCTCCTGACGGCCTTGGCCGCCCTGAGCGACGCAGATGCATTGCACGTCATTCTGGAGAACCCTGGCATCGAGCCAGACGGCGAGACCCCGTTCGAGCTCATGAAAGTTTACGAGGTGCAGGCGTGGCGGGAGCGTCCCGACAGTTCCCGATGAGCTGACGCCGATCGTCGCGCACATGGTGATGATGGATGGTGCGCGATCTCACATTTTGCGGGCAGCCAGCCGCCGTGGTTCGGCTGCCTCGAGCACGACCAGGACGACCCAATGAATCAACTTTTCCTGAAGATGCCCAATCTGCATCGCGTCATCGACCGTGCGCACGCCGATCTGATTGCGCGCGGCGCGGCGATCGCCGCTGAATGTGGTCTAGCGCCTTGCGGGCCAGCGGGCTGGTCCAACGGCCTGCGCGACGCCGATCGTATCGCTCTGGTCGTATACCAGCCGAGGCACGGCGGCGGAGAACGGTATGGCGTGACACGATTCTTTGACGGCCAGTACGCGTCGGCCGACTGCGTGCTGCCCGAGCATGCCACGCGTGCCCTTTTGGCCGCTACGCGTGCAGAATTCGAGCGCATCTGTGCGGCCGACGCCACGCGACGTGCGGACATTCGGCTCGACGCGAGCGTTGAAGACCCGGATGGTGCATCGATCGAGCTGCTCGCGAGCGACGTCGACGTGCAGCGTCGAGATGTGCGCCTCGAGGCGCAGCAACTGGCGCTGTTCTGACGCTGCCGTACCTTAACCTGCTCGGCCGTCGTACGGGCAAGTTTGCGCGGCGGCCGCTCTCGCGGCCGCGCTGACGGAATCGCGATCGCGCCGCGCGATCGGAGATCGCCGCGGCGCTCATGACCGGGACGCAGCACCGTCGGTCCGCTACGTCCTGCAGGTCCATCCCCTTCCGTCGGCATTCCACAGCCGTCGACCTTTCAACCCGGAGCCCACGTTCGCCCGCCGTGTCCTGGCGGACGGACCGCTGCGCCGTGCGCGACGAATGTCGCACGGCGCCCCGCTCCTGCAAGGGGCTTTCGCGGCATATCCTCGCGCGCTTCGCGCACTCCGGTATTCCACGGTCCCCTTGCCCGCCATTCCCCTGCGGGCGCTCGCCAGCTCCGGGTAGCACGGTTTGCGAGCCAGATCGTTCTGGCTGTGCTCCGGCTGCCCCTATCTCAACTCTATGGAGCTGACCGTGAGCTATTTGTACAACGGCGACTGCCTGGTCGCCATGCCCAAACTCGCCCCCGAATCCGTCGACTGTATCGTGACGGACCCGCCTTACCTCGTGAATTTCCGCGATCGGAGCGGTCGCTCGATCGCGAACGACGTGAACGGCGACTGGCTGGCGCCGGCGTTCGCCGAAATGTTCCGCGTCCTGAAACGCGATGCCGTGTGCATTTCGTTCTACGGCTGGAACAAGGTCGACCTGTTTTTCGACGCCTGGAAGGCCGCCGGCTTTCGCGTGGCCGGCCACTTCGTCTTCACGAAATCCTACGCGTCCAAGGCCGGCCTGGTGAAGTACCAACACGAATCCGCCTACCTGCTCGCCAAGGGGCGGCCCGTGGCGCCGGCGGCGCCGATCGCCGACGTCATGCCGTTTCCGTACAGCGGCAATCGCCACCATCCGACCGAAAAGCCGGTCGCCGCGCTGCGCACACTCATTTCCGCTTTTACGCAGCCCGGCGACGTCGTACTGGATCCGTTCGCCGGCTCCGGCTCGACGTGCGTTGCCGCCCGCGAGCTCGGGCGCCGGTATATCGGCATCGAACTGGACGCGACCTACTTTGCGGCCGCCAAGGCGCGCCTGACGGCGCCCGTCGCCGGCGCCGCGTTGGCCGCCGCCTAAGACCCGAACAGAGGACATTCATCATGCAACTGATCGTTTCAGCCTATTCCGGTCTCGAGCAGCTCGACCATCCCCGCACGAACGAAAACGGCGACCCTGTCGACGTGTTTTGCGTCCGCCTCGACGCCGCGGCGCGGTTCCCGCACCGCGCCAGCGACCTGGACATGGCGCGTATCTACCGCTACCGGAATTCGTTCGAGTTCAGCGCCGGCACCTACGTCATGCACGACATCTTCCGCGAGCGCCTGGCCGAGCTCGCCGATTACCCGGCGATCTCGATCGGCGCCGCGCGGATCTGCCATACGAACGGCGCCATCGCGGCAAAGGACGGCCCGTTCAAGGAACTGATCGATTTCTCGATCACGTCGGGAACGATCGGCACTCGGACTTCCGCAAAGCTGGCCGACGATTTCAGTCAGTTCCTTGGGGCAATCGACGCCGATTGCGATCACCTGTTCGCCGAACTGTACCGAAATTGGTATTTCGCCTTCTGCCTGGCCGAGAACTGCGGCGCTGTGCAGCTTTCTTGACCACACGAGCGCCGGCCGCGCGCTGCGGCCGGCGCAACTGGAGAACAGCATGCCCCGATATTTGATTGATGCAATTTTGGCCGCGATCGCTGCAAACGCCTTCGGTCCCGAGATCTCGGACGTATGGGATTCCGATACGGAAATCGAAGTCCTGCCGACGTCGTTGCGTTACGCGATGCTGGAAGCGTTCCAGGCCGGCCAGTGCGCGCGGCGATAAATCCACTCGCCGGCCCCGGCTTTGCCCGGGGCCGGCCTTTCCAGAGAAACCCATGAACAAAGGCGAATTCGAAATGTTGCTGTTTGCGATCGCGCGTATCCATCTGAACATCGACACGCTTGAAACGCGTTACAGCGACCGGCTGGATTTCCACGATTGTGCCGTCTGGTGTATCCGTGCCGCATTGACCGCGGCGTACGACGCTGGCGTTATTGACGGGCGCCGAAACGCTTCGAAGTGACTCGCGGCGGCCGGCGCGCGCCTGGCGCCGGCGGTGTTCGCCGCTCGACCATGTTCCACCGCCGGCGTGGGCCCGCGGGCCCGGCCGGCGCCTGGAACGCGGAAAGCCGATTCCGTACCGCGAGATGTTCCACTGATCCGGGGCGGCCCACCCCGCCCGCATCGAGCGGCCGGCGCGGGCGGGGACTGCTCGCCCCAGCTGGCCGCGGTGGATCTTCACCGTTCCCAATATCCAGCCGGCGCGCGGCACCTTGCGCGCCCGGCTGCGCCAGGCACGCAAGCCGCAGGCACCCGCGCGCCAGAGAAACGGGCTGTCCGCTCCTGGGGCTCGGCCGCCACCGGCGTCCGGCCCCGGCGCTGGCCGCCCCGTCAGCCACGCGGCGAGCCGCGCGGAGTTCGCGCTCGGGCCGCGCGTGCGGCCCCGCGCCGGCGATGTCCGGGTCTCGGCAGCCGTCCCCGCGTTCCAGCCTCTCCCGTCGGCGCATCAGCTGCCATCGGGCCGCCTCATCCCGACGCATAGTGCGGCCCGCCGTCACCGCAAGGGTTCGCGTTGCCGCGCGCGGCGCCCGGTCGCCGGGCCTGGCGGCCGCGGCGCTGCGGCCTTGCTCGCGCCCTTGCAGTGCCTGCGCGTCCGCACTCCCCATGCGTCGAGGCGGCTCCGAATGGCAGCTTTTTCCACCCCGACGTAAAGGAGGCTTTTATGAACGCAGTGACCACCGAGATCCCGGCCCTCGCCCACGATGCGGGCGTTCCCCCCGCACCCCCCGAGGCTCACCGAACGGCAGACGAGCTGCGCGACATTCCGCTTAAACGGCTCGTCGCGTCCCCCTACAACGTGCGGCGCGTGCCGCCCACCGGCATCAAGGAACTCGCCCTCAATATCTGGAAAGTCGGTCTGCTCCAGAACCTGATCGTCCATCCAATGAAGGTCGGCGCGCGGAGGGCGCAGACGTTCGGCGCGGCCGCTGGCGAACGCCGCCGCCTCGCGCTCATCTACCTGTTCGAACACGACTACATCCCCGCCGACCACCCGGTGCGCTGCCGGGTCGTGCCGGTCGAGGACGCAGTGCTGCTGTCGGCAACCGAGAACGAAATGCGCGAGCCGATGCACCCGGCCGACGCATGCGACGCTTACCGGATTCTGGTCGAATCCGGTCGATCGATCGAGGAAATCGCGGACCTGTACGGCGTGCATCCGAAAACTGTGCAGCGCCGCCTCAAGCTCGCACGCGTCTCTCCGAAGCTGGTCGACCTGTTCCGCACCGGTGAAATCAAGCTCGATCAAATGCAGGCGCTCGCGCTGTCGGACAGTCACGACGAGCAAGAGGCCGCGTGGTTCGACGCCGAGCCGTACAACCGCGACGCGCACGCGATCCGCCGCCGCTTCGTGCGCGACGAACAGTCGTTCGTGAGCAACCGCGTCGCGAAATTCGTAGGCGTCGAGGCGTTCGAAGCGGCTGGCGGTGCCGTGCGACGCGACCTGTTCTCCGCAGCCGAGGATGCGTGGTATCGCGATCATGCGCTGATGCTGCGCCTCGCGACCGAGCAACTGGAAGCGCTCGGCGCGTCGGTGCTGGCCGAAGGCTGGGCGTGGGTGAAAGCCATGCCGGAACGCGACCATGCCACCCGGTCGCAGTTCCGCCCGGTGCTGCCGCGTCGAACGGAACCCACCGATGAGGTGGAGAAAGAACTGACAGCGATCGATCAGCGGCTGGCCGAACTCGCCCAATTTTGGGATGCCGACGAGAGAGACGACGAAGTCGCCGAGCGCGTCGAGGCGGAAGAAGAAGCGTTGACCGTGCGTCGTGACGAAATCGAAGAGTCCCTGCTCGTCTACCATCCCGACGACATGGCGCAGGCTGGGGCGCTTCTCTCGCTCGATGCTGACGGCGAGCCCGTGATCGAGCGCGGACTCGTTACGCGTGAGCCGGTTGCAGCCGCGACGACCGAAAGTGGCGAGAATGGTGACGACGATGACGACGACTCGTCAGATGGTCAGCCCGCGCGCGTCGCCGTGTCGGCTGTGAAGCCCGTGAAGGGGCCGCACTCCGAACGGCTGGCGCTGCGTCTGAACGCGCATCGCACGGCGGCCGTTGCCGCCGCCCTCGCGCAGCAGCCGCACGTCGCGCTCGCCGCGCTCGTGCACCGGCTGCTGGCGGGCGAGTACGGCCACAGTACCGAAGGCAGCGCGCTGGACGTGACGTTCCGCGACCACTCCCACACCCTGACGAAGCATGCGCCGGAACTGGACGACGACCTTGCGTTCACCATGCGCCGAGAGCAACGCCGGGTTTGGGGAGGCGTAATCCCCCACGACAGCGACGCGCTGCTGCGCTGGCTGATCGAGCAGACCGACGAGCGCCTGCAGCTGATCCTCGCGCAGTACGTCGCGGCGAGCGTGGACAGCGTGCGCCCGGACGAGCGGCCGCACGCGATCAACGCGCTGATCCCGGCGCTCGGGCTGAATCTCGCGGATGCGTGGCAACCGACGAAGGCGGGATATTTCGACCATGTTTCGAAGGATCGGATCGTGGACGTCGTGAGCGCGGCCGTGTCGCCTTCCGATGCGATGCGCGTGGCGAAGCTCAAGAAGGGGGACGCGGCGACAGAGGCCGAACGGCTGATCGGGGGGCGCGGCTGGTTGCCTGAGCATTTCGCGAAGGCCGAAGTCGTGCGGGTGAAGCTGTGGGACGTTCCGGCGAAGGCGTCGGATGCCGAGGCGAGCGCTGAGGAAGCGGAGCCCGACGCCCGTGCTCTGGCCGTGTCGGCCGACGACGTGCGCGACGATGCCGCTGTAGCGGAAGGCAAAGGCATGCCGCCGCGAGATTGACCGGATCGACGCCAGCGGGTGCGTTACGCCCGCTGGCGCAGTGTGCCGGTCAGTGTCCTTCGGCGGGCCGTCCGCAGCATGATGATCTACTCCCGAAAGTTCTCACTTTTCGATTCTCTGCCGCTCCCGTAAAGGATCACCTTTCCGATGCTGCGCATGCGCGCCCGTCGCTGTGGCGCATGCGCTGGCGGCACTTTCCTGACTCGCTGCTGGGGCGTCTCCCTCCGCTTCGCTCCGGGCCGGGCTTTCGCGCTGCGCGTCGAGCCCCGCTGCGCGTGTCTCGCCCCTGACGGGCTTCAATCCCTGACGTCTGCGCGCCGTGCCGGCGCTGCGCGCTTCGCTTGCTCGTGGAGTACGCGCCCGCTACGCGCGGGCGGACAGCAGGTCTAGCGGCCGGCTACGCCGGCCGAGGGGGCGCGGGGCCGGCTGCCCCGCGCCGTGTGCGCGATCCGGTCGGGGAAACCGCGTGGTTGCGCTCCATCCTTTTGCGCCGGGTTAAGCGCGTGGATCTGCCATTGGGAGCCGCCCCTTTTCGACGCATAGCGCGGGCGGGCACGGGCGCAAGGGTAAAGCCTGCGCTTCGCTCCGCCCACGTCCTCACCCGTTCGGTGCTCGGCTACGCCTGCGCTCCGCATGCGGCCTCCGGGCGCGCCCTTGCACCCGTGCCCGCCCGCGCTAAACCCGCGTCGAGGCGGCTCCCAATGGCAGATCCACAACCCGACACAAAAGGACGAAATCGTGAGCACAACCACCCCCGACCGAATCACGCACACACGCGCGGGCGTTCCCCCCGCACCCCCCGAGGCTCACCGCCAGGCAGGCATTCGACACACGAAAAATCGCCTGCGCGCGACCGCCGCGCACTGGCTCGGCTGCCCGGTCGATGCCCCCATTCGCGTTTTGTACCGCTGGACCCGCCCTGATGACGACGCGCGCGCTGTGCGGCTCGAAACGAGGACCGACGGTTGCGCTCAGCGCATCACCCTGTTTCGCCTTTCGTCCGGCGCGTGGTCGCCGGTTTGGCAATAACCCGGAGACTCACGATGAGCTACGAGACTGACGAACTGATGATCGAAGGTATCACCGAAGGATTTTTCGCAATTGCGTGTTCCGAACGTGCTGCGTCCTCCATCGGGGTACATCATGGCGACGATGGCGAACTGGCATTTACGCTGCCCACGATCGACTGGACTGCGTGGCAAATCAATGTCGCGATCATGATCTACGAAAAGGCGTACGCGCGCGGCGAGCGCTACGGCGCCGCGAGCGCTCAACGCGTCGTTCGTGAAGCGCTCGGCATCTTCCATTGACCCACTTGCCGGCGCGCAGAAGCTGGCGCGCCGATCGGAGCGAGCTGTGAAAAATGATCGCCCTCCCATCGACAGTTTCGATTTTGCCCTCGAAGCGCGCATACAGCTTGCGCTGCACGGCATCGCCGCGATTGCCGGAAACCAGTGGAACGCGGAGCAGCACTTGATTGACGCCGTTATCTGCGCCCGAGAGAGCGGTGTGCGCGCGTGCCGCGAAGGGTCCGACATGTCGCTGATGCTGGCGGACGAGCCCACTCTTCTTCCGTATTGGGATGACGGCTTCGAAGCCGAGGAATGCGGTCGGGTCGTCTGGTTTGGAGAATGGTTCAGCGACATGGACGGATTGAACGAAACGCGCCCGAGCGTGAGCCTGACCCGGCACGGCTATGTCCCCGCCCTCGAAGTGTCTCATCGTGGCGGCGATTGCGAGCCGAACACCGGCCATCCACGCGAGACGCTTCAGGAGGCGATCGGTGCCGCCAAGGAAATGGAGTCGCGCTGGCACTTCGACGAATGTATCGACTAACCTGCGTGCGCCGTGTACACGGCGCACTCCACGGAGCGAAAACGATGAACAGCACAACAGTTTTGCATATCGAGCAGATCGAGCGCGCGATCAACATTTGGCGCGCACGCCAACCGAGCGTAGACGGTGATCCAATCCTGTGCCGCGAAGCGCGGATTCTTGCCGAACCCTACGCGCTGATGATCGTGAACCGCGCGACGCAGATCGACGCGGCGCACTTGTCGGACACGCAACGCGCCGCGTTCGACGGCGCGTTTTCGAAATAACGCGTCATCGACGCGACCCGCATTCGATTTAGCCGGAGTTCGCGAAGGAGAATGACATGCAGGCACAGTGGGCGATCACCTACAAGACAGAGACTGGATTCGACGTCGAGATCATCGACGCAAGCAGCTTCGAAGAGGCTTGGAGCCGTGCGGAAGCGCCTTTTGGGTCGCAGCTTGTAGAAGTCGAGCGCGTCGCGTGAAAACCGTACCCCCTTCGACGGGCGCATTTCGCGTCGCCGGGGCGTTCAGCCGGCACCCAGAATGCATCTTGAAATCGTGTATCCTATGGGATACTATATAGGATATGAGAATCGAGCAGACAGACGACTTCGCGAAATGGTTGCGCGGCCTACGCGATCACATCGCGCGCGCGCAGATCGCCAAGCGGATTCAACGGCTCGCGCGCGGCCAATATGGGGACATGAAGCCGGTGGGTGCCGGAGTGAGCGAAATGCGCGTGCACGTCGGCCCCGGCTATCGCGTCTACTTTGTCCAACGAGGCTCAACGCTCGTCGTCCTGCTATGCGGTGGCGACAAGTCAACGCAGCAGCGCGACATTGAGCGTGCTATCGCGCTTTCGGCGCAATTGGGAGATTGACATGGGTATCAAGACAACGCCGTTCGATGCGGCCGAATACCTCGACACGCCCGAGGCGCAGGCCGAATATCTGCGGATTTCGTTCGAGACCGGCGATTCCGCCGACATTCAGGAAGCCATCGGCACCGTGGCGCGTGCGCGTGGCATGACGCAGATTGCGCGCGACGCGGGCGTCGGCCGCGAAAGCCTCTACAAAGCGCTGGACGAGCACGGCAACCCGGAATTCGCGACGATCCTGCGTGTTGTGCGCGCGCTCGGCCTCACGTTGACCGTGACGACGCCCGTACACGAGCACGCCTGAGCCGGGATTTTCGCGGCGTCGCGGGCTGGCGGGCGCTCGCCGCTACGCCGCGACCACCCGCCAGCCCGCGACCAATGCGTTAGCCAGTTTGCGCGCTGCGCAAACGAATCGGGGCAATCCCGCTCCGCGCACACTTCGTGCGTCGCCGGATTGCCCCAACGATCACACCGACGCGCCGTCGGCGACAGCGGCGGCCGGCACGCCCTGGGCGGGTTTCGCCGGCACCGGGGTCTCGCACGGTTTCGCGAGTGCGACTTTTACCGCATCAAGCCGCTCTTTCCACTGTTCCGCCGGGATCTCGTCCAGCCCTTCCGCGCGCAGCAGCTCGAGCACCGCCTTATGATTCCGCTCGCGATCCCTGCGGATCATCTCGCGCTGTTGGTCCTGCAGCTTTTTCAGCTTCGCCGCCGCCCTCGCGATCTCGTCTTCGATCGATCGCGGCTTGCGCGCTGTCTTCCCTGCATCTGCTGTCATGGCCTCTATCACTCCATCTTGTCCCTCCCCCTTGCCGCGAAGTGTAACGGAATTCGGCCGCGCAACGTAAAGCACTGAGGCCTGATACCCCGCTGTCGCACCGCTGCCCCGCGCGTCATCCGTCGCGGCGCAATTGCCCGCTGCGCAACTCGCGCGCAGCGGCCGGCACCGTCGCGGCCGCCGACGCAACCGCTCCGAGCGCTGATCCGGCGCCCCCGCATTTTTCCTGCTGTCGCCGCGCGGGGCGTCACCCGCGCCATTCCGCGGCCACCGCCCCGCGCGGACCACCTAGCCAGAGCGCAATGCTCGCATTGCGCAGCTCGAGCACGGCGGTCGCCACCGTCGCGACCGCCGGCCCGACCAACCCGCTCGCCGAGCCCCCGGCCCCGCGACTTTCATGCTGTCGCCGCGCCGGGCGGCGCCCGCGCCATTCCGCAGCCGCCGCCCGGCGCGGACCATCCACCCAGACGCAATGCACGCATTGCGTAGCTCGAGCGCGGCGGCCGCCACCGTCGCGGCCGTCGACCCGACCAAGCCAGCGCGCGAGCGCCCGCCCCGCGCTTTTTTTCGCACAGTCGCCGCGCGGGGCGTCGCCCGCGCCGTTGCGCAGCCGTCGCCCCGCGCGGACCACCCATTCAGTGCGCAATCCTGAATTGCGCAGACCGTGATCGGCGGCCGCCAAGTCGCGCCCGCCGAATACCGCCAAACCGATCGTGCTCACAGCGTTTTCTCTCTGGCTGTTGCTCGACACCCCATCTATCCACGACCGTAATCCGCGCACGCCGGCAGGTTTTCCACATACCCACCGGTCCCCGCGCTTCTCCCGTTTCCCACAACCAACACCGTTGTGGAAAACGGCGCGCGGCCAACGCTCTTGCGATGTAGGCGCATCGCTGCGTCGGTTCGGACCCGTGGATATGTGGAAAACCTGCGTGGCATAACCACCCTCGTCGCTCCGAATTTCCCCCTGTCCGCTCCCTGCCTCCGTTCGACCTCCCTATTCCGTTTTTTCCCTGTGCGGAACGGATCGACGCTCGCCTCGTTTTTCTCTCTTTCGTGTCGGTGACTCAACCTTCACTTTTCTGCAAAATTTTCGCGGTGCTCCACCCAGGCGAACGCCTCAACGGAACGAAATCCTCGCTCTTGCTGGCTGCGATGCCGATCGCCACGCCTGCTGAAAAACCGGTGATACCCGGACCCGTCCGGGTATCACCATCCAGATACCGTCCGTCCGTCCGAGGGGCGACCCGTGGGGCAAGCCCCACCCCCCGACCGGACGGTCACACACCACGCAACTCCGTTGCGGGTGCTTAAAGCCTTGCTGCGCAAGCCTTTAAGCGGTACGACGCCTAAAATCGCGATATCGATAAGGTAGAGCCAAGACTCAAAGCTGGATATAGCGTATGCCGGTATGACGCCCGTAAAACCCTTTTAATACCGTTCGACCTAAGATCGAAAGCGCGCGTGACAACGGCTATATGCGTATTACACCATTGGCGTCACGGTAGTACACCTAAATTCGATGAAGATCCAGATATACAGCAAACGATAATTAAATCAGTGCTTTAAAGACGCGAGGGGGATGTTGATGGAGAAAACAATGCGAAACGACAAGATTGTCGCCCTTCCCAGAAAAACACATAGCCGTATGACGAAACAGCGTGACCATGTGCTAACATCTTCACACGACAGAAGCGCGTATCGGCAGCGCAATCCGCACATAACCACGGCCACAAAAAGGTAAGGATCTCTCGCTACGAGGTCTTCATGCCGCGTCTCAAAACGCCGGGGAAAGGTGCGTCCAAACCCATCTCCTTCAAACTCGATCCCGAGTCGGAACGCTTCTATCGGCGCAAGGCCCAGGAGAACGGTGTGTCGCTGTCCGACTACATTCGCAAGCAGCTTGCGCTCGGCGTCGTCACCGAAAATGTCTCGCTCATCGACCAGCGTCTCAAGGCCCTCATTCAGCAACTGAGTGGGCACACGCCGTCCGATGGCAGCCCCGGCAAATCCGTCCAGACGCTACCGTCCGAACTGGTTCAAGCCGTGTTCTTCAGCCGCGAAGTCCTGACCAGCATCATCAGCGACAGAAACATCCAGTTCTTCCACCAGGCACAGGATCGCGCCGAAGCCGCTACCAAGAAACTGCTGGGAGAGAGCAATGGCTGATCAACGCTCACCCAGCGGACTCGCCACCTTTTCACGAGGAACTGCCCTCTGGTGGCAACAGGCAAAGCTTCTCACCAGTGCGATCGTGGCGGTTGTCGTCGCGGCAATTCTCGTCGGTGCGCTGGCCGGCGGTGCATACGTGTACTTCGTCACGTCGGCCGAAACTCGCTATTTGACGATCAAGCACCTTGAGGCGGAAATCCTCACCGTCGTTCCGATGGCGAATCCGAACGTCTCGTTCCATCTCGGCAACGACGACACGGCACTGCCGCCCGCTGCGGCGCGGTCGTTTACCGAGGATGCGGCCGACGAGTTCTTCGTCTATGCGCGCAATGCTGCCGTGTACGCTGTTCTAACGGCGATTGCCGTCACGTTCCTTTCCGTCCTGTTTTGGATGGAGTACGGCCGCGGAAAACTTACCGACAAGCAGGTGCGCGGTGCCAAGCTCGTCAAAGCAAAGGAGCTCATCAAGGAACTGGAGGCTCGAGACGACGCGAGCCCCTATCGCATCGCCGGCGTGCCGATGCGGAAGAAGGCCGAAGTGCTCGGCACACTCTTTTCTGGTGCCCAAGGCAGTGGCAAGTCCCAGCAGTTTTTTGCGCTGATGGATCAGGTGCGCGCCCGCAAAAAACGGGCGATCGTCTATGACCCATCAGGTGAATTCACCGCTGCGTATTATCGCGAAGGGAAGGACGTCATCCTGAATCCCCTCGACGCGCGTAGCCCGAACTGGAATGCCTGGCGCGAAATCCAAAGCGAGATCCATTACGACGGGCTGGCTGAGGGGCTCATTCCGATTCCGCCGAATGTCGCCGACCCATTCTTCGCGATTGCGGGGCGCATGGTTTTCAAGGGAGCGATTCGTGCGCTTGGCGGCGACAACAAACGAACCAACGCAGCGCTGTACAAGGCCATCGCCCATAGCAATCTCGAGGAATTGCACGCGATCCTAGCGAACGAGTCCGCGGCGACCTACGTCGATCCAGTCACTGAGCGTACGGGCATGAGCCTTAAGATGACCGTGCAGAACCAGCTCGATTGCTTTCGTTACCTGCACGACGAAGGCGAGCCATTTTCGATCCGAGAATGGATCCAGAATGAGGATGAAGACGACGATTCCTGGCTGTTCATTTCCGTCAACGAGGAGCAGAAAACCGCCCTGCTTCCGCTGATCAGCCTCTGGTGTGATATCGCCATCCGCTCGCTGCTGACACTCAAGCCGATTCATCGCGAACGTCTCTGGTACTTCTATGACGAGCTCCCCACTCTGCAAAAGCTCGAGATCATGAAGCTCGCCGTTACCAACATTCGGAAGTACGGCGGTTGCTTCGTGCTCGGCATCCAGGACTTTTCCCAACTCTTCCAGATCTACGGCGAGCACTTGGCGCGCACGATCATCTCCGGATGCCAGACCAAGCTCCTGTTGCGCGTGACCGATGGTGACGCGGCCAAGGCATTGGCCAACGCGATCGGTCAGGCCGACCTCGACGAAAAGGAAGAAAGCCTGAATCTCGGCATCGACGAGCGGCGCGACGGCATGAGCGTTTTTGCGCGACGCAATCTCCGCGATCTCGTCCTCTCATCCGAAATCCTGCACCTGCCCGACATGCAGGGCTATCTGGTCACACCGAGCGACTATCCGGTTGCTCGGGTCAAGTACGAATACGTCCCCCATCCCCAAACGGTGACGCCCTTCATCCCGCGCCAAACGTACGATCTCTGGCTTCCGGCAGGCGCTGTAGCTGACCGTCCGGCTGCGCCGGAGAGATCCGGCAGCGACCCGTCCCTGTCCCACTCCCCGTCACCCAATCCTTCCGGCGCACCGACCACGGCCGCCGAGGATTCGGCGACCAACGCCGCTGCGGCCGGCCCGGCTGTCGGTGCCTCCGCGCCGAACACTCCTCGTTCCGTAGTACAGCCGTCCAACGTGATCTCGCTGTCGACCGGCGAAATCGTCGACGGTGACACCGGCGAGGTTCACGATACGTCGGCTTCCCGCGAGCCAGGCGCCGGCGAACGGCCCACCGGCCGCGCCGGCCTCGGTGACCTGTTGGGGTGACACGCCATGATGAGCATGCACAATGTCGGCAGCGCCAGCCAAGCGCTCCACTATTTTTCGAAAGACAACTACTACACCACCGATCAGGGACTCGAACATTCCGCCTGGTTCGGCAAGGGGGCGGCCACCCTCGGTCTGAACGGGCAAGTCGATCGGAACGTGTTTTTCAAACTGCTGTCTGGGCAGGTCGGCGATCAGCAACTCGGTCGCGTCGTCTTGGACGAGAATGGCGAGCCCGAGGTCGTGCATCGGCCCGGCATCGATTTGACGTTTTCGGCACCGAAAAGCGTCAGTATCGCTGCCGAAGTTTTCGAAGATCGCGAGGTCCGTCTCGCCCACGAGGAAGCCGTCAAGGAGGCGCTCGAGTACGTCGAGGCGTATGTGGCGCAGGCCCGCAAAACGGTCGATGGCGAGACGCTGGTCGAGCCGACCGGCAATGTAGTAGCCGCCCTCTTTCGACACAACACGAGCCGAGATCTCGACCCCGATACGCATACCCACGCCCTGGTCATGAACGCGACCCAACGCGCCGATGGCGAATGGCGATCGCTCACCAATGACGAGTTGTACGTGCAGCAGAAGGTGATCGGGGCAATCTACACGTCCTCGCTCGCGCGCGGGTTGCAGAAGCGCGGCTATGCCATCACGGCACCCGACGAGAACGGGAATTTCGAACTGGTCGGCGTCACGCGGGAGCAAATTGAACACTTCAGCCAGCGCTCGGCAGCGCGCGATCGATGGCTGCGGGCCAACGGAATCGATCCTGCAAACGCCACGGCCGCCGAGAAGGAGCGTGCCGTGCTCGCGACCCGCGAACGCAAGGTCGGCGTCGACCATGAGGCCTTGTCGGTTCAATGGCGTGAGCGCGCACAAGCAGTCGACCTCGACTACAGCGTCATCCAGCAGAAGGCACGGGAGGCGCGGGAAGCGGGAACGGATGCACGGGTCGTCAAGTTGTCCGGTATTGAAGCCCTACGGTTCGCTGCGTCTCACCTCGGTGAGCGCGAAATCGTGCTGAACCAATATGACCTCGTCCAGACCGCGCTCGAACATGCGGTCGGCCGAACGTCTCCGAATCAGATTCTCGATGCCTACAAAAAGCTGGTCCATCAAGGCAAGATCGTCGACCTTCCGGACGGCAACATTACCACCGAGAAGATGCTCAACACGGAGCGCTGGACGGTCGAGAACGCGCTCGCGCAGCGAGATGCGACGCCGGCGATCGCGCCTGCCGAATTAGTCCGGTCCAGAATCGAACAGGCCATCGCCACCGCGCGTGCGGAGCGGAACGATTCCACCTTCGACTACACCCCCGGCCAGCGAGGCGCGATCGAGCATGCGCTGACGAGCAGAGACCGGATCGTCGCGGTGCAGGGGCTCGCCGGCGTGGGCAAAACCACGATGGTCAAGGGAACAGTCCAGGTCGCGCACGAGCAGGGTTGGCTTGTACGAGGGATGGCCGCAACCGGGCAGGCTGCCAAGCAGCTCGAGAACGACTCCGGTATCCAGGCCGATACGGTTACGATGTTCGAGATTCATGAGCAGCGGCGCCAGGATGATTTGAAGGTCCTGCGCGAGTATGTGCCGGACCTATCACGAGAGCGCGAGCTCTGGCTCGTCGACGAGTCATCGTTCCTCGCCCAACGGCAAATGGCTCGCCTATTTAAGATGGCGGAACGAGCGGATGCGAAGGTCATCCTCCTTGGCGACCGCCTCCAGCTGCAGGCCATCGAGGCGGGCAAACCGTTTGAGATCCTGCAGGACGAGGGCGTGACCACCGCTCAGATGACCCAGATCCAGCGCCAGAAGAATCCCGAGTTGCAGCAGGCAGTCGCGATCACCGTGGGCACCGCCGACCTTGCACCGGATGAGCCCCTCACCGACCTGAACCTCGCACGTAACGCTCGCGCCTTCGACTTTCTCGAGCGAGCTGGGCGCGTGACGGAACACGAGGATCCGCGAGACCTGATCGACCTGTTGGCGCGCCAGTACGTCGACCGGGGACCACGAAGAAATCAGACGATCATCATCACCCCGTTTAACGAGGACCGCGTCGAAATCAACAATGCGGTTCGGGCGGAGCTGCAGGAGCGTGGCGATCTCGATGTCAACGACTCGGCACACACCATCTTCCGGTCCGACGGCGATTTGACCCGGGCCAAGCAGAAGGAGGCGCAGTACTACACCAAGGATATGACCGTCCGGTTTGGTCGTGACTATCAGAAAATACTCGCCTCCCGCGGCGAATACATGGGCGTTGTGGGCACTCGACCCGACGAGGGTATCGTCGTTCTGCGGAAGTCCGACGGGTCTCTAATGGAATGGGAACCGAAAAAGTACAACCGGGTGGAGGTGTATCTCTCGGAAACGAGGAATCTCGCCGCGCGTGACGTCATCCGCTTCACCCGCGGCGACGAGCTCGTCAAGAATGGCCACGAGGCGACCGTCGTTTCTGTCAACGAGAACCAGGCGGTCCTGCGGCTCGCGGATGGCAAGGAAATTCCTTGGGATCTCGACGCGCAGCGTCATTGGGATCACGCGTACGCGGTGACGGTTCACGCAGGCCAAGGCGCGACCCGCGAGCAAGCCATGCTGCATATCCCTTCACACAAAATGGAGCGTGATCCGGAAGATGCTCGGCGCCAGTCAGACGTCGCGATGACGGTGCGTAGGATCTTCGGCGACCGGAGCTTCTATGTCGGGCTCACCCGGGCGGTCGAGGATCTCCAGATTTTCACGACCGACGCAATTCTCGCTCGAGCGGCCGTCTCACGCCACCAGGACAAGTCAAGCGCCATCGAGACGCTGCGTGAACATGAGCTGGCCGAGCAGGCGAATACCCAGCCGCAGCGCCAGCGACGTCAACAAGCTGCGCAACAGATGCAGATCGAGCCGGACTGAGGTTGCGGCGCGCGCCCGCGACGGACGCTGTTCCATCGCCTCGCCGCTACGGTTATAGGGGCGATGCTCGGTCGCAGGCGCGCTGCGCGTTCAAATTAAATCAAATCGAAAGAATTGTGTTGGAGTCTCGAATATACCTTTCGATTTGTTGACATCTGTTCGGCGCGGGAACCTCCGTATTGCAAAGCGGTAAAGAATTCCAAATCGATGTCGATATCATCGTGTAGGATCAGCAGCGGTACTATTTCCCCGTGCACCTGCGGTCTCGCGATGTATTAGAAATTTCAACTAAAACCACATCGTATGTTTGCGAAAAACAATAAATTTATGTGTAGAGGGCCGAAGGCGGTGCTTCAACGAGTAACCTTCGTTTCGATTTTTGTAATAGTTTTCATGATATCTGCGGGAAACGTTATGCCAAATTCAAATAGCAGCAGACCTCGCGAATCCAGGGAATTCTGGATGGAGAAACTTGGTCTGGAGCCTCATCCGGAAGGAGGCTATTTTAGATACGCATTTGGTTCTGACATTTATCGAAAGACGGCGAGCGGCGCTGAAAGGAAAAATTATAGCGGAATCTATTTCATGGTGACCCATGATAGCCCGTCGCACTTCCATCAGATGATATCCGATGAAATATGGTACTACCACTCTGGCGACCCGCTCATGATGCACGTCATCGATGAAACGGGAGCATATCGGACGGTCCGTCTCGGCCCGAACGTGGAACATGGAGAGGTACTTTCTGTAGTTATGCGCGGAGGATGGATTTTCGGGGCGTCGGTCGATTCAGGTGATTACACGTTGGTCAGTTGCGCTGTTGTGCCGGGATTTGACGATGCTGATTATAGAATTCTTACTCAGTCCGAGTTGCTGGGAAAGTATCCGCAATATCGAGATATCATATTGAAGATGGCGTATCAGAATCTGCCCAAGTGACGTAAGTGTTCGGTTTTCCAAGGTAGGCCGGTGGTGCTTTTGGTTGTTTGGTGGATCGATTTTGAACAGGCGCAATTATGGTAACGGCAAATAGTATCCCGAGATGCCAGGTAGAGGCGATTCTTCCGAAGGATGGTGAAAAGCGATTTTCGGTCGCGAGAGTGCGCGTGAATGATACGGGTATTTCGATGAAGCTGCCCGTTGGTGAACTGTTAGAGGCGGATTGGATTGGCAAATTCTCTGCCAACGATGTCGCATTGCTCGCTACGGTAAATGCTAACGACGTCAATATCCAGAACATCACCGAGCGAGTGCCGCACTTCCCTTACGGGATTATTTATCTTACGGCACTTTTCAGCGTCATGTTGGTCACTACCAATTTAATTGGAGATAGTATCACCACCATCAACCTGCCGTTCCTGCATGGGTACAGCGTCCTCTTTCCGACCGCGCTAGTCGTTTTTCCGTTGACGTATTGCTTTGGGGCTTGCATAACGGAGACGTATGGATTTGTTGTAAGTCGCCATGTGATATGGGGTGCGTTTTTAGTGAACATCCCGGTTATTCTGATTATTCTGTCGCTCGAGAAGGCGGGATGGCTGGGCGGTAGCGTTCTCGGAGTGTCCCATCAAATGATGAGGGCGCTGGGCGCGTCGGCTGTCGGCTACTTCGCAGGCGAGTTATCTAATTCGCTGGTCGTATCTAGGCTGAAGATCGCACTAAGAGGCCGCGCCCTGATTCTTCGTTTTCTTGCGGCCAATGCAGTCGGAGCAGTCGTCGATAGCGTTCTATTTGGGACACTATTGTTTTACGGTGTTGTGCCGTTGACTGTGCTTCTCAAGATCGTGCTTGCACAAATCACGATAAAGATGTTGTACGAAATGGCGTTCTCTGTCTTGTTTTCCAGAATCGTTCTCTGGATAAAGTCGCGTGATGGTGTCGATCATTACGACTATAAGGTGAATTTCATTCGGAGCTAGTGCCCATTATAATTTCCACAACTTTTCCGATGATCGCTTGCTCATTTATCAATATGGGCCGGCGCTTTGAGGTTGATTCTATGTCGTAACCGATGAGTTTTTCGCCATCCGTCAACTTGACGAAGGTGTAAGTTTGTTCATCTACTTCGACAAATGCAAAATCGCCTGAATCAAGAGAAGCATAATCTCCTATGACAAGGATGGCATTGTGCGGAAGCGGTTCGGTGCGGCTCTTGGGGGCGAGTGCAATCGCAAATCGACTCGAATTTGCGTTCGATACCCTGATCCACAGCTGACCGTGGCGCGGCGCCGCGGATACTTTTCGCGCGTCGCGCAGACTCCGCTGCTCATAGACAGGCACGAACCCCCTGCTCTCTTCGCCGAAGAGGGACGACATCGGAACGGCGAAAAACCGGGCAATTGCTGAAATCGTGCTCAGTCTCGGATCGATAGTTTCACCCGATAACAGGCGGCTGAGCGTCCCCCGGTCAAGATCGATCGCGCGCGACAGTTCCGAGTCGTTAACCCCGGCCTCCTGCTGCAAGTGTTTGATTGTTGCCACAAACGTGGCCGCTAGACTTGCAAGTTCTTCCTTTTTCTTCACGCGCTTTGTCCGACCCTAATTTTTGTTCAACGAAGGAGTTGAAAATTTTCAACATCCTGTTACAGTTGGTAACGTCATTTGCTGGTCGACCGATCGGCGCTGGTCAGGGTGAGAGGACAAGATCGTCGTCTCCCGCTGCGCCCTGCAAAATATGTTGTTTTGCAATGCAAGTCATGTTCTATTGCAGTGCAATACAGGTAATGTTGGTAGAAATTGAATCGAACCATCCGAATCGGTAGCTATCGCTTTACTATCCTCCAGTTGAGCACATTGGAGGGTGGGTTGAGCAAGATTACTGAGGCGGAATTTCGGGATGCCGCGAAGAACAACGCTATCAAGCACGCATCGGTTTTGCGCACGGATAGGGGCTATCTCTTCGTCGTCGAACTGTCTTGGAAAGAGGGCTTGCACACGTTGTATACGTTCCGCAATGAACCGAGGACATGGGCAAGCCTGGATAGCATGATGAAGTACTTTGAGAAGCACGAGCTGAACGTTAACGTGATCACCCTGCAGTGGAATCCAAAGGGATGAGCGGTACGAACCTGGTAGCTCCAGGTAGCGGCAGTCGCCAGGTTTACCGATGCGAAGTCGGCCCGGCCTCTGAGCCGCTCGCGCGAAAGCGTAATGAGTTCTGAGCGCTGCCCACGTGTGACTAGCTGTTCTATACGCGATCTTGGTCAATTGACCGCCGTGGGTTTTGAAGTGGACAAAAAAACATGTGCGGCGCTTCGAATATCGTCACGCCGCAGATTCGGAAAGTCTCCGAACATTCATGTCTGTGTTGTGCAGTTGTAGTTAATTAAGACGGACATACAGGGTGCGCCAACACCCCATATGTCCTGACCACAAGCAAATAGCTGGGAAAGCTGAGAGAGACCACTCGTGGCTACAGATATTGTACGTCAATCCTTCGGGATTGACGCATTCGATGCGTCCCTTTTTAAGGCGACGGCGATACGCCTTGTCCACCGCACCGGAATATCACGCGCGAGCAAGACATTCGATCGCTGTTCCGCGTCAAACCTCCTCCGCAGCGGCATGTCTTGCCCTGCGGGTTCGGTGTCACGCATCTTTTCGGACGGACCCCCTTTTTGCTCCATGTTGCTCTTTTGGTACGAGCAGCTTTCGCTCGTATCCCGCCTGTCGCTTTCTTCTCTCAGTGCCTCGACTGCAGGCGGTCTCGTAGCGTTTCGGGGCAACCCGATACGCTACGTTTTTTATTCCGTGCGTCGCCACTCATCGTGTGCGATGCGCACCTTCTGCGTGGCAGTTGCTGCCACGATCGCCCTGCTCGCTTCTCCGCCAGCGACCGCGGACGTTTGCAAGGGCAATATCTTCAATGAGGCGGCAGCACTCTATCACCTCGATCCCGATCTCCTGCGGGCGATAACCTGGGTCGAATCCCGTGGCGTGCCCGGCGCCGTTGGGCCGCGCTTGCCGGACGGCCACAGGGCGTGGGGAGCCGCGCAAATCAACGATGTCCATCTTCCCGAACTCGTCAGCTACGGCGTCACCCAACGCGACCTCCTGAACCCGTGCGTGAACCTTAAGCTCAGCGCGTGGGTGCTCGCCAACTGCATCCAGGCCAAGGGCGCGACCTGGGCCGCCGTCGGTTGCTACAACACAGGGCCCGGTTCCACGAACATCGCCGCCCAGGCGCGCTATGTCCGGCTGGTGCAGCGCGCATATGCGGGCTATCGCGCCCAGTCGGCGCTCGGCAAGGTCGCCGAAGGAGGCGCGCGATGATGCGCCTCGTCCCTCTTCTTGGCCTGATTGTCGGGACCCTTACGCAAGCCTGCTTTGCGTCTTCCCGCCTTCCGGACTACGACGTCACGCAGATCGGCGAACCCGGCTCCGGCCGCTACGTGTTCTGTTCCGGCGACTCGTGCCCTGAACCGACGATCAAGCACCTCGCGGCGCCGGCGCCTGTCGTTCAAGAGAATCTATCGCTCCCTGTATCGGCCGCAGAAACCCGGCCCGTTCAAGCGCTTTCCACGCCGATCGCCAAGCGCCACCAATCCCTGCAAGCGCGAATCCGACATGTCCACCGAGTCGCGAAGGTGGCGAATCGAACGCTTTGCACCGCGGGCGCCGCGGTCGGGACGGCGTCGAAGCACCTGGCGGGCCGTTAGTCCGCGCAGCTCACCGATTCACCACTCGACCAAGGAGGAAACGCGACAGTAAGTAATCCGTAATGAAATTTCGATTGTTCGTTTAACTACTTTCCCCCTGAATCGTGCTCGCGCTGCATATAGCGGCGCGAGCACAACCCCCGGCCCGCGCTGCTGGCTAGCTACCACATGAGGACTAGATGAATACCGCTCAATTCAACCAGCTCGAGATGCTCGAATATCGAGCCGCGAGCGCCCTCGTTGCTTTCGAGGATCGCGCGAAGGCGCTTCTGGAGAAATCCGAAGTGCGTGAAACGCTGAACTTCGTCGTTGCCGTGATCCTCGCGGTCACGCTAATGATGGTCGCCCGTTACGCATTTGGAACGGACGGCGTGGAGTTCCAGCAAGGGTCGACCACCCTTGAGGGATGGGTCAAAGGCAATCCCGGAAAAAGCTGCGCACTCGCTGGTTTGATGTTCGGGAGTGTGCGCGCGATGTTCGTGAAGGACTACGGTGCTTTCGTTGTCCCGTCGGGAATCGGCATCCTGACCGGGATAATCGTCGGCATCATCGACGCCAGCTATACCGCGACGATCTGACCGGGAGCGGCGATGTCGGATGATCTCAGTCACTACGTACCCAGTCGCCTTGACGACCCGGAGAAGTTTCTGTTCTTTCGCAAGGATGTAGCAGCGATCGGGCTCACTGGCACGATCGGCGGTGTGTTGCTTAACCACACCCTGCTTGGTCTAGTCGCGGGCGTTGCGATCGCGGCGCTTTGGCAGAAGTTCAGCTCGGGCCAGCATCCCGGTATGTCGGCTCACGTCATGTACTGGGTATTGGGTCAGCCAGCGCCGAAGAAGTTTCCGCCGTCCGATCTTCGCGAACTGAACGGGTGATTCGATGACACCCGGTAAAGCCGCCCAATCACGCGAACAGCTGCAGGCCGAGAACCGCTTTCTGAAGAAAGTGCTGCTCGGAAACGGCACCACCAGTGTGGTCATCGCGCTCACCTGTGCATGGCTGGTCGTCACGCAGCGCGTCATCATCATGCCGCCAGCCGTTCGCGGCACCTACGTCGTCGGGGCTCGGTATGCAAACGACCAGTACCTCGCCGATCAGGCCGCGTACGTGCTCTCCCTTTCCAAAAGTGTCACGCCGACCACCGTCGACAACAACGTACGGATTCTCCTGTCCATGGTCGACGACGATCGACGCGCCGCGCTCAAGACGGCATGGGAGGCCGACGCACTCCAGATCAAGCACGACGGCGTGACGGACGTCTTCGAGCCGATGGGGGTAGGCGAGGTGGATTTCCGCAACAAAGCTGTGAAGGTCACCGGCACCTTGACCACCTACATCTCCGGCAAGCGCACGAGCTCGGAACAAAAGACCTACGAGGTCTATTTCGGAATCACCGTCTTCGGCCGCTTAGTCCTCCTCGACATCCGAGAAGCCGCGCGCGGCAAACAAGGCGTCGAGCCGCTGGTCACAACGGAGACTCCCGCATCATGAAATTTGCCTTCAATCGACAGTCGCCGAAATTGTGCACGGCATTCAGGCCGCGTCTCGTGTTTGCCGCCATGATGTTCCTGACTACCACTAGTGCGCATGCGATCCAGGTCGTCAAGGGAGCGGATCGGCAAACGCAGCAGGTCTCGATCTCCGCGGCGGAATACAACGTTCTGTCAATGTCCGGGGGGCGCAGCTTTTCGAAGATCGTGCCAGCTCTACCAGGCTCGATCTCGTGGACGCAAGACGGCGGAAAGCTCTGGCTCATGCCCGCGAATCCGACCGCGCTGAATGAGTCGATCACGGTGTTCGTGATCGATGACGCCGGCACGACCTACCGATTATTGCTCGTTCCCGGTCCGCGACCGGCCGAAGATATCCGTATCGAACCGCCTGCAGCGCGCTCGACCCAAGCGCTCCACGCGTCGGCTTTTCAACGACGGGTGAAACTCATGATGCTGGCGATGGCCGGTGGTCGGGGGGCACCGCAGCTGTCGTACACGTCGCTCGACACTGTCGTGCCGCTCTGGAAGGAGGCTGTATTGACGCTGGTCCGTCAGTACAGCGACGGCGATTTCATTGGCGAGACCTACACGCTCTCGAATACCTCGCACACCGACATGGCCATCGACGAGCGCGAACTCTACGCGCCGGGCGTGCTCGCCATCGCGATCGAAAACGCAAACCTGCCGGCCGGCGCCAGCACGATTGTCTATGTCGTTCGTGAGCGGGGCGACCATGAGTGATGTCAATCAAGCAACCAAGCGCCGCCAGCGGATCCTGACCGTGGCCTGCTTCGCCGTCCTCGCTGGCCTCTTCACCGTTGGTATGTTCTTCACGCAGAGCGGGCCGGCCAATCGTCAGTTCACCACGAAGGTGCCGTTTACGAGCCTCGGCGACCAGAACGATCGCAATGCCTGGCGGGCTCACTCGGAGGCGCAACTCGCTGAGCTTACGCGCAGGATGTCGAGTATAGATTCGCGCGCCGACGATGCCGTGTCACAGATGAAAGCCTTGTCGAAAGCCCAGGACGAGCTCAGCAAGCGGATCGACGCGATGAAGAGCACGCCGGCAAGCGCCCCCGCGGCCGCGTCCGGAGCAACGGCAGACCGCGCGGCCCTGGACAAGCCAATTCCCCTCAACGGGGCCCCGGCCAAGACGGGCGCAATCCTGAATCCGCCATTCGGCAAATCCGGCAACCCCGGTGTCGATATGGCTGCCGCCCCTCCAAAGCTCGCCATCATTCAATTCAATGCGCCGACCGGCAACGGGGTCGACTGCGTCGACCCCCGCTACTCGTCGTTGCCGTTGGATCAGGCGACACGCGCACAGCAGGACTGCCTGAAGGCCAACGGCAAGAAGAAAGTCACTTTCATCCCTGCCACCTCCTTCGTGCGCGTATTCATGATGAACGGCGTCGACGCTCCGACGGGCGGCGAGGCCCAGCACGATCCGCTTCCGGTGTTCCTCCAGGTATTGGACGCAGCCAATCTACCGAACAGTCGCAAGCTCGACATCACGGAGTGCCGCATCCTGACGCAGGCGTATGGCGACGTTTCCAGCGAGCGCACTCACATGCGCGGTGAAACGCTCGACTGCATCCTGAAGAACGGCCGAACCGTGGAAATGCCGATTAAGGGCAACGTCATGGGCGAGGACGGCAAGGAAGGCGTGCGAGGTCGACTAGTCTCGAAGGCAGGATCGGCACTGGCCATGTCGGTGTTCGCCGGTATCTCCTCCGGGATTGGGCAAGCGTTCAACGAATCAGCCAACACCCTCAGCAATACCGCACTCGGGTCCACCTCCATTATCAACCCGAGCCAGGTCGGCCGTGCCGCCATCGGCAGCGGCGTATCTGGGGGTGCAGACACTCTTAAGCAGTACTACATCCGAGCGGCCGAAAAGCTTTTCCCTGTGATCGAGACGGACGGTGGTCGCATCGTCGAGTTCGCCGTGTCAAAGGGAGCCGAATACGACGGCGCCCTCTCCGATATCAGCAACATCAACGATGGCTTGGCCAACGATGGCCGTGCTAACGATGGGGGCTACACCGATGATTGATGAAACGAAGAGCGTGACCATCGCAGCGTTCGAGGCCGCGATGCTGCGGTGTGCGGACCAAGCGGTTCACGAAGCGTCGTTCACGAAGGATGGAGACGGCAACTACCACCAACCGGAAATGCGCCGGGCGCTTGCCGGTTGGTGCGGCGCTGCTTTGCTCATTGCCGAGCAGGTGCGGGGATTCGCGGATATCGGTGCCGATCGATTTCGCGGTGATCCCGCGTTTCAATCGGGCTTCCTTGAATTTCTTAAGCAAGCTGCGGATCTGCTCGACCTCTCCAGCAACGAGCTTGGTTCGTCAGCCGTTACCGACGTGACCGACGCGAATCCACTGACAAGTGCGGCAGCGTTCGACGATGCAGCACTCGACGGGTTCAACCGCGTGTTGAAGGCAAAGATGGCAGTGGGTAGAGCCCAGGGGCGTGCCGGGTGGTGGAGCGCACAACGGGGTGATCTGTCGACTATGTTGCGCTCGCACGTCGACAAGGGCGACCCCATCGATATCGGCCTGCTCGCCATGATGCACTGGTACATGGACGAGGCCGTCGCGTCTGCCCCCACGCAGCCTGACGCGATCGTTGCCGCTGGCGAGCTCACGAAGATTTCCAGCAGTCCGGTCATGGGCGGCCAACTCGACATCAGGACGCCGGCCGGTGCCATTGGCATTACCGGCTTTCCGAACGAACTTGCGCGCGACTGCAAGCCCTGGCTCTGGGAACAGGTGGAGATTGTGATCCGTTCCACGGCCGAAGCGCGCCGCGCCGGCGCCGTCAAGCTGGACGCAGGCGCGGATCGTGGAGTCGCCTGCCAGGATGCTGCCACACCTGCCGTGGAGCATAAAGCGTGAGCCGGCTGACGAAAGCACAGCGCGATCGGCTCCGGCGCAAATACGACGGCCGCTGCGCGTACTGTGGAATGCCATTGCCCGATCGGTGGCATGGCGACCATGTAGACCCGGTTGTACGCGCGGTCGAGACCAAGCGAACCGCGAATGGCCAATGGAAGCTTGTGAGCGTCCCGTCGAGGCATCCGGAGCGTGACGTCGAGTCGAATTACATGCCGTCCTGTCCGCCTTGCAACATCAGCAAGGGGCAGATGTCGCTTGAGCAGTGGCGCCAAGCGCTCATGAAGCATGTCGCCTCCCTCAACGCGTATCACCCGATCGATCGCCTGGCGAAGTGCTACGGGTTGATCGAGGAAACCGGGGCGCCTGTCGTCTTCTATTTCGAGCGGGTCGCTGCGCGCGCGGCCGTCTCTGGAGAACTTCAATGAACTCTCCCCGCGATTATCAACTTGTCCCGTGTCCGTACTGCGACCTTGACGCGGTCATGCGTGTTTCCGAAGCGATGTTCGGTGGGAGTTGCGTCGAACCCGCGTGCCCCGGTTATCAGATGGTGCTGCTCTTCAACGACGCCGCTGCCGCTGCAGCCGCCTGGAATCGACGCGCTGGCTCAGTACATCCGGACGATGTCGCCGTTGACCTCTTCGCTGCACGGATGAAACGCAAGCTCGCCAAGAAGCGTCAAGAAGGCCGTCGCGGACGGCGCGACCCCGCGACCGTCTCGGCGATGACGCTCGCGAGCGAGCTTATCGAGGTCGTCGCGATGGGCGATCCCGTGGATGTTGCCAACGTCGCGATGATGCTCGACCAGCGAGGTGCAGAGGCGCGGTTCTTGCCGGCCGCGCTGTGGGACTTCGTGCAACGCCGCAAGCCCCTGGAGGACTGACCATGCCTCGTGCCAAATATATGCCGACTGCCAACGATGTACTTGCTGCGATGCGCCCACGTGTCGCCTATGCAGCCTACGCGTTGGCAAGCGAGTTTCACCTGAGCGCGGCACGGATTCGCCCGCTGCTCGAAGCGATGGTCTCGCAGGGCACGCTCTCGATTGCGCATGTTCCGAATTCGCGGGGCTACAACGTCCGCATTGCCGGAGATAAGCAGACCGCGGATTCCCCTGTTGAAGAGTATGTCGGTGTGCCGGCCGCACCGCGCACGCATGTTGTGTTGACCGGCGACTTGACCGTATACGCGGCTGAGATCAAGCGCCGGGCGGACCTTTGCATGATGGTGCGGCGATGACCGAGATCAGCAAGATCGAGTGGTGCGACCGCACGTGGTTTGGAGCGTGGGCCAAACGGACTGGCCAGGTCTACGACGGCATCGATTCAGCAGCCTACGACGACGGCGACGCCCGCATGCTGCGCGTTGGTAAGAAGCTGGCTGGCCGCACGATCGATGGGGTCAAGCATCACGCTTTTTCGAAGCCATCTCGGCAAATGACCGTCCCTCCAGCGTCGGCGCCCACGTTCGCCGCCGGCACCTCGCCCTCAACATGCTCAATGATCCAATGAAACACGCCAAATTCACTTTCGCTCTTCTGATGACGACGTGCATCGCGTGGGGCTGCACCACCCAAGGTACATCCGCGGTGCCATCCACGGTTCCGGCGCGCGTCGCCGGGCCAAGCTCTGAAGTCGGTGTCACGGCGTCCGTCGCTCAGGCTGCGACGTCGCAGATAAACCCTGCCGACCCGAACCTTGATCCCGGCGTAGCTGCGCTCAAGGCGGCGCTCCATGCACGCTACCCGGCAACCAAGTTTCGCGAGGTCGCCGCCACGCCGTCGGTCGGCATCTATGAGGTCGTGATGGGTAACAAGGTTGCCTATACGGATGTCACCGGGCGGTACTTCCTGTTTGGCCATCTCTTCGACATGGTGACGCAGCAGGATCTGACCGTGCCGCTCGAGCAAGCGCTGCAGAAGGTGCGGTTCCCGGCGGATCGGCTTCAGGACGCGTTCGTCGAGGTTCACGGTACCGGCCGCCGCAAGCTCGCAATCTTCGACGATCCCGATTGTCCCTACTGCCTGGCCTTGGAGGACGACCTCTCCAAGCTCAAGGACGTCACGATCTACCGCTTCATGTACCCGCTCGAATCGATTCATCCGCGTGCCCGCGCCCATTCCATAGCGATCTGGTGCGCCGAGGACAGGCTTGCCACCTGGCACGCGTGGATGCCCCTCGCATTGTCGCGCTGGATGCGTGATCAGGGATCGACTCCGACTGGCGTCGCTGCCAAGACACCTGCCCCGCCACGCGTCGAGCCGAAGCTCGTGTCGTGCGCAAATCCCATCGACGCGAACGAAGCCCTGGCCGCAAGCATGGGAATTTCCGGCACGCCTGCGCTCGTGAGCGAGGACGGGCGGGTGCTGCCGGGCGCCGCCAGCGCCGAAGCAATCGATCAATGGCTTGGAGCGAAGTGACCATGAAAAACAAGATCATGCTCGCCACGCTTTCAGCGCTTCTCAGTCTGACCGGCTGCAGCTTCAGCGGCTACGACGCGAACTCGCAATTCGCCTGCAAGGCGCCTGAAGGTGTGCTCTGCAGCAGCATGTCCGGCATCTATGCCAACGCGATGGCGCATAACCTGCCTGATCAGCACGTTCATACAGGCGCGGGCGCGACGACCAATATCGCACTCGGCAGCTATGCCGGAGATCCCGGCCCGGCATCGAACGCATCGGGTGCTGCGGTCAGTGCCAGTTCTCGACCCGTCGTCGGCTCCGCCGAGATTCTCCCCAAAGCGCTCGATAGCGGCGCTCCGGTTCACACGGCTTCGCGCGAAATGCGTGTCTGGTTCGCGCCGTGGCAGGACGCGGACTCCGACTTGCATGACCAGGAATACGTCTATCTGATCGTCGATCCTGGCCACTGGTCGATCGCGCACAACCAGCAGCGCATCCAGGCCGCGTTCCGGCCGGTGATGCCGCCGACTCCTGCGCGGGATGCTAGCAGTAGCGGTAGCAAGGCGGCTACTTCCAGCTCCAACAGCGATTCGACGTCGGGGGCGATATCGAGTGCTGATCGGGTCATGCAGGGCATTCTCACGCCTGCCGGCGCAGTCGACCGTGCAGCGGCTGCGATGCCCGCAGCGACGGACCATTGATCCAGGAGTCATTGATGAGCACCTTGCAGGCCTGGATCGATGACGCGAAATCGCTCGCGCGAATTGCGATCAGCGAAGCAATTCTCGGCACCGAGGACGATCTCGGGCCGCCCGCGCCCGTTGCCGCGGACCAGCGACGCATAGAGACGGTCGGACTTCATAACCTGCTTCCGTATGACCAGTACGACCCCGCCACCGAGCTCTACTACAACACGGATTCGGTTGGCTTCGTGCTTGCGGTTGCACCGCAGACGGGCGCCGACGCGGAGTTGACCCGCAGTCTCCACGGCCTATATGACTCGGTTCCGGCCGGCTATGGGCTCCAATGGATGCTGTTGGGCGACCCCATCATCGAGGAGTCATTGAACGCCTACGTCGACCTTCGGCGCGAGTACGCCGAGGCGGGACGTGCGCCCTCGTTCTATCTGGAACAGGCCGAGCGCCGCGCCGCATTCATTCGCGGCAAACTCGGCCAGCCGCTGTTTCTTGGCCAAAACTATTCGATCACGGACAAGCGGCTGTTGCTGTCGATCGTGCGCAAGGGCTCGCTCGACGATCTGAAGCTGATCGAAGAAATCCAGAATATTCGCGACGTCGTCGGTGCGACGTTGAGTTCCGCAAGCCTGGCAAGCCGTAGCGCGGAGCCCAACGATCTGTTGCGTTTTCTCTGGCCGATCCTCAACCCCGGTGCGTTCTTTGGCGATGGGGCTGAAACGATCGATCAGACTTATAGCGACGACAAGCCCATTCGTGACCAACTGACGGCTTTCGGTCACCACATGCGGGTGAAGGCAAAGCATTTGCTCTACGGAGTGCCGCCGGAGGATGCCGACGAGCCCGACGCACGCATCGCTGTGCGCAGCTTTGGCGTGCACCAGTATCCGAAGAGCAAAGAGCTGTGGGAGATGAACAACATCGTCGGCTCGCTCTTCAACGATGTCCATCAATACCCCTGCCCGTACCTGATCACGCTCGGCGTCCTGATTCTCGATCAGACCGCCGTCGAGACACGGGCCGCTTTGCGTAGTGCGCGCGCGACGCAGAACGCCGAATCGAAGATCGCGAAGCTGCAGCCCGAACTGGCGCTGCAGAATCAGGACTGGAAAGCCGTCTCGATGCAGCTCACGCAAGGGGGCTCGATGTGTGAGCTCTATCACACGCTCACGCTCTTCGCGCCGCGCAAGAAGATGGAGCAGTGTGTGGCGGCCGCGAAAGGCATCTGGCGTTCGGAGCGCTTCAAGCTGTTCCCGATGCTGACCCAGCAGCTGACGACATTCCTGTCGGCCCTGCCCATGATGCTGACAAGCGACATGCGGGACGACCTCAAGAAGTTTCGGTTGATCACCACCAAGACCACCGTAAATGCGACCGATATGGCACCGGTGCTCGGCGAGTGGTCGGGTACGAATGGACGGGCAAGCCTGCTCTTTTTTGGCCGTCGCGGTACACCCGCGCTTGTAGACATTTACTCGAGCGGAACGAACTACAACGGCTTTGTCGATGGTACTTCCGGCGCCGGTAAATCGGTGCTCATGAACGACATCATCGGAGCGTTCCGCTCGGTCGGCGGAATCATCCGGATCTGTGACGTGGGCTATTCGTACGAAAAGCAGATCGACATGGGAGACGGCCAGTACATCGACTTCAAGCCTGGGTCGCGAATCGTCATCAATGCGTTTTCGACCGCTGGCATCGATACCGAAAATGGTCTCGACAGCGAGGTGAAATTCATCCGGCCGATCATCGCGCGCATGGTATCGCCGACCGCTCCTATCACTCCGTTCGAGGGCGCGTTGCTCGATGTCGCAGTGCGCATCGTATGGAAGGACTACGGCCAGGAAGGTAGTCCCACGTTGGTGCGAGACGCCCTGCTGAGCCTGAAGGACCAGAATGGGCAACCCGAGCGCATCGCGTATGAACTTGCCGTGCGTCTCGAACCGTTCTGCAAGGGGGGTGTTTACGGCGACTACGTCAACGGGCGCACCAACGTACGACTCGACAATGAAGTGGTTGGACTTGAGCTCGAGCACCTCAACAGCGATCCCCAACTGCGCACGGTGATCATGCTCGGCCTGACCAATCAGGTCACCAACGAAATGTACCGCTTTGACCGGTCGCGACCGAAGCTGTTCCTGCAGGACGAGGGCTGGCAGATCGTCGGTGACGATCAGGAATCGGCCGACTTCATGGAAGAAGGCTATCGGCGTGCGCGCAAATACGAAGGCAGCTTCTTTTTCGCGACGCAGGGGATCACCGACGCCGGGATGAACAAGGCAACGCAGGCCGCGTTCGACAACTCCGCATGGAAGTTCCACCTCAAGCAAAGCGACGACACGCTCAAGAAGATCGAGAAGGGCGACGTGATGGATCTGTCGCCGGGGTTGAAACGCATGTTGAAGTCGCTACGCCCGGTACCCGGTCGCTATAGCGAGTTCGTCCTCGTCGATCCGAACGGCGGCACGCACCTACTGCGCCATATCCCTGACGAATTCACGCTGGCCATGGCGACCACGAAGGGGCCGGACTACGAATTCATGCAGCGTTTGCGTGCCGGCGGCACGTCCACAGAAGACGCGATCCGCGCCCTAATCCAAGCCAAACGGAAGTGAACATGCGACACGACCTCGTACTCACCGGCCTTATCTCGATCGGCGCTTCGTTGGTGCTGGGCTCCCCGCTCGTCTACTTATGGACGCAACGCGAAAGAGTTGCGCCGGTCGTCGTGGTTGACGTGCAGAAGCTCATCAGCGATGAGCAGGAAACGCTGCTGAAGACCTTCAATAATGGCGATCCCGTCCACATGACGGACGACGCGAAGAATAAGGCGACCCAACACGCCGGCGATTACGCAAAGCGCCTGTCGGCCGCGCTGGACCAGCTCGGCACACAGTGCGGCTGCGTTGTCGTCAATAAAGCTGCCGTGCTCGCAGGTGATGCGCCCGACCTCACTGACCTGATCGCCAAGAGGATCGCGAAATGACTCGTCTCCGATCGACGGCCCTCTCCCAGTTTTCTGCGCGCACGCTTGGAACAAAAATGGTGGGCGGACGATTTGCACCGACCGCCGTTGGTGATTATCTGGCCGCCTCGACCAGTACTTGTGCGGCGGCGCTTGCAAACGTAACGACGCATTTCGACTTGCGTCGATCGGGGGGCGCGAATTTTGCAAGAACCGACCTTCGCGGAGATGAGCAGTGATCGCGCTCGTCGCCTACTCCAGCGGCCTGGCTCGCTATCGACGGTTTGTTCGCACCGTGGTCGCGCTGACGGTCGTGGCGGCTGTCGCATGGGGCCTCACGCCTTGGTATGGGCTGACGTTCAACATGTCGACCAGTCTGCCGGGGACGCTCTACTTCATCCGCAAGGGCCCCTGTCGGCCGCGCCTCGGCGACACCATCGCATTTCGGTGGCACGGTGGGGCGACCTACCCCGCAGGACTGACCTTCATCAAACACGTGGCTGGTTTGCCTGGCGATGTCGTGCACGTCGTTGGTCGCAACGTCTGGGTCAATCAGACCTATATCGGCTACGCCAAGCCGCTCTCGCTTGCAGGGATGGCGCTGTTTCCGACCGAAGACGGCGTGATTCCGCCGGGACACTACTTCGTGGCCACGCCGAACCCGAACAGCCTCGATTCGCGGTACTCGATCGCCGGCACCGTTCCTCAAACCGCAATCGTCGGGGAGGCCTATGAAATTTTTTAACCGCTGCCGCGCCCTCAGCACGCCGGCCGGCGCTTCAACTGGAGGCTCAGATGACGCTTCTGATGCTTGCAATTGGCTTGTTCATATGGGCCGTATGGATGTGCGTGATCGTGTTCTGTCTTGGTGTGGGGTTTCTGGTGGCCTGGTTTATAGGCATGTCATTGGTACACCACATTTCTTTATCGTCCAAATAGTGGACACAGGGATAGGTCCAGCCTGCTTGCTCGTTGGTTGGAGGCAGCTACGACAGCTTATCCGACGAGCTGCAGTCCTGTGGATCGCGGCACTGACGGTCGCGGTATCCCCGATTTCAGCGATTGCGGAGGACCTGGGCGTGGTTGGCCCGACGTATCCGATTGCGGAGCACGACGCGATTGCGATGCTGAAGCGCCGCCTGCTCGAACTGCAAGCCAATGGTGGGCTGGCGGCCATCGAGCGCCGTGCGCGCCAGCGCGCGCTGCATGACGTCACGTCCCTGCCCCCGGTGCCGGGCATTTCGACCGTCAGCGCGTACTCGAGTCGCCTGATTGATCCGACGGTCACCTACTCCAAGCCCGTCACCAACGACGAGGGCGCCGTGATCGTCGCCGCCGGCACGCGTATCAATCCGCTCGACATTGTCACGCTGCACGAGCGCCTGGTGTTCTTCGACGGCCGCGATGCGGGACAGGTCAAGGCGGTGCAGGCGCTCGCGGCCCGCTCCGGCGATTCCATCAAACCGATCCTGACTGCTGGTTCGTGGTTTGACCTGACGAAGTCGTGGAAACGGCAAGTGTATTTCGATCAGCAGGGTCGACTTAGCCAGCGTTTCGGGATCACCCGCGTGCCGGCCGTCATCAGCCAGCGCGGCAACCAACTGCTTCTTGAGGAAGAACCTGCGGAGCAACTGCGTTGACCCGGCGACCAAATCACCTGTCACCTCCCAATTTATCGGAATCGCGATGAACAACTATGACCGTCTGGACTTCACTGCCGACCCGGCCGTTATCGACGTCGTCGAGAAGAACTCGCCCCACGACGGCGCTGCTGCTCTTCAGCACTTCAATGCGACAGTCGAGCCGATCCGGTATGTCGTAGACGTCACCAATGATCAGGTCGTCGTTTCAGGAAAGGGTGTGCTCGCGACTTACTACTGGCGCGCGAGCCCCTACGACAGCAGGGTCGCTCGTCTATCCGTTCAACCTGACCGCCAGATCGTAGGAGACAGCAGCGGGGAAACCTTTCGTGTTGTGGTGGGTGCTGTAGATGATATCCACCGTCCTGCTGCGGTCATCGCCGAGCATCTGAGCGAGGTCGAAGCCGTTGAGCTGATCGGTCGTATCGAGAAGGGGGTGAAGGGCGCCCTCGGTATCGGCGTCGAATCGACCCATACGGTCCAGTTGGATGAGCCTCTTCCCGTCTCCGGCGTTGTTGAGTCCGCACGTCGTTCGATTGGAGCGAAGCTGCTCGACATCCTGGCCACGGTAACGTCACGTGTGGTATGGGTCGCCGCTTGGGGCGTTGCCGGTGCGGCGACCGGCGGTCTTGCAGTGATCCTCCTGCCGATCGTCTATCGCCTTGGCCATCACGTCGGCGCATACCTGATCGACTTCGTCTTCCACGTGTATCCGGCGATGCGGGAGCTGCTTTCATGAGCATGCGCCCTCTCCTTCGCCGCTGGATTCTCGCGATCGCGCTGGTTGCCAGCTGCTTCTCGTTCTCGGCGCCGGCCGATGCGGGTCAGTGTGTCGGCCGATTCGCCAATCCGATCACGGATATCTGCTGGGAATGCGCTTTCCCGATGGCCATCGGTAGCGTCACGTTCCTCAATATGGGCCAGGACGACACCCCGAACCCGGGCGGATTCCTCTGCTTCTGTAGCGGCACGTTTGGCGTCAAGTTCAGCTTCTGGGAGCCGATCCGGCGCGTCGACGTCACGCGCTCGCCCTACTGCTTCGTGTCGCTCGGCGGGATCTCGCTGAACCCGGGCATCCACGCCCCGGAGGGGGAGGTGCGCGAGCAGAAGGACGACACCAAGCAGAGCTTCTATCAGGTGCACTGGTACACCGATCCGGTCATGTACTACACCGAGATCCTGCTAGACGACCCCTGTATGGAGACGGGCAGCTTCGATGTCGCGTACATGACCGAAGTCGATCCGACGTGGAGCGACGACGATCTCACCATGCTCCTCGAGCCGGAGACCTACCTGTTCGGCAGTCCGATCGCCCAGGCCGCTTGCGCAGGTGACTGCGTGCTCTCGAGCCTAGGTTTCGGCAGCAACCTGCTCTTCTGGTGCGCGGGCTGCAACGGCTCGATCTATCCATTCAACGGCCACGTTCAGGCCCATGTGTCCGCGATCCAGGCGTCGTCACTGCTGGTCGAGCGCATGACCGCAAAGCTGCATCGCGAGGGTTTGATGTGGGGCACGACAGGTGACGGGGCCATGTGCGGCTACTACCTGCAGCCGGTGATGGACAAGACCCAATACAAGTACACGATGCTCTACCCCGTTGCGCAAACCGACCAGATCAACGGTCAGTGCTGTCAGCCGTATGGCCGCACGTCGGCGCTCTGGGGCGCCGGAAAGATGATCCCGTACACGGGGGAGGACTTCGCGTACGAGATTTTCCGCAAGCGCAACTGCTGCATGGGTGCGAACCTCGGAGACTTGCCCCAATGAGTCGGCTCACTTTCTCCATCATAGCCGCCGGCACGATCGCCCTCGCGGCCGGTCATGTGTCGGCACAAACCGTGTCGAATGACGCGCTCGCGCGTGAGCAGCAGCAGATCAATACCACGCGCCGAGCGATCTTCGATGAGGCAGCCAGCGGCACCGCACGTTACCGAGGCGTGATGCCATCGTCGGATGCGATTGATGCCGAGATGAGCCGTATCCAGCGCAGTCGCGATCGGCAGATGGCCCAGGCGGCAGCAAAGGCAGCTCACGATGGCAACGCGTTCCCGAACCTACCGGCGCCGGCGCCAGCCGCCGCCGGTGCAGATCCGTTCGCCGTCGCCAAACGGTACGAAAGCCGTACGCAGCGTCGTGTGACCGACTCCTTCGTCGCGTTCGCGAGCTTCTCGATGCCCGCTGCCTCGCTGGTACGCCTGGTGAAGACCATGAATCAGGCCGGGGGAACTGTGGTGTTCCGGGGCTTCAAGAACGACTCGCTGAAGGCGACGGCCGCTGAAATGCAGCGGCTGGGGATTGCGTCCGGCGGCATCGTCGTCAACCCGAAGGCGTTCACGCAGTATCGCATCGCCCGTGTGCCCGCCTATGTCGTCACACGCGGTGGAGACGCCAACAGTCAGGTCGACAGCAGCGGATGTGCGCTGCCGGCGTCGTACGTCTCCTTGTCGGGAGACGTGACGCCCGCGTATGCCCTGCGCCAGATCGTCGATCACAGCCCTACCTACGGGGGGATCGCCGAGCGATATCTCCGTGCACTGGGGGATGTCGAATGAACGGAATGCGGGCAACCCTGCGCCGAAGCGCACCACTGGCCATCGCGACCGCTCTGGCTGCGGTCGCCGTGTGCGCTGCTGCGGACGCCCCATCTACCGGGACTGCGTTTACTGAAGGCCAGTCGTTCGGTAAGTCAGGAATGAACGCGGCTCACGGAAGCATCAGTGGCGGTAGCTCGAACGTGCCGAACTACACGAACCAGGACGGCGAGCTGACGCCGCTGTATGGCGGTGGGCAGGGCAGTCTCGGGCCGGCCGGGTCAGGGAAGGAAGCGGATTGCTCAACGCAGCCAGCGAACCCGAGTGCCTACTGGCGTCAGGAATGCGATGCCGTGAATTACCTCGCGAAGAAGCCTCCCAATCGCATGCCGATCACCGCGAGCGATCCGATCGTGACCGGAAGCAAGGGCGCGATCAATAACCCCGGGTCTACGACGAGTTCGCAGGACTGCCACAACGTGACGTCGACGGTGCCGGCGACCTACCGGAAGGAAACCTGCGAACAGGCCGTGGGTACGCAAACCTATACCTGCAACCGCATCAATGACCCCGTCTGCACCGAACCCTATCAAGGCTGCGCCGCTGGCGGGGTCGTCGAGGGAAGCTTCACCGGCGGGTTTGCCGCGCGCCTGGCATCGAACTCTGCGCTCTGGAACTTCGGCGCTGACACGGGCTATCACGACAACTCAGGCTACAACGGACTGACCGTGTCCGGCTCGATGAGTTTCAGCGTCCAGAACCTTGGTCAGATCGGTACCGCAGTCATCAGCCAGATCACGGCAAACAATACGCTGCGCAGCGTCGACATTAACGGCGTCACGGTCTACACCGATGCGCCGGACGGCGGGCGCATTCTCCAATGCGGAGTGGCGACGCTGCCGGCGTCGGCCGGCGGTATTGATGGACGGCAGACCACCGGCTATCTTGCCGCGTCTTCGCCTGGTGTGACCTTCACACACAATTTGATTTACAACGGCATTCGGAGCGTGTGTTCGGATAAAACTGCCTTTACGGCAGATGGCGGTCTCACAGAGTATCGACCGTTCTTTACCTTCGGTAGCGAGTACGAGGGGAACCCGTCGACCATTGCGCCCAACACCGACATCCGCGCGTATTTGCACGAGGGCGTCAATACCGTCGAGATTCAAGCGGCGATAGGCGGGTACGGTTTCCAGGGCGGCGGGCAGGCCCGAGTTCAGCTCACGCTGAACCAGATCTGCACCGCGACTTGCACGCCGAACTGGATCGACCAGTGCAGCTCGTTCGAACAGCGGGCCGCACAATGAATATCCGCGCTCTCATGTTCGCCGCGCGTGCGTTCACCCTCGTCGGCAGTGTAATGACCGTCACCCTGCTCGCCGCGCCGGTAGCGTATGCCGCGCCCACCTGCCAACGCACTGGTTCAACCTGCATCGAGCCGGCCGGCACACGCATCATCAACGGGATTCCGCTCTACCAGGATTGCTGGAACTACCAGGATACCTACGAATGCCAAGCCGCTTCCACCGTTAACGACTGCGCGCCATTGCAGCAGCAAGGCTGCGGCCTAGTGAACCAGCAGTGTGTGTCATACAACGACGCGGTGCAGGGAAGCTGCGACACGATGCAGTACACGTACCAGTGTCTCGATACTCCGGCGCACACGACGACCGTCACCCAATGCACGAACACGATGTGCGCACCGGGTGCCGGATGCTTCTCGTCAAGTAGTGGTGCGGACGGCGCGCTCGGCAAGGTCGTAGCAGGGCTGGAAACCGGGCGCGAAGCCGGCGCCTACGGTGTCGGTGGCGGTAACGTGAACATTTTCAAAGGCTACGACAGCAGCTGCTCGATCAAGGTGCTGGGCGGCCTCGAGATCAAGAGCTGCTGCACCAGCAACGGCGGCGGTGCCGCTTACTCGAACAACGCGATCGGAAGCGCCGCGGTCAGCGCTGGACTGTCGGTTGGCGGAACGGCGGCGAAGCAGGGCATCGCGTTAGGGTCGAAGTATGTCTTTGACCAGCTGTACGAAACGGTCGATAGCTCGATCGTGAACTCTGGTCTCTTGCAGATGGGCGCATGGGCGGACAGGGCGTTGTCTACCTCCGGAACCTTTGGTGCCTACGGCTTTAGTTTTTCGTTCTCCCTCACCAATGGTGTTCAGCTTGCCGATTTCAATCCGTACGTATTCGCGGCCGAGATCGCTGCGCAGCTGATCCAGATGTGGCTCGCCTGTTCCCCTGACGAGCAGGTGCTCAGTCTGAAGCGTGGCCAGAACCTCTGTGTCCAGTACAACCAGGGCTGCTCCAAGTGCGGATTTCGGCGATGGTGATCAATCGTTTCGGCGAACGTGATCAGTCTGGAAGGTGGTGTTGCGCGGTCAATGGATTATAGCGACGGTGATC
>NZ_QKZF01000032.1:0-45116 GCF_003253915.1 Burkholderia sp. 28_3
TTCATCGTCGTGGGTCCGTTCCGTGAGCTGTCTTCTAAACGTCCTCGGCTACGTCTGCGATGACCGCCGAGCCGAATAAATCAGCGTTTCCTTAGTGATGAGATTCCGTATTTCAACACTTTTGGTGGCAATCCGGTTTCCATGGCCGCGGCCCAGGCTGTGCTCAACGTCATTCGCGAGGAACGGCTTCAAGAGCACAGTCAACAGGTCGGCGCACGTCTGCTCGGCGAGTTTTCCCGTCTGGCCGAGCGCCACGAGTGCGTAGGGGACGTGAGGGGGGCGGGGTTGTTTATCGGTTTCGAACTGGTTACGGACCGGGAGAGTAAAACGCCGGACAAGGCTCGTGCGCTTGACGTCATCGAGAACCTGCGTGATCAACGCGTGCTTACCTCCGTGGCGGGCCCGCATGGAAATGTGCTCAAACTTCGGCCGCCGCTGGCCTTTCAGGCTCAGGATATCGACTGGGTTGTGAGCGCACTGGATCAGGCGCTCGTTGCTACGGAACGTAATGCATCATCCCGCGCGGTCAGGAGTCAGCTCAACTAACCCTGGCAGAGGCGGCTTCCTCGCAGTTGCCGGGTACGGCGATGCCGGAGCGGAGATTACTGCTTTGGCCCGATTGGGCAACGCCGGAAGGGTACCAAGCAAAGTTGCAGGCCGTAGGGGGCCGTCCGTGCCTCGATCACGGCTTGTATCCGGTGCGTGACTCAGGGCGCCGCATAATGGCTGCCGCGATTACGTGGCAGACCATCATCGAGCCCGTAAGCGACAGCGGATTTTTTGACGAATAGATCTGACGGTGGCATCGGCGCAGCGATAATTCTTGCCTGAGCTTCGCGGATTGCCTCCTGCCGGGGCAAGGTATCCTCGCGCAGTCGTTTCATCGAAGGCACAAGTGTCGTGAAGCCGATACTGCGAAGACAGCTCCTGCCGCCGTCCGACCTCAATGCTTCGGAGGACCACACGCACTATTGAGCAACGTCACGCTACTTCTGGCCGTCAGCAGTGCTGACGCGTGAGCCGGGGTCCAACCGACAGAGTTCCCAATTGCCGGGCCGCATGCTTTATTTTCGCCTATTTTTTTCCGCTACTCTTATCCGGAATCAGGTTATGAGAGAGTGTCGCGGCAGGCGGGCTGGTTATGAAAGACGAGTGGCGGATAGGCATCCTGTTTTCCCGTTCCGGCGTGGCCGAAGAGACCGAGTCGGAGTATTTTCGCGGCACTGTGCTTGCCATAGAGGAAATCAACGCGGCGGGTGGCGTGCTCGGTCGCCCTATCGTACCCGTGTGCTACGACCCAAGGTCCGATTCCGCCGAGTATCGGCGCTATGCCGACAAACTGCTGGTCGACGACGGCGTCAGCGTGATCTTCGGGTGTTTGTTATCGGCCAGTCGCAAAGCGATACTGGGAAGCCTGGAGCGCCGCAACGGGCTGCTCTGGTACCCGGCCAACTACGAAGGGTTCGAGTATTCGCCGAACGTCATCTACACCGGGGCTGCGCCGAATCAAAGCACGATGCAACTGGCGGGCTACATCATTTCGCATGTCGGGAAGGACATCACGCTCGTCGGGTCGGATTACGTCTTTCCGCGCGAGACCAACCGGCTATTGCGCTGTTTGATCGAAAGCGCCGGCGGCCGCATCGTCGACGAGACCTACGTGCCGATCGTTCCGGACGAGATCGTCCTGCGCCGCGTGGTCGACGGCATCAAGCGCGATCGGCCGGCGGCTGTCGTGTCGACCATCATCGGCTGCGGTACGCGCCCCTTCTATCGATTCTACCGGGACGCTGGCCTCGATCCGCGGGAGCTGCCGGTGGGAAGTCTTTCGCTGGCGGAAAACCAGGTCAGCAAAATCGGTCCGGAATATTGCTCGGGCCACATTACTTCCGCCACGTATTTTGCGAGCGTCGATACGTCCAGCAGTCGGCGATTTCAGGAAGGTTTTGCACGGCGCTTCGGCCGCGACTCGATGCCGAGCTACAACTCGGAAAGTGCCTACAACCAGATCTACCTGTTTTCGGCGGCCCTGGAGCGCGCGGGAGTGGATGATCCGCAAAAGCTCGCGGCGGCCGCCGCTGGTGTGGAATTCGATGCGCCGCAGGGACGTGTCATCGTCGATGCCGACAACAACCATACCTGGCTCAATTCTCGGATCGGCATTCTGAACGACAGGGGGCAGTTCGACCTCGTCTGGGAAGCGCTCCATCCAGTCAAACCCGATCCCTATCTGATCAGTCATTCATTCGACTACGGTGCGCAACACGCGAGGATGCCCGATTGAGCAACGAAGACATCATCCATCACCTGCGCAATATTCGCGTGCTGGTAGTTCATCCGCCCGACACGGACGGCAGGGACCTCACACATCAACTGAAGCGCATCGGATGTCAGGTCGAAGCGATCTGGCCGCCCGTGGCGGTGCTGCCGCCGGCCGAAGCGCTGTTCTTTTTGATCGGCGATCCGCCTGACATTTCCTGGCTGGCATCGGAGACCGAAGGGGCGCGCGTCGCGGTGCTCGATTCGGAAAATCCAACCCTGCTCAAGGCATTGCTCGACAGCAATACGCACGGCGTGCTGGTACGTCCGTTGCGCGCGGTCGGCATCCTGTCCGCGCTGGTGCTCGCGCTTTCCTTGCGCGCCTATGAGCAGCGCCTGATCGGCAAGGCGTCGAAGATCGAGGAAACGCTCAAGGCCCGACGCGAAATCGAGAAGGCCACTCGCATCATCATGAGCGTGCGCAACATGAGCGAGGCCGACGCTTATCAGTTCATTCGCAAGCAGGCGTCTGGCAAGCGGGTGTCTACCAGCGTGATCGCCAATTCGATCATCAGCGCGCAGGAAATGCTCGACGGACTCGATTTGCAGAAAGGTGAGTCCTGACGCATTCGTGCGCCGAAGTGTCGTTTGTCGGGTAATTTTTTTCAGGCTTGACGCTCAATTTTGTTCCGTGACTAATACGGGCAAGGCGTCTTCCACGTCCCGCGGCAGCGTTGCCGCTACCACGGCTACGAAAGCTCCCAGATTCCGTTACTCCACGGACTGGGAGCTTTTTGCTTTTTTCAAGGAAAAACGTGCAGATCGCTTGCGTGCAAATGGCGCCCCGGATCGGCGAAAAGGATCTCAACGTACGACGCGCCATCGACTTCGTGACACGAGCGGCGGACCTGGGCGCCGAGCTCGTTGTCTTGCCGGAACTGGCGAACACCGGTTACGTGTTCGACTCGCGCGCCGAAGCGGAAAGCCTGGCCGAGCCCGTGCCGGACGGCTCGACCACTGCGGCCTGGAGCGAGGTCGCGTCTGCGCTTGGCGTCTACATCGTCGCCGGCATCGCCGAAAAGGCGGATGGCGCGCTGTACAACAGCGCCGTGCTCCTCGGACCCGACGGCTATCTCGGCAGCTATCGAAAGACGCATCTGTGGGGCGACGAGAAGAAGCTGTTCGCCAGCGGCGATCGGCCCTCGCCGATCTACGACACGCCGCTGGGCCGGATCGCGATCGCGATCTGCTACGACCTCTGGTTTCCCGAACTGTTTCGCCTCTATGCGCTGGGCGGCGCGCAGATCGTATGCGTCCCGACCAACTGGGTACCGATGCCGAACCAGTCGGCCGATCGTCCGGCCATGGCGAATACGCTCGCGATGGCCGCCGCGCATACGAACGGCCTGGTAGTCGCCTGTGCGGATCGCGTCGGCGTCGAACGCGGACAGCCTTTCGAGGGGCAAAGCCTCGTCGTGGACCAGAGTGGCTGGCCCGTGGGCGACGTAGCGAGCCGCTCGCTCGAGGAAATCGTTAGCGCCTCCATCACGCTCGACGCACGCACGAGCGTCGGCACGCACAACGACGTGCTGGCGGATCGGCGCGCGGATATCTACGGCCGCATCCCGGCATTCGACGGGCACTGAGCGCAGGCGTCGACAGGGTTCTTTGAAAGGCAACCGGTGAGCAAAAAACAAACTCCAGGAGAAATACTATGCATGACGTAAAGAAAACAGTCGGTTTCGTCGCCGGCATGGCGCTGTGCCTGAGCGTGCCCGTCGCATACGCAGCCAACGACATCGTGGTCGGCGTAGCAGTGGGGCTGAGTGGTGCGAACAGCGTGGTTGCGCCTTCGGTGGTGCAGGCGGCCGATCTGGCCGTGGATCAGATCAATGCCGCCGGCGGCGTGCTCGGTCGCAAGCTGCGGCTCGAGATCGTGGATGACAGCTCGAGCGCCGCCGGCGCGCAGAAAGCCTATGACGTGCTGGTATTCCAGAAAAAGGTCGACGCGATCGTCAGCATGGAGACCAGCGCGGCCCGCAACGCGGCGCTGCCCATCGTCACGCGCGGCAGGATACCGTTTATCTACACCTCGTTCTACGAGGGACGCTCGTGCAACAAGTACATGTATATCAATGCATGGGTGCCCGAGCAGCAGGTTGCGCCGATGGTCGATTACTTCACCAGGCAAAAGGATGCCAAGACCTTCTTTCTGATCGGCAGCGACTATGCTTTCGGGCGCGGCATGCTGGCGTTCACGCGCAAGTACATCGAGAAAACCGGCGGCAAGGTCGTCGGTGAGGAATACAACCCGATCGACGCGACCGACTGGACCGCCATCGTCAGCAAGATTCGCGCGGTCCACCCCGACGCGTTGATGATCTCGACGGCTGGCGGCGTGCCGAACGTCACCCTGACCAAGCAGTTGCGCACCGGCGGCATCAAGGCTCTGTACGGCAATCTCAGCATCGACGAGGGCACGGCCAGGAGCATGGGCGCGGATGCGGTCGGCACCTATGTGGCCGGCTCGTATTACACCAGCCTGCAGACACCCGCCAATCAGAAATTCATGGCCGCAATGAAGGCCAGGTTCGGCGACAAGCTGGAAACGCCGAACGACCTCTCGGTGCCGGAATACGATGCGGTGCTCGCATACGCCGAGGCCGTCGCCAAGGCCGGTTCGACCGCGACCGACAAGGTGATTCCGGCGCTCGCGTCGGTCACGGTGGATGGGCCGCGCGGCGCCATCACCATGGACAAGGAGCGTCACGCGGCACTTTCCATGTACCTGGGGCAGGTAATGCCCGACGGCAGTGTCAAGGTCATCTCCGAGTTCAAGAACGAGGATCCGGGCGAGCAGTGCCCGAACCTCAAATGATGCCTGGATCGATCAGCGCACACGCCAAGCCCCGGCCGCAAGGCGGTCGCGGGGCGTCTTTCTCGTAAAAGGTCGCGTATATGATTGCGCTCGTTCTCGATGTCCTGACAACGGCATCGATTCTGTTCGTTGTAGCCAGCGGATTGCTGCTCGTGTTCGGCGTAATGAAGATCATCAATTTCGCGCACGGCGCGGTCATCACGCTGGGCGGCTACGCCGCGCTGGCATGTACCGGGTTGGGCATGAACCCCTGGCTGGGCTTGCCGCTGGGCGCGCTGGTCGGTGGCGTCGCGGGCGTCGTGGTCGAGTCTCTGGCCGTGCGACCGCTCTACGCACGGCCGCTGGATGCGATCCTCGCCACCTGGGGGCTCGGCATCGTCATCAGCCAGGTCGTGACCTTGTGCTTCGGCCGCGGTGTGCACTTTGCCCGTTCGCCCTTGACGGGGACGGTGAACGTGCTGGGAACGGAGTACTCGCTCTATCGGCTCAGCCTCGTACTGGTCGCTCTGGCACTCGGCGGCCTGCTGACGTTGCTGCTGCAGGGCACGCGCCTCGGTCTCGAGACACGCTCCGTGATCATGAACGAGGATCTGGCCCGCGGGCTCGGCATCAATAGCGGCCTGGTGCGGTTCGTGACCTTTTCGCTCGGCTCGGCGCTGGCCGGTATAGCGGGGATGGTGATCGCACCGCTGTCGAGCATCGATCCGAACATGGGTGTGCCCTGGCAGGTCAACGCGTTCATGCTGGTGATGGTGTCCGGCTATTCGCTGCTGACGCTGGCCGTTTCCTGTCTGGTCCTTGGAGCCGCGCAGGTGCTGATCAGCGTCTATATCGATCCCATACTCGGCGGATTGACCATCACGGTGCTGGCTGCCGTGATTCTGCGCATCCGTCCGGAAGGATTTGCCCGTGTCTGAGACTCTCGCGCAGGTTCGCCGCACCTTGCGGCCGGTGGCGATCATCGTGCTGGTGGGCGCGTTGCTCGTTGGATTCGGGCCCGTCGTGCTCGATTCCTATTCGGTCAACGTTCTGACCCGCTCCCTGCTGTATGCGGCGGTCGCCCTGACGGTCGATCTGCTGTGGGGGTATATGGGGATTCTGACCTTCGGGCAGTCCGCATTTTTCGCCATCGGCGCCTATACCTCGGGATTGATATTTACCCACATCGGTTTCAGCCCGTGGCTGGCGCTCGCGGCGCTTGTTCTGGGCGTGCTGGCGGCCATGGCGGTCGCCGCGCTGGTCGGCTGGCTGGCGTTCTGGCACGGTGCGACGAATCTCTATGCCTCGGTCATTACGCTGGTGCTTTGCATCGTCTGTACCCAGGTGATTTTTTCGGGTGGAAATTTCACCGGATCGAGCAGCGGCCTGACCGGTTTCGACAGCTTCGATCTGTCCATGCAGGCATGGTTCTGGATCGCCGGTGGCTTTCTGATCGTAGTGACGGCTGGCGCGTGGCTGCTGGTTCACAGCGACGCAGGACGGATCCTGATCGCCATTCGCGAAAACGAACAGCGTTGCGAATACCTCGGGCTGAACACTGCGCTGCTCAAGACCACCGCATTTCTTGGCTGCTCCGCCGTCGGTGCCGTTGCGGGCTATCTGTACGCCAATTATTCGATGCTGGTCTCGCCGGAACTGGCCGGTTTCGTATTCGGCACCGAGCTCGTGATCTGGACCGCGTTGGGCGGCAGGGCAACGCTGCTCGGTCCGATTTTCGGCACGATGCTGGTCGACTACGAAAGCGCGCAGCTCAGCGGTGATTTTCCTTATGTATGGAAACTTCTCATCGGCAGCATTTTCGTCATTGTCATCATCGCTTTTCCGCGCGGGCTGCTGCCCATCGTGCCAGCGGCGCTGCGCCGCTTGTTCGGGCGCGTGCGCCCCACGCAGGCGGCGCGTCGTGCGTTCGTGCCCGAGCTGGCGCTCGCCAGCGGGACGGCGCATCGGCAGGATGCCGGGGACGGCGTGCCGCCTGCGCTCCAGGTCGTCGACGTGCACAAGAATTTCGGTAGCCTCGCGGTATTGAGCGGCATAGACTTCGCCGCTCGTGCCGGAGAAATCGTCAGTCTGGTCGGGCCTAACGGCGCCGGCAAGACCACGCTCATGCGCTGCATCGCGGACGGCATGGAGCGCAGCTCAGGCGATGTCGTGGTCAACGGCCGCAGCATCGGCAAGTCGCCGCCAGCGCGCTGCGTCGCCATGGGCGTCGGGCGCAAATTCCAGATGGCCAACGTGTTCGACACCCTGACGGTGGCCGAATGCCTCGGCATCGCCCGGTTCGTCCATGATCGCCCCTCGCTGTGGCGGCGTAGAACGGCGCTGCAATTGCCCGAGGCCGCGTTTCACGTGGTCCAGGCCACCGGGTTGGCCGAGCGGCTGGGCGAGGAAGCTCGCCTGCTGTCCCACGGCCTGAAGCAGGCACTCGAGCTGGCCATGGTATTGGCGCTCGAACCACGCGTGGTCCTGCTGGACGAACCGACGGCGGGGCTCACCAAGACCGAACGCACGCAGATTGGCCGCATACTCGTGGACATCGTGCGCGAACAGGGTATCTGCGTCCTGCTGGTTGAACACGATCTGAACTTCGTTCGGGAAATCAGTTCGCGCGTCATCGTCCTGCATCAGGGAAAAATCCTGCTCGACGGATCGGTCGACGAAGTCGTCTCGTCCGAATTGGTGAGCAGCGTCTATACCGGCGGCGAGAATCTGGAGCATGCGGCATGAATCCCTTACTCCACGCAGTGAACCTGACCAGCGGCTACGGCGAATCGATGGTGGTCCGCAATCTGGCGCTTGACGTCGCCCCGGGAGAGATTGTGGCGGTGCTGGGCAAGAACGGCATGGGCAAGACCACGCTGCTGCGCACCGTGATGGGATTTCTGGGGAAAAAAACCGGTTCGGTGGCGCTTGACGGCAAGGACATCACCGTCATGCCGCCCCATCGGATCGCGCGCCTCGGCATCGGCTACGTCGCACAGGAAAAAGCCTTGTTCCAGGACCTGACGGTGCGGGAGAACCTCCGGTTGGCGACGCGCAATCGGCCACTGGCGGAGGTGATCGAAACGGCCGCGGCGGCATTTCCGTTTCTGGCGCAGCGACTCGGTCAGCGTGCCGGCACGCTCAGTGGCGGCGAGCAGAAGATGCTGCTGATGGCGCGCGCCCTGGCGACCCGCGCCAGGCTTGTGCTGGTCGACGAGATCACGGAGGGGTTGCAGCCGGCCATGGTGCAACGCATAGGCGAAGTCATCCGTCTGCAGCGCGAGCGATACGGCACCAGCTTTCTGCTGATCGAACAGCATCTCGGCTTCGCGCTGAAACTCGCTGATCGATATGTGGTCGTGCAAGGCGGCGAGATCGTGCTGTGCGGCAACAGGGGCGAGGCCGACACGAACGGCCGGATTGCCCAGTATCTCGGCGTCTAGGATTCGACGTCTCCATCGGTGTGAACGGAGTCAATGCATGCGCCTGTTTCCGCGTGAAGTCGATCGTCTGTTGCTGCATCAGGCAGCGCAACTGGCCAGATCGCGCCGCAGCAGAGGATTATTGCTGACCGAACCGGAGGCCCGCGCCCTGATCGCGGATACGGTGTGCGAGGGCGCACGCGTAGGCGGGACGGTGGCCGATATGGTGGCGCTCGCCTCCACGCTGTTGACTGACGATGACGTGATGCCCGGGGTTACCGAGCGTGTGGAGGTAGTCATGGTCGAAGCGTTTTTCCCCGACGGGCAGAAATTGGTCTGCGTGCATGATCCCATCGGCCCGGGTAGCCAGGGGGAGCCGCAGGCACCGCCGCCGCGCTGGCGCCTGGAGCGGACACCCGTCGTCGTCAATCGGCATCGCCCTACCTTGCGCCTGCGCGTCGCAAGCTCGGCAGACCGGCCGATCCAGGTCGGCTCGCACTACCATTTTTTCGAAGTTAATCCGGCGCTCGCGTTTGACCGGCACGCCGCATACGGCTACCGCCTCGACATCCCGGCGGCCACGACGCTGCGTTTCGAGCCCGGTGATACACGTGACGTCGACCTGGTGGCCATCGGAGGCGCGCGAGCGGTGTACGGCCTGGCGGGACTCGTCAACGGCGCATTGGACGATCCCGCCGTGCGGCAAGTGGCGATGTCGAGGCTCGCGGCATTTTTGGAGGAGTAGGCATGGCCTGCAGCATCGAACGCTCACGATACGTGCAGCTTTACGGTCCGACCACGGGCGATTGCGTCCGCCTGGGCGACACCGGCCTGTGGGCGCGGGTCGAACGCGACTTCTGCGCGGGCGGCGACGAACTCGTGTTCGGCGCCGGCAAGACGCTGCGCGCCGGTACCGGCTGCGACGGCGAACGGACCGCGGCCGACGGGGTGCTGGATCTCGTCGTCACCAATGCACTCGTCATCGATGCGGTCGCCGGGATCGTCAAGGGCGATATCGGCATCAAGGACGGTCGTATCGTCGGCATCGGCAAGGCAGGCGATCCGAACATCATGGACGGAGTGACGCCCGGCCTGCGCGTGGGCGTGAACACTGACATCCGCGCGGCCGAGGGCCTGATCGTGACGGCGGGTGGCATCGACTGTCACGTGCACTTCATCGATCCCGGCCAGGTGGACGAGGCGCTGTGCGGCGGCATCACCACGTTGATGGGTGGCGGCCTCGGCCCTACCACCGTGCCGATCGCCTCGACCGGCACGCGCAATCTCGGCCTGATGCTGCAGGCCGCCGAAGCGTTCCCGCTCAACTTCGGGTTCATTGCAAAAGCAGCGTCGCATGCCATCGAACCGCTCGTCGAACAGTTGTCGTGCGGTGCCGCCGGCCTCAAGATCCACGAAGACTGGGGCGCCACGCCGGCCGCGATCGACGCTGCGCTCAAAGCCGCCGAGATCGGTGGTGGCCAGATCCAGTTGCATACGGACACGCTGAACGAATCGGGCTTCGTCGAGCACACGCTGAAAGCCATCGGCGATCGTTGCATCCACGCCTATCACGTCGAGGGCGCGGGCGGTGGCCACGCGCCCGACATCATCCGCATCTGCGGCAGGGCCAACGTGCTGCCTTCGTCCACCAATCCCACCAATCCGTTCACGATCAATACGTTCGACGAGCACTTCGACATGGCGATGACGAGCCATCATCTGAACCCGCGCTTGCCGGAAGACGTGGCCTTCGCCGAGAGCCGGATCCGGCGCGAAACGATCGGTGCGGAAGACGTGTTGCATGACCTCGGCGCGATCAGTGCGATCGGCTCGGACAGTCAGGGCATGGGGCGCATCGGAGAGACCGTCGCGCGCTGCTGGCAACTGGCCGAGCATATGCGCGTGCTGCGCGGCAGCCTGGCGGAGGACCGCGGGTCCGGCGCCGACAATTTTCGCATCCTGCGCTATATCGCCAAGTACACGATCAACCCGGCGCGCATGTTCGGCATCGACGGCGAAGTGGGCTCGGTCGAGGCTGGCAAGCTGGCGGATCTGGTGTTCTGGCGTCCCGACAGTTTCGGGGCAAAGCCGGAGCTGGTGATGAAGGCTGGCTTTCCGGTGTGGGCGCCGCTCGGCGAAGCCAATGCTTCGCTGATGACCTGTGAGCCATTGCGCTACCGACCCATGTGGGGCTGCTTCGGCCGCGCGCCGCAGGCGCTTGGCGTTCGCTTCGTGGCGCCACCGTCGATCGCCGCCGATGTGGGGCGCCGCCTGGACCTGAAGGCCAAGCTGGTGCCGGTCGCGGACACACGCGGGCTGACCAAGCGGGACATGATCCGCAACGACATGGTCGCACCGATCAACGTCGATCCGGAAACCTTCCGCGTCAGCGTCGACGGACAGATCATTGATAGCGCGCCCACCGAGCGCGTGGCACTCGGCATGTCGTACATGCTCAAGTAGGAGAACACCATGACTGCAGTACGTTTGGGGATCGGTGGTCCGGTAGGTAGCGGCAAGACGCGCCTGGTCGAGCGCCTGTTGCCGGTTTTCGCCGAGGAGGGCATTTCGGTGGCCGTCATCACCAACGACCTGGTCACGCGCGAAGACGCCGAACGCGTGAAGCGCTCGGGATTGATCGATCCCGAGCGGGTGCTGGGCGTCGAAAGCGGGGCTTGCCCGCATACGGCGATTCGAGAAGATCCGTCGGTGAACCTTGAGGCGGTCGAGTGGCTGGAGCGTCGTTTCCAGCCCGCCGTAATCGTCATCGAAAGCGGCGGAGACAATCTTGCCGCGACGTTTTCGAGCGAACTGGTGGACTGGTGGGCCTTTGTGATCGACGTAGCCGGCGGCGACGATATTCCGCGCAAGCGGGGCCTGGGCGTGCTGCGCGCCGATCTGCTCGTCGTCAACAAGGTCGATCTCGCACCGTATGTCGACGCCGAACTGGACCGCATCCGCGCCGACGTAGCCAGAGCCCGTCCCGACCGGCCCTCGTTGTTTACCGATTTGCGGCGCGGCGGCGGCGTGCGTGCCGTGTTCGACGAAATCGCCCGGGCCGCGTTGTTCGGATGTATCCGCGGATGACGGATGGCTGTTTGTCGATGCGCTTCGTCCGCGACAGGACAGGGCACACCCGGCTCGCAGAGCGGCGGCAGTGCTATCCGCTGACCACGACGGCGGTGCTGCCGTTGGATCACGGACCCGGCGCGCTGATTTACGTGCAGAACGCGGCCGGTTCGGTGTTCGGCGGCGATCACCTGAACCTGGAGATGCATCTGGAAGAGGGCGCCGCGCTATGCATGTCCACGCCTTCTGCGACACGGCTGCAGGGCGATGCCTTGTCGGTGCAGCACATGCAGGTGTCGGTCGGCCGCGATGCGTTCTTCGAGTCGATTCCGGACATGCTGATTTCTCACCCGGGCGCGGTTCATCGGCAGCAGACGCAGATCGATCTGGCCGACGGCGCTGGCGCGATCGTCGCGGAATCGCTTGCCCCCGGTCGGGTCGCGCGCGGCGAACGCCACGTCTACGGATCGATTTCCCTGCGGTTGCAGGCCAGTTTCGGCGGCACGGTCGTATTGCGCGACGGGTCCACGTTTCGACCGGAGGAAGCGGATCCGGCTCTTGAGGGAAGCCTTGGCAGGGAGGGCTACATGGGCAGTCTGTTTGCCCTGGCACAAACGGGGCGAGCGGAAGACCTGGCGGAGTGCATCGATGCCGCATTGGCGAAGCTACCGGGTGTTTACGGCGGCGCGTCCGTGCTGGCGTCCCGGCATGGCGCGGTGGCGCGGTTTCTGGCCGGCGAAGCGACGCTTTTGCGCCAGGCCACGCACTTGGCCTGGGACGCCGCGAGGCGATGCATGCGCGGGCTACCCGCGCCGATACTCAGAAAATAAGGATGCTTATGTTGCTCGTGAACCAGATACTCGGCCGCGCCGATGCGCCGCGATTCTCGCACCGGCAGCACGTCGCCGTCAGCATTTCCGCCCACGATGCAGGGCGGCGCCGGATGCGTCTGCATGCCGAGGACGGCACCGAGCTCGGTATTGACCTGCCGCGGCAGAACTGGCTTTTCCACGGTGCCGTGCTGTATGACGACGGCGCGCGCATCGTCGTCGTAGCGCGCCCTGCCGAGCCGGTCATGGTGATCGCGCTGCTCGATTTGACGCCGGAAGCGGCGTTTCGTATCGGGCATGCGTTGGGCAACCGTCACAGCCCGTCGGAACTGCGCGGCAACGAAATCGTCGTGCCGGTGACCGATACCCCGGAACTCGCGTCGCGGCCGGTGCTTGCGCTCGGACTACCCGATCTGGCGATCCGATTCGAGCACAGGCGGTTCGCCGCCGATGGGCCACCGATCTGTACGGGGGCGACACACGAGCATCCGCAGCACCACGTCGGCCATGCACATCGGCACCATGGCTGATACCGAGGCGGTCGATCCGGTGCGTGCGGGCGCGCTGCTGGCGTTGATGCAACTCGCCGACGCCGCGCTACCGATCGGGCGCCACGCGCATGCAATGGGACTTGAGGCGCTGCTGCGCGCCGGGCGCGTTACGGGCGCACCGGCACTGCGCCAGATGGTCGTCGCGGCGCTCATGCATGGCGCCGCACGTGGCGACGGCGCCGCAACCGCCATGGCGCACGACGCGGTGCGCGCCGGCGATCTGCAGGCGCTCGCGGCGACCGACGCACGGCTTGATCTGCTGAAACTGACGCAGCCGGCACAAGCCGCCTCGCGCCGTTGCGGCAGCCGGCTCGCCGCACTCGCGCCGTCGCTCGGCACCGACGCGGTACTGCTGCAATATGCCGCCGAGGTCTCCGCCCGGCGCACGCCCGGCCATCTGGCAGTCGTCTCGGGAGCACTATCGGCCGCGGTGGGCATCGGCCGGGACGAGGCCGTGCTGATCGAGATGCGCGGAGTGGCGACCATGATCCTGTCGGCTGCGGTGCGGCTCGACATCGTGCCGGCAGCGGCGGCGCAAGGGTTGTTGAGCGGGCTCGCGCCGGACGTCATCGCCGCGACAGAGATTGCGCTGAACACGCGGCCCGACGACATGGAATGCAGCGCGGCTGCAGGACTTGAGATCGCGGCGATGCACCACGCCCGCGGCGACGGCCGCCTGTTTGCCACTTGACGACGATTCGAGGAGACCAAATGAAGCATGACCGGATACTGCGGGTGGCGCTGGACTGGGCCGTGGACGGCATCGACCCGCCGCGCTCGTTCGGCGGGTGGAATACCGGGCGCGTAGTACAGCAGACTCATGAAAGCCTGGTCGAGGACGACTTCGATACGGAGCCCAGCCCGCCCGATGCGCCCACGCGCGTCGTGCCGCGTCTGGCCGAGCATGTCGAAGTGTCGCGTGAGGCGCGTCGTTTCGTGTTTCGCTTGCGCGACGGCGTGCGCTTTCACGACGGCGCGCCGCTCGATGCCGACGCCGTGGTGCTCAATTACGAGCGGATGGTGCGTCCCGACTCGCCGTATTATTCGCCCGTGGTGGCCGACTTCAATCGTGCCGGGGCTGCGGCGATCGAATGCGTGCGCGCACTCGACGCGAGGACGGTTGAGTTTCTGCTGTGCGAGCCGTTCCCGGAATTCCTGCGCTATATGACGCAGGAGGACGCGCCAGGGGCTCAGTCGCTGATCAGCCCGGCGGCGCTGCGCCGGTGGGGCGCCGACGGCTGCACCGATCGAGCACCCGGTACCGGGGCGTTCCGCTTCGAGCGCCGTTTCGAGACGGCAGGCGGATCCGCGGTGGCGCTGTCGCGCAACGACGCGTATTGGGGTGGGGCGCCTGCGCTTGCGGGCGTCCACTTCCTGCCGTTTCCCGACCTCGGCGACCGTGTCCGCGCGCTCGTCGAGGGCCGCGTGGATTTCGCCTACAGCCTGGAGGGCGCGGATCTCGAGGATCTGGCCGCGCGCGGGTTCAGCGTGCCGGCGTTTGCGCCGCCCTATCTGTGGTATCTGGTATTCAATCTGCGCGATCCGCATCTGTCCGACGTGCGGGTGCGGCGCGCCATCGCCTGCGCGATCGATCGCACGGCCCTGTGCGGAACGCTTTTTCCGGGCGCCGCGCTGCCTGCCAGCAGTGCGATTCCGCCGGGGGCGCCGGCGCATGTGGCGGACTTGCCGGATCGCTATGCGTACGATCCGCAGCGTGCCCGCGCGCTGCTGGCCGAAGCAGGCGTCGTGGATACGCTGTCCTTACGGGTGGTCGCGGCGCGCGCCGGCTCGGCGCAACTCGATCCTGGATCGATCTACGCATGCGTGGCCCGGGATCTGGCCAGGATCGGCATTCGTCTGGAGGTGACGCTCCATGAAGATTGGGTGGCCTACTGCAATCAGTGGCGTGAAGGTGCGCCCGACGGCATTGCTTTCAGCGAAATGAGCTGGGGGATGTCCTGCGACCTGTGGCTGGAGCAGGTGCTACATGGTGCGAACCTGTCGCCGTGCGGCTTTAATGCAGGCTACAACCGCGATGGCGTGCTCGATGCGCTGCTTGACCGCGCACGCACGACCGTCTCGACGGACGAACGGATCGCACTGTATCGGGCCGCCGATGCGCGCGTAATGGACACATTGCCGATCTTGCCGTTGTTTACTTCGCGACGCGGCATGGTCGCCTGGGCTCCTGCGGTGGAGGGAATGAAGCTGGTCAATCAATGCTGGCAGGATTTTCGGCGCGTCGCGCTGAAGTCGGGTAGACCGGGTACGGACTAAGGCAAGGCGATCCGACGTAGGCGTTGTGCCTGATAGCCCGATGCCCGAACCATTTCATCGTGCACGGTGATTACTGACATGCGCACCACATACTGCCTTATGCGTTAGCGCCTTCGACGTGATCAATCACACGCCCTGATGCTCACAGTATTGGCAGGCCCGCATGGAAATGCGCCCCAAAGCCACCGCGGGCCATTCAGGCGCGATATCGAACGGGTCGTGAGCGCGGTGGATCGGGCGCTGGTTGCTGCAGCGCCTGATAAATTGTCCCGCTACGTCACGGTTCAACTCAAGTAACCCGGATACAGGCCGTCTTCTCGCAATTGTCGCGTACGGCGATGCCAGGCGACCTTAAAGCGGCGCTTACCCTTCTGGCCGGTTGGTAGCGCCGGACAGGGACGAAACCAGGTAGCAGGCCGCCCGGTGCGCCTGAACGACGACCTGCGCTCCGGTGAGGCGCTCGGCTCAGGCTTCGAAGGTGGCTGTCGCGAAGCGTTCCGGTTGCGCTTGCGCGAATCAGAAGGAAGCCCCGCTGATCAGTCTGTAGCCTACATCGCGAATTACGGGTGCCGGTGCGGCGCCGACCAGCCTTCCAACGAGCATTTCTGCTGCCGCCACACCCATTTCATAACCTGGAGTTGCCACGGTCGTGAGCTTGGGCGTTATTTCCGAGGCAATCTGATAGTTCCCATATCCAGCGATGCCGATTCGACCAGGTACCCTCCAGCCTCGGCGCATGCATTCAAAGATCATCCCCGCGGCAAGTATGTCGGTGCCACAAAAGACACCATCCAGCTCGGGTTCCTCTCTGAGGAGGGCATTCAGGGTGATCCGGCCGCCGGCAAATCCTTCGGACTGTTCGGTATATGCGTGCACATCGTGACGCAGGTTCGCACGCCTGAGTGCGTCCTCGAAGCCACGTTGCCGCTCGAGGAATCGCTCTGTCGAAGCGGGGGTGAACCCGGCGAAGCCAATCCTGCGGTAGCCCGCTTCGATCATGAGATTTGTCATGTCGAAGGCCGCATCGTATAGGGAAAAGCCGACACCCATGTCAATGAACGGCCCCTTGAGACTCCATGTCTCGACCGTCGGCAGGCGCGCGTTCCTGAGCAGGTCGACAGTGTCACGGGAATGTTGCACGTCAGTCAGCACTACACCGTCGATGCGCCTCTCGATAAAGGTGCGAATGGAGTCAAGCTCTCGGTCGGCCGTCGGCGTGACCGCCAACATCAGCTGATGGTCGAGTTGATGCAGTCGATCTTCCAGACCTTGAATCATTCCGATGAAGTTGGAATTCTCCAGAGAAGGTACAAGTACACCGACCACCTGACTGCGTCCTGACGCGAGATTGCCTGCAATCCGGTTACGCGTGTAGCCCAGTTTTGCTGCGGCTTCAAGGACCCTGGCGAGCGTTTGCGGATGTACCTTGTCGGGCACCCGATAGCAGTTGGACACGGTCATGGGCGCGACACCGGCCAACGTTGCGACGTCCTGCATTGTCGCCTTTTTTTTGGCACCGCTGCGTGATGAATTGATTTTGTGGTCCACGCTCCAACCTCCTGACGAGCGGCGATACGGAAGAAGCTATCGCCGCGGGATTGCTGCGATGATTGCCTGACAAGGTTGGCCGCATGTGCCGCGTGAGCCCGGCACGATTCTCATAAACTGCGGCACCGGAGTTACTGCGCGGATGCACAGAACATGCGCTACCCTCATTCGCCGCGACATATCGGTAGCAACCGAAACATTCAGGCATGAGCCCACCGTGCCTTCCAAAGTTGCAGTGATCGAACCCACGGGAAGAAGGCTAGCGAAGCGATGGACGCCGGTCCACCGTGATGCTGCCACCTAAACCAGGCCCCGCATTTTAGCGCAACAATTGCAAGGGCCACACGCGGCGAAATGGGGTTCGATTTAAACAGGGTGCAACGCTTTAAGGGCGTAACTCCGCGGACTCCCCCGCCATTCCGGCTCACGGATAAAAAAGTGTAGCGCTACAATTTTTTCTGCTATACGCTCCGTTTCAGAGTCAAGGTTGCGCATCGGCACCAGATTGTAGCGCTACAATCGCCGATGTGAATTATCAGGAGAATGCCTTCCTGACCAGGAGCCTCGCGGTCAGGGGCGTGGTAACGACACGCCGGGCGCAACACGGCGGTCGTGAAAGCGTGCGTTTGAGCTGCGGCGGATGCCCCGAGGTTCGTGGGTGAGGCGGCGGGGATATTACACAGACGTACGGCAGTTACTTTCCCATTAATTAAGGAATACGAAATGACATTCTCAATCGCTGCAAAGGACAAGAAAACCGGCATGTTCGGCATCGCGATCGCAACCTCGGCGATTGCTGTCGGGAATCGTTGCCCCTGGGTAAAGGCAGGCGTCGGCGCCGTGACGACGCAGCATCGCACCGACACCCGTCAGGGCCCTGTCGGCCTCGAGCTCCTCAGCCAGGGACTGAGTGCGCCGGAAGTTGTCCGGGTGCTGTCACAGGCAAACGACGATCCTGGCGAACGCCAGTTCGCGGCTGTGGACAAGGAAGGGCGAGTTGCATTTTTCTGCGGACCCGCGATTCCCAACATCGCCACGGGTACCGTCGGCGACGCCTGCGTAGCCACCGGAAACTTCCTGGCCAATCACAACATCACCGATAGCATGATTGCCGAGTATGAGCGCGCCCCCGAACTGGAGTTCGGCGATCGGCTCATGAAAGCGCTCGACGCTGGTGTGAAGGCCGGCGGTGAAACCAAGCCGGTCATGTCGGCGGCGCTTCTGATTGCTGATCAGCAGAGTTGGCCGCTCGTCGATCTGCGCATCGACTTCCAGGAAAACCCCGAAGTCGCTCTGCGTGCCCTTTGGGACTTTTACAAGCCGCACCAGCAACGGTTCATCGATCAGGTCCTGCGTCCCTCGAGTCTGCAGTTGCTTACCGATTCCCCGATGAACGTTTGAGACCACTTGAGCGCCAGAAAAGGTGGACGGAACCCATCGTCCGGTTCCGTCAGGCCTGTGGTCTGAAAGCACTTTCTTTACCTTATCTACCGCCAGAGGAGTAGTCGCAATGCAAACGAAGCAAAGACTGACATCGACACAAAGGATGTTTAGCGCTACCGCCGCCGCATATTTCTTTTTGGCAGCCTCGGCTGCAGCCTTTCAGAGTGCTGCCATGGCGGCAGATGAGGTGACGGTCACGGTCGGCGTAGCGGCGCCACTGAGCGGAAATAACGCGGCCTACGGCAAGGATTTGTTAAACGGCGTGCAACTGGCCGTGGACAGTGCCAACGGAAAGAAGCTGACGATCGGTGGCAAATCCGCTCACTTCGTCGTCCTGGCGCAGGACGACCAGGCTGATCCCAAGACCGCTGTCGAAGTCGCGCAGCTGCTCGCGGACAAGAAGGTCGCGGTGGTGATTGGCCACGAAAATTCAGGAACGACGCTTCCGGCTTCCCGCATCTATGCCAACGCCGGAATTCCGATGATTACCCCATCCGCGACGAATCCGACCATTACCTCGCAGGGTTTCAGCAATGTTTTTAGCACCATCGCGACAGATGCCCAGAACGCCGGCAATGCTGGTAAATATGCGGTTGAAGTGACCAAGGCAAAGCGCATCGCAGTCTTGGACGACCGCACGGCGTTCGGTCAGGGTGAGGCAGATGAATTCGTGAAGGCTGTGAAGGCTGCCAATGGGAATGTCGTCGATCGCGAATTCACGACTGACAAGGCGGTTGAATTCAGCGCTCAACTCACACATATCAAGAGCACCAATGCCGATCTCGTATTTGTGGCGACGCTGAATCCGCAGGCGGCGATGATCGTCAAACGCATGAAGCAATTGGGAATCGCTGCCCAGTTTGTCGGCGGAGGTGGGGTCATGGAACCGACATTCCTTTCTCTGGCAGGGGGTTCCGCAGAGGGGGCCATGGCATGGGAGTATGGCGAACCGATCGCATCGCTTCCCGGTGGCGCGGCGTTCCAGTCGAACTACGAGAAGACTTTCCATACGCCGATGCTGACGTATGCTCCATTTGCCTACGACGCCACATGGGCAGCAATTCACGCCATGCAGGCGGCAAACTCGCCAGACCCGACTCAATACCTGGCAAAACTGCATTCGCAAGCGGTCGACGGCATTACCGGTCCGATTGCGTTTAGCGACACCGGCGCGTTGAAGGATCCGTCGAGTACGCTCTACGAAGTAAAGAACGGAAAGTGGACGCCAATCACCACCAAACATTGATCGGTGGGTGAATGTCGACCGGGCTGCCGTTTCCGGCAGCGACGTTCTGGGCTGAGCAAACGCGGCCTGCGACGGGCGCCAGCGGAATCCCTCGTCTACTGGCGCTTGTCGCGTGACGCCTGCTCAAGCACGACGCTTTGTCCGGTCGGGATCAGCCGATCGTGGCGACGCACAAAGTCACACTGAAGTGAAACGCAGCAGAGCCGGTGAGGCATGGGTCAGAAGGGGGCGCTTGTCGCTGCCAGAATGCGGACCGTATCCCTGATACTCATTCGGCAGATGGAGCGAGTGCAATCCCGATCACGTTTCACGCGTATCTATTCAGAACTACGCCGAAAATCATGTGCATCACACGCGACGGCGTCCTTGAGTTTTGCCGGGAAGATGCCTTCCTGTTCCTTTATTTTCAATGCGTCACGTTGCGCTTTGCCGACTAGTTAGGTCAAGTTTGCGAGGGCGTCCATACCAGCCGTAACTCTCAGTGAACAGGCAGCGCCTGCCGCAATCAATACGGCGTCGATGATATCTCGATCGGTCCATCCCTGGCCACGTAACCTCGCGAAGTCGTCGGCAACACTTCGCGCCTTCGATGTGCCCACGGCAACGGCAAATTGAAGCAGGGCATCGTCGCGTTCGGTGCGACTTTGTTGAGTGCCGTTGACGTCATCCGGATATTTTCTGGAGCCGAGGACCGCCTGCCTGATATCAAGTCTTAACTGGGTCGAGATGCCAGAGTTCTGACGCAGCAATTGTGCGGTCACTGCGTTCAACCATGCCATCGTAGCGTCAAGGGGACTGGTGATGCCCGGCCAGTCACTGGGCAGGCCGTCCAGTCTCTGGGTTGGATGGCTACCTGTGGCATTGATCAATGATTCAACGTCTTTGCGAACTTGTAGATAGCCAAATTGCGCAAGACTTTTTCCTGCGATAACGTGCATCGCGTCCGGCGATATGGCGCCAAGTCCGTCAATGACCCGGTTCATAAATGCGGTGAAGGCCGTCACCCGAACGACGTCTTCGCGAGCCGAAGCGGGATGGTTCGATAGCACAGGAGCAGTCAAGGACATGGAGTCGCGCTCAAGTGCGTGAAGAGACGATGCAAAAGCAAGCCGCTCACGCGTTTCGGCGGGAAGATCTGCAGCGCCGATACGATCCCTCGGAACGCTGAATACGGACTCCGGTATGCCCAGTCCGATTGCACAGTGTCGATGAGAGAATGCGCAAAAATGGCAGCCGTCGAGTCCCGACGTGTAGGAATAAATCAGTTCGCGCTCCCCCGGGGACAGAGAGGACGGCCCTCTCATCAGGTGCTGAAAGCAGTCAATGATCGGCAGGGCGAGATCGGGAATTTTCAGGAAAATCTGACGGAGATTTAATTGATCGCCCAACTTCATGTCGTTCATTCCTTCTCCATGGATATGTTGATCGAGATGAGTGCGCAAGGCCAAAACTCATACGACAGCAGAGGGCATTGTTGAACGACAGTCGGTCGCGGCTTCAGCCGTTCATCTGCCGTGAAGCATGGACGCGATCGCAGTGCCCTGCCGGAGCCTTGTCGATGAGAGGCAACAGATGTCGCGAACTCATCACTTTATAGCCGTCCGGTTTTCAGTCGGGTTGCAGGAATAGGGACCACGATCTAGGCAAAGCGACTTTTGCGGTAGCTATTTGCACGAGACAGGCGATTTCATCTGCTGCCGCAGGAGGGTGAGTACTGACCAGCGTACTGTTGCCGGGGGGGCGGGTTGGGCGATGGAAGTGGACGGGTGTCCCTGAAATTTGCGGGATCCTTTGTGGTCGCATATTGATATCGATGCCGCGGTGCGGTTCCGATTCCTGTTTGGGGCGGAAATGGCCTTTTCATGCTCCCGTATCTTCATGGGAGCGCCGGGATTCGTTGATTACACGGCGTATCGGTCGATTTGTCAGGCCGCTTACCGGTTGCATGCCTCGAGCAACAACGCGTTGCGCCGGTCGGGCACCCATGTTCCGTCGTCGTGCGGCTTGCTCCTTTGCCGCTAGCGAAGGGAACAACCTCAAAACGCAGGGGCAGTTCCGCACGGTCAGCCAGTCCCTCCATGCGGACGACGAGGTTTGAATCAGATTTCTCCCGATCTTCTGTCCGGCGCTGCCCCGGCTGGCGTGACCCTGCGTAGTTCAGGCCGCTCTGCCGAGCCAACCCGGTGCAACGCTGCGTGCGCGAGAGCGAGCCGGTCCGTGTCGGCTGGCGCACCGCGGTGCCAGTGCCTGGCAAGCTACAGAGAATGTTGCCGGGCAATGGCCGATCACCTGGCCCGTACATAGGGATCTTCCCAGTACCGTCGCGGAATTTAGCAATTTACATTACACGCATATTGTAAATGAGGGGTCGCGAATGACTAAACTTCCCGTGCCGGTGGATATAGATAACGAATCGGGAGCCTGGATGTCGGAGGGGCAACCGATGATTCTGATCCCCAGGCGTTTCTGGGTGTTTGTTCAGAAACAGGCCGAGGAGCAGTTTGGCCTCGTCGCGACGGCCGAGCTCTTCAACCACGCAACCCGGAAGGGCACGCGCGTCTGGTGCGAGCAGGAAGAGCTTCGGTCAGGGGCATGTCGGGAAGAAGTGCTGAAACGATATTTCGACAGGGTTTCGGCCCGGGGTATGGGGCGATTCGCCATCAAGTCCATCGACGTCGATACGGGCCACCTTGCCGTTGAACTTCACAATTCGATCTACGTTGCCGAGTACGGCAACGTAGGAAGGTGTGTTTGCTATCCGTTTGCCTCCGCAGTGGCGGGTGCGGTGGAGTATCTGGCGGGCGGGTCTACCCTTTCGGGTGCGCAGATATCGGGCCAGGAAGTATGCTGCGAAGCGAATGGACATAGCCATTGTTTATTCGAAGCAGGGCCAGGAAAAAATTTGGAACATTCAATCGGCTAACTGCCGCTCGTGTCCAGCTTGTCTCCATTTTTAACTTAGGAGTACGATGTGTCTAACTTGGATAAGGGGTCTAAAATTGTTCGGGAAAGTATCGTTTGCGACATGACTTTCCCATTTTTTGCTCCAGGAGACCCCGTCAGGCGACTTGCGCTCCCGGGACTTCTCCGCAATGCAGGCCTTACCTACGTATCCTTCACGGTAGTGGATGACGAACCTGATGTTGCGAAGGCGTTCACGGCTCTCGCTGAATGCAGGCGATTCTTCCAGAATCAGGCCGACGTGTGCGTGCTGGTCGAAACTGCGGAAGATATTGTCCTCGCCAAACGCGCGGGAAAATTGGGAGTCGGCTTTCATTTCCAAGGTACGTTGCCAATAGGTCGCAACCTGGATCTTATCGAAGCCTATTACAAACTGGGCATTCGTCACATGCTGCTGGCATATAACCAGAAAAACTTCGTTGCGGACGGCTGTCACGAGATGGGTCAAGGTGGCCTGAGCCGTTTTGGTCGAATGGTTATCGACGAAATGAATCGGGTTGGCATGTTCGTCGACGTCGCGCATACGGGTTACCAGGCAAGCATGGAAGCGATCGAACATTCGAATCGTCCCGTGATATGCAGTCACGGAAATATCTGGGAATTGCACAATCATCCGCGTTGCTATCGCGACGATCAGATCAGGGCGATCGCACGGAGCGGTGGCGTCTTCGGCCTTACCGGGATGAGCATTTTCACGGGCGATGATGAGGCAAGTGCTGCCGGCTTCGCAAGGCAGATTGATTATGTTGTCCAGCTTGCGGGAATCGAGTCCGTTGGTTTCGGTCTGGACTATGTGTTCGACCTGCCTGCGATTACGGCGTTGGCAGCGAAGAACGCCACGCATTGGCCGAAGGATGGAGGTTATACACGGCAGGATATCAAACAGCTCGAGCCTACGTCATTGAATGACGTCGCTGATGAACTGCTGACGATGGGCTACTCTGATTCGGACCTACGTCTGGTGTTCGGAGGAAACTGGTTGCGACTGATGCGGACCGTATGGAAATAAATGTGTTTTGCCCGGGCTATGCGCCCTCGTCAGTATGACCGGTGGCAACTCGGCTAATTGACTCCGCAAGGGCGTTCAGCTGGTCGAGATTTTTGTCGGATGCGTCACCGAACCAGGCGAGGAAGGCTATACCACGCAGACTTGAGAAAACCAACCTCGCGAAGCCGGTTGGGTCAGGGATGCAGGCCTCCAGTTCGGGGAAGGAGAGCAGGAAGCGAGTGGTCATTTCCTTGTCCCACTCGAGCCGCACTTCATTTAGCCTCACGCGCAACGCTTCCGACGCATGCACCCCGAAGTGAAGATGCCACGAAGCGAGGTAACGCTCCGTTCCGTAGATTGACTGCCAGGCCCGCTCGACAAAAGCGTAAGCCCGTTGTCTGACAGGCAGAGTAACGCTGGGCCAAATGTCACCGTCTGGCTTCGACTCTTCGAAGATGAGGTCAATGATTCGGGTGATGAGAATATCCTTTGACCCGTAGTGATGCTGAAGTGCACCGGCTGATACTCCCGCCTCCCGTGCAATCTCCGTCATTGTGGCCTTCTGGAGACCATGTGCCTGGATGACGCGAAGTGCAGCATCCAGGATTTTCCGTTGCGTCTCCTCGCTGCGCGAGGCGTGAGAGCGACGAACGTGCGCAAGTGACGGTCGACTATTTTGCTGCTCGCGGGTAGACATTTACAGTGATACCTGAAGAGGACGGTGCCTGAGTGATTTTATCAGGCATCGCGATGCTACAACGCCTTCTTACCAACAGCCCTTGATGGACGAGGGCGAACAAGGCAGTTGAATACTCTGAATGAGGACAGTCATGGCAGTTGTCGAGGCTAATCGCATATCACCGAAGAACAGTACAACCCGCGCGGTCCTGGCAACTGTCATCGGTAACGCACTTGAATGGTACGACTTCATCATCTACGGCTTCTTCGCGCTGGCGATCTCATCGCACTTCTTCGGAGGCAGTCCTGATGAGACGTTGCTTGCGACCTACGCGACGTTTGCCCTGTCGTTTATCGTTCGCCCGATCGGTGGAATCTTGCTTGGGATGCTCGGTGACCGCGTGGGCCGGCGCTTCACCATGCTGTTGATCATGGCGTCGATGACCATGTCCATGCTCTTGATGGTAGCGACACCGACGTATAAAGCAATAGGCTTTGTAGCTACGCTAGTCGTCATCGTCGCGCGACTGCTTCAATCAGTTTCTGCGGGAGGGGAATTCTCGAGCGCCGCGACATATCTCCTGGAATCTGTCCCGGCTGAGAGACGGGGTTTTTTCAGCGGCCTGTACAGTGCTGGCACCCAGATCGCGACAATCCTTGCAGCACTGTCGGGGCTGTTTATCTCCTACGTCCTGTCGGACGCATCGCGAGACTCCTGGGGGTGGCGTATTCCTTTCGCAGTCGGATTATTGATCGCCCCGGTTGGGCTCTATATCCGACGCCATCTTCCGGAGACGGAGGCCTTCTCGAAATCACAAGCCTCCCGGGTCAAAGGCGGCTTCAAGACGCTGTTTGAGCGGCCGGGGACATTGGTGTTGGCGCTCCTTCTCGCGGGGGCGATCAACTCGGGTGCATATATCCTGCTGGCCTACGCACCGACTTATGTTGTGAAGGTACTGGATCTACCGATGTATGTCTCCTTTTCAGCCCTTCTCGTGAGTGGTGGCATAGGGGCAATTGCGACACCGCTGTTTGGTGCACTTGCTGACCGGGTCGGGGCATACCGGCAATTGCTCGTTGCACTCTTCATCATGGTTGTTACGGTCGCTCCTCTCTATTCCTGGATGAACACCGAACCGACAATGACGAAGCTCTTACTATGTTCCGGCTTCTTCTCCATCATCTATGCTGCGAGTGTTGCAGTCGTTCCGAACGTGATGGCCTACCTGTTTCCCGCCGAATTACGGGCCGCCGGAATGGCACTTACATACAATGTAAGTGCCGCAATCTTCGGCGGGGCCTCCCTGTATTTTGTGACTCTCCTTATCGGAGTTTTCCGTACACCGCTTGTTCCGGCCTTCTATGTGCTAACGGTTTTCGCTTCAACATTCCTTGCAGTGCTTATTGGCCACAGTCGCATTGGCCGGTTCCGCGCGTAAGCCGAGGCGGTACTAAGAACCCTTAAAAAAATGAAGGAAGGGGCTGTTTGGGTCTACCCACCTGGACAGGAAGAAATCTGCGCAAAATACCCGCTCCCGCCTGTTGACTCGTACCAGCCCGTAAGTTTTCATCGTCGCGCCTGATCCGCTGCCCGTTGCCCAAACACCGGATTGACAAAGCGTTCGGCAGGGACTTCAAACCAATGATTTGATGAACTTTCGATTCGCCCGTTATCATTCTTCGTTCGAACGCACTCGGAATAAAAGAAGAACATGGGCAAGAACAAATACATCCGCTTCAAATGGCAGGTGGCACGAATCTGGTCCGTGCATCGCTGCAAGGTGCAGTTCAGTATCGCGCTCAGTTTTGTGATCGGAACGGCTCTTTGGGGCTTCGTCATCGGCGCCCCTTATCAGGGCGCAGCATTTGCGTGGGTTGCGCCCGCAATGACCCTGGGCAGTGTCCTCATATTCGGGAGCTTCGGCGCGTTCGTTGTCTCCGCATGGAGTGTTTTTCATTTTGGCCAACACGCGATGAGCATACAGTGTCGGGTCCATGGAGGAGGACGGCTTTCGATCCACTGGAGCCCGGGGCCGACCTGGTCATGCTCCGGGAGATCGCGGCCGCCGCGGATTCCGTATCGAGCGCTCTTTGAAGAGACCTCGACGTGGATCGCAGTGGCGCGTGACTACGGATTTTGCGAGATCGAACTTAACTCGCCGCTTTGCCTCAAGCAGCCCAAGAACGGCCCGATCATATTGCGCCCGGAATGGACACAGATTATGAATGCAATGGCTGTGCGCGTCGACGCAGTAGGTTTGCAATTCGTCGCTGTCGCGCCGATGGGGGCGTTCAACAGCTGGTTTTATGGATTTTGGTGGCCGGGCGTGCAGCGCCCCGAGTTCCCGGGGAAGCCAGGGCACCTGGCGACGGGCGGGTACACCCTCCTCGTCAATTGACAAGGGCGACGGGCTGACCAGGAAGAGGCAAGCGGTTAGGCGGGGACCTAGTCCTCCGTCGTCCCAAGAGGGCGGCGGGCTGGCCGCCGGTGGTGCGAGTAAATCGAAGTCCAACTGCTTGAGTGGAGTGAGGTCGCGTGCGCGTCTGGCTGCGGTCGCATCGACATGGTGTCGCCGCTTTTCGTCGGCCGTGAAGCGCCAGGAGGATGGCCTCGTCGTCGTGCGTCGGTCAAAGGGGGCATGCAGAAAGCGGACGGGTCGGGAGTCGCTCGTGTCGAAGTACGGCGGCTGTGTGAGGCCATGAGTCTCCTGAAGAGTATCCTCACCATCGCTGATGGCGGCACAGTCCTCGTGCCATCATGGGGGTTACCAGATTGCATGGTCGGGACTCCGGATTCATACCAAGGCGATCGCGTGTAGCGGGCTGATCGTGTTTGGCCCCAGCACTCGGCGGTCGAGCGGTCGCGCATTTCGCAGGCCTGCATTTTGGCAGATCGATCGGCGAATCCGGCAGGTCGCCTTCCCCCGAAATGGATTCGGATGCGATCTTAACGGCTACAGCGGATCAATCAGATAACTATGGGCGTCTGTACTATCCCTTCTCGTTGCGAAACAGCCGGCGTTCATCGATGATGAGGTTCGCCCGCGCGGACCTGCCCACTCTTGAGCCTGCACCTTGTCGCGCTCCTTCCCCTTGATGCGCTCAACAAAGCCGCTTGATGCTGTGAGGACCGGCCCGGACTCGCCGGGACAGCAGTCGCGCGCGACGAGCAACATGATCGCGACGACGGGCGTTCAGTGCGGTGACCTGACAGATACAGATTGGGCGCAAGGTTGATCGGGAGAAACCTCTGTAGCGGTCACACGCCGCGCCCGTAAGGTCGGGCGTGTGCAACCGTTCGCCAGGAGGAAAATCCTGGCGACATCCCAGGCAAGCTGCGTAGAACGGGCATGTGAATGTAACTGCGGCGACCCCGTAGGCTCCATTCGTCGTTCCCGGGTATCTGGTCTCGGCATTCAGCCTGTTCCGTACATAGCCGGCTCGCCTGCCACCATCCGCCTGCAACTATCCTTCATCGACCCTTCACCTTTCCCAGGTTCGGGGATGCGGATGATCGGCTCACCGATGTGGCGCTTCTTCATCGAATTCTCCTTGCCACTACGATAAGACGCACCTGCGTCATTACAGAATTCCTTCACAGATCTGGCGAAATCGCTATGGGGCTGCCGTGGCAGATAAGGGGGAGCCGTTTCGGCTTGGATATGTATAGACCACCTGACGTCTGTCAGAAACCGGTCAGCGAAGCGAGTGGAGGGGCGCGAGGAGAGGCGAGTATCGAGGCGGCAATTCGGCAGAGCACGCGCACAGGTCGTCACGGTAGGGCGGTCATAGGGAAGCGATCCTAAATTAAAGGAAAACGGTTCTATGGTTTTTGGATCGGTTGTCACGCGTGACGGCCGTTTCTAATCTGTTCTCCGACACCCACCTTGTTGCTGGCTGCCGCCCCTCCTGGACCTTCGCGGCATATGGCAACAGACGAAATAGAACGCATCAGCCTCCAAACTCTGCTTTGCCGACAACCTGAAGTACACGAACGAGCCAATAAGGGGAAGAGTCATGCGCAGTATAAGGGTAATCCTGAGTACGTTGATCACAACGGCGGCCGCACTTGTATGCCAGTCTGGCGCTCACGCACAAAGTAGCGTCGATCTGTACGGTGTACTGATGAGTGGTTTCATCTGGACCAACAACGTCGCTGGTGGCAAGAGTGTCAGCCCTGCCGAGGGGCCTAGTCGCTGGGGACTGAAGGGTAACGAGGACCTGGGTGGCGGGACGAAAGCGGTCTTTACCCTGGAAAGCGGTTTTGCGATGAGTAGCGGCCAGTCGTTTCAGGGCGGCCGCCTGTTCGGCCGCCAGGCTTTCGTTGGTCTGTCGAATGATGCGTTGGGAACGTTCACCCTTGGCCGTCAATACGATTTTGCCAACGACTGGCTCGCGCAGAGCAGCGCGGTCTATCGGTGGAACGGGTATTTCGCTCACCCGGGAGACAACGACAATTTCAATTGGCAATTCCGCGTAAACAACGCGGTGAAGTACCAAAGTCCCGTGGTAGGTGGACTGCAGATCGGCGCAATGTATAGCTTCGGTGGCGTAGCTGGCAGCTTCGGAAACGAGAGCGCGATGAGCTTCGGCGCGAAATACGAAAACGGACCCGCAAAGATCCAGGCCGCTTATTTCCATATGAACCATCCTGCGCTCGCGGCATCCGAGGGCAACTGGAATACGATGCTGTTCCCACAGATATCGGCTGCCTCACCAAATGAGGCAAACGCGCTGAACCCGCAGAGCATGGATATCTACGGCATTGGTGGAACGTACCAGATCGGGAAGACCACACTCGGGTTGCTATGGAGTCACAGCGACTACGACAAACTGGGTGATCAGGGTGATGGACTCGCTGACGCGGATGCGCGCTTCGACAACATCGAGGCGAACATCGCATACAACCTGACGCCGCAGGTCCAGTTTGTTGGCGCGTATGCGTACACAATTGGCAAGGTCCATCCGACGGACTTCGCGCCACAGTATCACCAGGTTGACGTCGGCGTAAATTACTTCGTGTCACACCGAACGATCCTTTACCTCGCCGGAATCTATCAACGTGCAGCGGGAGACGCGACATACGCGAATATCGAATGCGCGGGATCCTCGTGTGCAGCGAGCAGCTCCAGGAACCAGGTTTCGGCCCTGGCCGGTATTTTCCATATGTTCTAGAAAGAAGCTCCCTGAACCTGGTGCATTAGTGGCCTCGTGTGTCACCGGGTATATTCGCCAGCGTTTTTTAAGTAGCGACCGTACAAACGGGTTTTATTGAGCGATGAACGAGGTCGATACTTGTACTCCCGGACGCGAGTGGTACAGGTGAAAGCCCGGTGCCTGCATGTGATGCATGCGTTCGATGGACTGCCCGCATCAGATCGGAATGACTTTTGGGAATTGAGATGACCGCAAGCGGATTTTCGATGGACACATCTCTGGATGATCGACCGGCGATGGCGGCGGCAGCGCGCCAGGACGGCAATGGCCCCCGCGTGATTGTGATCGGTTCGGGAATTGCGGGGCTCACAGCTGCCTATCGGCTTGGGCAGGCGGGCATGCATGTAACGGTACTGGAGGCCGCGGAAACGGTTGGCGGTCGCATGGGAGACCGGCGCGAAGGCGATATCGTTTTCAACAGCGGCGCGCGCCTCGTCTACCCGTTCGGCGGTGCGTTCAATCGTCTGGTCGCCGACCTCGCACTTGGCGATGCGCTCGTTCCACTACGCCGTCTGAGCGCGCGCTGTGTGACAACGAAAGGGGACCATCTGATCGAGTTGATGCCGACTGTACGCTCGCTGGCGACGCCGGGGTTGCATCTAGGGGAGCGGGTCGCGATGGTGCGGCATGCGTTACGGATGCGTTCGCAGCGCGACCGCGTTGATCCGGACTGGGCGATCAGTGCGCTTGATGTCGACCCGGAGGCCGACCGGCTGAACCTCGCCGATTACATTCGCAGGGAGATCGGTCCAAATGCGATGTCATACCTGGTTGAACCGGTGTTTCGCGCGACGCGCAGCTTCAATCCTGATGCGTTATCAACCCTGTTCTACCGCACCACCGTGCCGCATCTGATCGGCGAGGATACGGTCCACACCCTTAAAGGTGGTATGGGACAGGTATGCCGGACACTTGCCGGGTTGCTGGACGTGCGGACCGGAACGCGGGTGACTTCCGTCGAGCACCAGCGCGATGGCGATGAGCTTCGTCTCAGGGTCACGCTTGCGAACGGCGACGCCTTGACTGCCGATCACGTGGTCTGCGCGGTCCAGGGCTCACTCGCGCGGGAATTGATCCGCACGCCACAGGCTATAGAGCGCCAGATGCTGGCCAATGTGCACTACAACGCCCTTGGTGTTGTCCACTATGGATTCGCAAAGTCCCTCCCAGCGCAGATGCAATTCGCTTCGCGCGATGTCGGAAGCCGTATCGCAACGTTTCAACAGACGCCGGCTGCGCCCGATCAAGGGCGCCCACTCACGCAGGTGTATTGCCAGCTGGCGCCAGAGGCAGTGGACGAAGCAATCAGGCGCGGCTGCACCGGCGAACTTGACGTGTTGCTGCGCGAAGAGTTACGTGCCCGCATTCCCGACTTCGACCGGCAGGTGGTCGCGGTCGTCAATCAGTGGATACCCCGGATGCTGCCTTTGTTCGCCCCGGGGTACGGGGGGCGCCTGCGCGCCTTCTGGCGTTGGCAGGAGGCGCCTGCGCAGGCCTCCGGGCGGCCTGTCGTGTATTGCGGGGACTGGACATCGCAGGCGCTGCTCACCGGCGCGTGTGCGAGCGGTGAGCGGGCTGCCAGAATTGTGCTGGCCCGGTCACAGGTAGTGTCCGGTCGCGCGCAAAGTTAGGCAAAGCGAACCAGGTTTTAGCGAAACGGCAAAAGCTGGCTGGCGAATAAATTCGTGTTGCCTGTCGGTGCTACAAATCGCCTATCCAATATCGTTACGGGATACACGCAATGAAGAAATCGACCGTTTCCGTTCTTCCGAAGTTTTTGTTGCGCCGCACATTGAGGAACATTCTCATGGTCGGCGTGGCGGCTGTCGCCGGATTGTTTACCGTGATGGCGCCGGTGAGTGCTCAGGGCAGCCAGCCCGTGACGATTGGTATTGCGAACCTGGGGCCGCATCCATCGCTCACAAGGACGATGGTCGGTTTCAAGGCCGAAATGGCGCGTGAAGGTTATGTCGAGGGAAAAAACGTTAACTACGTGTACAGCGACGCAAACTTTACGCAGGCGCTGATGCCCCAGATGTTTTCGCAGATTCTCTCAAAGGATCCGGCGCTGATCCTGACGCTGACAACTTCGGTTTCCGAGGTCGCACTCTCAGCGGTGGCCGATCATCATATCCCGCTCGTTTTCGCGGAGGTTACGGATCCAGTCGCGGCTGGCCTTACGCCAGGCTGGACTCACGGCAGCGATCGCTTTGCTGGTGCATCCGACCTGCAGGACTTCGACGCAGTGTTGGTCTTCGCGAAGAAGCTGCTGCCCGGCGTCAAATCATTCGGCGTACTTTATAACCCCGGAGAAGCTGATGATGTCGCCACGACGCGCGCCCTGCAGGAGGCAGCCAAGCGGGCAGGTCTTGAGTTTCGACCAGTCAGCGTTGACAGTGTCAACGACATCACGCAGCGCGCCCAGCTGCTGAACGGCATCGGCTTTATCTACATTACCGGATCGAATCTCGTGCAGTCAGCGATTCCGGCAGTGGCAGCAGCGATGCAGCGGATGAAAGTACCCGTCATCAGTTCGGAGACGGAATTGATCAAGAAGGACATGGCGGACGCGTCATACGCCGTTTCGTTCGAATCGGTCGGCGCAAACGCGGCACGCGTCGCGGTGCGTGCGCTGAAGGGGGAACCGACATCGACGCTGCCGGTGATGAAGCCTGCAAAATCGGACTATGTCACGTCGATCAGCCGTGGCCAGTTCGCCAAGCTTGGCCTGACCATTCCAAAATCGTTCGAGGGCTGCGGATGCCTGATCAATTGAAGGGGCGACGCTCCGCCCGGGTGACAATGATGCGTGAAAAGGACACCTCGCTCCTGTCTGTCGAGCGGGTCAGCAAGACGTTCCATGCCGGCACGGTCGACGAGCGGGTTGCGTTGACGGATGTGTCGCTCAAGCTACTGCCCGGAGATTTCGCGGTGGTAGTCGGGGGCAACGGCGCTGGCAAATCGACCTTCCTGAATATGCTCGCAGGCGAAGTTATCTCCGATACGGGTGTGATTTCGATCGACGGCCGTGTCATTACCACGTTGCCGACGCACCGGCGGGCGAAGTACATCTCGCGGGTGTTTCAGGACCCGTCGATTGGTACCGCAGCCGCGTTGAGCCTGGAGGAGAATCTCGCTGTCGCGAACCAGCGTGGACTGGCGCGTGGTTTCGGCCGTGGGCTCACGCATGCGCAAGCGGAGGCGTTCCGGGAGCGGATTGCGTCGTTCGGACTTGGCCTTGAGAAGCGCATGAAGGCGCAGGCGTCACTGCTGTCCGGTGGCCAGCGGCAGGCGCTCTCGCTGCTGATGGCGGTCCTGCAACGGCCAATGCTGCTTCTGCTGGACGAGCACACCGCCGCCCTCGACCCGCGTACGGCGGAGATCGTGATGCGGGTGACGGAGCAGGTCGTGCGCGAAGCGCAGCTGACAACGCTGATGGTCACGCACAACATGCATCACGCGATTGACTACGGCAATCGCCTGATCATGATGCGCGACGGTCGGATCGTCGGCGATCTGACCGGGGAGGCAAAGCGCGCGATGACGATGGAACGCCTGATGGCGACCTTCAACGATGAGCCGCCGATGGCGCAAACGGTGAACGCATGAATCTGATCAATGGATTTATCGGACTTTTCCCGGTCGGGATGATGCAGGGCTTGACCTACGCGCTGATCGCGCTCGCGATCATGATCCCGTTCCGGATTATCAACTTTGCGGACATGACGGCGGAGGGCTCGTTCCCGTTCGGCGCCTGCGTGTGCGCGAAGCTGCTGATGATGGGCTTCAATCCCGTGATTGGTCTGCTCGGCGGCACGCTCGCGGGATTCGCGGCCGGGCTGCTCACCGCCTATATTCACGAGAAGGCGAAGATCAATACGTTGCTGTGCGGCATTCTCGTACTCTCCATGCTGTACTCGGTGAACATCCGCGTGATGGGGCAGCCGAATTCGGCGCTGTTCGCGTATGCGAGCGTATTCTCATGGCTGCCGGCCGCAGGTGGCGGCTACCTGTCTCGCATCCTCATGCTTGGCGCGACGGATACCGTAATCGGTGCGGGCGTACTCTGGTTCCTCGGCACGCAGCACGGCATGGCGATGCGCGCGATCGGCTCGAGTCCGTCCATGGCCAAGGCGCAGGGCATCAACGTGAAGGTCTATACGCTGGTCGGTCTCGGTCTCGCGAATCTGTTCGCGGCGCTTGGTGGCGCGCTGCTCGCCCAGAACCAGGGCTTTGCCGACGTGAATATGGGCTTCGGCGTACTGGTCAACGGCCTCGCAGCGCTGCTGCTCGGCGAGGCGATCGTCGGCAACCGCTCGATGCTGCGTCAGGTGCTTGCGCCTGTCCTGGGATCGATCGTCTACTTCCAGATGATCTCGGTCGTACTCGTGATCGGCTTCCAGCCTTCGGACCTGAAGCTCGTTACATCGCTATTCGTTCTCGGCACGCTGCTGACGATGGCGCAGCGCAAGAAGCGCGGTGCAAACCGCCGGAAGGCTGCCACAGCGAAGATGCAGGCGGGCTGACGATACACGCAGTCTGGTTGTGCCTGACCGGGAAAGCCCGACGTTGCGCAGAAGCCGCAACGCCGGGCTTTTTGGCGTTGGCTGGCAACGCGATGGGGTGCCGGCCTGCCGTCCCGGGCGGACGGCAAGAGCGGCTAATACGCTGCGCCCAACCCCTGCCAGCGCCGCATGGCCGCCGGAGGCTCGACGTGCAACTGGTCGAGTACGCGCATGACCGTATAGTCGACCATCGCGTCAAGACTATCGGGCTTCGCGTAGAACGCGGGCAACGGCGGCATCACCGTCGCGCCCATTTCGGCCGCGAGTGTCATGTTGCGCAGATGCGCGAGCGTGAGCGGAGTTTCGCGCGCGAGCAGCACGAGCCTGCGGTTCTCTTTTAACGTGACGCTCGCGGCGCGGGAAATGAGGTTGTCGTCGAAGCCGTGCGCCACGGCCGCGAGCGTTTTCATGGAGCATGGTGCGATTACCATGCCGTCGTGCTGGAACGAGCCGCTGGCGATGCTCGCGCCCACTTCGTTCTGGTCGTAATAGACGCTCGCCGCATCGCGCAGCGCGTTGCGTTCAAGTCCGGTTTCGTCGAGTAGCGTCATCCAGCCCGCGCGCGACACGATGAGATGCGTCGTCACTGTGCAGTGGCGCAGCATCTCAAGCAGCCGCACGCCGTACACGGCGCCCGTCGCGCCCGTAATCGCGACCACGACGCGCTTTTTTTGCACGATGCCGGTCATGTCGCCGCCCGCGCGGAGAAATGCGGCAGGTAGTCGTCGAGCACGATCTGCCCGGCTCCGGGAATGGTCTTGCGTTCGAACTCCGCTTCGCGGCCCCACGGACGTGTGGCGTCGATCGCGAGACGGCCCCAATGGTCCTTGTGCGCATCGCGATAGAAGCCCGGCACGTCATGGATTACCATCGTGCGCGTATCGGCGCGTCCGCGCGTGAGAAACGCCCAGATCACGTCTTCCATGTTGTAGATGTCAACGTCCTTGTCCACGACAATGACGAGCTTGTTGTAGTCGAGGTGCGAGCCGAGCGCGGCCAGCAGCGCGTGCTGCGCGTGGCCTTCGTATTGCTTGTCGAGCTTGATGACTGTATTCATGACGGTGGGGCGGCAGCTCACGTCGAGTACACCACGCACCTGGCTCGAAATGGCCTTGTAGATACGCGCGGCGGTGGCGGCCTCGAGCGGGCGAAGATCCTCGTGCGATCCGCAGATCAGGCCTTGAAAGACTGCGCCCTCGCGCCAGCCGACGTGGGTGATTTCGAACACATGGTTGTCGCCCACTTCGACGTAGTAGCCCATGAATTCGCCGAATGGACCTTCGGGCCGGCGCATATTGGGCAAAATGCGCCCTTCGATCACAATCTCTGCTGAGACTGGCACGTCCAGATCGATCGTGCGCGCCGGGCGCATCGCGATCGGGCCGCCGCGCATGGCCGCCGCAAGCGCAAGCTCGTTGCCGTCGGGCGGCAGCGACACGCATGCGCTCATGAATATTTCCGGGTCGGCGCCGATCAGGATGGCTGCTTCGAGTGGTTCGTTACGCGCTTCGGCCTGCTGCTGGAAGCGCGCGAGATCGTGTGTACTGCCGAGCCGGATGCGCAGTTCGTCGTCTGAAATGACCATCGAGCGATGGAACGAGAGATTCGCACGCCCGCTGGCGGGGTCCTTCGCGAGAAACACGCCGGCTGTAATGTACGGCGCGCCATCCCGCGCGTGATAAGTGGGGATCGGCAGGTCGGAGAGCTTGCCCGTGACCCAGTCGGTAGGCGCCGCGACGCGCTCGGTCGGCGTCTCGAGCGTCGCAGCGAGAGAGATTTCGCGATCGAGCCGTGCGCAGAACGTTTCGTCGGCCTCACAACGGATGATCTCACGCAGTCGCTCGTGGTCTGTGTACAGATTCATCAACACGGGCAGAGAGCTGCCACGCACGTTTGTGAAGAGCACCGGCTTTGTCGTTTCGTCCTGCAGCCGCCGCGCGACCGCAGCAATCTCGTAGCGCGGATCGACCTCGCGCTTGACGGTCAGCAGTTCGCCACGCGAGCGCAGGCGGGAAAGATAGTGTCTCATCGTCTCACGATGTCCAATGAAAAAGGGCGGAATTTGGGTGCCGCGCCGTGCCAAGCCGGCGAGCGATGCTTGCGTTATACCCGTGCCGATGTGGCGAGACTTTGTCGATTGGGGCGGTGAATTAGGAAAAGCGGTTTTTTCATGTGAGTCCGCTGCCGGCTGCACGTTGCGTGCCGTCCGGGGGAGCGGATAATGCATGCTGGATGTTTGCCTCTTTCCGGAACCCAATATGCCGACTTCGCTATCCGGTCTGTTCCGCACCACGCTCGCCGGACCCGAGTCACGCCTCACGGAGGCATTTGACAATCTGCGTACCCGGCTCGACTGCGTCAGCGTGCCCGAGTTCGGACTATATGGGGCCTCGGTGCCGGTTCCGGGCGACGCGGAAGAGGGCGTGTGGCGTATGGCCAGCATTCGCGACGAGATCTTTCTGGTGATTTCCGACTGCAACTACGCGCACAGCCGCTCCGAGAGTGTTTTGCCGGAGTCGTTCGTGGAATTTCACTTTTCACTATCCGGCCCGGCAAGCGTCGATTTTTCTGATACCGGTACGCTGCAGGTGAATGCCCCCAACCTGCTCGTATGCCGGCAGGGTGCAGACGTGCGCTACACGGTCACCTGTGGGCCAGGCCCATGGCAATCGGTCGGACTCTACGTGACGCAGCGTTATTTCGACCGGTTGCTGGGTGCGGTTGGCAACGAGGCTGACCGCATTCGCGGCGAGCTCGCAGGGGTCGGATTTGACCAGATTTACAACCGGCAGATGCCGTTTAGCGTAGACGCCCTGAACATCGTCGAGCAACTGCTGGATTCCCGCTATCGCGGTGCGCGTCAGATGCTCTATCTGGAAGGCAAGTGTACGGAGATACTGTGCGCATGCATCGAGATGTGGCTCGCGCACGCGCGCGCCGACAACCCCGGCGAGACGCTATCAGCGCGCGACCTGCGGCTGATTGAGCAGGCGCGGGAGATGATCGTCGGCGACCTGCGTCTTGCGCCCACGATTCCCGAACTGGCGCGCGCGGTAGGGACCAATGCTTCGAAGCTCAAGCGTGGATTCAAGTTCCTCTATGGGATGACGATTTTCGAGTATGGTCATCGCTGCCGGATGGATCGTGCGCTTCGGCTTCTGGTAGGCGAACGGCAGCCGGTGGGACAGGTGGCATTGGCGGTCGGCTATCAGCATCAGACCAGCTTTACCGCGGCTTTCCGTGACTACTTTGGCTTCGCACCAAAGGACGCCCGCCGCCTGGCGAGTCCCGTCGTATCGGGGCCATCCCGCGTGGTTCAGCATGCCGACGAGCGATCTGCGATCGATGCTGCCAAGTCTGCGCCGTCGGATCAGACATGAAGCCATCACGCTTTTGCTATTTGCGTTACGCACTTTGATATAGGAAATCGGCTGTATTGCCGTAGCGCGCGTATTCCCTCCTTTTTCCCGTTGTTAGCATGAACCGACATCGCACAACGTCACGTGGCGGGCGCGTGGGCGGCCGACACATATGCAAAGGAAGGAAACTACGATGACCTCTATTGCAGTACGCAATCCTCGCACCGGCGAGTTCGACTACGAAATCAGGAGCATGGATGCCGCGGAGATTGGCGCGGCGGTCGCCGTCGCGCGCGCAGCGCAGCGCGCGTGGGAGGCCGGCGGGTTGCCGCACCGCATCGCGGCACTGCTGGAATGGGCCGCGCAGCTTGAGGCGCATGGCAACGACATCGTTACCGCACTGTCGATTGACACTGCGCGCCATCGCATCTCTGCCGAAGAACTGGGGGCTGTAATCCACTTTATCCATGGTTTCTGCGAGCATGCGCCGAACGTACTCGCGACGCCGTTTCGCAAGCTCGACGCGCATCCGGATATCGTGTTCAAGGTTACCTATCCCGCTTACCCCGTCGTTGGTGTGATCAGCCCGTGGAATTTTCCGCTGGTGCTGTCATTCATCGATGCGATTCCAGCGCTGGTGGCGGGCGCGTCCGTAGTGATCAAGCCGAGCGAAATCACGCCGCGCTTCATCGAGCCGCTGCGCCGCTCGATCGAAGCCGTGCCCGCGCTGCGCGGCGTGCTCACACTCGTGAGCGGCGGGGCGGAAACCGGGGCAGCACTTGTCGCACAGTCGGATGCGGTGGTGTTCACCGGCAGCGTTCCAACCGGGAAAAAGATCGCGAGCGTGGCGGCGCAGGCGTTTATCCCCGCTTTCCTCGAGCTCGGCGGCAAGGACGCTGCTGTGGTGCTCGCAGGAGCCGACGTGAAGCGCGCGGCCACCGCCATCCTGCGCAGTGCACTCTACAACTCCGGGCAGGTCTGCTACGCGATCGAGCGTGTCTATGCGGACGAATCGCTATACGACGCGCTCGTCGACGAACTCTGCACACAGGCCGGGAATTTGCGGCGTAGCCTGGTGATGGGCGACGGCGGCCACTATGGTCCGATGATCTTCGAGCGGCAGGCATCCATCATCGACGCGCAACTGCAGGATGCGCTCGACAAGGGGGCGTCGATCAAGCTCGGCGGCAAGAGCGAAACGGTGGATGGCGCCGTGTGGATCGATCCGACCATTGTCGCGAACGTCGATCACAGCATGAAGCTGATGACGGAAGAGACGTTCGGACCGATCGTACCCGTCATGCGCTTTTCCTGCGATGCGCAGGCCGAGCAGTTGATGAACGATTCGATCTACGGACTAAGCGGCGCGGTGTTCGGCCCCGACACGCATACCGCCGGAGATTTCGCGACGAAGATGGAGGCGGGCGGCGTCAGCATTAACGATACCGAGCTGCCGCGCGTGATGATGTTCGACGGCGAGAAGACCGCGTTCAAGCAATCGGGGATGGGTGGCTCACGGTATGGCGCGACGAGCATCATGCGCTACGTTCGCAAGCGTGCGCTACTTGCGAACGAAGGAGCGATTGCGGGTCTCGACAAGCTTGCGGAAACAGCTGGGTGAGGCGCTTCGTCACAGTTTTCCCAATCTTCGATGGCTACACGGTGCCCTGTTGTGAAGCGTAGCTGAGACATGGGGCAGGGGTGAGTTCGTTTGTTGCCGGAAGAATGCAGACCATATCCCGGAACCCGTCGACAGGTGAGGCGATCGCAGTCGCGATCGCGTACTACGCGCGTACAGATTCCGGGGTTCGTCCAAGCTCAGGTGTCGAGACGCACCGCATGGTGGCCACAATCGTGTCCTTGTTGACGTCCAGTCCTGCACGGTGGGGATGGAGGATGTCCGTGGAAACTCCTGCCGGACGATAGGTGGCAGGAGTCCTCGTTCTCGATTCGGGGAAGACCTCGCCCGTGGTCAAAATTCGGGGTGCACGCAGGACTGCGGGTCCAATCAGGCTACGGGCTCGGGGCACCAGGCAAGAACCGAACTCGATCACCGCCGCGTTTCCATACTACGCTTTGGCCACCTTAAACCGCTTTCATCCCCCGGGGGCCCGCCCGATGGCCAACTAGATCAGTCATGGCCCTGCGAGAACACATGAAACGGCAAAGCGTCATGCATCGTCGTATGAGTCTCAGCAGGCGCTGCGGAACCCTGTGTCACGCTCTTGGACACGTAACTCTGCTGGAGACCGTCTGCCGTTGAGACGTGTTTCAGTGTTAGAAGCGCACCGCCGAACACGAGCAAGCCAATAGCGCCTGCCGCAAGTTGGTTCTTTCCAGCCCAAGTCATGAAAGCGGGAGACCTTCGTGCGATTAAGACAAACGCAACGAGCAAACAAATCACAAAGATAATGGTCATTTCGCTCTTCCGAATTCTCACATAAGACCGTGTTCGCGAATCAGGGCAAGGGCATATACTTCGATACCCTCTGGGGTTCCGCCCTGTCTGAGCAAGCTGCGAACCGCCCCAGTTGCACCGTCCTCCTGGCGCAGCAGCGCGGCAACCGCGCAGAAATAGCCACCGCGAAAGCCCGTATCCGCTGCCGGCGTCGATATAGCAACGGCTTTGCGCGAGCACTCGACGCATCGAATCTCAACCGGCAACGCCATGAATTCAGCCAGCGGCACGAATTTCGCGTACGTGCCCGGGCGCGATGTATAACGGCAGCGCGACCGCCCCCCGCAGTCAGAGGCGAGATGCACGCGCTTCGTCTTCTTGACGGGCTTCAAAGGCAATCCATAGACACATCCGTTTTCCTAGGCACTTTCCCGCGGCGTGAGCGTGAACCGCAGATCGATGCAACTCCTCTCGGGAGGGTGTCCGTCCAGTATCTGCAACAACAGTCGCGCGGCCTCGAAGCCGATCTGGTAGCGTGGCGTCGTGACGGTCGTCAGCGACGGGGTCGACCATGCGGAAGGCGGCAGATCGTTGAATCCCGCGATCGCAATCCGGCCCGGTACAGAAATGCCGCGCCGCTGGCACTCGAAGAGTGCGCCGAGCGCGAGATCGTCGTTGCAGCAGAAAATTGCGTCGCATGCGGGAGCATGCGACAGCATCTGCGCGAGCAGCTTCGAGCCGAGCCCGACACTCGACGGTTCGTCAGTCAGTATCTCGACATCGGGGTCGAGACCCGCCTCGCGCAGCGCGCGGCGAAAGCCGGCACGACGCTGCATGGTGCGCGGGTCCAGCTGCGCCGCGACGAATCCCGGACACTGGTAGCCGCGTTCGAGCAGATACTTCGTGAGGGTGAAGCCCGCGCGCTGCTGCGAAAAACCCACCGACCATTCGCCGGGAGTGCGGCTCAGATCGTACATATGAACCACGGGCACACGTGCCGCAGCCAGGCGTTGGCGGATGGCTTCAGAGCCGTCGATGCCGGTGACGAGAAAGCCGTCGGGTGCGTGCGAGAGATAGGTCGAGACAAGTTCCGCCTGCTTCCCGGAAGAATAACCAGTATTGCCAATTAAAATCTGATAACCAGCCGGCCCCAGGCAATCCTGGATGCCGGCGAGCGTATCGACAAAAACCGTATTCGACAAGGATGGTACCAGCACGGCCACGACGTGTGAGCGCGACGTGGCGAGCGTGCGTGCCGCATGGTTGGGGACATAGCCGAGTTCAGTGACGGCCGCTTCCACACGGGCACGCGCTTCGGGCGACAACTGCGCCGGATCCTTCAGGGCACGCGATACTGTCATTGTGCTGACTTGTGCGAGATCCGCGACGTCGGCGATCGTCGCGCGTCCGCTTAGCCTGCGGCGCGTGGGTTCATGAGGTGTCGCGGTCGTGGCGTTGCCTGGGCTCGGATGGGTTCGGGGCTGTCTTGCCGCGCGAGTCGGTTTGTCTTTCATCACGCGAGTATCACCTCGCCTGTGCCGGATGGAAAGCCCAGGAAAGCGCGGGATTGGGGCAGGGTTCATCCCGATAGGGCGCCGTTGTCTGTTATCGCTAACATCCGCGTGGGGCAACATGAAAAACACGACAATGCAAGGAGACAAGCCAGATGCGAACCCAACGAGGCAACCTGCCCAAACCGGCCGGCCGGACCGCAAAGCTCACGGTCTACGCGCTCGGCGTCGCGGCGGTCCTTGCCTGCGGGGCGGCGCGCTCCGCGGAGGTCGAGGTGTTGCACTACTGGACGTCCGGTGGCGAAGCAAAATCGGCCCAGGTCCTCAAGCAGATGCTTGATGAAAAAGGCGATACCTGGAAGGATTTCGCCGTTGCCGGCGGTGGCGGAGGAAACGCGATGACCGCGCTCAAGACGCGCGTGATCGCAGGCAATCCGCCCGCTGCAGCCCAGATCAAGGGGCCCGCCATTCAGGAGTGGGGAGACGAAGGCGTGCTCGTGTCGATCAACGACGTGGCGAAGCGCGAAGGCTGGGACAAGCTGATTCCGCCGCAGATTTCGGGCATCATGAAGTACAAGGGACAATATGTAGCGGCGCCGGTCAACGTGCATCGTGTCAACAGGCTATGGATCAATGCGGACGCGCTGAAGAAGGTGAACGCGCAGCCGCCCGCCACGTGGGACGAGTTCTTCCGGACTGCCGAAGCACTGCAGAAAGCGGGCATCACGCCGGTCGCGATCGGTGGCCAGCAATGGCAGGACGCCGAAACCTTCGAGACCGTGGCGCTCGGTGTGGGCGGTGCGGCCTTTTACGAGAAGGCGTTCGTGCAACTCGATCAGTCGACCCTCAGGGGGCCGACCATGGTCAAGGCGCTCGAAACGTTCAAGAAAATCAAGGCCTATACCGACAAGGCTCAGACGGGGCGCGACTGGAATCTGGCGACCGGCATGGTGATCTCCGGTAAGGCGGCGATGCAGTTCATGGGGGACTGGGCCAAGGGCGAGTTCAGCGTAGCCGGGAAGGTGCCGGGCAAGGACTATCTGTGCGTACCAGCTCCCGGTTCGCAAAACGCCTATACGTTCAACGTCGACAGCTTCGCGTTCTTCAAGGTCAGGAGCGCGGATGTCGAGAAGGGGCAGAAGGATCTCGCGAGCCTGCTTCTTAGCCCGAAGTTCCAGGAGATATTCAACCTCAACAAGGGCTCGATTCCCGTGCGGCAAGGCATGGATCTGTCGAAGTTCGACACCTGTGCGCAGCGTTCCGCTGCCGATTTCACCAGCGCGCAGGCGAAGGGAACGCTGGTGCCGTCGTGGGCGCATGACATGGTCGATACGCCGGCGGTGGAAGGTGCCTTTTACGACGTGATCGGCAACTTCTGGAACGACGACAACGAAAGCGCGCAGCAAGCCGCGGACAAGCTCGCCGTTGCGGCAAAAACTCGCTGAAGTGGTGGCACTGAATGGCCTGGATGACGGCACATCGTTCCCGGGCTGTTCGACGGGCGGGCGTCCTCCAGGAAGCATTTCCGTGGCTGCGAGCATGCGCCGGCAAGCGTGCGCGAGCCCCTGAACAAACCGATATGCAATCCCGGGACCGTTCGGCTGATGATTTGCCTGGCAGGGGTTCCCAGATACGTGCGCGCGTCGAGCACCTGTTCGGGCGTCCTGATCTCGCCCGATTCGCCCGCGACGCCGTTGCGAAACCGACTCCTTGTCGACGCACACATGATCTGCGCGTGTTGCGCACCCCCAGCCCCTCGACGCCAACATCCAAGCCTGGTACAGGCTAAGTACATCCGAAGCAGTGCGCGCGCGGAATGCAGATGCGTGCGCCTTGAATCCGCGATGCAAGGCTACCGTTCGTGTAACCCGATGCGGCGAGCTCGCCGGAGATCGCTGCTTGGATGATGCGTCGACTGTATGCGAACTGGAAGTGCCCCTGCTGTTGAAGAAGGGGGTGTCGACCAGGTCGGGGTCGAGCGAACTTCAGATAAGCGCACGCACTATCGAAAATCACCTCCTGTCGATCTATCGAAAGGCCTGCGTAGCCATGGCGCTATTTCTTTCTCTTATCTAATCGATTAGACCGTGCAGGGCGCCTATGATGGCAGCGCAAAACAATGCCGCTTTCAGCTAGTGAAAAGCATGGCGGATGCCTGAGTCGTAAATTTGCCAGCCATGCGCCAAAGATCTGTGTCGCAGTGGCTTCAGGCAACTCGCCAAGTCAACCAGACCGGTCGTGAGGTCGGCTGGTTAGCGTGGAGTGCGCGAGCTCCAGAGCGCAGTTTCAAGTCCTTCGTGGGAGCCTCACTCCGCCATCCATGTCGGCAAACAGTGACACAAGGCCCTCAACGAACAGCGCAACCTTGCGGGACTTGTTGCGACTGACGGGATGGATGGCATAGAAGCTTGCAGGTTCGGGCTCGAAGGCGTCGAGCACCGTCACCAGTCGCCTCGCCGCGAGATGTTCCGAAACTTCCCACCAGGATTTCTGGACAAGCCCCAGACCAGCGACCGCCCAGGCAACCGGCAACGCGGAATTGGTCGATGCAAGTGAGCCCGTCACTCGTAGCTTCCTGGCTGCTGGACCCCGTCCAAAACGCCACTCCGCATGAAGATGGGATTGCGTGTTGAACACCAGGCAACGATGCGCTGCAAGTTCGTCAGGGTGGCGGGGCGTGCCGTGGTCATCCAGGTACGCCGGACTCGCAACGACCACGCGCCGGGTGTCGAACAGGTGATGCCCGATCAGGTTCGCGTCGATGGCGGGGCCGCCCCGGATCGCGATGTCGATGCCTTGCGCGACGATGTCAGCAAAGTGGTCATCCAGCGTCAGCTGGGTCGCCATATCGGGATAGCTCGCCGCAAACCGTCCGACGAACGGAGCAATCCAGCGGAGTCCTAGCGGGTTCGGTGCCGTGACGTGAAGTGTGCCTCGCACGGCAGTCGCGCTCTCGACAATTCGGCTTTCCAGCGTCCTCACGTCGTTGATGATGCGGCTGGCCTCCTGAAAGTAATCTTCGCCCGCCTCGGTCAACGATTGGCGGCGCGTGGTCCTTAGCAGCAGCGGCACCCCGAGACGCTTTTCCAGACCGGCCACACGATCGGCTACGACGGAGGATGCCAGGCTGAGGCTACGCGCTGCTGCAGAGAAACCGCCTTGCCGCACCACTTCGACGAAGATCTCCATTTCAGTGACAGCATGCATCGATTTAATGGACTTTCCGGAAGCTCTTTCCGGAATTACACCATTTATCGATATGCAAAGCGAGTGGAAGATTATTGCGATGCAGCATTGCGGCATGCCCTCTTCCTGCTTTCCATATCTTGTGAGTGCGCTGACATGAGTCATCTCAGAAAGCTCTATTCCACTGCCGCTTCGGCCGCGGTCCTGCTCGCGGCTGCGGGCCCTGCTGCACACGCGGCGGGCACCAACCTGGTCACGACGCAAAAGCTTCGCTGGCAAACAGCCGAGGTGCTCGCCAGCGAAGCAGTACGGGTGTGCGCCAGCCGTGGCTATTCGGTTACGGCGACCGTCTCGATCCTTCGGGCCACCAGCAAGCGGTCATCAAGGGCGATTCGGTGCCGCTGCAATCGCTTTCCGTGTCCTATCGCAAGGCCTATACGGCTTATGCCTATGGCCTGGCTTTCAACAAGGACTCCACCAGTGAGCTGATCGCGGCGAAGGTAGCCGGCCCGCTCGACGGCGGCGTGCTGGCAACGGAACCAGAAGTGATCTTCATCCCCGGCGGCGTGACCCTACGTACGGCTGATCGCACCGTGATTGGCGGTATCGGCGTGTCTGGTGCCCCGGGGGGCGACAAGGACGAAGCGTGCGCGCAGTGTCGCGGGGCGGCGTAAAGGAGCCGGGGATGGGCGGCGTAATGGCGCCAGCAGAACCGGGGGTAAAACGCGGATTCGAACGGTTTCAAGGTTGC
>NZ_QKZF01000033.1:0-44949 GCF_003253915.1 Burkholderia sp. 28_3
GGTCCGCCAGTCTCGCCGCAACCAGCCTATGCCCGAACCGGCGTAGAGCCCTGCTCCGAAGCCGCGAACATGCGTTGACAGTCGGTACGAGATCATCTGGGCATCCCAGTCGTCCGCGCTGAGCGGCCAACCGTGATGGAAGAAGATGACCTGCGCGTCGCGCGGACCCCAGTCCTTGTAGAAGATCTGAACGCCATCCTTTGTTGTGACGTATCCCATGATCAGCACTCCTTTTCGATATTCAAGTTGACAACCAGTGACGTGTACGGCGATCGTTGCTGCTCGGTAGCGGGCGACTCCTTTTGTGACGGTGACTGACGAAACGGCAACGTGACGATGGCGCTGGGATCCGGTCACTCTGCCGGCGACGCGCAGGCCGACGTCACCATTTGCGGCCTGGGTGAGACAATGCGCTCCGTTTGTTGAGACAATTCGAAATACTCGGTAGGCCGCGAGGCGGTCGCTTGCCCCCGAGTCAGTCGGGCTTCACCATGTAGTCGCCGGTCAACTTTAGGATTAAAGTCAACGTTAATGTCAATAGTTTTTTGGGGTGTGGCGTGAAAATCGGAGAGTTGGCGAAGCGCAGTGGTCTGACGGCCTCACGTATTCGTTTCTACGAGGCAGAGGGATTGATCAGGGTGGTGGAGCGCCAAGCGAATGGCTATCGGGAGTATCCCCCGGAGGCGGAAATTCTCCTGGGGTTGATCTCGATCGCGCAGCAGGCGGGGTTTACGCTCGAGCAGATTCGACAACTGCTACCGGTCGGCCCGGGCGCATGGGATCATCGCGCATTGCTCGATGCACTCAAGCAGAAGGTGGAGGAGATCGATGGCATCCGCAAGCGTCTCGACCATACCCGGGCCCAACTTGTCGTCGCGATCGCGAGTATCGAGGACAGGCCGGACGGAATTGAATGTGTCGACAACAAGAAGCGCGTGCTGGACCGTCTCCGCGAAGCAGGAATTACGCCTGATTTAGGCAAGCCCGACGGTTCCACCACCGGCTGATCCCCACACCTGCCGAGCAAGCGCGCCGTGCGGCGAGCGCGCTTGCCTTCCAGCGCGCCGACTGGGATATCCGTTCCGGATCCGTCAGTGACTGACCAAACGCCGCAGCCGGAGGTCCCCGTCGTCCGTTCGGTTCGGGATTCGCATAAGCCAGCGGCTGCGGCGTAGACCACGCGTATCGATTCATTCCGATTCGTTGCGAAGTACTTGACCTTAAAGTCATATTCAATCTTAGAGTGATTGTTGCCGGCTGTTAATCGGTATGCCTCTTCAGGCTCGCCTGCCGGTTCAATCACCGAGAAAGGTCAACGAATATGGATAAGCGGTTCATTCAGGTCGAGTTTGGCGAGCACAAGGTCGAGGTGCCTGCCGGCGGCTACTATGACCGTTACCGGATGAACCCGGATCTCGATGAGGTGGCGAGAGACCCTGCCGCAGGAAACATCGATTTTTTTCGCAGGATCCCGAAGCGGCTCGTCACATCCACGGTTGGTCCGACGTGGGCGCCGAACTTCTACTACCGCTCAAGTAACGTTCAGCTGCTGTTCCTGGCGCCTGCCGATCGATTGCGTGCAATGTTGCCGACGCCTCTCGAGCCACTGCGCGCCTATCCGGGCCATGGACTCGTGGCGTTGACCTTCTTCTCGTATTCCGTTTGCGATAACGACCCCTACGACGAAGTTTCCGTAGCGGTGGTGATCCGCCGGCCGGGGGCGCGGGGGCCCCATGCGCCGGAACTGCTCGCTTCCATGCGACGCCGCAGCTTCCACGCGCATGTTCTTGCGCTGCCGGTGACCACGGAAATCGCGCGGGTGCGCGGACTGTATGGATATCAGTTGCCAAAATGGCGCACGGAAATCGGCGTGCACATCGGCGCCGACGTAAAAGCCAGCATCGCCGGTCCCGGCGGCAAGCCGGACCTGACCTTGCGTGCGCCGCTTCCCGAGTTGCGCAATGTTCCGTCGCAGTCGCATATGGCGACGGCAACCATGATCAACCGGATCGACGGCGAGTGGCACCAGACACTGGTGCAGACCAACATGCTGTCGTTCGTGCAGCGACTCTTTCCGCGCGACGTCGAACTGTCGCGGCACGGCGGGCCGTTGAGTCAGCTGCTTGACGGACTCGGAGCGTCCACCGTGCTTCGTATGGACGTCGTCAAGGACGCGCAACTGGTCCTGAACATGCCCACCCGTCTGGGCACTTTCGCACCCAAGACATGAAGATAGGGGATCTGGCGGAGCGTACTGGCCTGACGCCGTCGCGCATCCGCTTCTATGAACGCATCGGCCTGTTGACGGCCGTCGAGCGGCAACCCAACGGCTATCGGATCTATTCGCCGGACGCTGTGGTCGTGCTCGGTCTGGTCACGGCAGCACAAAAGGCCGGCTTCAGCCTGGACGAGATCCGCATGTTGTTGCCGCCCGACCTCGTGCAGTGGCAGCGCGGTGCGCTGCTCGAGGCGCTCCGTCATAAGGTGCGGGATATCGAGACCATGCAGGTGAAGCTGGCGCAGAACAAGGTGCATCTCGTGTCGTTGATGGCCGAGATCGAGGCCAAGCCCGACGAGATCGATTGCAGCGCCAATGCAACGCGCCTGTTGTCGCAGATGCAGTCGAGGGAACTGGACGGTGCGGCCCGAACGAAGGGCGCCGGCAAGGCCGGACGCCGCCGACCGTCCGGAAAAGGCTAGGCGAGGATGTCCGCTGGCGTCCCGGGCTGCCTGCCGTTACAGGAGAGCCGCGACCTGCTCGGCCGTTGCTTTTGCCGATTGGGGATTCTGCCCTGTTACCAAGCGGCCATCTGTAACGACTTTCGACGTGAACGGCAGCAACGCTTTTTCGTAAAGTGCGCCGCGCCTCACCATCTCTTCCTCGGCGTTGTAGGGCACTTTCTTCGCGACGCCCGCAAGCACCTCCTCCACCCACGAGTAGCCGGTGAGGCGGCGGCCGGCGACGAGCAGTGTGCCGTTGGCGAGTCTCGTATTCAGCAAGCCGCAGTAGCCATGGCATACGGACGACACGATACCGCCGCGCTCGTAGATGTCTCGCGTGAGCCGTTGAAGTCCGGCATCGTCGGGAAAGTCCCACATGACGGCGTGCCCGCCCGTGAAATAGATCGCATCGAAATCCGCCGGATCGATCTGATCGGGGCTTGCCGTCGTCGCCAAAAGCTTCTGGCGGTCCTTGTCGTTCAGCCACTCCTTTACCGAGGCATCGGCGAGCGGCCATTTCAGCGAGCGAGGTTCCAGCGGGGACTCGCCACCCCTGGGGCTGACGAGGCGCTGGTCGTACCCGTGTTCGGCGAAGACGTGCCACGCATGGGTCAGTTCCGACAACCACAGGCCGGTCGGCTCGGATTGATCCGCGTAGTTGGCGACGTTGCTGACAACGTGAAGTATGCGTTTGGTCATGGTGAGTCTCCCTTCATCGGTCACAGGCGATAGCCGCGAACATGTCGCCCTTTGCCTGATGCCACAAGCGTGACCATGGGCTCGTAGCGCATGCCATGGCAAACCATAACCTTCAAGTTAAGTCTATGGTCAAGCTTTTTTGCGTTCCTTCGGCTGAGCAGTGCTTCGCGCTGACCACATCATTCGGCGGTATCGATGCAAGCACGTGACTCTCATGTGCACGTTATCGGTCGAGGGCGAGCTGAGGAGTCCAGGGAGCTTCGTTCCCGACGTCACGCCAGGTCGTTCATCATGAACGCACCGATGAAGGCGATCATGCGTAGGCGCCGACGCGGAAGTGCGATTCAGATAGCGTCGGTGCAAACTGCAATGCGGTCGATGGACGGGCACTGGACGGCAACAGTCGCCTTCCGGAGTACGCGGTGCCCGCCTGGGTCTGCCGTTATCAGGAGCCGCAGTCTGCTCGGCTGGCGTCCTTGTGGATTGCGTATTCTGGCCGGTCACCGTGCGACCAGCCAAAAGTTATTTGCGTCCGGGCGCTTGACATTAAAGTTTGGTTTGACCTTAAGGTGCGGGTAGTAGGCTGGGCCATTGTGATACGAGGCAAGGAAGCGATACATGGATCTTGACGTCAACCACCAACGGGTCAACGTCGACTGCGACCCGGCTACCCCGTTGCTGTGGGTGCTGCGTGACCACCTGAACCTGACGGGCACGAAATTCGGCTGCGGCGTCGCTGCCTGCGGCGCGTGTACCGTGCATCTGGATGGTACGGCGGTACGATCTTGTGTCCTGCCCGTGGCAGCGGTCGCCGGCAAGCGTATCACCACGATCGAAGGGTTGGCGGAATCGCCGGAGAAACGCCATGCGTTACAGCAGGCGTGGGTCGACGAACAGGTACCTCAGTGCGGCTATTGCCAGTCCGGCATGCTGATGGCGGCGGCAGATCTGTTGACGAGACAGCCCGATCCGAGTGACGCCGATATCGACACGGCGATCACCAACCTGTGCCGTTGCGGGACCTATCCGCGCGTGCGCATAGCGATCAAGCGTGCGGCGAAAGTGCTGCGGGACGGCCACGCATGAGCGCCGACACCAGGATTGCACGCCCTGGGCGGCGCCGATTTCTGCTGGGGGCGGTTGGCCTTGGCGGTGCGCTGGTGGTGGGCTGGGGCGTGATGCCTCCACGCAGCCGGCTCGGTGATCCCGCGGTGTTTCCCGAAACGTCCGGTCAGATTGCCCTGAATGGCTGGATCAAGATCACCTCGGAAGGCAATGCGATCCTGGCCATGCCGCGTGTCGAGATGGGGCAGGGAATCCACACTGGGCTGTCGATGTTGGCCGCGGAGGAACTGGATATTCCGCTGACGCGGGTGAGCATCGAGTCATCGCCGATCGAACGCATCTACGGTAATGTCGTCGCAATGGGCGACAGCTCGCTGCCGCTGCATCCGGACGACGCGGACAAGCTCTGGGCGCGCGCACTGCATTGGATTATGGCCAAGAGCGCGCGCGAAATCGGTCTCATCATCACCGGCGGCAGCAGCAGCATGGTCGACGGGTGGCAACCCGTGCGCGAGGCCGCCGCAACCGCGCGCGCCACGCTGGTGGAGGCAGCCGCGCGCGAATGGGGCGTGCAGTCGACGCTGGTGACGGTGCGGGAAGGGCAACTCATCGGGCCGGGCGGAAAGCAGATGCCTTTCAGCGCGGTCGCGCAGAAGGCACGCGAGATTGCTCCGCCGTCCAATGTCACGCTCAAGCCCGCTTCGCAATATCAACTGGTGGGCAAGCCTGCGCCGCGCAACGACATCGCCGCCAAGACCGATGGCAGCGCGCGCTTCGCCATCGACGTGAGGCCGCCCGGCATGCTGTATGCCGCTGTCGTTATGTGCCCGGTATTGGGCGGCAAGCTCAAGACCTTCAACTCGAAAGCGGCCCTTGTGATGCCCGGCGTGCGGTATGTCGTGCCGTTCGACGGCTCGACGGGCGGCGCTCCGGGCGTCGCCGTGGTGGCAGACCATTACTGGCAGGCACGCCAAGCCCTTGGGGCACTCGAACCCGAGTGGGACAATGGCCCACATGCCACCCTGGATTCGGCTGACATCCATCAACAACTCGTCGGCGCGCTGAACAGCGACAAGGGGAGCTTCACCTACCGTTCGACGGGTGATGGGCTGAAGGCCTTTGAGAATGCACAGGGTGCGACCATTGTCGAGGCCGAATACAGTGCGCCGTATCTTGCGCATGCCACGATGGAGCCTATCAACTGCACGGCGCAGGTGACCAAGAATCGAGTGCAGCTTTGGGCACCCACGCAGGTCGCCACGCTGGCCCAACTGGTCGCAGCCCGCGCGGCAGGCGTGAGCCGCGACCAGGTACACATCGAGATCCCGCTCATCGGAGGCGGCTTCGGGCGACGGTTGGAGTCGGACTTTGTCGGGCAGGCGGTGACGATCGCCGCCAGGACGGCAGGCCGCCCGGTGCAGGTGATCTGGTCGCGCGAAGATGACATCAAGCACGACTTCTACCGCCCCCAGGCCATCGCACGGCTGAAGGCTCGCGTCGAGAACGGCAGGGTGACGGCCATCGCCTCGCGCAGTGCGGGCCAGTCGATCCTGGCCGGCGAGTTGGAGCGCCTGTTCGGTGCGCCGTCGCTCGACATTGACCGCTATACGGCCGAAGGTTTGTTCGACCAACCGTATGAGATCGAGCACGAACACATTGCGCATCTGGTGGTCGACTTACCGGTACCCATCGGGTTCTGGCGCAGCGTCGGCCACTCGTACACGGGGTTCTTCCTCGAAGGTTTCCTGAACGATGTGGCTGCCGCTGCCAAGCTCGATCCGCTGGCGATGCGGCGAGACTTGCTCAAAGCGCATCCGCGTGAGCGGAAGGTGCTCGACATCGCGGCGCAGACGGCAGGCTGGGGCCAGCCGCTCGCGCCCGCCGCCGATGGCGCACCGCGTGCGCGCGGGCTGGCGCTGCACAACGCATTCGGCTCCGTGGTGGCACAGGTGGTGGAGGTGTCGCTCAAGGATGGCAAGCCACGTGTGCATCGCGTCGTCTGCGTGGCGGACTGTGGAACGGTGGTCAACCCCGGCATCGTCGCGCAGCAGATGGAAGGCGGGATCATCTTCGGGCTGAGCGCTGCGTTGTACGGCCAGATTCAGATCAAGGACGGACGGGTCATTCAATCCAACTTCCCCGACTATCCGGTCTTGAAGATGGCGGAGGCGCCAGCGATCGAAATCCACGTCGTGCCGAGCACGGCCGAACCGACCGGGGTCGGTGAAATTGCCGTGCCTCCGGTCGCGCCAGCCGTGGCGCACGCCGTCGCGCAACTCACCGGCAAGTCGGTGCGGCAGTTGCCGATGGTGTAGGTCAGAAATTCGCGAGGCAAGGCACTGTGGAGGTTTTGGGCAAGCTCGAAGAACGTCGAGCTTGCCGAAGCAGTCTGCTAACCACGGGTGTCTGAGTGAGTTTTCAACGTGGTTCGCCGCTGATTGAAGGCCTAGGACGCTACACACGAAGCTCGCGGCATTAACGGACCCACGGGGAATCGCAACTGCGTTACGTCGGGCTGTCGAGAGCAAAGCAACTGTTGCATCTTATCGGTGATGAAGATGTCGCGTCTTTCTTCACACCTGCCACGACCTGGTCTCCTAGGTTGCAGCGCCCATGCCGGCGTGCCGGCATGCTCTCCTGGTCTCGATGACAACGTCATGCCGGAATTTTCCACTTCCAAACGGGACAGTCTTGTGGACCCAGGCTAGGGTCGGTTTCAACTTGAACGAAAAAATTCCAAGTTGGACGCATCTCGACAGTCGGGCCGGACTGATAGACCGTCGGTCTCACGCTTGCTCTCGTGAAATTGTCATGCTAGTTTTTCATGAAATTTCTCGGCGTAATTTTCACGGGAGTCCGCATGTTCGTGCAGTCCGACCGTCACGTCGCAAGCTACTACGCCGGCACCTACCCGGCGCCGATCCCGCATCGGCCGGTGCTGGACGAACGCGTCGACGCCGACGTGCTGGTCGTTGGCGCGGGTTTCAGCGGGCTGCATACGGCGCTGCGGCTCGCGCTTGCCGGCAAGCGCGTCGTCATGCTGGAAGCGAGCCGCGTCGCGTGGGCCGCATCGGGCCGCAACGGCGGACAGGCGCTGCTCGGCTGGTCGTGCGACATGCAGCCCCTCGAGGATGCGCTCGGCCGCGACGGCGCGCGGCTGCTGTGGAACAGCATGCGCTGGGCGGCGGCCGAGGTGCGCGAACTGCCGGCGCGGCACGGGTTCGACATCGACTACCGGCCCGGCAGCCTGTGGGCCGCGGTGCGGCCGCGGCGCGTCGCGATGCTGGCGCAGGCGCGCGACGAGGCGGCCGAGCGCTGGGGCTACGATCGGTTGCGCGTGATCGGGCGCGGCGAGATGCCTGAATGGATCGGCGGCACGCGCTATCTGGCCGCGCTTCACGATCCGGAGGCCGGCCACCTGAACCCGCTGAAGCTCGCGCTCGGCCTCGCGCAGACGATCGAGCGCGCGGGCGGCCGCATCTTCGAACAGAGTCGCGTGCTCGACTGCCGCGAGACGGCCGGCGGCCACGTCGCCCGCACGACGCGTGGCGAAGTGCGCGCGGACGTGCTGGTGCTCGCCTGCAATGCGTACGTCGACCGGCTCGACCGCGATCTCGCGCGCCGGCTGCTGCCGGTCGGCACGTATCAGGTCGCAACGGCGCCGCTCGCACCCGACGTCGCGCGTGCGCTGCTGCCGCGCAACAGTTGCGTGATCGACAACCAGTTCGTGCCCGACTACTTCCGCCTGAGCCCCGACAACCGGCTGCTGTTCGGCGGCGGCTGCACGTATCTCGGCGGCATGCCGGCCGATATCGCGGCGGCGACGCGCCCGCACCTCGAACGCGTGTTTCCGCACCTGGCCGGCGTGCCGCTCGACTACGCGTGGGGCGGTCACATCGACATCAGCATGCGCCGCACGCCGGACATCGGCCGCCACGGGCAGCGCTTCTGGCTGCAGGGTTTTTCGGGGCACGGCGTGCTGCCGACGCTCGCCGGGGCGCGCGCGGTGGCCGACGCCGTGCTCGGCGACACCCGTCTGCTCGCGCAGTACCAGCGCATCCGCAACCCGCGCTTTCCCGGCGGCGGCCGGCTGGCCGCGCCGCTCGAGGCGATCGGCAAGGCCTGGTACCGTTTGCGCGATACCGTTTGATTGCACCGGAATCCATCATGAACGAACAGGAAGAGATAGAAAGTCTGGCGATCCTGATCCGCGACCTGCGCAAGCATCGCAAGGTCACGCTGAACGATCTCGCCGAACGGATCGGCCGCTCGGTCGGCTTTCTGTCGCAGGTCGAGCGCGGGCTGTCGCGTCCGACGGTCGCGGATCTCACCGCGATCGGCGAGGCGCTCGGCGTGCCGACCACCTATTTCTACAGCCTGAGCAAGCCGCGCAGCGTGCCGTGGGTCACGCGGCCCGACGAACGCCGCACCGTGTATTACGCGGCCGGCATTACCGACATCCTCGTGTCGCCGAACATGCGGTCGCGTTTCTCGATCCTCGAAAGCCATCTCGGGCCGGGCGCGAGCAGCGGCGAGCGGCCGGTCGACGACAGCGACGAGCAGGGCGGCTTCGTGCTCGAAGGAGAACTGACGATCTGGATCGACGGCGACGACACGCCGGTCACGCTCGGCCCGAACGATGCGTTCCAGCTGCCCGCGCACAAGCGCTTCCGCTACGCGAACCTGACCGACGCGCCGACGCGCGTGATCTGGGTATTCACCTGAGTAGTCAGCGGGGCGGGCGGTGTTGGAGGCGGCCCCGCCGCGCAGCCTGTTTGCAGTACTGATCGACATGCGGCATGTGTTGCCCCGTGCGTCGCATGAATCCGGATCGCCGCGCCGCGGCACCGCCATACAAGACATGGAAAGGATGAGACATGGCTGACGTCGTTCCCGCGCTGGTCAGTGAAGTCCGCGCATTCCGGCAGGCGCACCCCGAGATCCGTTATGTCGACCTGATCTGCCTCGACCTGCCCGGGCACTTCTACGGCAAGCGCTATCCGATCGATGCGCTCGAGAAAGTCGCATCGGGCTCGCTGCTGAAGCTGCCGCAGAACTGCGTGCTGCTCGGCACGCAGGGCGGCCTCTACAAGATCGGCGACTACTGCTTCAACGACGGCGATCCCGATGCGCCGCGCCGCCTGATCCCCGGCACGCTGAAGCCCGTGCGCTGGGAGCGGCAACCGCTCGCGCAGATGCTGATCAGTTCCGATGGCACCGATTCCCCGATCGAATTCGAGCCGCGCGAGGTGCTCGCACGCGTGCTGCGGCGCTTCGCGGCGCGCGGCATCCGGCCGGTCGTCGCATTCGAGCTCGAGTTCTACCTGTTCGCCGCGCAGCTCGCGGACGGGATGCCGCAGTATCCGCGCGACCGCCTGAGCGACGACCGCGACGATCAGCCGAACATGCATATCGAGCGCCTGTCGCGTTTCTCCGACGTGCTGCACGAGATGGTCGAAGCCGCGTGCGAGCAGGGCGTCGATGCGACGGTGATCACCGCGGAGCTCGGGCCCGGCCAGTTCGAGATCAATTTCGGGCATACCGACGACGCGCTGCGCGCGGCCGACTGGTCGGCGCTGTTCTGTCGCAGCACGCGCGGTGTCGCGTTGCGGCATGGCTATCGCGCGAGCTTCATGGGCAAGCCGTATTTGCATGCGCCGGGCAGCGGCATGCACGTGCACGTGAGCCTGTATGACGACGCGGGGCGCAACCTGCTTGCGGCGGACGGGCAGCGGCCGTTGCGTCACGCGGTGGCCGGCTGCCTCGCGCTGCTGCCGCATTGCATGCCCGTGTTCGCGCCGAATCACAATGCGTTCCGCCGCTACGGGTCGATGGTCAACGCGGCGAGCCGCGCGAGCTGGGGTTTCGAGGATCGCGACGCGTGCATCCGCATTCCCGAGTCGGACGCCCGCAACCTGCGGATCGAGCACCGGCTCGCGAGTGCGGATGCGAACCCGTACCTGGTGCTCGCGGCGATTCTCAGCGGGATGGAGCACGGGCTCGATGCGCGCCTCGAACCGATCGCGCCACTCAACGAGGATCGCGGCAGCGGGATCGATTTTCCGAAGGAGATGCTGTCGTCGGTCGCCGCGATGCAGGATCATCCGGCCGTGCGCGACGGGCTCGGCAGCGAGTTCGTGATGGTGTATTGCGAGAACAAGCGGCAGGAGGAGCTGGATTTCCGCAACGAGATCGGCGCGCGGGAGTATCGGTGGTTTCTGTGAGCCGATGCCGCCGTCCGCACGGCTTATCGTCCGCGCGCCTGTTCCATCGGCAGGTGCGCGCCCCACGCGTTCGTCAGCGCTTCGATTTCGGCGACCGGATCGATCTGTTGTCGAGCGCTGTCGCTTACGTCGTCGCTGAATAACAGGTGCGCGAATTCACGCGCACGCTCGGTGATCGCGGCGGTTTTCCCGCTGCGCCGCAGCGTGAACGCCGCAAGCGCCGCATCGAGATCGCCGCCGTTGGCTGAATCGTATTCGTCGAGGCACCGGGCAAGATGCCACGCATCTTCGAGCGCCTGGCAGGCGCCTTGTCCGGAGGTCGGGAGCGGCGCGTGCGCGGCGTCGCCGATCAGCAGTACGTTGCCGCGGTGCCATGCGTCGACCGGGTCCAGATCGTGCACGCGGATCTTCGTGAGCGTGTCCGCTGGCGTCGCACGTATCACGTCCGTGACGGGCTCCGGCCACGGCGCGAAGCGCCGTTCCAGCATCCCGCGCGGATCGTCTTCCGCCGTATCGCACCTGTCGGCTTCCGGCCATGCCGCCGCCCAGTACACGCGATGCCGGTCCAGCGCGACGATGCCGAAGCGTTCGCGCGTGCCCCAGTAATCGAATATCGACACTTCGTCGACCAGCGGCGCATTGCTTTGCGCGACGCCGATCCAGTTGACGAAGCCCTGATAGACGGGGGTGTTGTCGCCGACCACATGACGTCGCGCGACGGAGTTCATGCGGCCGTCCGCGCCGATCACGAGATCGGGGGCGATCGTCGTGCCGTTGTCGAAGCGAACGACGGCGCGACCGTCCGCGCCGGTATCGATGGCCGTTGCGCCGTGGCCGAAGCGGACCTCGATGCCGCGCGCGGCGAGGTGCCGGGTCAGCACGGCCTGCAGGTCGCGCCGCAGGATCGACACCGTCGGGAAGCCCATGCGGCGGTCGAGCGCGCCGATCTCGGTGGCCTTGAGCAGGGTGCCGTGCCGGTCGATGCGCCGCATCGCATGCAGGCGGCCGCCGGCCTCGACGATGTCCGGCAGCAGGCCGAGCTGGGTGAGGACGAAGCCGGCATTCGGCCACAGCACCACGCCTGCGCCCATCGTCGATTCCGCCGGCCTGCGTTCGTACAGCCGGATCTCGTGGCCGCGCCCGGCGAGCGCGAGTGCGGTGCTCATGCCGGCCACGCCGGCGCCCAGGATTGCAATGTTCATGACGCTCCTTGCCTGTGTCGTGCGAACGCTCGCTGGCCGCGGGTGCGTGCCCGGGCGTCGCATTGACGGGATGAGCATCGTAAATTATGGTCTCTGGCGGGATAAGCCATCGAAATCGGCAGGCTTTGATACCTAAAACGGGATAATGATGCGTAGCAAGCTGGATCTGAATGCGGTGCGTGTGTTCGTGACGGTCGTCGATGAAGGCAGCTTTGCCGGCGCCTCACGCATGCTCGCGCTGCCGGGTTCCAACGTGAGCCGTCATGTGGCGCAACTGGAGTCGCGGCTCGGCGTACGTTTGCTCGAGCGCAGCACGCGGCACCTGCGGATGACCGAGGCCGGGCGGTTGCTGCACGAGCGTGCACGGCCGATGCTCGACGCGCTGACGCAGGCCGAATGCGAGCTGACGTCGCAGCAAACGGAATTGCGCGGCGTGTTGAAGCTTTGCGTCCCGGGCGAAATCGGGCCGCGCATGCTGGGGCCGATCGTCGCGGAATTCGCGAGCCGCCATCCGCGTGTCGAGATCGACTGCGACACCAGCCTCGCGGGCATGTCGACGCTGCGCGACGATATCGACCTGTCGATCATCGTCAATCGCGGCAAGCTGGACGACAGTGCGTTCGTCGTCAGGCCGCTCGCGAGTTTGCCGAGCGTCGTCGTGGCCGCGCCGTCACTGGTCGCGCGGGTCGGGATGCCCGGCCTGACGGAGCAGCTTCGGCAGTTGCCGTGCATCACGACGTTGAGCACGCTGAAAGGGCAGCCGTGGCAGTTCGCCGATCGCGACGGACGGATTCACAAGATTCCGGTGGCGAGCCGGTATCGCGTCAATAGCGGCGAGATGGCGGGCCTCGCGGCGGTGAACGGGATCGGCTTCGCGATTCTGGTCGAACGCGCGTGCGCGGTGGAGCTTGCCGAAGGGCGGCTGGTGCGCGTGCCGCTGGAGATGGCGCCGGCGCCGCTGCAGCTGCATGCCGCTTACGCGAGCCGGAATTCGGTCAACGCGAAGATTCGCGCGCTGCTGCAGCTGATGCAGGAACGATTGGCGACGGAGGAGGCGCTGCCGTCATCGCGACCGCTTCGGTAGGGCGCGCCAGTAGCGCACTTCCTCGATCGGCGTACCGTCGATCTCGAAGGTCTTGATGTCGTCTTCGGCGACGAAACCTTCGCGTTCGTAGAATGCTCTTGCCCGACGGTTTTTGACCAGCACCCACAGCGACACCCATGCATGACCCGCGTCGTGCAGCGCCCGGCATGCATGGTCGACCAGCCGCGCACCGATCCCTTGCCCGCAATGCGCAGGATGCAGATAGATCGCTTCGATTTCGCCCCACGCCCGGTCCTTGTCGGCGTCGCGCGTCGGGCCGTACGCGATCCAGCCGGTCGGTGCGTGGTTCGCGAACGCGAGCGCGACGCATGGCCGGCCCGCGTCGAGTACCGCGCGCCACGCGGCCGTGCGCTTTTCGACCGACAGGCCGGCGAGGAACGGGGCCGGCATGATGTCCGTGTAGGTCGCTTGCCACGACGCGACGTGGATGCCGGCGATGGTCGGTGCATCGGCGGCGGTGGCCGCGCGGATGTCGATCGTCGTCGTATTCGATGCCATGCGCCCTCCGTGCGGCCGGTTGCCGGTTGCCGCGCTGCCGCCTGCCGGATTCACGTCGCCGGATCCAGGCTGGCGTCGATGGCGAAACGGTAGTGGATGTCCACGTGTGATGCGTTGCCCGGTGCGTCGGTTTTCTTCAGCACGAACTCGAACGCGGGTTCGAACCAGCCGTCGCGTGCGATTTCTCCGCCGAGGATCTCGACGTCGTACCAGCCGTTGTCGATTTCAATGACGGGCCTGCCTGGTTCGCGATAGCGCGCAAGCAGCGCATTCACCGTGTCGTCGGTGAAACGTTCGAGAATGCGCCACGTGTAGAGCATCACCGCACGATGCGCGACGCGCAATACGTACCCGCCGCGTCGATGCTGCAGGCGGCTGCCTGTCTTCAACAGTTCGGGCGTGCCGTCGTCCAGCGTGAAGATGACCGTATATGGATGATTCTCGATGCCGGCCAGCGGAATGACGATGCCTTCGAGCACCGCGTGGTCGCCGCTGTCGCCGGTCGTGAACGCCGATGCGACGTCGTCCGGCAGCCCGTGTTCGTCCTTGTAGCGTTTCAGCAGCAGAAGATCGCCGACGAGAAAGTAGTCGATCAGATCGTTGAGGACTTCGGCGAATTGATGCCGCATCGTCGTTCCTTTCGAGCAGCGTGCCGTGCCGCGACGTGCTTCGCGGCACGGCACGCGTGGCGACCTTATTCGCCGAGCTTCGACGTCACGCAGCCGGTGCTCGAGCATTCGCGCTCACGCTCGCGCAGGAACGACAGTCGCGATTGCGTCATGTCGTTCGCGCACTGGATGTCGACGAGGTAGCTGCTGCCGCGCGTTTCGCTGCACTGCGCATCGCGTTGCTTCAGCCACGCGAGCTGGCCGGCCTTCAGCGTCGCCTGCTGGTCGCCGCTCAGTTGCTTGCGCAACCGGCCGTATTCGTCGTTGAGATCGCGGTCGGACTGCGAGAACTGCGTGCTCGTGCAATAGACCTGGTCGAACGCGCTGCGCGGCTTTCCGCAGCCGGCCGCGTGCGCGGCGAACGGAACGGCGAGCGCGAGCAACGCGCAGGCTGCGAGCAGATTCTTTTTCTTCATGGTGATGCTCCTGACTGGGTGAAAACCGTTGAACGCGACGGGCGAGACCGTCGTTATTGCGGCGTCGTGCACGCGTCGATGCCGCCCGCGATCGCGGCGGACAGGCGCTGGATCGTCTCGCGGCGCGCGAGCCGCGCTTCTTCGTCCGGATTGACGATCACGCCGGCTTCGACGAGCACGGCCGGAATCGGCGCGGTGCGCAGCACGACGAGATCGTCGAAGCGGTGGATGCCGAGTTGCGGGTCGATCAGCGGACGATTCTCGCCGCGGATCGGCTGCGCGTGATACAGCGACGGCCGTTCGCCGGCCGCGACCAGCCGCTCGGCGATCGCCTTCGCACAACGCAGGCTCTCCGCATAGTGCGGATTGCGCTCCGACACGAACACCGAGAAGCCGCGGAATTCGCGCTGCCGGCCCGCGTCGATGAACTGCTGCTGCATCGAGTCGTGATGGATCGACACGAACAGGTTCGCGTCGGGCGCCTGCGTCGAGCGCTGATTGAGCGCGATCTCGCGACCGTCCGCCGACGTGCGCAGCACGCGGTCGCCGTGCGCGGCGAGTTTGTCGGCGACGGCGCCGGACAGGTCGAGGTTGTACAGATATTCGACGCGGCCGCTGGCGCCGGTGGAGCCCGGATGCGCGGGCGTATGGCCGGTGTCGACGACGATGTAGCGGCCGGACGCGGGCTCGGTAACGGTCGTGGCGGCGGTGTCGGCCGCGTGCAGCGCCAGCGGCGCGCCGAGCAGCGGGGCGCACGCGAGCACGCGCGCGGCGGCGCGCACGAGCGGGCGAAGGCGTCGGAAGGTTCGGTTCGTCATTGTTGTTGTCGAGAGGGCGGACGGCGCGTCGAACGGCGCGCCGCCGTCGGCCTGCTCAATGCAGTCGGAATGTCGCGCGATTATAGCGGGTGGCGGCGACGCCGCAATGACGCGCGACGGTTGTCAGGCGAGCACGCGATGTGCCGCCAGCATGCCCCAGTACGACGCTTCCTCGAACAGCGACAGTCCGGACAGGTCGGCATGCGCGAACACGACGGGGCCGTCGGCATCACGCAGCGCGAGCAGCCCCGGCCGGCTCAGGAAGCCGACGTCGGGCGTGGCCATCGCGTGGCCGCGGACGGTGATCTCGAGCGCGGTCGCATGCTTCCACAGCTCGCGTCCGTACACGGCCTGCAGGTCGATCGCCGCCTGCTCGCGCAATGCGTCGGGCTTCGCCTGCGCGAGCCAGCGGCGCGTATCGTCCGGCGTTTGCGTGCTCAATGCCTGATAGGCGGAGAACACCGAGCGCGTCGGCGGCGACATCCGGATCAACTGGTGCGTCGACACGACGTAGCCGAGCCCGGCGCCGTCGTAGACGACGTTGTCCCACGCGAGCGGCACGCCCGCTTCCTCGGCCGGCATGCCGTCGAGCAGGAAGTTGGACACGAGCCACGGCGCGCGCGGCGGCAAGTCGCGCGCGGGCTCGAAGCCATACGCGGCAAGCAGTTGCGGGAATACGCGCGCCGCGACGAACAGCGGCATCGCACATACGACACGGCGCGCCTTCAGCGTGAACGTCGACAGCGTGCCGTCGTGACCGACGCGTGCGCACAGCACGTCGACGCCGCCCGCGCGTTCGGTCGCGCGTACCGCGAAGCCATCGCGCGACCACGTGTTCGAGCCGGTGCGCGCGGCGATCGACTCGTTCAGCTTCGTCACCATCGTGTGCAGCCCGTCGGGCCAGGTCAGCACCGCGCCGTCGCTCGCATCGCCCGCATGGCCGCCGCGCGACGAGAAATAGTGCAGGCCGGCCCAGGCGGAGACATGCTCGTAGCCGGCGCCGTAATCGTCGCGGCAGCAGTAGTTCAGATACCAGTGCAGCGCCTTCGCGGTGTAACCCTCGTCGTGCAGCCACTGGCGAAACGAGCGCCGGTCGAGTGCGCGCCAGCGCGGGTCGCGCGACGATTCCGCGATCGGGATGCAGAACACCTTGCGGCCGTCGGCGCCGCGCGCGGTGCGCAGCCCGTCCGTGTACGCGAAGAAGCGCGCCTGCTGCGCGAGCGCGTCGGCGTCGAGGCCGGTGGCCGGCACGATGCCGTCCTGCCACTGTCCATCGATGAACAGGCGTTCATCCGGTGCGTGGACGAGTGCACGCTCGTCGTACGCGGGGCGCGCGGAGAACGGCGCAGATTCGATCACGCCGAGATCGGCGAGCATGTCGCGCAGATGCGCGGATTCGAGCGACGGCAGCGGCAGGTAGTGCGCGCCCTTCGGATAGCCGAGCGCGCCGAAACGCCCGCCGGCCGCGTTGCCGCCGAATTCGGGGCCGGCGAGCACCGTGAAGCGCGTATGGCCCGCGCGCGCGAGCTGCCATGCGCACGACAGCCCGGCCGCGCCGGCGCCGAGAATCGCGACATCCGTGTCGATCGTGCCGGACGGCGCGGGCAGCGCGGCATGGTCGCGCAGCGCATGGCCTTCGCGCATGCCGGGGTAGTCGACGCGCGGCGTCGTCTCGATCCAGCCGGTGCGGCCGCATGCAGCGAGCGACGCGGCCGCCGATGCGACGAGGAACGTGCGGCGATCCATCAGCGCAGCACGTGCTTCCAGTCGTCGTCGAAGCGGCGCACGAGCGGCTGGTCGTTGAGTTCGTTCGGCGACATCGACAGCGCCGGCATGTCGGCCGGGAAGTGGAACATCTCGGCGGCCGTTTGCGCATCGAGCCAGCGCGTCGGCACCGAGTAATGCGTCGGCACCGTGAAGTCGCGGCGCTTGCCGGCGATCACGAAACCCCAGTCGCCGAACGACGGCACGTAGCAGTGGTATGGCCACGTGTTGAGCCCGGCTTCGTGCAGCGTCGCGATGATGGTCCAGTACGCGTGCGGCGCGAAGTACGGCGAGGTCGACTGGATCACCGTGTAGCCGTTCTCCGACAGGTGGCGCGCCAGCAGCCGGAACACCGGCACCGAGTACAGGCGGCCGAGCCCGAAGTTGGTCGGATCGGGGAAATCGACGACGATCGCGTCGTACACGTCGGCATTCGATTCGAGCCAGCGCACCGCGTCGTCGTTGATCACGTGCACGCGCGGGTCCTTCAGCGCGCCCTGGTTCAGCTTGACGAGCGGCACGGACGTCGAGAACAGCTTCGTCATCGCGGGGTCGAGATCGACGAGCGTGATTTGTTCGAGGTTGCGGTGCTTGAGCAGTTCGCGCACCGCGAGGCCGTCGCCGCCGCCGAGCACGAGCACGCGCTTCGCCCACGGCAGCGCCTCGATCGTCGGGTGGATCAGCGCTTCGTGATAGCGGTGCTCGTCGCGCGACGAGAATTGCAGGTTGCCGTTCAGGTACAGCCGCATGTCGTCGTGCCATTGCGTGAGCACGATGCGCTGGTACGGCGTCGTTTCCGAATAGATCGTCTCGTCGCCGTACACGCCGTGCTCGGCCCAATGCGTGATGCGGTCCGACAGCGCGAATCCGGCGACCAGCAGCCCGATCACGAGCGATGCGCGCATCAGCTTGCCGCGCACGTTGCGGATCTCGTCGCGGAACAGGTGCGTGGTCCACAGTGCGACGAGTGCGTTCAGGAGGCCGAACAGGAAGCTCGTGCGCAGCAGGCCGAGACGCGGCGCGAGCACGAGCGGGAAGATCAGCGACACGGCCAGCGAGCCGAGATAGTCGAAGGTCAGCACCTCGCTGACGGTATGGCGGAACGCCTGGCGTCGCTGCTGGAACGCGCGCATCACGAGCGGAATCTCCATCCCGATCAGCAGGCCGAGCGCGAGCACCAGTGCGTAAAGCGCCGCACGAAACGGCGCGGCGAGCCAGGCGAACACGACGAACAGCAGCGCGGCCGACACGCCGCCGAGCAGGCCGACGAGCAGCTCGATGTCGACGAAGCGGTCGAGCACGTCGTCGTCCTCGACGAACTTCGCGAGCCACGAGCCGATCCCCATCGCGAATAGGTAGCAGCCGATCACCGACGAGAACTGCAGGATCGAGTCGCCGAGCAGGTAGCTCGACAGCGCGCTGCTGATCAGTTCGTAGCCGAGCCCGCAGGACGCGAGCACGAGAATCGACAGGACGAGCGCGCGCTTATGCAGCATCGCGCATCCGTTGTGCAGTGTTCGGCAATGTGGATATACTGGCGCGGATTTTCGTCTGGCGGCCCCGTGCGGGCCGGCCGGCGACGGGGCAGCGAACCGAGCACAAAATCCGAGGAAAAGAATGAATAGTGCCTATCTTTATGCGGTTCATTTACTGTCGGCCTTCGTGCTGCTTCTCGTGTTCGCGGCAGTGTACCTGAAGGTCACCCCGTTCGACGAACTGGCGCTGATCCGCGACGGCAACGCGGCCGCGACGCTGTCGTTCGGCGGCGCACTGATCGGTTTCTGCCTGACGCTCGCGTCCAGCATCGCGCACAACGCGACGCTCGGCGAAGTCGTGATCTGGGCCATCGGCGCGATGATCGTGCAACTGATCGCCTACGCGGTGCTGACGCGCGTGATGCCCGGCATGAATCATGCGATCGAGGATCGCAACGTCGCGATGGGCGGCCTGATGGGCACCGCGTCGCTCGTCGTCGGCATCATCAATGCCGCCTGCCTGACCTGACGCGCCACGCGTTCCGAGGAGACCGACATGAGTCTGGGTTCATTCATCCGCAAGCAGTTCATCGACGTCCTGCAATGGACGGAAGACACCGACGGCGTGCTGGCCTGGCGCTATCCGATGGAAGACCAGGAAATCCAGTACGGCGGCAAGCTGACCGTGCGCGAAACGCAGGTCGCGATCTTCGTCAACGAAGGCAAGGTCGCCGACGTGTTCCAGCCGGGCCTCTACACGCTGGAAACGCGCACGCTGCCGGTGCTCACGAACCTGAAGAACTGGGACAAATTCTTTCAGTCGCCTTTCAAGTCGGACGTCTACTTTTTCAGCACGCGGCTGCAGCTGGGCCGGCGCTGGGGCACCGCGCAGCCGGTGACGATCCGCGACCGCGAATTCGGCTTCGTGCAACTGCGCGCGTTCGGCATCTACTCGTATCGGATCGTCGATGCGGCCGCGTTCCATCGCGAGGTCAGCGGCACGCGCGCGGCATACACGGTCGACGATCTCGAGCAGCAACTGCGCAACCTGGTCGTCACCGCGATGAGCACCACGTTCGGCTCGGCCGACGTGCCGTTCGTCGACATGGCCGCGAACCAGTCGCTGCTGTCGCAGCGTGTCGCCGAGGCATTGGTGCCGGTGTTCACGCGCTACGGGCTGGCGCTCGACGCGTTCGCGGTCGAGAGCGTGTCGCTGCCGGCCGAACTGCAGAAGGCGCTCGACCTGCGGATCGGTGCCGGGATGGCCGGCGATCTCGCGCGCGCCACGCAATACCAGACCGCGCAGGCGATTCCGCTCGCCGCGCAAAACCCGGGCGGCATCGCCGGGGTCGGCGCGGGGCTCGCCGCGGGCGCGGCGATCGGGCAGGCGATGGCCGGCCAGATCGCGGGCGCCGCGCAACCGGCACAGGCCGCACCGCCCGCGCCCGTTGCCGCGCCGGTGGCCGCCGCGCCGACCGAGAGCACCGATTACGTGCAGCGGCTCGAGCAATTGAAGGTGCTGTTCGACAAGGGCCTCGTGACCGAAGACGAATATTCGCGCGCGAAGGCCGAGATCCTCGCGAAGCTCACCCGGTAAGCGTCGCGCATGTTCCGTACCTCGTGCCCCCAGTGCGGCGCGCCGGTCGAGTTTCGCTCGGCCGCGGCGGTAATGGCCGTCTGCGCGTTCTGTCGCAGCACGCTGCTCAAGCGCGGCGCCGACGTCGAGCGCATCGGCGAACTGGCCACGGTGCTCGACGATGCGTCGCCGATCCAGATCGGCACGGCCGGCCGCTACGACAAGCGCGCATTCACGGTGCTCGGGCGCATCCAGATGACCTACGACGCCGGTGCATGGAGCGAGTGGTACGTCGTGTTCGACGACGGCGCGTTCGGCTGGCTGTCGGATGCGTCGGGCCAGTACGCGATCACGGTGCGCGAACCCGACGATGCGTCGGGCCGCGCGTGGCCCGCATTCGACTCGCTCGAACCGGGCATGCGGATCGACCACGGCGGCCGCGCGTTTCTGGTGTCCGACGTGCGCACCGCGCGCTGCACGGGCGGCGACGGCGAGCTGCCGTTTCGCGTCGATGCCGGCTGGGAGGCGCGCGTCGCCGACCTGCGCACGGGCAATGCATTCGCGACCTACGACTATTCCGACGCCGAACCGAACGGCGGCATCCCGGCCGTCTATGCGGGCGAGGCGCTGGAATTCGACGCGCTCGCGTTCACCGGGCTGCGCGACACCGAAAACGATACGCGCGACAAGCGCGGCGCGGAGCTGGTGCCGTTCGCGTGCCCGAGCTGCGGCGCGCCGCTGTCGTATGCACCGAACGTGGCCGACTACGTTGTGTGCGGCAGTTGTCACGCGGGCGTGCAGTGCACGGCGGAGCAGCAGACCGTGTTCGCGGCGCGGCGCAAGCTCGAATCGGTGAAGGGCGCGCTCGAACTCGGCGCGATCGGCACGTTCGACGGCGTGAAGTACACGGTGATCGGCATGATGCGCTGCCGCGTGCCGGGCGACGACGAGACGTGGGACGAGTACCTGTTGCTGAACCCGAAACGCGGCTTCCTGTGGCTCGTGCAGAGCGACGGGCGCTGGGAACGGGTGCAGGTGCTCGACCATTGGCCGACGATCGGCGGCGAATCCGGCAACGTGACCGACGACGGCAAGACCTACCGGCTGCGCGAGGAATACGAATCGGAGGTCGTCTACGTGGTCGGTGCATTCAACTGGCGCGTGCAGGCGGGCGATCGCACGTCGATCATCGACTACGGCTGGCAGAAGGACAAGCTCACGCGCGAGCGCAGTGACGCGGAGATCGTCTGGTCGCGCGCGCGCCCGCTGTCGGCCGGCGCGCTCGCCGAGCGCTTCGGCACGCCCGCGCTCGCGGCGGCCACGCCGGCGGCCGCCGGCGCCACCGAATCGATGGGCCTGTTCGGCCGAAAGGGGCCGCACAGTTTCGCGCCGCTGCCGTTCATGTTCAGCGCGTTGCTCGTGATCTTCAACATGGGCTCGCTGTTCTCGTTCACCGGCCGCTCCGTCTACGTGCTGGTCGGCCTGCTGGTGCTGTGGCTGCCGGAATGGCTGTGGAAGCGGTTTGCGCCGGACGGGGGCAACGCGTGATCCGGTACATTCTCTACGGCATCTACGGCCTGATCGTCGTCACGCTGTTCAGTTGTTCTTCGATCGGCGGCAGCGGTTCGGGCGGCGGCGGGTGGGGCAGTTCGTCGGCGCGCAGCGGCTACTCGTCGTACGGGTCGCACAAATGACCGCACGCGACGGGAGCGTGTCGCCGGACGCGACGCTCGGCTCGCACGTGCTGGCCGACCTGGCCGGCATCGATGCGGCGCTGCTGCGCGACGCCGCGCGGCTCGAAGCAATCCTCACCGACGCGGCGCAACGGGCCGGCGCGCGCGTGATCGGCGCGCATTTCCATCATTTCGGCGGCGAGCATGGCGTGACGGGCGTCGTGCTGCTGGCGGAGTCGCACATCACGATCCACACGTGGCCCGAGCATCGCTTCGCGGCCGTCGATGCGTTCATGTGCGGCGCGGCGCGTGCCGCCGACGCGGTCGATGCGATCGCCGCGGCGCTCGGCACGCACGCGCAGGTCCGGCAGCAGGTGGCGCGCGGCGGGGTGGCGGCCGCCTGTCGTTTCCCCGGCTTCGGCGAATCTGGCAAATAGCCGATGGCGCAGCCGGCTTACGCCGGTCAGCGCGGCAGCGCTTCGGCTTCGGCCCAGCGCTTGAACGAATCGAGACGCCGGCGCGTCTGCACGAGATAGAACCCGCCGATCAGCGGTTCGAGCAGCCAGCGCAGCCAGGACGGCTGGGCGCGGAAGTGGTACGTGAACTTCACCTCGGTCGATCCGGCCGTGCGCTCGGTGAAGTTCCAGCTGCCGCTGAAGCGTTCGAGCACCTTCGGCCCTTCGACCATTTCGACGGCGGCGACCTGCGGCGGACGGTACGAGATGTAGCGCGACACCATCGTCGCGCCCGACTGGCTGCGGCAGAACGCGTCGACGCCGACGTCGGCGGTCGTGCCGTCGAGCAGATAGGCATCGATGAGGAAGTTGTCCCAGACGAGCCGCCGCCCGTAGTCCTGCGACCACGTGAACAGGCGTCTGCGATCGACGCCGACGGTCCGGCTGACGGAGATCCTCATGAGGGCGGGCGCCGTGGCGCGGATTGGGATGAAATCGAGTGTAACTCGCCAATAACGCGTGTTTCGTCAGACTTCGTCAAGTCGAGCGCAGGCTCGAATCGGCTCGATTGACGTCCCTCGGGAATTCCCCTAGGATTCATCTCAACCCTTCGGGACAGACCCGGAGCGTTTCAATCTCTTGAGGGAGCCTCATGAGTACGCAACAGAACCGGCGCTTCGACGCGCTCGTTTTCATTGGTCGTTTCCAGCCTCCGCATCGTGGTCACCTGAACGTGCTGAAGTCGGCACTGAGCCGGGCCGAGCGCGTGTGCGTGCTGATCGGATCGACCGACAAGCCCCGCACCATCAAGGATCCGTTCTCGTTCGACGAGCGTCGCCAGATGCTGGCTTCGCTGCTCGACGCGTCCGAGCGCGATCGCGTGACGATTGCCCCGCTGCAGGATTCGACCTACAACGACGGCGACTGGGTACGCTGGGTGCAGGATGCGGTGGCCGTCGCGCTCGGCGACGTCGCGCAACGCAAGGTCGGGCTGATCGGCCACGAGAAGGACGCCACCTCGTATTACCTGCGGATGTTCCCGCAATGGGAGCTCGTCGACGTCGATGCGACGGAAGACATTTCCGCCACCGAGATCCGCGACCAGTATTTCGCCGAACGCACCAACAGCTTCGTGCAGTGGGCCGTGCCGGAACCCGTGTTCGGCTGGCTCGAGCGTTTTCGCACGCAGCCGGAATTCGCGCAACTGAAGTCGGAAGCCGAATTCATCGCCGCGTATCGCAAGGCGTGGGCGGCCGCGCCGTATCCCGTCACGTTCGTGACGGTCGACGCGGTGGTCGTGCACTCGGGGCATATCCTGCTCGTGCGCCGCCGCAGCGAACCGGGCCGCGGCCTGTGGGCGCTGCCGGGCGGCTTCGTGAACCAGGACGAGCGGCTCGATGCGGCGTGCATCCGCGAGCTGCGCGAGGAAACCGGCCTCAAGCTGCCGGAACCCGTGCTGCGCGGCTCGATCAAGGATCGCCAGGTGTTCGATCACCCGACGCGTTCGCTGCGTGGCCGCACGATCACGCATGCGTGCCTGTTCAACTTCCCGACCGGCGAGTTGCCGCGCGTGAAGGGCAGCGACGACGCCGACAAGGCGCGCTGGGTCCCGCTCAACGAATTCGCGCAGATGCGCAACGTGATGTTCGAGGATCACTTCGACATCGCGTATCACTTCCTGGGGAAGCTGTGACGCGCTGATTCCCCGCATCGGTCCGCCGCGACAGACGCGGCGGCACTTCAACGGCCTAGAGGAGCTCTAGCCATGCAAAACGATCCCGGCGGCTTTGCCGCGGTTCTCGCCAATCCGATTCTCAACACGGATTCGTACAAGGCTTCCCACTTCCTGCAGTATCCGCCGGACGCATCGGCGATGTTCTCGTACGTCGAATCGCGCGGCGGCCGTTACGACCGCACGCTGTTCTTCGGCCTGCAGATGTTGCTGAAGCAGTACCTGTGCAAGCCGGTCACGCACGCGATGATCGACGACGCGCGCGATTTCTTCACGGTGCACGGCGAGCCGTTCAACGAAGCAGGATGGCGCTATGTCGTCGAGCACTACGACGGTTACCTGCCGGTGAGGATCCGCGCGGTGCCGGAAGGCTCGATCGTGCCGGTGAACAACGTGCTGATGACGGTCGAATGCGACGATCCGCAGGTGTTCTGGCTCGCGTCGTATCTCGAGACGATGCTGTTGCGCATCTGGTATCCGGTGACGGTGGCGACCCGCAGCTGGCACCTGCGGCAGACGATTCGCCGCTTCCTCGAACGGACCGACGACGATCTCGCGCAACTGCCGTTCAAGCTGCACGACTTCGGCGCGCGCGGCGTGTCGAGCGCGGAATCGGCCGCGATCGGCGGCGCCGCGCACCTCGTGAACTTCATGGGCTCGGACACGGTGCTCGGCGTGCTGGCCGCGAACCGCTTCTATCGCGAGCCGATGGCCGCCTACTCGGTGCCGGCGGCCGAGCACAGCACGATCACGTCGTGGGGGCGCGAAGGCGAGGCCGATGCGTACCGCAACATGATCAGGCGCTTCGGTTTGCCGGGTGCGATCGTATCGGTCGTGTCGGACTCCTATGATCTGTTCGCCGCGCTCGATCTATGGGGTGGCGAACTGCGGCAGGCGGTGCTCGATTCGGGCGCGACGCTCGTCGTGCGTCCCGATTCCGGCGATCCGGTGACGATCGTGCTGCAGACCGTGCGCGCGCTCGACGCGTCGTTCGGTTCGACCGTGAACGGCAAGGGGCGGCGCGTGCTGAACCGCGTGCGCGTGATCCAGGGCGACCGTGTCGACGAGCAGTCGATCGAGGCGATCCTCGCCGCGCTCGACGATGCCGGCTATGCGGCCGGCAACGTGGTGTTCGGCATGGGCGGTGCGTTGTTGCAGCGCGTGAACCGCGATACGCAGCGCTTCGCGATGAAGTGTTCGGCCATCCGGCGTGATGGCGTATGGCACGACGTTCGCAAGGATCCGGTCACCGATCGGGGCAAGCGCTCGAAGCAGGGGCGGTTGACGTTGCTGCGCAATTGGCGCACCGGGGAATATCGGACGGTGACGTTGCCGGTTGCGTGGGATGATCGCGTGCTGGAAGGCGAATGGGAAGAGGCGCTCGAGACGGTGTTCGACACCGGGCGTTTGCTCGTCGATACGTCGTTCGCCGAGGTCCGGGCGAGGGCGCATGCGGGGGAGGTGTGACGCAGGCGGCGGGCCATCCCGCCGCTGCGCGGCAGGTTCGCGTCACTTGCCGGCCAGTACACGGCTGCCGGCATTCGCCGGCGCGCCGCCGCGCTCGACCACCCGCACCGCCTCCATCGCCCGCGCCAGCGCATCGAACACCGCCGGACCCTTGCAACGCGACACGTTGAAGCGCATGTACGACGTCGCGCTGCGCGACGCGCTGAACACGTCGCCGGGCGCGAGCACCACGTCATGGTCCAGCGCATGACGCGCGACGCGCGCGGCGTCGAGCCCGTCCGGCAATTGCGCCCACACGAACAACCCGCCGCGCGGCTCCGTCCAGATCCCGAGCCCGGCCCGCGCGAGGCGCCGGATCGTTTCGCCCATCGCGTCCGCGAGACGCGCGCGCAGGCTGTCGAGATGGCGCCGGTACGTGCCGTCGATCAGCAGCCGGTGCACGACGTTCGCGCCGATCTGTGCATTGCCGAACGACGTCGCGAGCTTCAGGTCGACGAGCGCGTCGATCCATTCCGGACGCGCGGCGACATAGCCGCAGCGGATCGCGGCCGACAGCGTCTTCGAGAAGCTGCCGATCGACACGACGCGCGACAGCCCGTCGAACGCCGCGAGGCGCGGTGCGGGCGTGCTCTCGAAATCCGCGAAGATGTCGTCCTCGACGATCAGCAGCCCGTGCTCGGCCGCGAGCGTCAGCAGCCGGTGCGCGACGGGCGGCGCGAGCGTCGCGCCGGTCGGGTTGTGCAGCGCGGCGTTGGTGATGTACAGGCGCGGCCGGTGCTCGGCGAGTACCTGCTCGAAGCGCACGAGATCGGGGCCGTTCGGCGTGAACGGGACGCTGACGATCCGTGCGCGATGCGCGCGCAGCAGCGCCTGGAAGTTGAAGTAGCACGGATCGTCGAGCACGACCGTATCGCCGGGCTCCAGCAGCAGGCGGCACACGAGGTCGAGCGCGTGCGTGCCGCCGTCGGTCAGCATGATCTGCGCGGGTTCCGCGTGGACGCCGTGCTGCGCGAGCCGCCACGCAAGCTGCTGGCGCAGCGCGGGCAGGCCGAGCGGGGTCGCATAGTCGGTCAGCGCATCGGCTTCGTCGCGCGACACGGCGCGCAACGCGCGCCGCAGGCTTTCGTCGGGCAGCCACGACGACGGCAACCATCCGCAGCCGGGCTTCACCGACGTCGGCGCCGCTTCGAGCGACTGACGCGACAGCCACAGCGGATCGAGCGCGCGATCGAGGCGCGGGCCGAGTTCCGCGAGCGCGAGCGGCGGTGCGTGCCCCGATACATAGAAGCCCGAACCGCGTCGGGCGACGAGCACGCCTTCACTCGCGAGCCGTTCGTACGCATCGACGACCGTCGATTTCGATACGCCGAGCGCATCGGCCATCATCCGGATCGACGGCACGCGCGCGCCGGGCATCAGCGCGCGGCTCGAGATCCGCGCGCGCAACGTATCCATGACGGTTTCCACGCGCGTGCGCGACGGCGCGGGCGGAGCGGGAATCGGGGCGGAATGGTTCATGGCGAACGATGAACTGTACGGCCGGTTGTCCAGTACAGTTTGTCTGAATTGTATTGGGCTGTAGCTTACGCCGTTTTCGCCGGCGGCGGATCATCGGTCATCCATCATCCATTTCCCCATTCAGGATCGACCGTGCAAAAGACGACCGACGGATGGCTCAGCGGCCTGCTGGGTGTCATCATTTTCAGTGGCTCGCTGCCCGCGACGCGTGTCGCGGTACAAGGGCTCGACCCGCTGTTCCTGACGTTCGCCCGCGCGACCATCGCCGGTGCGCTGGGCCTGCTGCTGCTCGTCGTGCTGAAGCAGCGGCGGCCGTCGCGCGCCGAGGCCGTGTCGCTGGCCATCGTCGCGCTCGGTGTCGTGGTCGGGTTCCCGTTGCTGACGGCGCTTGCGTTGAAGCACGTGACGTCGGCGCACGCGATCGTGTTCGTCGGGCTGCTGCCGCTCGCGACCGCGCTGTTCGGCGTGTGGCGCGGCGGGGAACGGCCGCGGCTGCCGTTCTGGATCTTCTCGATCGTCGGCAGCGGCGCGGTGGCCGCGTTCGCGCTGCGCAACGGCGGGCAGGCGTCGGTGGTCGGCGATGCGCTGATGCTGGCCGCGATCGTCGCGTGCGGGATCGGTTATGCGGAAGGCGCGCGCCTGTCGCGCCAGCTCGGCGGCTGGCAGGTGATCTCGTGGGCGCTCGTGTTGTCGCTGCCGCTGATGCTGCCGCTCACGTGGCTGACCTGGCCCGCGTCGTTCGACGGAGTAGACGCCGCCGCGCTGTGGGGGCTCGCGTACGTGTCGCTGTTCAGCATGTTGATCGGTTTCGTGTTCTGGTATCGCGGGCTGGCGCTCGGCGGGATCGCGGGCGTCGGCCAGTTGCAGCTGCTGCAGCCGTTCTTCGGCCTCCTGCTCGCGGCCGGGCTGCTGCACGAGACGGTGCCGCCGTCGATGGTGGTCGTGACGGTCGTCGTGGTCGGCTGCGTGGCGGGCGCGAAGTACTTCTCGAAGATGGCGCCCGTGCAGCGTGCGGGGTGACGCAGGGGCAGCGGTGGGGCGCGCATCAGGCCGACGCCCTCCGGTGCGAGGCTGGCCGTAAGCCGATTGCCGCCGATACGCGTGATCGCGACGTGCGCCCGATCCTGCACCCGATGACGCGGCCCAAGGCAAAACGGCCAGGCTGCCGGTAGCGGCAAGCCTGGCCGTTGGGCGTTCGTCACGCCGGGCGCGGGTTACTCGAACGTTTCCAGCGCGAGCAATTCGCCGATCGTCTGCCGGCGGCGGATCAGTCGCGGCGTGCCGCGATCGACGAGCACTTCCGGCGCGAGCGGCCGGCTGTTGTAGTTCGACGACATCGACGCGCCGTACGCGCCCGCGTCGTGCAGGAACAGCAGGTCGCCGATCTGCGGCTGCGCGAGCTTGCGGTGCGTGACCACGCCGCCTGCATCCTGCGTGAACACGTCGCCCGATTCGCACAGCGGCCCCGCGATCGCGAGGTCGACGAGCGGCCGGCCGGCGGGCAGCGCGCCATCGTGCGCGTGTACCGACACCGCGTGATAGCTGCCGTACATCGACGGGCGCATCAGGTCGTTGAAGCCCGCGTCGATCAGCACGAAATCGTGCTTCGGCCGACGGTTGACGGCTTGCACCTCGGTGACGAGCGTGCCGGCTTCGGCGACGAGAAAGCGGCCCGGTTCGATCTCGATGCGCACCGGGTGGCCGAGATGCCGTTCGATCCGCTTGCGCGCGGCGTCCCACTGGCTGAAGTAGTGACCGACGTCGACGCGCGGTTCGCCGTCGCGATACGGGATCGACAGGCCGCCGCCGGCCGAGATCGCATCGATGTCGTGGCCGAGCGACGTGACGAGATCGACCATCGCATCGCACACCTGCGACAGGTGGCCGTAGTCGACGCCCGAACCGATGTGCATGTGGATGCCGACCAGCTTCAGCCCGTACTGGCGCACGATCTCGATCGCGCGCGGTACGTCGTCGATCCAGATGCCGTGCTTGCTCTGCGGGCCGCCGGTGTTGGTCTTGTTGCTGTGGCCGTGGCCGAACCCGGGATTCACGCGCAGCCACACGCGGTGGCCGGGCGCGTGCTCGCCGATGCGCGCGAGCATGTCCAGCGAGCCGGCGTTCACGGTCACGCCATGCTTGAGCACCGCCGCGAGCGTCGGGCGATCGATCAGGTCGGCCGTGAATACGACGCCTTCCGGTTCGCCTGCCGGGCTGAACCCCGCCGCGAGGCTGCGCTCGATCTCGCCGAGCGACACGGCGTCGACGCACGCGCCTTCTTCGCGCATCAGCTTGAGGATATGGACGTTCGAATTCGCCTTCTGCGCGTAACGGATCACGTCGAACTGGCGCAGTTGGGCGATGCGGTCGCGGATGACGTCGGCGTCGTACACCCACAGCGGGGTGCCGTATTGCTGCGCGAGCGTCGCGAGCTGGCGGGAATCGAGAGACATGGCGGATGAACCGGATGGAATGAACGGATAGCGGGATGATGCGCCTGATCGGCTATACAGTAAAATGCAGATTTATCTTCATTCGATTCATTTCTGATATATACGATCATGCTGACGCACCGTCATATCGAGGTGTTCCGTGCGCTGATGGTCACCGGCAGCACGACGCGCGCGGCCGAGATGCTGTACACGTCGCAGCCGACGATCAGCCGCGAACTGGCGCGGATGGAGCAGGTCGTCGGCTTCGCGCTGTTCGAACGCGCGCACGGCCGGCTGCGCCCGACGATGGCCGCGCTCACGCTGTTCGACGACGTGCGGCTCGCGTATGTGGGGCTCGAACGCGTCGCGGCGACGGCCGCGCGCCTGCGCGAATTCCGCGACGGGCAACTGTCGGTGATCGCGCTGCCGGCGTTCTCGCACGCGATCCTGCCCGGCGCGTGCCGGCGCTTTCACGATGCGCATGCGGGTGTCAGCGTGTCGGTCGCGACGCAGGAGTCGCCGGTGCTCGAGGAGTGGCTCACCGCGCAGCGTTACGACCTCGGGCTGACCGAGCACGACGTCGCGCCGGCCGGCACCGTGCTCACGCCGCTGCTCGAAGTCGATGAAGTGTGCGTGCTGCCCGACGGCCATCCGCTGCTCGCGCAGGACGCGATCGACTTGCTCGATCTCGCCGACCGCCCGTTCGTGAGCCTGTCGCTGAACGATCCGTACCGCATCCTGATCGACGAGGCGTTCGCGCAACTCGGTGTCGCGCCGCGCTCGGTGGTCGATACGCCATCGGCGGTGTCGGTGTGCGCGTTCGTGCGGCAAGGGCTCGGGGCCGCGATCGTCAACCCGCTCACGGCGCTCGATTTCGTCGGCCGCGATCTGCACGTGCGGCCGCTGACGCGCTCGTTTCCGTACCGGGTCAGCGTGATCGTGCCCGAGCACCGGCCGAAGAGCCTGCTCGTCGATGCGTTCGCCGATGCATTGCGCGGCGAAGCGAAGGCGATCCGCCGCCGGCTCGCCGCGCACCTCGGCTAGCGGCACCGTATGATGGGCGTTTCGCCGCCATCGTCCTCATTTTCCGGAATCCCGTCATGACCGACGCATCGTCTTCCCTCGAACAACCGACCCTCGTCGGCGAACGTGTCGTCCTGCGTCCGCTCGACGTGTCCGACCGGCAAGCGCTGCTGGACGCTGCAGCCGACGGCGAGTTGTGGAACCTGAAGGTCACGGTCGTGCCGGGCGCGCAGACGGTCGACGCCTACATCGACACGGCGTTGCGGGGCCGCGCGGCCGGCACCGTGATGCCGTTCGTGATCGTCGATCGCGCATCGGGTCGCGCCATCGGCAGTACACGCTTCTGGAAGATCGATCGCACGAATCGCAAGCTGGAGATCGGCCATACGTGGTTGAGCGAATCGGCGCAGCGTACGCGGGCGAATACCGAAGCGAAGTGGTTGCTGCTGACCTATGCGTTCGACACGATGCGATGCGTACGCGTGCAGTTCACGACGGACGAGCTGAACGAGAAATCGCGCGCGGCGATCCTGCGGCTCGGTGCGAAACAGGAGGGCATCGTGCGTCACGAACGGATCATGCCGGACGGCCGCAAGCGCAATTCGGTGCGCTTCAGCATCATCGACGACGAATGGCCGGAAGTGCGTGCGCGGCTCGACGCGAAGCTGGCGACGTAACGTGTGCCGCGCCGCCGGCAGGGGAGGCGGCGACGCGACAGGGGGCGGTGCGCCGCGCACGATGCGCGGCGCTGCATCGTGTTACTGCGCCGATGCGAGGTGATGACGCTGCGCGAGCTTCTGCGCGTCTGCATAGTGCGCCTGCAGGATCGGCAGCGCCTGGCGTGCGACTTCCTTCAGCTTGGTGTCGCGGCCCGATGCGATTTCGGCCTGGAATGCCGAGATCGCCTTTTGCTGGCCGGCGAGCGCGACCTGTTCGATGTAGGCCTTGTCGAAGTCGGCGCCGCGCAAGCTCTTGATGCTGTTCAGCACGGTCGTGTCCGGGTCGTTGGCCGGCACGTCGACGCCGCGCGGGCTCGCCGCGCGCATCGCCTGGATGATCTTCGCATCGTCGGTCGACACGCGTTGCGCGAAGGCCTTGACCTGGCTGTCCGACGTGCGCGAATCGGCGATGCGCGCGGCGTCGTGCTGGGTCGACACGGTTTTCGTGCCGTCCGTGATGAAGGTCTGGTCGGCTTCGTGGATGCGCGTCGCGGTGGCAGCCGGCGCGGCGGACGCGGCGGGGGCCGGTTGCGCGGTTTGCGCGGTCGCCGTCACGGCGACGAGAAGCAGGCCGGCGGCAGACAAGGCAAGGCGCGAGATGGGGGGAAAGCGGTTCATGGGACCTCCTTTCGATCGGGGCTCTGGTTGAAAAACGGATCGTGTGATCCGTCGCTGTGCGAGAGACCGGGCGCGCCCGGGCCGGATTCGATGGCCACTCTGCCGCGGCGGCGTTCGAAGTGTTTCCCGGCCCGACTGATTCTAGGAGAGCGCTCGGGTAGCAGGTGCAACCGTGCTGTGGCTTGTGTAACGGTTGGTAAGACGAATCGATGGGCATGCGCGCAGGCAGGTAGCGCGTACCTGATGCGCGTGCGGTGGCGGCAATTTTTGCGCGCGCGTGGCGCATGCAATGCATGAGATGCAGGTGCGTGTCATCCGCATTTCATCGACGTGATGTTGTCGTGGCGGCTGCCGTGGCTGCATGCGCGCGTGGCGCGGCGAACGCGTTACACGCGTTCGAGCAGCACGTCGAGGCGCGGCAGCAACGGCGTCGCGCAATGCGCCTGCAACGCGTCGGGCGCCGTATAGCCCCACGCGACGCCCTGGAACGCGATCCGTGCACGCCGTGCCGCGTCGGCATCGCGGATTTCGTCGCCGACGTACAGCACCTCGTCGGCGCGCACGCCGGCCTCGCGAACGAGCGCGCGCAGACGACGCGCCTTGCCGAACAGCGGAATCCCGCATGCGAAATGGTCGACGCGCGCGCCGGCGCGCGGGCCGAGCCGGTCGCGCACGATCGCCTCGGTATTCGACGTGGCGATCGCGATGCGGATGCCGCGCGCGGCGAGCGCGTCGAACGTTTCGTCGACGCCGGGGAACAGCCGCACGTGCGCGACACGCGGCTGCATCAGGCGGCGCATGTCGATCGTCACGCGCGGCACTTTCCACATCGGCACGTCGAGCGCGCGGATGATGTCGCGCGCCGACATGCCGCGCAGCGCCGGGCGCAGTTCGGGCGTGGCGTCGCGAAAGCCGTGCAGGCGCGACGCTTCCGACAGCGCGGCGAGAAAACTGTCGAGCGAATCGGCGAGCGTGCCGTCGAAGTCGAAGGCGATGAGGCGGTAGGTCATGATGCAGCGTGGCAGGTTTATCGGGCGATGACATTGTCACCGAATCGAAGCCGGCAGAGTACGACCGTTCGTCCGCGGTGGATCGTGGCGCCCCTTGTCCGCCACTCGCCAGCGCGGTATCGTCGATGCTCCGCCTTCCGTCCCGACCGGAGAACAGACGTGCCCGCAGCCACTCCCGCCACGCTGAGATTTTCCACCGACAAGCGCGAACTCGACATCGACGCGATCTTCGATTTCCTGCATCGCGACGCGTACTGGTCGCAGGGCATTCCGCGCGACGTGGTCGAGCGCGCGATCGACGGTTCGCTGTGCTTCGGCGCGTACGTCGGCGACCGGTTCGTCGGGTTCGCGCGGCTCGTCACCGATCAGGCGACGTTCGCGTACCTGTGCGACGTGTTTGTGCTGCCGGCCGAACGCGGCAACGGCTACGGCCGAGCGCTGATCGACCATATATTCGCGCAGGAGATGGTGCGGCGGCTGCGCCGCATCATGCTCGCGACGACCGATGCGCACGCGCTGTACCGGCCGGTCGGTTTCGGCCCGCCGGCGAACCCCGAGCGGCTGATGGAGATCCGCCGCCCCGACATCTACACGACACGCTGACGGGCGGCGCAGCGCATACAATACGCGCTTTCCGTTTTTGCCGAAGAGAAGCACACCATGACCGAACAGGAAGCCGAACAGCTCGCGACGCACCGCCACTACAAGGGCGGCCTGTACCGCTACATCGGCGTTGCCCGCCATTCCGAAACCGAGGAATCGGTGGTCGTCTACGAGCATCTGTGGCCGCATGCGCGCGGGCTGTGGGTGCGGCCGGAAGCCATGTTCAACGGCAGTCTCGAAGACGGCACGCCGCGTTTTCGCAAGCTGCGCGACTGATCGGCGGCCGGCGGCGCGTACGCCGCCGCGCAGGCCGGCCGCGCGAACCTGTGCGCGTTACGTGTCGGCCAGCGCCTTCACCAGTTCCGGCGGTGCATGCCTGACCGTCACCTCCGGCGTGCCGTGCCACGCCGCGAGTTTCTTCACGGCCTTCGCGACGTCGGCCGCGAGCCCGGTGCCGAAGCGCACGCCCGGCTCGACGTGCACGGCCTTCAGTTCGAACGTGCCGAGCGTGCGATGCGCTTTCGCATCGACGCGGCCCACCAGCCGGCCGCGATGCAGCACGGGCAGGCAGAAATAGCCGTAGCGCCGTTTGTGCTCGGGTGTGTAGCACTCGATCGTGTAATCGAAACCGAACAGCGTCGACGCGCGCCGCCGGTCCCAGACGACCGGATCGAACGGCGACAGCAGCGTCGTGACCGTCGAGCGCAACGTGTCGGCCGCGGCGGCCGGCAGCCACGCATCGAGCGAGCGATGCACGTAGGCCGGCTCCTTCCAGTCGTCGATCTGCACCGGAATCAGGTCGCCGGTCTCCGCCAGCCGTTCCAGCTCCGCGCGGTACGAGCGGCGCGGCAGCCGATAGTAGTCGGCCACCCAGTCCGCGCGCACGACGCCGAGCGCGCGGCACGTGTAGTCGAGCAGCGTGGGCAGCACGGCTTCGCGCGGCGGCAGGTCGCGCGTATCGTCCCAGCCGGGCAGCACGCGTTCGCGCACGTCGTACACACGCTGGAAATTGCGGCGCTCCGACACCATCAGGTCGCCCGTCGTGAACAGCACTTCCAGGTGACGCTTCTCGGGCTTGCGGTCCCACCAGCCGTTGCCCTTCACGCCGTCCTCGCGCGCGAAATCGGCCGACCGCACCGGGCCTTCCGCGCGAATCCGCGCGAGCAGCCGTTCGATCTCGGGACGATTCTGCGCATGCCATTCGGCCGCATATTTCCAGCCCATCCCCGACGGATCGAGCATCTTGTAGCGCATCAGCCCGAACTGCTCGATCGGCAGGAAACACGCTTCGTGCGACCAGTATTCGAACAGGCGCGCCTCGGCGAGATGTTCGTCGAGCCACTGCGGCGAGAAATCGCCGAGCCGGCTGAACAGCACGAGATACGGGCTGCGCGCGACGACGTGGATGGTGTCGATCTGCAACTGCGCCATCCGGCGGATCGTGTCGAGCACGTCGGACTTGGTGGCCTTGCGGCGGGGCGGCGTGAGCAGGCCCTGTGCGGCGAGATGCAGTGCGCGGGCGGCGGCGGGCGAGAGCGTGAGCATCGGCAGGACGGTCGAGGGTGGCGATCGGGAACCACTTTAGCGCGAAAGCGGCGCGCGCGTGCGACGTGCGGCTGCAACGCGTCTGACAATGGTTGACAGATGCGTTTCGCAAGTTTCCCTATAGTGCAGTTCATGGCGCGACGACAAGTGCGCGCAACGATTCCGCTTCCGACGCACATATGTCCATGGCACGCAGGAAGCGAATCCGGGACTCTCAACCCCCATCGGGAGACCCGGAGCCCTGAGCGAACATCCACGCGGCTGTGCACCGGCCCCGTGTGGATGTTCGCTGATTTTTTTGCTTTTCCGGTTTTCATCCGTCGCCGAGCGACAGGTCATGTCGCGGCGCTCGTCTGTCCGGGCCGCAGCGCACGGGACAGGTCGTAGTGTTTCGCCGCACCGTAACGCGGCGAACCGAAGTGCCAGTCGTAGTTGCCGCGAATGTATGTGCGGGCCTCGTCGAGCAGGCGCAGCGACGCGCGATCGTCGGTGCGCGCACGCACCTTTTTTTCCAGATCCAGATAACGCGCGAGACAGCCGTTGTGGATGTCCGCCGTCGCGTCGAGCGCGGCTTGCGGCGCGAGCCCGCGTTCGTGCATCAGGACGCAGACGAGATTGCTGCTCGATTCGCCGGCCTCCTTCGGATACGAAAAGATGTCGTTGCACAGGCACAGGATCAGGCCGGATAGCTTGCGCAGGCGCTCGACTTCTTCGTCTGCGTAGAACGCGGCGGGCGCTTCGTAGCCCGCGGCGATGTCGATCAGCGCGAACGCGCCTTCGCCGCAGCCGTTATAGGTGCGACCGGACAGGTACTCGGCCTCGCCGGGCACGACGTCGGTCGCGAACCGGCCGGTTTCCCATAGCGTCGAGAACAGGAACGTCATCATTCCCGCCACCCAGCGGGCGTACTGCACGCGTGTGGATGCAGCGGCGATACGCGCGCAAATGTCCTGCGTCGCCCGTTGCAGGGCGGGCAGGAACGCGGCCAGGTGCGGCAGGCGCCCCGCGAGCGCGGCGCGCAGCGGCGCCGGATCATGACCGGTCGGGTCGGCGATCATTTCGTACAGCCACAGGTAGAGCGCGCCGAGCTCGCCCGGGGCGCGCGCGACGCCGTGCAGGCTGCACAGGCCGTCGTCGATCGCGAAGATCCAGCCATACGCGCGGCTCGTCGTGCACAGGCCGTCGAAGGTCGCGTGCGCATAGACGCGTGAGCAGTATTCGCCGACCTTGCCGTGACGGATGCCGTTGGCCCAGCGCGGATCGTCGAGCAAGCCATGGGCGTTCATCCACGCGAGCAGGTCGGCTTCGGCGCGGTCGGCGTCGGGATGCACGGGCGTGTCGAACGGGTGGAACAGGTGCGGCAGCACGAGCGCGGGCGCGGCGGCTTCGGCGGTAACGGTTTCAACGGTGGACATGGCGTGCCTCGCGGATGGCGGGTGACAACGGGTGTCATGAAGGACGGTCCGGCGCTACTTGCCGAACCGGCGCGCGCGCTTGCCGTACGCATCGATGGCCTGTTCGAAATCGTCGCGTCCAAAATCGGGCCAGCACGTCGGCGTGAAATAGAACTCCGAGAAAGCGGTTTGCCACAGCATGAAATTCGACAGGCGCTGCTCGCCCGACGTGCGGATCACGAGGTCCGGCTCCGGCTGGCCGGCCGTGTAGAGCCGGCTCGCGATCAGCTCCGGGCTGAGTTGCGCGAGCAACTGCTCGACGGTGCCGGCGGCGACATGCTCCGCGATCAGCGAGCGGACCGCGTGCAGCAGGTCGAGGCGGCCGCTGTACGCGACCGCGATGTTCACGTCGAGCCCGCGCGCGTGGGCCGTGCGTTGCTGCGCGGTGCGGATGCGCTCGGCGGTGGCGGGCGGCAACTGCGTCAGGTCGCCAATCACGTGCAGGCGCCAGCGGCCGCAGGCGGCAAGCTCGTCGAAGACGTCGCCGATCACCGCGAGCAGGTCGCGCAATTCCCCGGCGTCGCGCTGGAGATTCTCGGTGGACAGCGGCCACAGCGTCACGAACGGGATTCCGGTTTCCTCGCACCACGACAGCAGCGCGTGCACGTTGCGCCCGCCGGCCCGATAGCCGTCGGCGGCCGGCAGGCCGAGGCGGTCCGCCCAGCGCCGGTTGCCGTCGAGGATGACGGCGAGATGCGTCGGCAATGGCGGTCGGGCCGTATCCAGTGCAGCGGGCGAGTCGGTGATGAATGTTTCCGGCGCGCGCAGAATCAGCTCTTGAGTCATGGAGACCCCTTCGAGGCGAGATAGCGATCGAAACGTGAAACAGCGGATGGGAGGTTATGACGACTGCTGCAATTCGGCGCGGGGACAATATTGGCGCCGATGCGAGTGATCATTATTGATCAATGGATTTCGGATTTTCAAGTCGTTCGCATGCCCGATATCGGAACGCGCCAGCGCAAGCGACCGAGCAGGCGTGGCGGCGCGTCTGCCGATATCGAAAGCGGTGATGCGCAGTCGATCTTCGGGCCGAGGTTATTTCGACATGCGGATTCGGCGAGTGCCTCGTGCGTTTCGCGCGATTGAATAAATTTCGGAATTGAAAAATAAAAGCGATGCAATACGCGGACGATCGATTGCGGCGAAAATGATTTCGCTGCGTCGGCCGTTGGCCGACTATGCCCGCTTGCCGCGCGCGACCTCGTCGCCGGCGCCGGGCGGCAGCCGCCGCGTGATCGGAATCGATGCGAACGAGCACAGCCCGACCACCACGAATGCCGGCCAGAAATCCGACCACACCATCGCCTGATGGCCCTGGAGCCAGTGCGACACGTGCAGCACGAGGCCGGCCACCGTCACGCCGAGGCCGAGCGACATCTGCTGCACGACACTGCCGAGGCTCGTCGCGCGGCCTGCGTCGCGCGGCGAGATGTCCGCGTAGATCATCGAATTCAGGCTCGTGAACTGCAGCGCGGGGAAAATGCCGCCGACGAGCACGATCATCCAGATCGCCCAGGTGGCCATGCCGGGATGGAACACGCCATACGCGGCGATCGCGAGGCCCGCGAATGCCGCGTTGTAGATCAGCACGGTACGAAAGCCGAAGCGGCGCAGCGTATGGGTGGCCGTCGAGCGGCTGACCGCGCCGCCGAGCGCGGACGCGCACGTGATCAGGCCGGAATGGAACGCGCTCATGCCGAGCCCTTCCTGCAGCGCGAGCGGCAGCAGGAACGGCACCGCGCCGAGGCCGATGCGGAACAGCGACCCGCCGACGACGCTCGCGTGGTACGTCGGGATCTTCAGGAAACTGAGGTCGAGCACGGGGCGCTCCTTGCGGCGCGCGTACGGCACGTACAGCGCGAGCATCGCGGCGCCGGCCGCGCACATGAGGATGGCGTTCGAGCGCGACGTGAGCGAACCGTCGATCAGCGTGAGGCCCATCAGCAGCAGCGCCGCGCCGCTGGCCGACAGCAGGAAGCCGAACCAGTCGAGCGGCCCCGGATCGGGCTCGTGCGTGTTCGCGATGTGCTTGCTCGCGAGGTAGATCCCGTAGATGCCGATCGGCACGTTGATGAAGAAGATCATCCGCCAGTGCAGATAGGTCGTGATGAAGCCGCCGACGAGCGGCCCGACCGTGGGCCCGAACAGCGCGGGAATCGCGAGGTAGTTCATCGCGCGCACGAGATCGGAGCGCGGCACCGCGCGGAAGATGATGATGCGGCCGACCGGCACCATCATCGCGCCGCCGACGCCCTGTATGAAGCGCGCGAACGTGAGCACGCCGAGGGAGTTGGACGCCGCGCACATCAGCGAGCCGACGACGAAGATGCCGATCGCGGTGCGGAACACGGCGCGCGCGCTGAAGCGGTCGGCGAGCCAGCCGCAGATCGGGATGAACACGCCGAGGCCGACCACGTAAGCCGTGATCGCGATGTTCAGTGTGACGGGGCTGTGCCCGAAGTCCCTCGCCATCGCGGGCAGCGCGGTGACGATGATGTTCGCGTCGACGCTTTCCATGAACAACGCACAGGCAACGATGAGCGGTGCTAGAAAGACGGGCGACATGGGCTGGGCGCGCGGTAAAGACGTCATTATGCCCACAATGTGACCGTTGCGTCACGTACGACAACAGTTGTTCCGCATGTTGCAACAGTCGTCTTTTCCTGTGGATGGGGCGGAAAGAACGACTGTGCGTGGGCAAGCGGCGCATTGCTCGTGCGTGTCGAATGCGTTGTCCGACCGGTGAACGACGCAGCATCGCCGTTGCCGGGCGCGCGTGCGTTTTCGATGCCGGGCAGGCGGTCGACGCGCCCGACATTGCGATCGGGGAACGGCTTCTCGCGCGGTGCGTCGCCCGCGCTTTCGCCATTCGGCGTGCGTGTCGACGCGCATGAACACGATGAGCGGGACCGACGTCTGCCCGGTATGGCGATTCCTTTTGACGGAGTGGCGGTGCGTTTCTAGAATATGAGCGTTTGCTCATATTCGAAACTCGCATTCCCGCCATGTCCGACTCGTCTTCGCGCATCCCGCTGTCGCCCCGCAAGGCGCCGCGCCAGCGCCGCTCGGTGGCCACCGTCGATGCGATCGTCGAGGCCGCCGCGCGCATTCTGGAGCGCGACGGCTTCGACGGTTACACGACGAACGCGGTCGCCGCGCTGGCCGGCGTGAGCATCGGCTCGCTCTATCAATACTTTCCGAACCGCGATGCGCTGACCGCTGCGCTCGTCGAGCGCGAGAGTGCGCATCTGCTCGACGACGTCGACCGGGCGGCCGCGCTGTCGTCGTGCGACGACGTGCTGCGCACGCTGGTGCGCGGGGCCGTCGCGCACCAGATGCGCCGGCCGGTGCTCGCGCGGCTGATCGATTTCGAGGAGGCGCGGCTGCCGCTCGGTGCGCGCAACGCGCGCGTCGTCGACCGCATCCACGCGACCTTGCTGCATGCGCTCGGGTTGCGCGATGCGCCGCGCGTCGCCGCGCCCGACGTGATTGCGCACGATCTGCTCGCGATCGTGAAAGGCATCGTCGATGCGGCGGGCGCGCGCGGCGAAACCGATGCGCACGCGCTCGAAGCGCGGGCGTGGCGGGCGGTGCGCGGTTATCTCCGGGAATCGCGCGAATCGAAACTTGCTTGAGATGCATGTTTCGTGCGACAGTCGGACCCATTCGCACCACAACATGACGCGTATCGATCGAAGGCCATCGAGACGAACGCGCGCGCGAACGAGACCTCGTGCCGATCCACTCACCATCGAAAGGAGGGGACACGCCATGACGTCACGTCGTGCCGCACCGCTTGCATCTCGCTTCTCGTCGCGTCAGTCACCGCCCGCGCCGCGTCTGCGCTGGGCCGCCGCACTGGCCATCGCGTATCTCGCCGTCGCCGGCTGCGCCGCGCAGGCCGACAATGCGAACCAGGCCGCCGCGCAAGCGGCCGGCCAGTCCGCGATACCGGCTACCACCGCAGCGGCTGCCGCTCCCGCGTCGGGCACGCTGCCGCCGCCGAGCCAGCTCTACGGCGATCTGTTCGTCGCGGTGCAGACCGCGCAGCTCTATCCCGACCAGAAGACCTTCGTCGACGCAACGCCCGATACCGACCCCGCGACGATCGTGCAGTTGTATCAGCAACAGAAATCGCAGCCGGGCTTCTCGCTGAAGGCGTTCGTCGACCAGCATTTCACGCCGCCCCCGGCAGGCGGCGTGACGCCGCCGCCGAACCAGACGCTGCGCCAGCACATCGACTGGCTGTGGCCGCAGCTCACGCGCACGAGCGTCACGGTGCCCCAGTACAGTTCGCTGATTCCGATGCCGAAGCCGTACGTCGTGCCGGGCGGCCGTTTCCGCGAAGGGTACTACTGGGATACCTATTTCACGATGCTCGGGTTGCAGGTGTCGGGGCGCGAGGATCTCGTCGACGACATGCTCGACAACTTTGCATACCTGATCGATATGGTCGGCCACATCCCGAACGGCAATCGCACGTACTACGCGAGCCGCTCGCAGCCGCCGTTCTTCGCGTACATGGTCACGCTCGCCGCGCAGGTCGAGGGCGACAAGGTCTACCAGAAATACCTGCCGGCGCTGCGCAAGGAACATGCGTACTGGATGCAGGGCGAGACCACGACGCCGCGCGGGCAGGCGGCGCGCCACGTGGTCGCGATGCCCGACGGCGCCGTGCTGAACCGCTACTGGGATGCGAGCGATACGCCGCGCGACGAGTCGTATCTGGAGGACGTGACGACCGCGAAGTCGGTGCCGTCCCGTCCGGCGAACGAGGTGTACCGCGACCTGCGCGCGGGCGCCGAAAGCGGCTGGGACTACAGCTCGCGGTGGTTCGGCGACGGCAAGACGCTCGCGACGATCCGCACGACGTCGATCGTGCCGGTCGACCTGAACAGCCTGATGTTCCATCTCGAGACGACGATCGTGAAGGGCTGTGCGGTCACGCGCGATATCGCATGCGTGGCCGATTTTTCAGCGCGCGCGGGCAAGCGGGCGGCTGCGATCAATCATTACCTGTGGAACCGTCGCGGCTACTATGGCGACTACGACTGGCAGTTGCGCAAGCCGCGCGACGGCGTGACGGCGGCCGCGCTGTATCCGTTGTTTGCAGGCGTCGCGTGGCCGGAGCGTGCGAAGGCGACCGCGCGCGAAGTGCGCAAGACGCTGCTGCAGCCGGGCGGTCTCGCGACGACGACCGAGAACACGGGCCAGCAATGGGATGCGCCGAACGGCTGGGCGCCGCTGCAGTGGATCGCGATCGACGGGCTGCGCCGTTATGGCGAACCGGCGCTCGCGAAGGACATCGGCACGCGTTTCCTGTCCGACGTGAAGCATGTGTATGCGACCGAAGGCAAGCTCGTCGAGAAGTACGTGGTCGAGGGTACCGGCACGGGCGGCGGAGGCGGCGGCGAATATCCGTTGCAGGACGGCTTCGGCTGGACCAACGGCGTCACGCTGAAACTGCTCGGGCTGTACGGCGAGTAAGGTGCGGTGCGCGGTGCGGGCCGCGTGCCCACACGGCGAGCAATCGCACGGGCCGGACCGTCGCGCAAGCGGTCGTCCGGCCCGCGTTTTCATGCGGCGCGCGTCAGAACGTGATCGTCGTGCGCACGCCGACCACCGTCTCGTCGCCGATGCGCGCGCCGGCCGCGTTCGGGTTCGGGATGCCGCCGCCCGGACGGAAGAAGTGCTGCAGGTCGGCCTGCACCTGCCACCACGGCGCGACCTGGTACTGGTAGGTCGCTTCGATGACGGTTTCCGCGCGGCGCACCGGATAGCCGGGCGTCGTGTACACGCCGGTATCGCCGTCGAGGCCGCGCGCATGCGAGCCGATCTTCGCGTAGCCGATCGCGATGCCGGCGACGTCGTTGTCGCGGCCGGCGAACGGCGCCTTCAGCGTCACGCCGGCGTTGGCCGCGAAATCGACGACGTTGCGGTCGCCCGGCGAGCCCATCACGCGCGCGAACATGCCGACCGAACGCGGGCTGTCGGCGGACGGCCGCCACACCATCTGGTCCGCGACCGCATAGAACCCATAGTTGCCGCGATGCGTGGCGGGCGTGCCGTTGCTCGCCGGATCGGCGAGCGACAACCCGTCGGTGCCGTAGCGCGGATCGTTCGCATGCTGCGAGTGATACCAGAAGCCGAGCTTGTACGTGCCGGGCAGGCCGGCCGGCTGCGGGGCCTTCGGGTCGGCGGGCGGCGCGTTCAGCGCGTACTGCACCTCGCCGATCACGAACGCGCCGCTGCGCAGGTTGAAGTTGGTGCCGTGTGCGTTCAGCACCTGGGCGTCGCCGTCGCTGCGGCCGGCCGGGTTGCCGTCGAACACGCCGACCAACGCGGTCCACGCATCGGCCGGCTTCACGCGCAGCCGCACGCCGAGCGACGACAGCGGGTACGCGGGGCCGCCGGACGGCAGATCGGTGGACGGCAGCACGGGCCAGCCGAACGTCGCGTTCATGAACGTCGCCGCGTTCTGGCTCACCATGAATTCCTGGTCGACGCTCTGCTGGCCGACTTTCACGTCGACCTTGCCGTCGAGCAGCGACTGCTGGTACCAGAGTTCCCACAGGCGTGTGGTCGAGTTCGCCTCGATGCCGGTGGCGGTCTGCAACGTCTGCAGGTAGCGCTGCGTGAGGTTGGTGCCGTGGATCTGCAGCCCCGACACGTTGAACGTGCCGCCCGGCAGGCCGACCGCCTTGCCGGTGTCGATGTTGAAACCGAATTGCGTGAGCCCCTGGTATGCGCCGCCGCGACCCGTGCCGCCGGACGTGTTGTACAGGTACTCGCTGGTCTCCTGCAGGCTCAGCGTGACGCCGTGCTCGTCGAGCACGTCACGCAGGCCGCCCATGTTGCCGAGCAGGTTCGAGCGCTCCCAGAAGCCGGTCGGAGCGGGCGCGGCAGCATCGGCGGCCTGTTGCGCGGGGGCGGCGGCATCGCTCGCGCCGGCTGCCGGTTCGGCAGCGGCGGGCGACGATGCCTGCGCGAATGCGGGCGCGGCGGCGAGCGACAGCAGCAGCGCGGTGAGCGCATCGAGGCGGCGCTTGCGCGGGACGGGTGCGAGGTGATTCTTCATTTGGGTTCCGTTGGCAGTTTGATTAGTTTGGCTGAAGAAACGGGAACGTGATGCGGGACGCATGGCGAGACGGCCCGCACGGAGCAGGGCTTACGGCAGCCAGCCGCCGACGCGCCAGACCTGCGCGAAGCCGACGCGCGGCGCGACCGAGCACAGCAGCGCGGCGAGCGCGAGCGCGGCCGCCGTCGCGGCGATCAGCACGCAATCGAGCGGGCGGGGCGCCGTCGGCACGTGGGCGAGGGCCCGGCCGCGCCAGCGGCTGAATGCCCGGGCGAGCGGCGAGCGGCCGGAAAAAGAGCGGTCGCACGCGACGTGTACGACGCGCTTGAGCTTGACCGCGAACGATTGAACGAACATGACGCTGCCTCCGTTCCGTCCGGCGGACGCCGGACGACGTGATCGAGCGCGGGTGCGTGACGCGGCCTGCGATCGGAGGATGGAACATAACGGAGCGTGCGACTGCCGAACCGGCGATGGCCGGCCCGGATGGAGGCGCGCTAACCCGACGAGTGCGAGCTAGCGGCGAAAGACATGCGTCTGGCTGCTATCTCGCGATGGCTTGGCCGGCCTGGACCGGCATCGAACTGCAACTAGAGCATGTATCCACGGAGGGACTCCCGTGATGAATTGGGGCGGATTGTAGTCGCGACTTTTGCTGCGGCGCAAGTAGAAAACGCATGACGGTTGCGCCGTGTGGTGCGCGCGTCGCGGCGGGCCAGGGCCGCCACACGCCCGCCCGGCAACGGCAAAGCGGGTGGTTGCGCGTTGCGCCGCACCGTTGCTTGCACGCATCGGCGCGCGATCGCGTCATCGCCCGCTGAAAGGTTTCGGTACGTCAATTCAAGGGCAAATCTTTCAGTTGCGTCATGCGGGAAATTTATTTCGAAAAACGGGGTTTCGAGGGGTTGACTTCACTTTCGCGCGGTCCATAGAATCCGCCATCTTCACTCTTGGGGCCGCCGCCTTGGACGCCTGCAGTAGTCGATCTTCGAACGAAATTTCCGCCTGAGCGACCGACGTCCGCGCCTCATCGAAGCCGCCGTTTGTCTCCCGGGCAAACGGTGCGCGCAGCAGTATTTCCGCAGCAACTCCCTACGTGCACCCTGATTCGCGCCGGTTAGCGTGATGCGTTCTCGCATGCGTTGTCCGGTTTCACCGCCGCCTGGCAGGCGGCCGCGTTCGCGCATCCGTTTCCCGGGCGCGCGAATGCCGGCCCGCACGCCGGACGGCGGTCAACCGTGTTCCCCGGAACACCGTACAGGAGCCGCCATGAACGACAGTGACAGTTGTCCCTTAGAGACGGTTTCATAAAGACTGATCGGCCCGCCGAAGGGTATTCCAGCAGATCAGACAGCAACCGAGTTTGAGGAACGCGCCGTGAATGTCTG
>NZ_QKZF01000034.1:0-44368 GCF_003253915.1 Burkholderia sp. 28_3
TTCATCGTCGTGGGTCCGTTCCGTGAGCTGTCTTCTAAACGTCCTCGGCTACGTCTGCGATGACCGCCGAGCCGAATAAATCAGCGTTTCCCTAGATCGGCACCGGTCGCGGTGCCATCCGCTTCGGTCCAGCCGAATGGCGGTTCTTCGATGTACGCAATGGTCACCTTCATCGCTTTCTCTCGCAAGCCGAAGAATCGATCAGGAATGCATCAGCTTACCGTGGGAAGTCGAGGTCCACTCAGCGTGGACAAAATTAATCCGGATGTAAGCAAGTTGGCGGCATTTTCCTGACGCGCCCGTCGATGCAGTCATCAACCCGAAACATCGAGGCCCGATGCGACTGGCGTTCTGGCGTGACGGCATGACCTGGCGCCACGCTATTCGACGCTATCCGTCACGTCCGTCATCCGGATCATGTGCGGCTTGATGCCGTCGTCTTCGACCGTCGCGGCCTCCTTCGGATGAATCAGCGCTTCGAGTCGCGCCTTCGTCGCGATGAACTCGGGCGTATTGACCTGCGAATAATCGCGCGGCCGCGGCACCGGCACTTCGATCAACTCCTGCACTCCGCCCGGATTCGCCTTCAGCACCAGGATCCGGTCGGCCAGAAAGATCGCCTCGTCGAGGTCGTGCGTGATGAACAGGATCGTCACGTCGATGTTGCGCCAGATGTCGAGCAGGTGCGTCTGCATCCTTGTCCGCGTCTGGGCGTCCAGCGCGCCGAACGGTTCGTCCATCAGCAGGATGCGCGGACGGTTCGCGAGCGCACGGGCAATCGCCACGCGCTGCTTCATGCCGCCCGACAACTGGTGCGGATACACGTCGGCAAAACGCGTCAGCCCGACGAGATCGAGCCACTGCAGCGCCTCGCGCTCGGCCGCGCCGCTGCTGCTGCCGTTCATGCGCAGGCCGAACATCACGTTCTTCTTCACCGTGAGCCATGGAAACAGCGTATAGCCCTGGAACACCATCCCGCGATCGGCGCCCGGCCCGTCGACCGGCTTGCCGTCGAGCAGCACGTCGCCGCTCGTCTGCGCGTCGAGCCCGGCGAGGATCCGGATCAACGTCGACTTGCCGCAGCCGGACGGGCCGATCACGCACACGAATTCGCGCCGGTGCGTGCGGAAACTGATGTCGTCGAGCGCGACGCACTCGCCCTGCGGCGTCGCGAAACGCTTGCCGACGTGTCGCACGTCGAGGATCACGTCGCGCTCCTTCAGCCGCGCGAAGCGCTCGCGCACCGCGTCGGATTGAATCAGGTAATCGGGGACGGCTTGCGGGTTCTGCATGATGCCCTCTGCGGAAATCGGTCGATGGGGACGTGGGAGCGGACGTCACGCTTTCAGCGTGCGGTCCCACGGAAAGAGCCGGCGGCCGAGCAGCCCGAGCACGATGTCGGTGCCGAGGCCGATGATCCCGATCATCAGGATTGCCGCATATACGTTGTCGAAATGCTGGTAGCGCGCCTGCTGGCTGATGTACCACGTGATGCCCGAACTCGTGCCGACCAGTTCGGCGACGATCAGGTAGGTCCACGCCCAACCGAGCAGGATCCGCTGATCGCGATACAGGTCGGGCAGCACGCCCGGAATCACGACGTGCGTGAGCAGCTTCAGCTTCTTCGTGCCGAGCGTCATCGCGGCCTCGAACAGCCCGTATTCGAGCTTGCGCGTGGTGTTCGCGATGATCAGCACCTGCTGGAACAGCGTACCGATCACGATGATCGCGATCTTCGGCGCGTCGTAGATGCCGAGAATCGCGACCATCAGCGCGCCGAACGCCGGCGCAGGCAGGTAGCGGAAGAACTCCAGGAACGGCTCCTGCAGCCGCGCGAGCGCACTGAAGGTGCCGCAGACGATGCCGAGCGGCACGCCGATCGCGGACGAAATCACGAAGCCCCAGAAGATGATGCGGATGCTGTGCCACAGGCTTTCGTGCAGCCACACGCCGTCGCGCGACGCGGGCGGCGTCGTGAACGCCGTGTAGAACGCGCGCAATACCTGGTGCGGCGCCGGCAGGTAGACCGGATTCGCGCGCTCGCCCTCGGGCACCGCCGCGTGCGCCGCACGCGCATGCGCGAGCTCGTCGTCGAACACGTCGCGGTCGATCTGCATGCCGGTCTGGAAATAGTCGACGCTGCCCGGATTCGTGATGCGCATCTGCGGATGCCAGACGAACGGGACGTAGCTGATCAGGCACCAGACGGCGAACGGCAGCAGGAAGGACGCCAGCCCGAGCGTCCATTGGCCGCGCGTCGTCAGCTCGCGGCGCACCGCGAGCCAGCCGGTCGTGTTGCGGGTCGTTGTCATCGGAATCTCCGTATCGTTTCGGGTGCCGGTCGCGCGGATGCCGCGGCATCGCGCGACCGGGCGTTCATTGCAATGCGCCGCTGGCTGCCTGCGCGCGGTATGCCCGCCAGCCGCCGAACCGCGTGATGTCCTGCGCATCGTCGAGCGCCACGCTTTCGCACAGGAAGCCCTGCACGCGCGTACCGTCGGCGAGCGTCAGCGTGCCGATGCCGAGCGGCGCCGCGATACCGGCGACGAAGCTGCCGTACGCGTCGACCGGCATCTCCCAGACCTCGACCGCGATCGGTGCGCCATCGTTCGGCACACGCACGAGGCCCGGTTTCGCGACACCGCCGCTTGCTTCCGCGGACAGCGCGTAGAGGCGATAGGCCGGCGCGGTGGTGGTCGCGGTGACGAAGCGCGCGCCGCGCTGCGTGAGCTGCCCGTTCAACGGTTCGCCGCGCAGATGCGCGCCGACGACAGCCACCCGCACGACACCCGCGGCTGCGACACGCGCCGACACTGTGGCCGCAGGCGGCCGACCGTCATCGGCAGCGGCAACGCCGTCGCCCCACGCGTGTGCGAGATCGAGCAGCCGCGCATCGTCGTGCGCACGCCCGACGAACGTGATCCCGAACGGCAAGCCCGCATGCGGCCCGGTCAGGCACGTGCCCGCCGGCATCGCGATCGCCGACAGGTCGAGCAGGTTCACGAAGTTCGTGTAGTAGCCGAAGCGCGAATTGATCGCGATCGGATCGGCTTCGAGCGCATCGACGGTCGCGGTCGTCGCCGAGGTCGGCATCACGATCGCATCGAGGCCGTCCCACGCGCGGGCTGCGTCGACGCGCAGCGCCGCCAGCCGGTCGAATGCGGCGAACGCGTCGGCGGCGCTGAAGCGCGACGCCCCGCCGACGATTTCGCGGATCACCGGATGCAGCGCGTCGGGCTCGCGCGCGGCGAATGCGCCGATCGCGGCGAGCCGCTCGGCGACCCACGGGCCGTCGTACAGCAGCCGCGCGGCGGCCAGGAACGGTGCGAAGTCGATCTCGACGAGCCGCGCGCCGGTCGCGCGCAGCCGTTCGAGCGCCGCGACCCACGCCGCGCGATACGATGCGTCGCCGAAGAATTCGAGCTGATCGGCACGCGGCGTGCCGAACCGCACTTGCCCGAGCGGCCGCGCCGGCTGTGCCCGCAACCCGTCCGCACCCAGCAGCGGCTGCCATGCGCGCCCGTACGGATCGCCTTCCGTCACGCCGTGCGCAGCGGCGAACACGACGCGCGCGTCGTCCGCCGAACGCGCGAACACCGACACGCAATCGAGCGACCGGCAGGCCGGCACCACGCCGAGCGTGCTCAGCACGCCCCGTGTCGGCTTGAGCCCGACGAGCCCGTGGAAGGCGGCCGGCACTCGCCCGGAGCCGGCCGTGTCGGTGCCGAGCGAGAACGTCGCGACCCCGAGCGCGACGGCCACCGCCGACCCGGAACTCGAGCCGCCCGACGCGTAGCGCGGGTCGAGCGCATTGCGGCACGCGCCGTAAGGCGAGCGCTGCCCCGAGAGCCCGGTCGCGAACTGGTCGAGATTCGTCTTGCCGACCGGAATCGCACCGGCCGCGATCAGCCGCTCGACGACGGGCGCGCTGCGTGCCGGCGTGTACGCGTAGGCGGGGCAGCCGGCCGTCGTCGGGATGCCGGCGAGGTCGATGTTGTCCTTGATCGCGAACGGCACGCCGTACAGCGGCAACGACGCGATGTCGCATCCGGCCAGCGCGTCGGCGTACGGCATCATCTCGTCGCGCGTGAGCGGCCGGATCCACGCATGGTGCGGGTCGCCCGCATCGAAGTGCGCGGCGATCGCGTCGACGAGCGCAGGCGGCGTCAGGTCCCCCGCCGCGTAGCGGGCGCGCAGCGCGGCAATCGCATGCACTCCGCGCAGGATCGAGCGTTCCGTCGTGCTCATGCGACCTCCTCGGCGGCGCCCGCCTTCATCACCATCAGCCGCTGGCCGGCCACCACCGCCATGCCGGGCGCGCAATCGATCGTCTCGATCGCGCCGTCTTCCGTTGCCGTCACCGCCACCTCCATCTTCATCGATTCGACGATCGCGACGACCTGCCCCGCGCTCACGCGCTCGCCGGCTTCGACCAGCACTTTCCACACGCTGCCCGACACGTCCGCGGCGATCGCCCGCTGCGTGTCGTCGAGGGCGCCCGCTACCCGTTCCGCTTGCGCATCGCCCGGCTCCCCCTCGCCGACGTATTCCGCATGGCCGGCCACGCGCCACCGCTCGCGCTCCGCGTCGAACGCGGCCTGCTGCGTCGCCTTGAACGCGGCGATCGACTCCGCCTCGTCGTGCAGGAAGCGGTTGTAGGCGCGCAGGTCGAACACCGATTCCTCGATCTTCAGCGTCGCGCGGCCCGCGATGAAATCCTCTCGCAGCGCACGCAGCTCGGCCTCGCTGACTTCGTAGAAGCGGATCTCGTCGAAGAAGCGCAGCAGCCACGGCTTGCCGGCCTCGAATTCGCGCGTGGTGCGGTGGCGATTCCACATCTGCACGGTGCGGCCGACGAACTGATAGCCGCCCGGCCCTTCCATCCCGTACACGCACAGATACGCGCCGCCGATGCCGACCGCGTTCTCCGGCGTCCAGGTGCGCGCGGGGTTGTACTTCGTCGTCACCAGCCGGTGCCGCGGATCGATCGGCGTCGCGACGGGCGCACCGAGGTAGACGTCGCCGAGCCCCATCACCAGATAACGCGCATCGAACACGATGCGCTTCACGTCGTCGATGCTCGCCAGGCCGTTGATGCGCCGGATGAATTCGATATTGCTCGGGCACCACGGCGCATCGGGCCGCACCGACTGCATGTAGCGCTCGATCGCGACGCGCGTCGACGGGTCGTCCCACGACAGCGGCAGATGCACGATGCGGTTCGGCACGCGCATGTCGGCCACGTCGGCGAGTTCGCGTTCGGCGGTCTGCAGATGCGCGAGCAGCGCGGCAAGCGGTAGCGTCCGCGCGTCGAACTGCACCTGAAGCGACCGGATGCCCGGCGTCAGGTCGAGCATGCCGGGCAACCGGTGCGCGTCGAGCCAGCCCATCAGCGCGTGCACGCGAAAACGCAGGTTCAGGTCGAGCACGAGCGGCCCGTATTCGACCAGCACGTTGCGATCGCCCGAGCGCCGGTAGACGACCCCGATGCCGCCGCCGGCCGACGGATCGCGATGCAGCACGCAATCGTCGAACGAGCCGGATGCAGCCGCGGCAACGTCATGTGTCGCCTCCACGACCGCGGCAGCCGGTTCCCCGGCCGATATTCCGGACGACACGCCCGCGCGCACGAACTGCACGGTATCGCCCGGCCGCAACTGCCCGAGCTTCCACAACTCGTCGCGCACGACCGTCACCGGACAGACGAAGCCACCGAGGCTCGGCCCGTCGGGGCCAAGGATCACCGGCATGTCGCCGGTGAAATCGACGGCCCCGATCGCATACGCGTTGTCGTGGATGTTCGATGGATGCAGCCCCGCCTCGCCGCCGTCCGCACGCGCCCATCGAGGCTTCGGGCCGATCAGCCGCACGCCGGTGCGGCTGGAGTTGTAATGGACGGTCCACTGCGTGCCGTACAGCATCGCGATGTCGTCCGGCGTGAAGAAATCCGGTGCGCCATGCGGACCGTCGAGCACGCCGAGCGTCCATGCATGCGTCAGCGCGGGAATGTCGGCCGCGGCCAGCGTCGCGCCGGCATCGCCACGCCCCGCTTGCGCGTGCAGATGCAGCACGTCGCCCTTGCGCAGCGCGCGGCCGGCATGGCCGCCGAACTGGCCGAGCGTGAAGGTCGCCTTGCTGCCGAGATAGTCGGGCACCTGCAGCCCGCCCTTGACGGCGAGACACGCGCGCACGCCCGCGCCCGTCACGCCGCCCAGCTTCAGGACCGCGCCCGCTCGTGCGCGCACGACCTGCCAGAACGGCGCCGCTTCGCCGTCGAGCGTGGCCGCGAGCGGCGCACCGCCGAGCACGAACAGCGTCGCGGTATTGAAACGCAGCGTCGCGCCGACCATCGTGAATTCCAGCCCGGCCGCGTCACGCGGGTTGCCGAGCAGCGCGTTAGCAAGGTCGAATGCGCGGTCGTCCATCGGCCCCGACGGCGGCACGCCGACGCTCCAGTAGCCGACCCGCCCGGGGGCCTGCTGAACGGTGGTCTGCACGCCGCCGTCGAGCACGTCGATCGTATGCGGCGCGAACGCGAAGCGCGACAGGAAGGCGGTCGTCGGCGCGCCGCGCGCGAACGCGTCGGAGCCGACGACGGCACGCAGGTAGTCGAGATTGGTCTCGATCCCGTACAGCTCGGTCTGGTCGAGCGCGGCACGCAGCGCGGCCAGCGCGTCGCGCCGCGTGTCGCCGCGCACGATCAGCTTCGCGAGCAGCGGATCGTAATGCGCGCTGATCTCCGTGCCTGCCTCGATCCAGCCGTCGACCCGCACGTTGTCCGGAAACGCCACGTGCGTGAGCAGCCCGGCGCTCGGCTGGAACTGCTTGTGCGGATCCTCCGCATACAGCCGCACCTGGATGCTCGCGCCGCGTGGTGCGACGGCGAGCGTGTCGAGCGGCGGCAGGTCGCCCTCGGCCTGCAGGATCATCCATTCCACGAGATCGACGCCCGTCACGGCCTCGGTCACGCAATGCTCGACCTGCAGCCGCGTGTTCACTTCGAGGAAATAGAACTGTCGCGTGCTCGCGTCGAACACGAATTCGACCGTGCCGGCCGATGCGTAGCCCACCGCGCGGGCGAGCCGCACCGCGCTCGCGTGCAGCGCGTCGCGTTCGGCGTCGGTCAGGTCGGGCGCGGGGGTTTCCTCGATCACCTTCTGGTTGCGCCGCTGCACGGAGCAATCGCGTTCGCCGAGCGCGAGCGCCCCGCCGCGACCGTCGCCGAAGATCTGCACTTCGATGTGTCGCGCATGTTCGACGAACTTCTCGAGATAGACGCCCGCATGCGCGAAGTTCGCGGCGCCGAGCCGCACGACGGATTCGAACGCCGCGCCGAGCTGCGCGGCATCGCGGCACAGCGACATACCGATGCCGCCGCCGCCCGCGGTGCTTTTCAGCATCACCGGATAGCCGATCGCGTCGGCTTCGGCAAGCGCCGTCGCGACGTCGTCGAGCAGTCCGGTGCCGGGCAGCAACGCGACGCCGTGCGCGGCCGCGAGTTCGCGGGCGGTGTGCTTGAGGCCGAACGCGCGCATGTGTTCGCCGCGCGGCCCGATGAAGCGCAGGCCTGCGGCTTCGCATGCGTCGGCAAAGGCGGCATGCTCGGACAGGAAGCCGTAGCCGGGGTGCACGGCCTGCGCGCCGGTCTCGCGCGCGGCGGCGAGGATCGCCGCGACGTTCAGATAGCTGTCGGCCGCCGGCGCGGGCCCGACGCGTACGGCTTCGTCGGCGAGCGCCACGTGGCGCGCGTCGCGATCGGCATCCGAATAGATCGCGACCGATGCGATACCGAGGCGCTTCAGCGTGCGGATCACGCGGCAGGCAATTTCGCCGCGGTTCGCGACGAGGACTTTGGCGAATCTCATGTTGCCTCCTGCAGCGAACGTATCGGCCCGGAGTAACGCTTCAGCGCGTACTCCGGCTCCATGCCAAGCAAGTGCGCGTGGGGGCCGTTCATTCCGCCTCCCACACCATCAGGCGCACGGGTGTCGGGTTGTAGCCGTTGCACGGATTGTTGAGTTGCGGGCAGTTCGAGATCAGCACCGTGACGTCCATCTCCGCACGCATCTCGACGTACTTGCCGGGTGCGGAGATGCCGTCCTCGAACGTGAGCCCGCCGAGCGGCGTGACGGGCACGTTCATGAAGAAGTTGACGTTGCCGACCAGGTCGCGCTTGGTGAGCCGCGCGCCGGCGCCGCACGTGCAGTGTGCGATCGCGTTGAGGAAGCTGTCGCGGCAGTTGTGCATGTAGCGCTTGTCGAGCGCATAGCGCACCGTGTTGCTCTCGGCCGCGCACGCGCCGCCGAGCGTATCGTGACGGCCGCACGTGTCGGCGACGATCGTCGCCATCGGGTTGCCGTGGTTCGACACGAGCACGCTGCCCGCGCTCAGGTACAGGTTGCGCTGCGCGCGGATCGTGTCCTGCGCGCTGTAGCGCTCTTCGGGATCGTCGGTGCGGTAAAACAGCGTGTCGACGGCCTGGTTGCCTTCCAGGTCGAGAATGCGGAAGATCTGCCCGCGCTTCAGGTCGTGCAGCCACGGGTCGCCCGCGTTCAGCGTGACGTCGTGGATCGCGTCGCGCGGATCGAGACGGCTTTCGGTGATCGGCATGGTCTCGCTCCTCATGCGAACAGACGGTCGGTGTTGGCGAAGCCGCGCGTGTTCTCCGCGCATGCGCGCCGGCACGGGTCGTCGTCGGGCGCGGCGCCGTCGGCCGGATACGCGCGGTACGCGATCAGCTTCACGGCTTTGGGCGCATAGTCCGGACGCGGATCGAGCGGATGCGGCGCGGTCGAGAACGCCGCGAGCGTGTTCATCTCGAAGCGCAGGTCGAACGTGCTGCCGGCCGGCGAATGGCCGGCGACGAACTCGAGCGCGCCGTCGTCGCGCGTGTCCAGCTTGCTGAAGAAGTTGACGTTCGCGGCGAGGTCGCGCGCCGACAGTCCGTATTTCGCGAGTTCGAGCACGAGGCTGTCGCGGCCGTTGCGGATCATCGCGTTGCGATCAGCCTGGTACGACGACGTGCCGTACTTGTGCGCGAACAGCCGCGCATCGCCGACGCCGCCGAGCGGGTCGTGCCAGCCGAGCGTGTCGGCCGTGATCGACGCGATCACGCGGCCCATGTCCGTATACAGCGCATGGCCGCGCGTGAGATGCGCGGTGTGCTGCGCCTTCAGCGTGTCGGCCATGTTGTAGCGTTCGAGCAGGTCTTCCTGGCGATGAAAGACGGCGGAGAGGTTCGCGCCGCCGTCGACGTCGACGATGCGCAGCGCGAGGCCGCGGCGCAGGATGCCGGACCAGTGGGTTCCGGCGGGAATCAGCGTTTCCCACGCGACGTGCGGCGGCGGGGCAAGAATGGCTTGGGGGCTCGGCGACATGGCGGCTCCGGGGTCGGTTGATAAAAGGCGTGAGAGGGCGACCGAACGACATCGCGACCTCCCGGGCTTTTATCCCTCCGTGGAGCCTCGCCGTTTCCTCTCATCGAGGCGAAGGCAAGACCGGATTGCTCTCGGACCAGACATCGCACGGCACATGCCGCACGACCGGAACCCTAGCGATCCTGAAGATGATGCAAATTGCTTCGCACCTCTCGAGCGTCGAATAAGCGAGTTGCGTGCCAGGCGCTGCCCAATGACCACACGACGCGGCTCGGCGGCGCGATGATGCATGGCATCCGAATGGCGGACGCATTTTCTTGCCCTCGCGGCGGGCGTGCGGCGCACCATGCGCACGCAACCGCGCACCGGCGCAGTGCGCGTCGCGTGCTCGCACACTGCGCGCTCCGCGATGGCATGGCTATTGCTGAATCCGTGCACCGTCATCTCACGCACGATCCTTCATGAACAAGCTCGACCTGCTCCGACGCGTACTGCACGCGCTGTTCGCCGCCCGTTTCATCGAACTTCAGCGCCCCTTGCGCCGACGTTGAATCGGATGGCCGCGTGCCATTGGCACGCTTCTCGCTCGGCATGACGCCGAGAGGTGCGGCGGCGTCGCATCTTAGGGGTGCTAGGGTTCCGGTTCATCGAGCGTCTGGTCCGAGAGCAGCCCGGCGCGGGTTCATCCGTTCGCGAGACCGGATGCGCACGCGCTACACGGCGGGACAAAAGCCCGGGAGATTGGCGATGGCAACGGCCGTCGCGCCTCTCCGTGGCCGCCTCGTTCGTTCCGCATCCGCAGGAACCGGCCATGCAGTCGGAACGTGTGCTCACGCACGATCCGTATCGACGATCCCGATCCCGGTCTCCTGGAGAACAACGATGACCCGTCCCGCCCCGGCGTTCCGCCGCCTGCCGTCCTTCCGTTTCATCCGTCATACATTGGGCGCCGCCGTTGCGGCCGCCACGCTATGGGCGGCGCCTGCCGCGCAGGCTGCCGCACCGCTGAAGATCGGCTACAGCGACTGGCCCGGCTGGGTCGCCTTCCAGGTCGCGCTCGACAAGGGCTGGTTCAAGGAGGCCGGCGTCGACGTCGATTTCGAGTGGTTCGATTATTCGGCGTCGCTCGACGCGTTTTCCGCAGGCAAGCTCGATGCGGTTGCGGCGACCAACGGCGATGCGCTGGTAACAGGCGCGTCCGGCGCGAAGAACGTGATGATCCTGCTGACCGACTACTCGGCCGGCAACGACATGATCGTCGCGAAGCCGCCCTTGCGCACCGTCGAGGCGCTGAAGGGCAAGAAGGTCGGCGTCGAGCTCGGCCTGGTCGATCACCTGCTGCTCGAAACCGCGCTGCAGAAGCACGGGCTCAAGGACGGCGACGTCACGCTCGTGAATGCGAAAACCAACGAGTTGCCGCAGGTGCTCGGTTCGTCGGCCGACATCGCGGCGGTGGCCGCGTGGCAACCGAATGCGGGCGAGGCGTTGAAACGCGCGCCGGGCGCACGCGCGATCTTCACGTCGGCGGATGCGCCGGGGCTGATCTACGATGCGATCACCGTCGCGCCGGCGAGCCTCGCCGCGCGCCGGGCCGACTGGGCGAAGGTGGTCAAGGTCTGGTATCGCTGCGTCGCCTACATCAACGATCCGAAGACGCAGGCCGATGCGGTCAAGATCATGTCGGCACGCGTCGGGCTCGCGCCGGCGCAATACCTTCCGCTGCTGAAGGGCACGCATCTGCTCGACGAAGCGGCCGCGAAGCGCGCGTTCCGCAAGGGCGACGGGCTCGATTCGATCTACGGCTCGACGCGCAACGCGAATGCGTTCAACGTGCGTAACGCCGTGTACAAGCAGTCGCAGGACGTGGACGCGTATATCGATCCGCGGCTCGTCGACGCGCATTGACGGCGGCGCGCCTGCCGGCGCGGCGACGCGCCGGTGGTAACGCCGGTCGATCGTCTGCTCCGGGGTAACAAGCGACATGGCGTGTCCATGTCGTGCCAATGCCTCGTACGTCATCGACCGCCGTGTCCCCGACGGGGACGCTTACGCGAAGGGGAACGGGCCCTCGAAGTGCCCCACGTAACACAAGTGGGAGACCGCTGGCTGACCTCGACCTGCCCAGCGATGCAGCATGTATGCAGGGGGTTCGAGAAAAGAAGCGGGCTGCGCGTCCGCTTCAACGCGCAGCGCAATCTGAGTGGTCGTGCTCGGGCAGGTGAGTACCGGAACGCGCCCAAGACGCGTCTGCATCGACCGGTGGACGTGCCCGGCAAGAATGCGATCTACGTTGCTATGCCGCGCAAGAACCGCGGCAAATGCCTCCGCATTTCGCAACCCGTAGATGTCGAGATAAGGAATGCCGGTCATGAACGGTGGATGGTGCATGACGATAACCACCGTCCGATTGCGATGCTCGGCAAGTTCAGTGTCGAGCCACACCAGGGTTTCGGCGTCCAGTTCACCGTGATGTAGCCCTGGAACGGAGGTGTCCAACGCCACGACGCGTAGTTCGCCCACGTCCAGCGCGAACGAGAGTGCGCCCTCGTCCGGAAGCCACGCGTGATCCGGGAACGCGGCTCGCAGATTGCCACGGTCGTCGTGATTACCCGGCAGAACCACGAACGGTCGCCTCAACTCGACGAGCAGTTCGCGAAGTTTTCGATACTCGTCTTCGGTGCCCTCGTCCGTCAGGTCGCCGGAGATGACGACCAGATCTGGCTCAGGTCGAATGCGGTTCAGCGAATCGACGGCTGCCGAAAACATGACATTGGAATCCACGGCGTCTTGATACAGGACGCCGTGAGGCCGGACATGAATATCGGAAAGTTGTGCGATGACCGTCACTCAGCGCTCCGTTGGCTTTGACCTGCCCGTACATCGATCGAGGAGATTTTAGGCCGGACAAAATTCGCCCATCGACAGAGGCTTTCGGTGACAACGGTCGTGCGCCACGCGCGCTCAATCGTGCGTCAGCGTGGCTGATTCGGGTTGGCAAGCAGACGCAGACGCCGGGTGGCGAAGCACGCAAGGCGGCTTCTGGCCGGTAGCGGCCTCTCGCCACCGCCGACCGCAAGCCCGACGGCGAATCATCCCCCGGCCCGCGCTTCCCGCTTCATACACGTCTCGGCAGCCGCACCGCAAACACGGTTTCCGTCTGATCGGAGCGCGCGTCGATCCGGCCGCGATGCGCCTTGGCGATTTCCCTCGCGATGAACAAGCCGAGCCCCAGGCCGGCATCGTCACCCGTCCTTCCCTGACGCTCTTCCCCGCGCTCGAGCGGATCGAAAATGCGGTCGAGCATGCGCGGATCGATCGCCGGCCCGCTGTTGCCGACCTCGACGAACACTTCATCGCCGGTCGTCGTGGCCACCACCCGCACCGGGGTATCGCGCGCGCCATACTTGATGGCATTGCCCACCAGGTTGCTCAGCAACTGCTGCATTCTCTGCTCGTCCCACTCACCCCGGAGATCACCGCGCATATCGACGGTAATTTCGCGATCCGGATGACCGGCCCGCAACTCGTCCACCACATTGACGAGCACGTGCGCGAGATCGATATTGCGGGGAACGACGTTGATGCCCAGCCCGAGCTGGGTTCGATTGAAATCGCAGAGATCGTCGAGAAGGCCCTGCATGCGGCCGCCGCTTCGGATCAGCCGAGCGGCGGCCTCCGATACGGCCTCGCCCGCATTGAGGGCGGCAAGATACGACGCCGTGAGCTGGATGGTCTGCAGCGGCGTGCGCATGTCGTGGCTCAGCATGCCGAGCAGCAAGTTGCGCGCCTGCTCGACCTGGTCGGTAAAGAAAGCCACGGATTCCGCCAGCGCTTGGTCGATCGCTTCGTTGAAGCGAATCATGTCGCCCATATCAGGCGGCGCCGGGTGACACGCATCGATCCACAGCCGCAGCACACTGGCACGCAGCGCCCGATACTCGGCTGCCAGCTGGTTGATGTTGAAACCCCGCCGGGCGCGCAGAACGGCATGCGTCTGGGCGGCCGTCTCGCTGGCGTTCGCCGGCTCGGGCGCGCGCCCCAGGGATTTCTCGTGCTGCTCCTCCCTCGTTTGCGGCGTCGCGATGTCCTTGGCGACGGCGGTCAGGATCTCGCGCGCGTGGTCGCGTAGCCCCTGCGAGTTCATGTGCCTCGCGGCCGGTAACAACGTGGCGGCAAACGCTTCCCACTGCACCAGGATCGGTTCCATGTTCCGTACGATGAAATCAGCAAGACGCATGTCGCCCCTCACAACGGAATGAACGGTGAACGCTTCTGTCGAACCGCACGATATCACTGAACAACGGCGTTATCCGACGATTCGATCACCGCCGTCGTCATTTCCGGCCGCGTGGGCGGTGAATGCCCGGCGGCCAGGGCCCGGCGAACCGAACGATTCCCGATGCGCGATGGTCCTTTTCAGGGCCGAAGGAGGCTTCGATTCGCACGCTCGTCACGTCGGGCGGCTAGCATCGCCGATAATCGATGCGCGTCACCCCCGTTCAACCGGACGCCGCCTTTCGGTTGCCGCGGCACCGGCAGCACGAACCTTGCTCCGCGCCCGTTCGACTTCCATCCGACGGTGGAGTCGGCCGCCTCTTCCCGCCACGGCCGGCCGCCCGCACGAAACCGCACATGCCCAGGAAAAAATCCAGCCTCTGGTTACGGCATCTCGAACTGTTTTCCATCGCGACCGGTGCGCGGCCGAAGAAGCGGGCCGGCAAGCCGCGACCAGCCACCCAAAAAGCCGCCAAAAAGGTCGTTCAACGCACCATCAAGCCGGCCGTCGCCGCCCCTGCCGCCAAACGGACGGGCACCGCGCCCGCCGCACGCGCGCCGTCGGTCGAGCTGCCCGGCACCTGGCTGCGCTCGTTTCATTCCGCCGGCCCGAGCGCCGGCCGGCTCGTGAACCATCTTGCGTATGCGCTGTATCTTCCCGCCGCACCCGCCAAGACAGCAGGCATGCCAGCCATCGTCATGCTGCACGGCTGCAAGCAGACCGCCGAATCGTTCGCCGCGGGCACGCGCATCTGCCGTCTGGCCGAGCGAGCGGGGTTCGCCGTGCTGTTTCCCGAACAGGCCAAGACGACCCATGCGCACCGCTGCTGGCACTGGCATGGCGATGCGACCGAGTCCGAAGCCGCGGCCGTCGCATCGCTGGTCGACGCCATCGTGCGGCGCCACGGCTTCGATCGCGACCGGATCTACGTGGCCGGCCTGTCCGCCGGCGCCGGGCTCGCCGCGGTGCTGGCGCTCCGGTATCCCGACCGTTTCGCGGCCGTCGGCCTGCACTCCGGCCCGGCCATCGCGCCGCCGTCGTCGACGATGGCCGCGATGAGCCTGATGCGTCGCGGGCTCCGCGACGATCCGATCGCCGCGCTCGACGCGTGCGCCGACGTCGCGTCCTATCCCGGCATGCCGGCCCTCGTCATCCACGGCGCGCTCGATACGGTCGTGACCGACCGGAACGCGACGCAGCTCGGCATCGCGTTCGCGCGGCTCAACCGGCTCGTCGACGAACACGGTGCGATCCGCGTCGGCGAGCAACGCAGCTACGCGCAGGACGATGCGGACTACGTCGATTATCTGAAGGGGGGGCGGCTGGTCGTCAGGGTGTGCATCGTCCGCCGGCTGCCGCATGCGTGGAGCGGCGGGGACCCGAGCGAGCCGTTCCATTCCGCCAAGGGGCCGGACGCGACCGCGATGTTCTGGCATTTCTTTCGTCGTCAGCGCCGCAAGCGATCGGCGTGACGCACGACGCTCGCAGCGGCCGCTCGCGAACGGCCGCCGTCATGACGTCAAACCCGCTGCTCCAGCGCTGCGGCGTCCGCGCGGTCGCCGGCACGCCGAACCGGCAACCGTATCCGGAAGGTCGTGCCGCGCCCCGGCTCGCTGGTCACGTCGATCGCGCCGCGATGACGCTCGACGATGCCGTGCGAGACCGACAGCCCGAGCCCCGTGCCCTGCCCGACCGGCTTCGTGGTGAAGAACGGATCGAAGATCCGCCGCACGACGTCGGGTGTCATGCCGGCGCCGGTATCGCTGATCGCGATCGACACCTGTTCGCCGTCGCTCGACGTGCGGATCGTGATCACGCCGCGCTCGGGAATCGCCTGCGCGGCGTTGACCAGCAGGTTCATGAACACCTGGTTCAACTGCGACGGCAGGCATTCGACGTGCGGGACGTCGCCGTAATCGCGCACGATGTCGGCCTTGTACTTGAGCTCGTTGTGAACGACGTTGAGCGTGCTCTCGAGGCCCGCATGGAGATCGACCACGCTCCATTCGTCGCTGGCCGGGCGCGAGAAATCGCGCAGGTCCTGCACGATGCGCCGCACGCGCAGCGCGCCGTCGATCGATTCGTCGATCAGCGTCGCGATCTCGTCGCGGACGTAGTCGAGATCCGCCGCGCGGTGCGCGGCCGTCAGCGCGTCGCGGGTGGCCGGATCGAGCTGCGACAGCGCGGCTTCATGCGCCGCGACCACGTCGAGCAGGCTGCGCACCCACGTCTTCAACGTGTTGAGGTTCGCGCTGACGAAGCCGATCGGATTGTTGATCTCGTGCGCGACGCCGGCCGCGAGCTGGCCGATCGACGCGAGTTTTTCGGACTGCAGCAACTGCTCGTGCGTTTCCTCGAGCGCATGCAGCAGGCGTCGCTGCTCGTCCTTCTCCTGTTCGAGCAGCGCGTGCGCGGCCTTGCGCTCGTCGATCTCGGTCGCCATGTTCTCACGCGTGCGTTGCAGCATCTGCGTCGTCTGCTCGTAGCTGTGCAGCGCGCGTTCGAGTTCGCTGGTTCGCACCCGCACGAGCCGTTCGAGCGTATCGGTCATGCCGCGCAGGAAAGTGGTGCGCGCATCGAAACGGCACACGAGCAGCGTGACGACCAGCGTTGCCATCGTAAACAGCGCGACGGTCGTCGCGAGCCACGGCGCGTCGACGCCGTTCGCGGCGCCGCACCGCGCGTCCGGGGCGAAATGCGCGGCCGCCATCGCCGTGTAGTGCATGCCGGTAATCGCGATGCCCATGATGGCGGCCGCGCCGATGCGCTGCGCGGTCGCGTGGCGCGCCTGCCGCATGCGCAACGCCTGCGCGATCCAGAGCGCGGCCGTCGACGCGACCACCGCGATGCCGATCGACGCGGTGAACAGCGCGGCGTCGTAGCGAATGCCAGGCTGCATGTGCAGCGCGGCCATCCCCGTGTAGTGCATGCCGGCGATCCCGCCGCCCATCAGCACGCCGCCCGCGCACAGCCGCCGCCAGCCCAGCCGGGCGCGCGTGACGACGTTCAGCGCGAAGTACGACACGAGCACCGCGATCGCGAGCGAGGCGCCCGTTTCCTGCCACGCATAGCCGAGCGGCACCGGCAACGAAAACGCGAGCATGCCGACGAAATGCATCGACCAGATTCCGGTGCCCATCGCCGCCGCGCCGCCGCCGAGCCACGCGCGCTTGAGCTTCGGATTGTCGAGCAGCGAAATGAACGCGGCGAGGTCGAGCGTCGTATAGGAAGCCAGCGTCGCGATCGCGAGCGACAGCAGGACGAGCGGAAGGTTGTAGATGCCATGCATGATCGGGGCGCCCGCAACGAGTTGAATGCAGCGTCGCGGTGCGGGCGGTCGCACGCCCCGCGGTCGTCGTCCGGTCGACGTTCGATATCAGGCCGGCGGCGCCCCTCCATTGGGTGCGTGCGCCTGCCCGGCCGGACGGGCCAGCACGAGAATGTCGAACGGCGTGCCCTCGCGCGTCTCGAAGCGGCGCACGAGCTCGATCTGATGCGCGGACATCACGCTGCCCTTCGTCATCAACAGCACGCCGCGATGCGTGCGCAGATCGTCGGCGAGCTCCATCCCTTCGCGCAGTTGCGCCGACCGGATCTCCGCGACGGACGCCGCGATGCCGAGGCTCGCTGGATCCCGCATCAACTCGATGAAGCGCGCGACCAGTTGCGGGTCGTAACGCACGTTCGCCTGCGAACGCAACACGTCGATCGCCTGCTCGATCGAATGCGGCGCGCCGATTTCGCCGTGGCGCAGCCCTTCGAAATCGCGCGCGATCGCGACGATCCGCGACCCGACCGGGATCGCGTCGCCGACCAGCCCGTCCGGCGTGCCGCGGCCGTTGAAGCGCTCGTACTGGTGCAGCACGATCGACGCGACCTTGTGCAACTGGGCGACCGGCGTCAGCACCATCTGCGCACGCAGCGGATGCTCCTGGAACACGCGGTGCTCGTCGGTCGTCATCCGCGCGAGCGGCTTGTGCAGCAATTCGTCCGGCAGCGACAGCTTGCCGATGCCGTGCAACAGCCCCGCGAAATAGACGTCCTGCGCGTGCAGTTCGCTCATCCCGGACGCCAGCGCGAGCCGCCGCGCGATCTCGCCGACCCGCATCGCATGCCCGCTCGCGGCCCCGCAGCGCAGCTCGATCATGCTCGCGCACACCTGAACCATCGCGGTGAAACTGCTTTTCAGGTCGCTCTGCGCCGCTTCGAGAAACATCACGGTCTGGCCAAGCTCCTCGGTGCGCGCGCGAACCTGCGTTTCGAGGTCGGTATTGAACCGGCGCAGCGCGTCGTTCTGCGCTTCGGTGAGGGCCGCCAGCCGCGCCGCTTCGCGACGCAGACGGCGCTGCTCCAGCGCCTGCTCGATGGTCAGCAGCAGGTCGTGATCGTCCCACGGCTTGTTCAGGTAGCGATACACGCCGCCTTCGTTGACGGCCTGCACGACCGACGCGATCTCCGCATAGCCGGTCAGCAGGATGCGCATCGTGTCAGGGTACAGCGCCCGCGCGCGCGCCAGGAATTCCGCGCCGCTCATGTGCGGCATCCGCATGTCGGACACGATCAGGTCGATGTCGGTCGACGCCAGGATCTCGAGCGCGGCCTCGCCGCTGTCGGCCGTCGCGATGTCGTAGCCGGTGGGCCGGAATACGCGCCTGAGCGCCGACAGCACGTTCGGTTCGTCGTCGACGAGCAGGATCGACGGTACGCGGGCCGCTTCACCGGATGCCACCGCGGTGTCGGACGTTTCGGGCGACACGGCATTCAGGTCGTTTGTTGCAGATGTCGTCATAATCGGCCTCGGATCAATTATTCACGCCCTCTCTGCGACATCGGCCGGCCCCGCGTTTTCCACATTGGTGGAAACGCTAATACGTGCGTGTCGATTTCATTCGGAATCCATCACGCGAGCGCTACGTCGTCGCCGTGCCCGGTTCGCGCCGGTAGTAGATGTCCCATTCCGCTTCGCCGGTTCGCACGAAGCCATGCCGTTCGTAGAAGCGGTTCGAGTCGCTGCCGCGCAGCGCGCCGACGTGAACGGGCATCCGGTGTTCGTCGGCTTCGGCAAAAATCTCGCGCAGCACGGCGGCGCCGATGCCCTTCCCCTGATGCGCGGGCACGATGTACAGATGGTCGAGCAACCAGTGATCCGCCCTCGGGCGAAGCGTGTAGAACCCCGCACGCGAATGGTCGACTTCGACGAAACGGCATCGCGCCGGATCGAACGACGCGAGAAACCGCTCGCGCGCACGCTGCGGATCGAAACGGCCGATGCGCTCGAGGCTGTCGCGCATCGCGGCGATGCGGATCGCGACGAGCGCTTCGGCGTCGGCGTGCGTGACGGGGACGAAGATCAGGGGCATGGAGCTGACGCGATTGACGCGATGCGTGGGACAGTGTCTGATGTGCCGCTACCGACGATGCAGCGTTGCCTGACCTTACCCGATAAAGGATCGCGCGCAAAGCGAGCGGTCATCCAGCCACCGCTCGCCTCGCTCTGAACAAAATTCCCGAACAAAACGGTCTTTCGGTTTGTCCGGATAAGCGCCCGGCAAACGAGCCGACGAGATCGGCTCGAGGAATAAAAAACGCTGGCCAGTGAACTGGCCAGCAAATTGGTTCTGGCGATCCGAGGTTGGTGCGTGCCAGAACCACATGCATTAGACGGCCTGCGCGTACAGACGGACGGGCTCGTCAGACGACCGCGTCCCGAGAATCGGAGCGGTCCCGGACCGCGCCCGCGCAACAATCTGTGATCGCAGTTCAGGCCAGGCTGGCGGAGGCGATCAGGTCTGCCCGCGCGCCCGGAAACGCGAAGACATCGTCGCGATTCGGCACTTCCCACGTTGCGATCGTCGCCGCCGTCGGAAGATAGTCGGGATCAGCCGACGCGACCCCGACCCACACGCCTTGCGACACCTGTTTGCCATGGAGATAAAACTGCAGCTCCCGGCCACCGCGTTCGCAAGTACACCTGATTCTCCCCACCGATTGGCCCAAGCCTCTGATCCGTGCGACCTGGTTGCGATCCAGTTCGAACATGGCACTCATCACCCCGTCGCAATCGCCGATGCCGAGCATGTTGCTGTCATCGGTGAATGTCCACGACGGATGCGGCGTGCCTAAGCGCAGCATGAAAAAATCTGCGGACGCTGAACCAACCATCATCTTTCTCCGGCAAAAAATACGTCGTCCTACCCACTGAAACTCGACAAGAACGCGCGCTCGTCCAGTCTTGTTCTCCTCTCGGCGCCTGGATGGCCGAGCGGGCGCCCCCCAATGCGTGACATTCGCCGGGCGCGACATTGAAAAACGCCCGCCGCCCGTCGCTTCCGAAGCACCTACACGCTTGCCTGACGCGTCACGATTTCCGCGGCCATGTCGTCTGAACCGGAAAGCCTCACCGCGACAGCGGCCGCCGTCGTGCTCCCGTACACGTTGAGCGCGGTTCTCCCCATGTCGAAAAAGGCGTCGACGCCCAACAGCAGCAGCACCGCATCGGCCGGCAACCCGATCGACGTGAGGACGATGGTGATGGCGACGATCGCCCCGGACGGCACATTGGCCGCTCCGTCGATGGTGATGATCGTCAGGATCAAGATCGTGATCACCAGCGGCCAGGACCAGGCCAGGTGGTACGCGTCGGCCAGATAGCCGACCGCAAGGGCCGTATAGAGCACGGCGCCGTCGCGATTGAAAATATAGGCGAGCGGCAAAATCGTGGACGCGACGCCGTACGGCACACCCAGTTCAACCAGCTTCTTCAGGTGCAACGGGTAGGTAATTTCGGACGAACGCGTCGTGAAACCGAGGATCAGCGGTTCCTTCACCTTCCTGAGAACGGCGACCGGCGACTGACCGGCAATGCGAATGACGATCGTGAGTACGACGGCCAGCACCGCCATGCCGAGATAGGCCACGCCCAGCAGTTCGATGAGCGAGTGCGCGCCGGTAAAGCCCTTGGCCGCCAGCAGTTGCGCGATCGCGGCGAAGATCGCGAGCGGCGACCATGCGATCACCCACTGGACCATCTTGAACAGCCCCGACAGCAGCGCCTCGAAAACGGCGATCGCAGGCTCCGCACGCTCCGGTGCAGCCGCCAATGCCGCGCCGAAAATGACGCCGAAAACGAGCACCGGCAGAGAATTCCCCGCGGCGAGCGCCGCAACGATGTTCGCGGGAATCAGGTCAACGAGAAACTTCGTCCAGTCGATGCTGGACGCGAGCGCTGCCGGCATCGATCCCGACTGCGCCATGCTCGCACCGAGCCCCGGTCGAAATGCGAAGTTGAGCAGCAGGCCGAGCGACGCAGCCAGGCCGGTCATCAACACGAAGAAGGCGATACTGGACAGCGCGACCTTTCCAAGCCGCTCGCGAAGCTTGCCCGCGCGAAAGACACCGACCGTGACCGACAGGAAGATCAACGGCATCACGACCATCTTGATCGCGTGGCCGAACATCGTGCTCAAGAAGCCCAGCTTCGCGGCAAAGCCCGGAGCAAGCACGCCGCAAGCGGCGCCCAGGACAAGTCCGCCAAGCATTTGCATCGGGAGGGAAAGCCCTTTATTTTTCGTGTTCATGCCGCGCCTTTAGCAGTTTTATCCGTGCCGGCGTACCGTCAACGATGTGGTTCCACATGTGCTGACGCGCCAGCTCGCCGTTGTTCGCTTCGATTGCCTGAAAGATGTGCAGATGCTCGATCGTGCCGCGCCGGACGGTTTCGGCGTCGCCACGCGGGAGTTCGTTCAAGGCGAGCGTCTGGGCCCGCAACAAACCATACGCCGACGAGATTCGAACGTTCCGTGCGGCAGCGAACAGCTCTTGATGAAACACCCAGCCGATACGTTGCTCGAGCATGATGTCCGCGACGTCCCGGTCGATCAGTTCCCGCATCTTCCCCGCCGCCTCGCAAAGACCCGGCGTGACGCCCGATCTCGCGGCAAGAAACGCCGCGGTACTCTCCAGCGCCAGCCGCATTTCAAAAATTTCGCGGAGATCGCTCGTCGTGGGCGAGGCAACATAGGTTCCACTCTTTTCGATGACGACGACCAGCCCTTCGGATTCGAGCAAATGCAATGCGCTGCGCACCGGCATTTGGCCGAAACCCAGTTCGTCGGACAGGCCGCGGTGAGATACTTTCTGTCCAGGCGCAAGGCGGCCGTCAAAGATCCTCGATCGGATCTCGTCGTAGGCAAGCTCTGCATCTGTCGAGACTTTCGACGTCATCTGTGATCGCAGTTAGCGTATGATTGGAAAAGAAGTGGCGGATAGGAAATTACCCTTACCGGCAATATCCGGCAACTGCTAATTTTGCGAGTGGGTATACCGAAAGAGAACTGCAAGAAAATCTGCGTCACGAAAAGAGCCGATAATTATATGATTTCACAAGATGTGCGCTTTACCATCTGTGCCGTCCGTGCGGAAGAAACCTATCCCCTCAGGGCCGCCATCCTGATGGCGGGAGATGAGGAAGGAAGTGCTTTACACGGCGATCTCGCCCCCACGACAACGCATTTTGCCGTTCGCGATAACGATACGATCGTTGCCGTGGCATCGGTGTGTAAAGAAGCACAATCCGGCGTTTCCAACGCCGGGGCCTGGCGCCTGCGCGGCATGGCCGTCCATCCGTCGGTACGCGGGCTCGGGTTCGGACGCCTGCTGGTCAATCTCTCCCTTCGCCATGTACGCGAACAGCATGGCACGCTGCTGTGGTGCACGGCCCGCGAGTCGGCGTATCGATTCTACGAAATGCTCGGCTTTAATCGCGATCCGGTGCCGATTTCAATGCAGGGCCGCGACGACATGAAATTCTATCTAATGCAGCGTGAGATCGAATGCTGAGTTTCGTCTGCGACTGGCGTTCGGTCGCAATCGCAACCTGTAAGGTACTGGTAGCTGATCCAAAAACAGTGCGACACACGAAAGCTCACGCGCGACTAACGCGCAACATTCAATAATCTCCTTCTCCGTTTCGATTATCGCAATCGACGCGCAAATGGACCGGTTACCGAGCACCACGCTTGGTGACCGATTTTCCGCGATGGCTTTCGGCTTCTCGAACGGACCTCATTCGACCGGCGCCGCGCAATCAGCGAGCTCTGCCGACCGGTACTTTCCGCCCCCGATTGTCGCCCATCGCGGCCGCCCCTTTCAGTCGGATATCGTCCTCCGCCACATAGCGCGCATTCGCTTGCCCTTGTCGAGATCATCGGCATGATGGCGCGGACATCGACAGCACGTCGCCCTGATGGCAGTTCCTATAAGGGAAACTCCGTAAGGCGCGAGGTCATCAAACGAGATTAACTTATATCAAACTAATTTTGACGGGAATTTATGTTCCTGATATGGTTTTTCCACCTGCAAAGTGCGACCACGTTGCAGGGGCGTGGCGCGCGCCGCGGCAGCACGGCTGAAGCGACAACGTAGCAAGGCAGCAGCTTTCGTTCACGTCGTGGCACCACGATCGTTCCAATCGAGCGGGTGCCGGATCGCTCTGGCAATACGGCGTTCTCCACACAAGATTGTAAGGATCACGAAATGAGTGAATCTGGTCCGCCGCTCTGGCGAATACGACGCTGACCGTCGCGACCGAAACGATGCGCAAGCCGTGCGCGTCACCTGCATTCGAATACAACAAAGCCGTTTCAACCCATCCCGAAACCCACTCCTGACAGTGAAATGCAGATGAAAAACAAGAAAATCAACATCAGCGTTATCGCGGTTGCCGCCTTCGCAGCATCGTCGGCAGCAATGGCGCAGTCGTCGGTCACCCTGTATGGCATGCTCGATGCGGGCATCGGCTATACGTCGAACATCAATGGTCACAGCCGGTTCGGCCTCGATGGCGGCGCCGCCGGTTCGAACAAGTGGGGCCTCAGGGGGCAGGAGGATCTCGGGGGCGGTCTCCAGGCGGTATTCAAGATCGAGAATGGTTTCAACATCGGCACCGGCGGCATCGGCGGCCAAGGGCCGATCGGCACCACGCGTTCGCTGTTCAACCGCCAGGCCTACGTCGGCCTCGCGTCCGAACAGTACGGCGCACTGCGCATGGGGCGCCAGCTCGACGCCGTGACGGAGATGGTTCAGGCCCTGACGGGTGACGTCATTTCGGCATCGACCTTCTCGACCCCGGGCGACGTCGACAACAACGACAACACGACGAACCAGAACAACGCCGTGAAGTACATTTCGCCGATCATCCACGGCTTCCAGGCTGAAGGCGCGTACTCGTTCGGCGGCGTGGCCGGCGCAACGGGTTCGGGTCAATCGTGGTCGGCGGCCGCGACCTACGCTCAAGGCGGCCTGACGGTCGCCGGCGGCTACTTTCGTGCGGTCAACCAGGGCGAGAACGGCTGGTTGAACGCAACGGCACAACCGAGTTTCGGGGGTGCGCTCGGCTATCCGAGTTCGGGCTACAACGGCGGCAATGCGTTCAAGAGCGCGGGCATCGCGCAAATCGCCGCGCAATACCAGGTAGGGCCGTACACGGCCGGCCTGCGCTACTCGAACGCCCAGTACCACGGCAACGATGGCCAGCCTTCGATCCACTTCAACGTGCTGGGTGCGCTGCTGCAGTACCGGGTCACGCCGGCGCTGTCGCTGGCGACCGGCTACACGTATGTGTACGGTTCCGCGGCCACGCCCAAGCAAGCGGCCGAAGGTCGCACGATGGCTTCGATCAACCAAGTGTCGCTGGGTGCCACGTACTCGTTGTCGAAGAGCACCGCGCTGTACGCGATGGGGGCCTACGTTCACGCGAAGGGCGCGCAGGCGTCGGCTGCCGACTTTGGCAACACCTCGTCGGGCGGCAACCAGGTGCAGGTCAACATCGGCATGTTCCACGGCTTTTGATCGCCGACTCGCCGGTCCGGACGAGTGGGCGCACGACGCCGGCGACGAAGGCTTCCGCCAGTTTCGTCGCCCCTTGCCGCCCGATCTGACCGGCGAGCCTAGCCACCCTCCTGGCTCGCCATGCCTTCCATCCATTCCTCGAACGCGGACACCGCCGCCTCGTCGGCGCGATCGGCGTTCGTCACCAGCATGTAGTCGTCGGCACGCCATACGGGCGCTGCGATGGGACACACGAGGCGCCCCTCCGCGAGATCGCGCCCGATCAGCGGCAGCGACGCCAGCGCGACGCCGAGCCCCTCGATGGCCGCGCCGAGCTGAAGATTCACATGATCGAATTCGACATGGCGCGCCGCCCGCAGATCGGCAGCCCCCGCTTCCTTCAACCAGTGCGACCACGCGGAGCGCGTCGTGGCCGAATGCAGCAGGGTGTGATGACGCAGGTCGGCCACGCTCTGTATCGGATGCTGGCGCAGCAAGGCCGGATTGCAGGCCGGCACGCGCAGGTCGGGCATCAACGGCCGCGATACGACGCCCGCGCCTTGCTCGGGACCGGAACGCACGCCGATATCGAAAGCGTCGGCGACATAGCGCAGCTTGCGCGAGGTCGTCGACACCCTGACGTCGATGTCGGGATACCGCGCATGAAAATCGGCGAGCCGCGGCAGCAGCCAGCAAAGCGCGAAGCTCATCGGCACATTCACGCGCACGACCCCCGATATCCGCTGCGTGAACGTGTTGTGGCGCAGCCGCACCACCGCGGTGCCGAGGCGCTCGAACGCGTGGCTGACGTCGTTCAGCAACGCGGCTCCTTCGTCGGTCAGCACGACACCGCGCGGACGACGGTCGAACAACGGCAGGCCGAACCAGTCCTCCAGCAACCGGATCTGCTTGCCGACGGCCCAGTGGGTGACATGCAGTTCCGCCGCGGCCCCCGCGAAGCTGCCGTGCCGCGCGACCGCATCGAACGCGCGCAGCGCATTGAGCGGAGGCAACTCCCCGCGGTGCGTCGCAGCATCCCGGCTCTCGTTCATGACGTGACTTTTTCTCTCCATTGACGCGATTTTAGCTCAATTGAAATGGCTGTCCCGTCAGCCATAAAATTCACCCATCGAGCCTGAAAACGATACCGCGCGCGGCTTCCATGGCCCGCTCGCACGGAGCGAACGACGATGCGCCTGCCGGTTTTTTCCCCACCCGTCATGTCGGAAACCGCGCCATCCCGACGGCGCGTGCTATGGCTATCCTGCATTGCACACGCGATGCACGATGGCTATACGGACATGATCTATGCGTTGCTACCCGTGTGGCAGTCGGAATTCGGGCTCGACTTTGCGGCACTGGCGATCCTGCGCGGCATCTACGCCGGCACGATGGCGACGCTGCAGTTGTCTGCCGGGCGGCTTGCCCAGCGTCTGGGCAGCCGCACGACCCTCGCACTCGGTACGTTGCTCGCCGCGCTCGGCTATGCGATCGCGGGCCTGTCGGGCGGCCTGCTCGGATTGGGCGTGGCGCTGGCGATTTCGGGCGGCGGATCGAGCACGCAGCATCCGATCGCGTCGGGCGCCGTGTCGCGCCTCTACGGGCGCGACGCGCGGGGCCCGCTGAGCATCTACAACTTTTCCGGCGACCTGGGGAAATCCGCGCTGCCGGCCGCCATTTCCCTGCTCGTGACTCTGATGCCGTGGCGCCACGCGCTATGGATCGTCGCCGGACTGGGCTGCGTCGTGGCTGCCGTCATCGCGTTGTGGTTTCCCGCCGTGCCACGTGGTGCCGCCGCAAAGACGACAGCCAAGGTACGAGCGTCCACTCAACGCAGCGGCACCGGAGCAAGCGGATTCGCCGCGCTGTTTTCCATCGGCGTGCTCGATACGGCCGTACGCATGGGACTCCTCACCTTCCTGCCTTTCCTGCTCAACGCAAAGGGGGTCTCGCCTCAGCTGTTGGGAACGGCTCTTGCACTCGTTTTCATCGGCGGCGCGGCCGGCAAGTTCATGTGCGGCTGGCTCGGCGCGCGCATGGGTATGGTCAGTACGGTGCTGTTCACGGAGGGCGGTACGGCGGCGTGCATCGTCGCGGTGATGTATCTCCCGCTGGCGCCGGCCATGGTGCTGCTGCCGATTCTGGGCATGATGCTGAACGGCACCTCGTCGGTGCTGTACGGCACCGTTCCGGAGATGTCCGCGCCCGAGCACACCGAGCGCGCATTCGCGATTTTCTATACGGGAACGATCGCATCGGGCGCGATATCGCCCGTGCTCTACGGTTTTCTGGGCGACAGGATCGGTGTGCACGGCGCCACGTATGCGACCGCGTTGACCGCCGTCGCGATTTTCCCGCTCGCGCTCGCACTGCGCCCGCATCTGGCAAACGACTCGACAGGACGAACACCATGACGAAATCCCTCCACCCGCGCGTCGCCCTCGTCGGTCCGGGCGCGATCGGAACGACGGTCGCCGCCGCCCTTCACGAAGCCGGCCGCACGCCGGTGATCTGCGGCCGCTCGGCGCACGCGCAGTTGACGTTGCGCTTCGATGGCGGCGAGATCGTCGTGCCCGGACCCGTACTGACCGATCCGCACACGATCACCGAACGGGTCGATCTTGTCTTCGTCGCGGTCAAGGCGACGCAGGTGGCGAGCGCCGCACCCTGGATCACCGCGCTATGCGATGCGAATACCGTCGTCTGCGTGCTGCAAAACGGCGTCGAGCAAAAGACCGCGTTCGCACCGTATGCGGCCGGCGCCGCGGTGGTGCCGTCGGTCGTCTGGTTTCCGGCGCAACGCGAACCGGACGCGTCGGTGTGGCTGCGGGGCAAGCCCCGGCTCACGCTGCCCGATACGCCGGCAAGCGATGTGGTGGTGTCGGCTTTACGCGGCACGCGCTGCTCGCCCGAGGTCGCGGAGGATTTCATCTCGCTCGCGTGGCGAAAGCTTTTGCAGAATGCCGTGGCGGGACTCATGGTGCTGACCGGCCGCCGCGCCGGCATGTTCTCGCGCAGCGACATCACGGCCCTGGCGCTCGCCTACCTGCGGGAATGTCTCGAGGTCGCGCGTGCGGAGGGCGCGAAGCTGGGCGACGACGTGCCGCAGGAAATCGTCGATGGATTCCATGGCTTTCCACCCGATCTGGGTACGTCGATTCTTGCCGACCGACAGAGCAACCGCCCCCTCGAGTGGGACTGCCGGAACGGCGTCGTGCAGCGGTACGGACGCACCCACGGCATTCCGACGCCGATCAGCGATCTGGTCGTGCCGCTGCTCGCGGCAGCGAGCGACGGGCCGGGTTGATCGCGCATCAACCGCTATCCAGCCTGACCGGCGCGAATCGTCATTGCAGACGCCTCCAGTGAGGAACACGACGACGGCCCGTCAACTCGCCGCGCCCGGCTTGCTGCGATGGAGGCGGCGTCATTGCTCGTCGAGCTACCCCAAGTAGGGCTTGATGTTCGTCAGCGCGCGTGAAACGTACTCGTCCTTCTCCCCGACCGGCGCGACGTAGTGCAGCGCGCTGCGCGCGGCGTCCTCGCCTTCCAGGCGCGCGATGAGCCACGCGGCCAGATACTGCGAAGCAAAGCAGCCACCCGCCGTGGCGACGTTGCCTCGAGCGAAGAACGGCTGATCCAGGACGTCGACGCCCGCCTCGAGCACCCACGGTTTGGTCGTGAGATCGGTGCAGGCCGGGATGTTGCCGAGCAAGCCGAGCTTCGCCAGGACCAACGTGCCCGAACATTGCGCGCCGATGAGCTGCCGGGCAGGGTCGAACTCGAGCTGCGCCATCAGTGCCGCGTCATTGACGACCTGGCGGGTTTGCATACCGCTGCCGATGAGGACGGCATCGGCCGTGCAAGCGTCCGCCAACGTCGACTGCGCCTGCACGGTCACTCCGTTCATCGAGGTGACGGCAGGCTCCGGACAAGAAAGGGTTACCCGCCAGCCCGGCTTCCTGATTCGATTGAGCACGCCGAGCGCAATGAGGGAGTCGAGCTCGTTGAAGCCCTGGAAGGTCACGATCGCGATATGCATGGGACACCCTATATCCAGTCAGTCGGTGCATCTTGCCAGATTGCCGTCGCGAACGGCCCTGCTTTGCCGACAACTCAGTGTTACAGCCGGCCGGCTTGCCCTGATGGTCGACTTCATCCCGATACATCCCGGGCGGGCACACTCGCGCCGCCCAGGCAATTTCTCGCCGCTCCATGAGTCCCCGTGCCCCTGGCGATACAAACATACGACGAAAGAACGTGCGGCCATGCCGTACGACGTAATTGCCCGCCGCCACCCGGCCCGGGCCATCCGAAGCGACATCAATCCCGGTAAAAATTGACCGATCGAACAAATTGTTACCGTCGGTTTCAAAGATGCCCAAATAGCAGGCTGCCGCCTCGCTATCCTTCCGTCACCCACAATAACGATCCCACTTGGGGGGTGACATATGAACAACATCATCAAGAGCGCCCTGTGCGCCGCCTTCGTACCATTCGTCCTTGCAGGTTGCGGCGGCGGCGACGACGGTGGCGGCACGCAAACCGGTACGCTGCACGTCGCGATGACGGATGCGCCATCGTGCGGCTTCGACCATGTGTACGTCACCGTTTCGCAAGTCCGCGTCAACGCCAACGCGAACGCCGCCGACAACGACGGTGGCTGGTCGACCGTTTCCCTCGCGACGCCGCAGAAGATCGACCTGCTGTCGCTGACCAACGGCGTGCTCGCCGATCTCGGCCAGACCGCGCTGCCCGCCGGCCAGTATCAGCAAGTTCGGCTGGTGCTCGCGCAGAACCAGGGCAACACGCTCGCGAACTCGGTCGTCCCGAGCGGCGGCACCGAACAGGCGCTCGCGACGCCGAGCGCGACGCAAAGCGGCTACAAGATCATCCAGCCGTTCACGGTTCAGCCCAATACGCTCGTCGATCTCGTGCTCGACTTCAACGCCTGCAAGTCGATCGTCCAGCGCGGCAACGGCTCGTATGCGCTGAAACCCGTCGTCACCGCGATTCCGACCGTCGTGAGCGGCGCGATCTCCGGTTACGTCGCAGCGGCCGAAGCCGGCGCGACCGTCTATGCCGAACAAGGTGGCAAGGTCGTCCGCGGCACGGTGGCCGACAGTTCCGGCAAGTTCGTGCTGTCGCCGCTGATCCAGAGTTCGACGCAGGGCAATTACGATGTCGTGATCGTGCAGAACCACTTCGCATCGGGCATCGTCCGCTCGGTTCCGGTGGTCGTGAACACGACCACGGCGGTGTCGGCGTCGAACGCGCCGATCACGCTGCCGGCCTCGACGATGAGCACCGTCGGCGGTACGGTGACGGCGAGCGCGAACGCCTTCGTGCGTGCGCTGCAGACGATCGATGCGAACGCCTACGAGATCACGTCGATCAACGCGAACATGGACACCGGCGCCTATTCGCTGTCCGTGCCCGCTGCCGCACCGATCGTCGGCACCTACTCGGGTTCGCTGCCGGTCGCGCTGGCCGCGGCGCCGGCCGCCGCGGGTCAATATACGATCGAGGCCGACGCGGCATCGGGGGCGACCCAATCGGCAAACGTCAACGCAACGACCAGTCAGTCCAACGTCAACTTCAGTTTCTGACGCGCTGACGGCATCATCGAAAGGGCCGAACGGCCCTTTCATCAATAACGGGAGAACGAAGTGAAAAAAGGGGTGATCGCATTGCTCGCAGCCGCGAGCATGGCGGGCGCGCTCGGCGGGTGCGTCGCCTATGTTCCTGGCCCACCGGTCGTGGTCGCGCCGCAAGGCGGGCCGGGAAATGGATTCTGTCCGCCGGGACAGGCCAAGAAAGGCAACTGTTGACGAAAAGCCCGCGCCTCGCGGGCTTTGTTTCGTCCGTCTAGCGAGCCGACCGGCGGCCACGCCGGTCGTCTGCACGCATCCCCGCTTTCCCGCTCGTCACTCCGCCATCTTCGGCGGCCACGCATGGCCTTCTGCCTGGCAATGCCGGCACCACGCATACAGCGCGTCGTACATGACGAAACCATGTTCGAGCATGTCGTGATCGTCGGAAAACATGTCCGACAGCCCGAGCGAGATGGCATAAAGCCCGCTGGACTGCGGCGTCAGATCGAGTCGCGACGTATCCGCGCCGCGAATGATGCGGGCCATGTGCTGCAACGCGCGATCGTCGGCCAGACCATATTTGTCGAGAAACGCATCGAAGCTGCATTGCTCGCCGACGTGCGTCAGCTCCACCCCCGGAATGTCGTACGGAATCGCACCGGTCTCGTCGGCAATCCGCAGCACGTCGGCCGGCGCAACGTACAGAAATTCGGGGGTCTCGTCGATGAACCGGGCAATGAGCCAGGGACACGCCACCCGGTCGATTTTCGGACGTTGTCGCGTAATCCATTGCATGGCGGCCTCCACGGTCAATGATGCAACAGCGGATACACGATCAGGCCCAGCACGGCGGCTCCGCCCACGACCACCGGCTCCGACAGCTTCTTGAACCTGACCAGCAACACGATCGTCGCGAGCGCCACCAACGCGGTCGGCACATCGACGATCGAACGTCGGGCCAGCACGATCACCGACCCCGTGATCGCGCCGACGGCCGCGGCCGTCACGCCGTCGACGAACGCCAGAATCGCCGGCAGCCTGCCGTACTTCTTGAAGTACGGGGCCGGCAACACCGTGAACAGATAGCACGGCAGGAACGTGCCGGCAGCCGCCACGCACGCACCGGGCAGCCCGGCCACCAGATAGCCGATGAAGCCCACCGTGATCACGACCGGGCCCGGCGTGATCATCGCGACCGCCACGGCGTCGACGAACTGCTTCTCGTCGAGCCAATGGTGCTCGGTGACGACGCCGCCATAGAGGAACGGCACGATGGCGAGCCCCGAGCCGAACACGAACGCGCCGGCCTTGGCAAAGAACGCGGCAAGTTGCGCGAGCTGCGGCCAGTCGACGATACCGAGCCACGCGCCGGTGGCGGAGACGGGCAACGCCATCGCCGCATTGACGCGCCGTTGGCGTAGCCACCTGGGCGGCGCGCGCGTGAACCAGACGAGCAGGCCCGCCGCGAGAAACAGCCACGCCACTTCCGATTCGGTGATCACCGTCACGGCGACCAGCGCGAGATAGATCGCCCACAGCAGCTTGTCGTGGCCGATGCTTTTCGCGGTCAGCTTGCGCGCGCTGATCGCGATGATGCCGATCACCGCCGCGCCGACACCGTAGAACACCGACTGCATCCACGTCAGGCCGCCGAATCGCGTGTACGCGTAGCCGAGCCCCACCACCATCAGGAACGACGGCAGCACGAACGCGATCCCGACCAGCGTCGCGCCGACGATGCGGTAGTGCACGTAGCCGAGATAGATCGCCAGTTGCGCGGCAAGCGGGCCCGGCGCGAGCTGCGCGAGCGCAAGGCCTTCCTTGTAGTCCGCGTCGGCGATCCATCGACGCGTGTCCACGAGATCGCGATGCATGTAGCCGGCGAGCGCGACCGGTCCGCCGAAACCCGTCGCGCCGAGCCACGCGAAGTACCTGATCAGTTGCCACAACGTATAAGCCGGGCGGTCGCGATGTGTGTTCATGTTCGGGCGAGCAACAAGGTCAGGGTTGGCGGTTGCCGCGGAAATGCACGTACAACGAATCGAGTACGGCGCCGATCTCCGTCAACAGCGCATCGTCGTCGGCGAGACGCTTTCGGGCACCGGCGAGAATGGCCTCGAACCCGCCGGCTTCCGGCACGGTCGCGCCGCCCACATCCAGCGCATGCACCATGGCGCCCAGCCGGACGAGTCCGTCGTTGTCGCCGAGCCCGAAGCTGGCGACCAGTACCTCGAACGACACGCGGTCGCCCACGTGCGTGAACGGCGCGCCGTCGAAATCGAAACCGAGCGCGTCGGGCGGGCAATCGGCGAGGTTGTCCAGCCACACGAAGCGTGCATGCGGATCGATGAAACGCTGAATCAGCCACGCGCTGGCGACGCGATCCACCCACAGGTGACGGCGCGTCGCCCACAGCCTGCCCTGATACTGCGCAGGGTCGCGGCGTGGAATGCCGCGCTGGGCGGCATGCGGCTCGCCGGGCGAGCGCAACGCTTCGATCGCGGCGGTGAAATCCCGCCATTGCGCATGCGCGCGCAGCGAGGTTTCACCCGGAAAGAAATCGATGCGTCGAATCGCCTCGTACGTGCGAGCGTGGCGGCGTTGCATGCGATTGAGATCGGCTGCCGCCAGTTCTGGCAGCGTCTTGCGAGCCTCCGAAAGCTCGGCGAGCCAGTCCGTGTAATCGGCCGCGCGATCGAACAGCGCCTTGTACGCGTCTTCGTCCGCGGGGTCGTCCGCACGGACATCCAGCAACCACGCCTGCCCTTCGCCGTTACGGGCCTCGTCGGCGAGGTTACGCAACTGCGCCGCCTGCTCGGCATGCGCGGGCAACAGGTAAGCGCCGTCCCGCAGTGCGCCGCAGCCGAGCGCCTTGACGGTACGCCAGATGCGCATGCGCGCGGTCGCGCCGGCAGTCGGCAGACTGACGATCAACAGGAGCCAGGAAGTCGGGACCGGATTCATGAAGGCAGCATAATGGGCCGTCACGAACACTGCAATTCAGTAGATATCGCTACAACGTTTCGTCAGCCGGAAGCTCCGCTCGACGCGTGGCGCGCGCGCCGCACCTGACGACCGGACCGCTCTCGTCGCCGGACCGCAACGTGCACGCCGACCGAAACCGGATACGCAATCGCCCGCGCACGGGATCGTTACGATATCCTGCGAATCGAGCGGTTCAACGCATAGACTGAACACACATCACGGCGAACGCCCGTCACTCCATCGCACGCTTTCCCCGCCGCCGTTCCGAATGCAGCCGGGCGGCAAACGCAGGCCCATCTACGAAACCGCTCCAATGACAATCGATCCCGGCTCCATTCCTTACTATCTCGTCCTTCGGGCCGGCTGGCCACCGTATGTGCTGAATTCGGATCGTCAAGTGCTGCGCCGCCAGGCGAGTCCGCTATTGCTGGCATTCGCGCGCACGCGCGGCGCAATCGCGCATGTCGACGACAGCGCGTGGAACGTCTTCTCCGACAGCGAGGGGCTCACGGTAGTCGAACGTCGCGAGACCGGGTTCTTTTCGCTGGTCGCGGGCGACGAGACCGAACGTCAGTTGCATTTGCTGACGACGCTCTGATGTCGTCGCCGGGCGTGCCGCTGCGTACTTGCGGCCACCGAATAAATCGACCGCTCGGCAAACGATGCGCGTATGATGGGTCCATCCGCGCGATCAGCCGTCCTTTGGCCGTTCGCCCCTCCACCCGCCCGCTTGCTGCATCGCCCCGCCTTCGCGCTGCAACGTTGCCCCCTTCACCCACTGGCCCGTCCCACAACGGAAATACAGGCCGGATGTGTTCGCCCATGCGACTCGTCGTGGCCGAACGCCAGGAGTTCGTCATGAGCATGCACGTCTATCGTGGATTCGAGATTTATCCACTGATTTACTCTCACGTGGCCGCGCCGCATGGCTGCCCGCACAACTACGACGCCGGGTTCGACGCGGCAGTCAAGATTTGCCTGCGCGGCACCACCGATACGCTGACGCAGAGCCAGACCTTCAGATTGCGCGACACGTCCCCCTTCGACAACGCCGGTGACGCGCGTCGTGCGTCGGTCCGCTATGCCGAGAACATCATCGACGACAATCGCGGCAAACAGGGATTCTTCGCCAACGCGAGCTGACGCGGCTCGTCAATGCCATACACTTTTTCGGTATTTTGGAGGTCGAAATGATCATCGACGAACTGCTCGGCTTGATCAGACGGCGTGAAGTCACCCGGCTCGACACCGCCGTGCCCGCCGGAATCGCCGATTCAGCGATGTGCCATCAACCGGAGCTGCACATGTTCATGGCGGTACGTGCGCTATCGATCGGAGCAGGCTATTCGGAATTCGAATCCGACGAGATAGCCAGCGCCGTCATGACACGGCTCGGCTAGCCTTCCGTTCCAACCGCTTTCCAGACAGGATCTACATGACGACAATTACGCCGAAGCTCAACGAACCGATCGATGTCGCACTGCGGCGATTCCGGCGCGACATCGAGAAAACCGGGCTGATTCGCGAGCTGCGCAGTCGCACAAGCTATGAGAAGCCCACGACGGAGCGCAAGCGAAAAAAGGCCAGCGCCGTTGCCCGACAGCGCTTGCAGACGAAGCGCCTGCTTCCGCCCCGAAAAATGTACTAGGAGCCCATCGTGTACAACATGCCGGCTGACGCGCTTCCGTTCTTCCCGTTGACGAAATGCGAAGTCGATTTCGATCAGCAGAACGACATGGTGACACTGCTGCCGAGCTTCTATGCCTTCGGGTGCGAGTACACCAGCCGCGGATTTCTGATCGCGCGCGGCGATGCATTCAAGCTGATTGCCGCGCTCGAGAAGGCGCTCAGCGTGCAGGGGTGAGCCGGCACCGGCACGGCAGCCCGCTCGTCGGATTGCCGGTGTCGATGTCCTGCATCATCAGGCAGTCGCCGCGCGCGAGAATCCCCAGCCCGACACGCGCCGCCGACAGAAGCGCCTCGTTGTCGTTGCCGATCATGCTGCAGCCTGCGTTGATCGCATGTTGCTCGCCGTCCGGCGTCCGCTTCCCCTGCGGATACGTGTGCAGCCCGGTGATAGGATGCAGCGACCGCCCATGAAGGCCGCGGGCCGACTCGACGTCTCGTCGTCTCCGCGCAGGCACGCCCGCACATGCGATCCACGACGTCCGGTGATAAGCTCGGCATCGACGCACCGTCGCGCGTCCGTCACCCGACCGACCCCATGCCTCCCGCGAGTCCGCTCATGCCCATCGCTCCCGCTGTCGTCTCCGCCTTCACGCCCACCGGCAAGCTCCGCGCCTCGATCAACCTCGGCAATCCGATCCTCGCGAACCGCGACCCGGCGACGGGCGAACCGTTCGGCGTCTCGATCGACCTCGCCCGCGCCTTCGCCGAGCGCCTGTCGGCCGACCTGGAACTCGTGGTGTTCGACGCCGCCGGCAAATCGGTGCAGGCGCTGACCGACGAGCGCGCCGATTTCGGCTTCTTCGCGGTCGATCCGCTGCGCGGCGAAACGGTCGCGTTCACCGCGCCGTACGTGCTGATCGAAGGCTTCTATCTCGTTCCCGACGCCTCGCCGATCCGCACCAACGCGGACGTCGACCAGCCGCACAACCGCGTGGCCGTCGGCAAGGGCAGCGCCTACGACCTGTTTCTCACCCGCGAACTGAAGGCCGCGCAGATCGTGCGCGCACCGACGTCGCAGGCGGTCGTGCCGACGTTCGTCGAACAGCAACTGGAGGTGGCGGCCGGCGTGAAGCAGCAGCTCGAAGCCGACGCCGCGAAAACACCCGGCCTGCACCTGCTCGACGAGCGCTTCATGGTGATCCGGCAGGCCATGGGCGTGCCGAAGAGCCGCGGCGACGCGGCCGCGGCAACACTGGCCGCATTCGTCGAGGACATGAAGGCGTCGGGCTTCGTCGCGGAGTCGCTGCGCCGGCACGGCATCACGGGCGCGTCGGTCGCGCCGGCCGCCTGATCGGCCCGTTGCCGCCGATCACGGGCAGGTGATCGGCGAGCGCGTTGCCGCGACGACGATTCAACGTCTGTCGTCGCATGACAAACCCTTACCCTTGTGCGAAAATCCGCCGACACTTGGGTTCCCGCCCATTGTCACGCCAGCAGCGACCGTATCGCCGAATCGGAAAAATTTGCGCACCGAATGACCGAGGAGCGCACCGATATTCGCTGCGCGACACGCACCGCGCCACGCGGCCGACCCAAGCACAATCGAAACCCCTGCAGCCTGACGAGGGCATGGCAACCATGAGCATCCTGATGCTGAGAGCCCGGCAGAACGCCCTTAAACATGCTCGACATTTACCTCAATTAGCCCTTCCACGCGCGCCCTGCTCCGGCGCCGTTCGACATCGGATCCCGAACGCGAAGGCTCACCGCAGATGGCCATGACTGCGTAGCGCGGTCGCCGCGCGCGCTCGCCGCAGCAGGGCGCGCGCGGATCGCGCGGTTCGATGTTTCCTCCCCGGGTGTGCAGAACCCATGGCGCGCCCGTTCCCCTGCCTCGCCCGGCCCCGGCCGGCGTGCGCCCATCGGCCTGGCGCCGGCACGCGCGCGGCCGCGACCAAGGACGAAATGACGACGTGTGCGGTGCCGCCCACGTGCTTGTGACAAGGATGACGCCCCGATGCGTGTGCTGATAGTCGAAGATGATCCCGTTCATGCGAGCGCCGCGGCGCGCGTCGTGGCACCGCTTGGACATGAGGTGGTGGAAGTGCATGACGGCGCGTCGGCGCAAGGACTGTTGCGCGCGCAGCCGTTCGACCTCGTGATCCTGGACTGGCTGCTGCCCGCGATGAGCGGCTTCGAAGTGCTGTACTGGATTCGCCGCACGCTCGGCACGTCGCCCGCCGTGCTGTTCGTGACGAGCAAGGCGCTCGAAGACGACATCGTGCTGGCGATGGATGCCGGCGCCGACGACTACGTGACGAAGCCGTTTCGCGCCGGCGAACTCGCGAGCCGCGTGAACGCGCTGCTGAAGCGCCCGGCGCGCGATACCGACCGCCCCGACCTGATCCGCGCCGGCGACTACGTGCTGAACCCGCGCGAGCGCACGATCCTGTTGCGCGGCGCGCCGATCAGGCTCACGCCGAAGGAATTCGACCTTGCCGAACTCTTCTTCGGCAACCTCGGCAAGCTGCTGTCGCGCAAGCTGGTGTGCATGAGCACGTGGGGGCGCGAGCTCGATCCGGAGTCCCGCACGCTCGACACCCACATCTACCGGATACGGCAAAAGCTCGCGCTCGGGCCCGAGAACGGGTTGCGCCTGAGCTCCGTCTACACGCATGGCTATCGCCTCGAAGCCGTGCCGTCGGGCCGCGATCGCGACAACGCGTCAGCCCAACGCAGTCCGCTCGCGCGGCCTGTGTCGCCGCCTCCGCTGGCGGCTGCCGGACTCGAGTGTGAGTAAGGGCGCCGTCGACGCATGCGTGCGTGCAATGAGTCACATCTGATGCGTAGCGACGCGCTGCGTATTCCCGACGGTTTCGTGCGCGAATGCATCGTGATGGGTGCGTTCGTGCTGTTGCTGTGCGTGGTGCTGACGACCTCCGGCGTGCTGCGTCGCGCCGACCTGTTCTTCTTCGACATCGTGCAGCCGCTGCTGCAGCGGCCGTCGCCGCAGAAGGTCGTGCTGATCGCGATCGACGGCGCGAGCGCGAAGGCACTGGGCGGATGGCCGGTCAAGCGCGCCGACTATGCGACGCTGATCGACCGGCTGAGCGCGGCGGGCGTGGCCGCCATCGGGCTCGACGTCGCGATGACGCATCCGGGCAGAATCCTGCCGGCGGGCGACGCGTGGCTCGCCAGCGCGATCGAGCGCAACGGCCGTGTGGTCCTGCCGGCCGTGGTGGCCGACGACGATGGGGACGGGTTGCCGAACGTGGTGCCGCCGCTCGAGCCGATCGCGCGCGGCGCATTCGCGATCGCGCAGGTCAACGCAGCACCGAACGCGGACGACGTGTTGCGCAGCTTCTATCTGCGGGAAGGGCCGCCGAATCTCGACTACGAGCACATGAGCGCATCGCTGCTCCGTGCAAGCGGCGTGCCGTTCCCGGAATGCGACGAGCCGCCGGCCCGTCGCGCGATTCGCTGGACCAGCGCGTGCCGCCGCTACGTGCCGCTCGGTTCCGCTCCTCCGTATCGCACGGTGCCCTTCGTCGACGCGCTCGAAGGCCGCGTCGATCCAGGCTTGCTTAAGGATGCGATCGTGCTCGTCGGGCCGACCGCAGGCATCGCGGACACGCACTTCGTCACGCCGGGCCACGCGCCGCCGTCGCGCGCCGGCGTCGAGTTCGTCGCGCAAGCCACTTACGCGCTCGCAAGCGGATCGCTCGTGCGCAGCGCATCGTGGCCCGCCCAGTTGCTGTTCAGCCTCGCCGTGCTACCGTGGCTTTGCGCGGCACTGTGCGCGCTCGGCCCGCGCGCCGCCCTGCTCGCTTCCACGGTCATCGCGCTCGCGCTGTGCGCCACGTCGCTGCTGTTGCTGAAGACCGCGCATCTGTTCTGCTTTCCGGCCACCGCGGTAGCCGCGTGCGTGCTGGCGTATGCGCTCAGCGCATGGCGGCGGCAAGAAACGTTGCTGCGCTATCTGACCCGCGAAGCCGAGCGCGCGATCGCGGACCCGTGTCTGCCGGGCGACACCCCCACTCACACGAACGCGATCGATCCGTTCCGCCGGCGGGTGATCGTGATGAGCGCGATGATCGCGCGCCTGCGGCGCTCCGCGCATCTGATTTCCGAATGGATGAACAGCCTGCCGGAAGCCACGCTCCTCGCTTCGGCTTCGGGTGCCGTGATGCTCGCGAACCGCCTGGCGCTCGACCTGTACGGGACAAATGCGGCGCAGCGCGGTGCGCTGCCGCCGGCTACCGGCCGCCATGCGGCCCACGTGCTGCGCGCGATGACCGCATCGGACGACGTGGACCGATACGTGCACCGCGCGCTGCGAACGCTGGCCGAGCGCAACGGCGCCGCGCACGCCGGCGAAGCGTCCGCGCCGATGGACGGCCTCGAGATCGTCAATGCGAAGCAACGGTCGTTGCTGGTGAAATGCGCGATCGTGCCCGCACGCGAAACGAGCGACGGGATGCTGATCTTTCACGTTGCCGACGTCACCCCGTTGCGCGCCGCCGAACGCCAGCGCGATACCGCGCTGCGCTTTCTGTCGCACGACATGCGCTCCCCGCAGGCCGCGATACTCACGCTGATCGAACAGCGTCGCGAAGCGCCGGGCGCATTGCCCGAAGTGCTGTTCGTCGATCTCGTCGCCCATTACGCGCGCAAGACGCTCACGCTCGCCGACCAGTTCCTGCTGCTCGCACGCGCGCAGGCCCGCTCGCCGAAAGCGACGGAAGTCGATCTCGTGCCGCTGCTCGGCGACGCGGCCGACGATCTGTGGGCACATGCGAGCGCGAAGCGGATCACGATCCGGTTGAACGCGGAGCCGGGGATGCTCGTCGTCGCCGATGCGCTGCTGCTGCGACGCGCGTTCGCGAATCTGATCGACAATGCGATCCGGTTCAGCCCCGAGGGCGCAACCGTTGCGGTCGCGGCCGACGAAAGCGGGGACCACTGGCGCGTGACGGTCGCCGATACCGGTGCCGGCATACCGCAACATCAATTGCCGAACCTCTTCACCGAGTTTTTTCGCATCGACGCGAGCGGCGCGAGTGCGGGCCATGGCCTCGGGCTCGCGTTCGTCAAGCAGGTGATCGACGCGCTCGGCGGAGAAATCCACGTCGACAGCGCCGTCGGACGCGGGTCGGTCTTCACGCTGCTTCTGCCTCGCAGCACCGCGCCGCGCGATCGTTGAAACCCGGCGCGCGGCGCCGTTTTCCCCGATTCCGTCGCCGGCTCGAAAGCCCCCCGCCGGATCGCCGCATAACGCCGCGGCATTTCCATTGCATCGATTTAAAGAACTTACGTTTTTTCGCGCCTTCCAGCCGTTATCCAAATTCGCCGCAAACTGCATTCATTTTGTTGCGAAAAACCATCTCGAACGACCGAAAACCGTCACTCGACCGTCGGTCGACATGCCGCAAAGCCTTACCTGTCTGCCGTCTTCACATATCCGTTTTCTTTGTTCACATTTCGCTCACAATTATTCAGATTTGCCCGCTCTCGTCCCGGAATACCTTTCCCTTATTCTATGGACCAACGGGTTCTTGCCCGTTTCGATTAATCGAATTTGCCCGCAAAAAAGGCATAAACAATTCGATTGGCTGAAGTGATTATTTTCGGCCTGACGCGAGCAATCGATTGATCGAAATCGCCTTATCGCAAGACTCGTTTCCCGATAAATACAGTTTTCACACGGCTCGACAGACATTCAGCGCGCCCGGCATTCCTGGCTGGCCCGGTGCGCGGATGGCGCGCGCCGCTTACCGGCAGAAATCCATGAACAAGACTTACCGCACTGTGTGGAACGCGGCACGCGGCGCAATCGTCGCGGTATCCGAACTCGATCGGGCCAACGGCAAGGGCAAAGCCGGTGCCGGAGCCCGAGCCGTCGCGCGCGGCACCGGCACGTCGGCCGCACTGAAATCCGTGACGCTCGCCGTGCTCGGCAGCATGGCGATGTGGTCGGGCGGCGCGGCGGCTCAGGTGGCGGTTTCCGGCACGAATTGCCCGGGGACGGCGACCGCGAACACGAACAACGGCATTGCGATCGGCTGTAATGCGAATGCCGCGGCGACGAGCGGCGCGATCGCCATCGGCGCGAACGTCACGGCGAGCGGCGTCAACGGCACGGCCATCGGCATCTTTTCGCAGGCATCCGCTCAAGGTGCATCGGCGTTCGGGACGTCGGCGAACGCGAGCGGCCTCAATTCCGCGGCGATCGGACCCGGCGCGAAGGCACAGGGTTCCGCCAGTAGCGCGCTCGGCAGTTTCGCGAACTCGGTGAGCGCCGGCTCGGTCGCCGTCGGCACTGCGACCGCCGGCTCGACCGCGGCCAGCGACACAAACAACATCGCGATCGGCCCGAGTGCCTTTGCGACAGGCGGCACGGGGGCCGCCACGCACGGCTCGGGGCAGGCGATCGCGATCGGTGACTCGTCGTCCGCCACCGCGCTGCAGGCGATCGCATTGGGCGGGAACGCGATGGCTTCGGCACAGGACACGTTCGCGGCCGGCGCAGGCGCGACGGCTGCGCAGCAAGGCGCGATTGCGCTGGGCACGGCGGCCAGCGCGGGCGACCAGTACGCGATTGCGCTCGGTTGGCAGTCCATCGCGACCGGGTTTTACGGTGTTGCGATAGGCATCGGCTCGCAGGCGACGGCAGCCAATACCGTCGCCCTCGGTCCGAACGCGCAGGCAACCAACGCGGCTGCCACCGCAGTCGGTAACGGCGCGAAGGCGAGCGGCAACACGTCGCTCGCGATCGGCGGCCAGGCGCTCGCGAGCGGCGACGGCACCGTTGCGGCGGGCCAGGGTGCCGGCGCAGGCTCGACGACCGCCAACACCGGCTCGGTCGCGGTCGGTCTCGCGACCGGCACGCTCGTGAGCGGCGCGCAGAACACCGCGGTCGGCGGCGGCATCGCGAGCGCGATGCGCGGCGCGGGCTCCGGTGTCACGGGTACGCGCAACGTCGCGATGGGCAGCGGCGACGGCACCGTCACGTACGACGGCACGCTGGCCGCTTCCGCGGGCAGCCTCGTATCCGGCAACGACAACGTCGCGATCGGCACCAATGCGGGGATCGGCGTCACGGCGAGCGGGACCACGTCGGTGGGTCTGAATGCCAAGGCGTCGGGTACGAACGCGATCGCGATGGGCGCGGGCGCGCAGGCCACCGGCGCGAACACGCTGAGCATCGGCACGGGCAACGTCGTCAGCGGCGCGAACTCGGGCGCGATCGGCGACCCCAGCACCATCACCGGTTCGGGTTCGTATTCGCTCGGCAACAACAACACGATCAGTTCGAACAACGCGTTCGTGGTCGGCAATGGCGTGTCCGTGCCGACCGGTCTCGACGGTTCGGTCGTGCTCGGCAATGCGTCCACCGTCTCGGCTGCGGTGGCCGTCCCCAACACCGCGATTCGCGGCACGACCTACACCTTCGCGGGCGGCGCGCCCGCCGCGGGTGACGTAGTCAGCGTTGGGTCGGCCAGCGCACCGCGCCAGATCCAGAACGTCGCGGCGGGCCGGATCAGCGGTTCGTCGACCGACGCCGTCAACGGCTCGCAACTCTATGCGACCAACCAGGCGATCACCGCGCTCGGCGCCAGCATATCGGGCACGACACCGCATTACTGGAGCGTCAACGACAACGGCATCCATGTCGGCAACTACAACAACGATGGCGCCACCGGACAGAGCGCCGTCGCCGCCGGCCCCGATGCGTTGGCGGGCGGCGCGAACGCGGTTGCCCTGGGCCGCACGTCCAACGCGTCGGGATTGTCCGCGATAGCGCTGGGGCAGCGAACCACGTCCAGCAATCAGAACACGATTGCCATCGGTACGGATGCGGCCGCGAGCGGCGTTTCCTCGGTGGCCATCGGCGCGCTGACCAGTGCCATAGCGGATGCGAGCGTCGCGGTCGGCATCAATACTCATGCGACGGGAAGCCGATCGTCCGCTTTTGGTCGGGCGTCCAATGCGAAGGGCGACGACTCCTCGGTCGTTGGCGCTTTTGCCCTCGCCACCGGCCTGGGCTCGTCCGCGCTGGCTTCGCTCGCCCAGGCCACGGCCGACGGCGCGACCGCGGTCGGCTATCAAGCAACGGCGTCGGGGACCAACGCGTCGGCGATCGGCATCAGTGCGGTGGCTGGCGGAGCGAACGCGTTTGCCGCGGGTCAACAAGCCAACGCCAGCGGCGACGGAGGCGTCGCCGTAGGCAGTGCCGCGGTGGCGAGCGGCGCGAACGCGGTGGCAATGGGCACCGGCGCGCAGGCGTCCGGCGCGAATTCCATCAGCATCGGCACGGGCAACGTCGTGAGCGGCGCGAATTCGGCGGCGATCGGCGATCCGAGCACGATCACCGGCTCGGGCTCGTATTCGCTCGGCAACAACAACACGATCAATTCGAACAACGCGTTCGTCGTCGGCAGCGGCGTGTCCGTGCCGACCGGTCTCGACGGTTCGGTCGTGCTCGGCAACGCGTCGACGGTGTCGGCCGCGGTGCAAACGCCTGGTGCCGTCATCGGTGGGACCACGTACAACTTCGCCGGCGGTACGCCGGCGGCCGGCGACGTGGTGAGCGTCGGCTCGGCCGCCGCGCCGCGGCAGATCCAAAACGTCGCCGCCGGCCGGATCAGCGCAAGTTCGACCGATGCGATCAACGGCAGCCAGCTCTACGGGACGAATCTGGCGATCGACGCGTTGTCGACGTCGACGGCGTCGAGCATCACGTCGTTGTCCACGTCGACCTCGACCGGGATCGGCTCGCTGTCCACCGGCCTGAGTTCGGCCAACAGCTCGATCGTGTCGCTGTCGACGTCCACATCGACGGGCATCGGCTCGTTATCCACCGGACTCAGTTCGACCAATAGCTCGGTGACGTCGCTGTCCACGTCGACATCCACGGGTATCGGCTCGTTGTCCACCGGCCTGAGCTCGACCAACAGCACGATCACGTCGCTGTCCACTTCCACGTCGACGGTCGTCGGTTCGTTGTCCACGGGCCTGAGTTCGACCAACAGCACGGTCACGTCGCTGTCCACGTCCGCGTCCACGGCCGTCGGTTCGTTGTCGACCGGCTTGAGCTCGACCAATAGCTCGATCACGTCGTTGTCGACATCCACGTCGACGGGCATCGGCTCTTTGTCGACCGGCTTGAGCACGACGAACAGTTCCATCACGTCGCTGTCCACGTCGACCTCGACGATCGTCGGTTCACTGTCCACCGGCATCGGTTCGCTGTCCACCGGCCTGAGTTCGACCAACAGTTCGATTACGTCGCTGTCGACCGCGACGTCGACCAGCATCGGCTCGTTGTCGACCGGGCTGAGTTCGACGAACAGCTCGGTCACGTCACTGTCGACCGGCCTGTCGAGCACGGACAGCAACCTGACGTCGCTGTCGACGGCCACGTCGACGGGTCTGGGTTCACTGTCGACGGGCCTCAGCTCGATCGCGAACAACAACACGAACCTCGGCAACAGCACGGCCGGCGCGATCGGCGGCGGGGCCACCTACGACCCGACCACCGGCACGATCTCGGCGCCGTCGTACGTGACGTACAACAGCGACGGCTCGACCACGATCAACAACAACGTCGGCTCGGCGATCGACAACATCAACGCGCACGGCATCAAGTACTTCCACGCGAATTCGACCGCGCCGGACAG
>NZ_QKZF01000035.1:0-40017 GCF_003253915.1 Burkholderia sp. 28_3
GAAAACGGGATGTCGGTGGACCCGAACGAGATCATCGTGACGGTCGGCGCGACGGAGGCGATCAACCTGTGCCTGCAGGCGGTCGCGAAGCCGGGGGACACGATCGCGGTGGAATCGCCGACGTTCTACGCGATGCTGCACGCGATCGAACGGATGGGGATGAAGGCGATCGAGGTGGCCACGCATCCGGAATACGGAATCGACATCGCGGCGCTGGCCGCGATCGCGAAGTCGCAGCCGATCGCCGCGTGCATGGTGATGCCGAACTTCCAGAACCCGCTGGGTTTCCAGATGCCGGACGAGCGCAAGCGCGAACTGGTTGAGTTCGCAACCAAGGCCGGGATGCCGATCATCGAGAACGGTGTGTATAACGAACTGTATTTCGGCGATACGCATCCGAGTTCGCTGAAGTCCTACGACCGGACCGGGATCGTGCTGCATTGTTCGTCGTTCTCGAAGAGCCTGACGGCTGCATACCGGATCGGCTGGGCGCTACCGGGCCGCTATCGCGATCAGGTCGAGAAGCTGAAGTTCCTGAATACGCTCGCGACGCCGTCGTTGCCGCAACTGGCGATCGCGGAGTTTCTCGAACGCGACGGCTACGAGCATCACCTGCGGCGCTTGCGCAAGGCGTATGCGCAGCAGGCGAACCTGATGCGGGCGATGGTGTCGCGGTTCTTTCCGGAAGGCACGCGCATTTCGAGCCCGGCGGGCGGCTACGTGCTGTGGGTCGAGTTGCCCGCGCAGGTCGATGCGATGCGGCTGTATCAGCTCGCGCTGGAGCAGGGAATCACGATCGGGCCGGGCTACATGTTCTCGATCACCGACAACTACCGGAACTTCATCCGCCTGAACTACAGCAGCCCGTGGTCGCCGGAGATCGAGCAGGCGGTGATCACGGTCGGGAAGCTGGCCGCGGCGTGCATGCGGTGAACGGGCGGGTGACATGGATCGCGGGCGGCGGGACCTGCCGCGTGCGATTCATGTCATTCAAGCCCAGCCGGCCGCCGAAAACGACCGTGCGGCCGATCGCAGCCAACTGCAGAACGCATCGATTTGCGGCCGCGCGGCGGCCGCGCGCGTCGTCAACAGATGGTAGCTGTAGGGGCCTTGCACCGGCTTGCCCGGCGCAATGGCCAGCAGCCCTTGCCTGACTGCATCGGCGGCGAGGACGTCCGACGCCACGGCCACGCCCTGGCCTGCGATCGCGGCATCGAGCGTCAGATAGGTATGCGAGAAGCTCGGCCCCTGTCGCAAACGCGCCGCGCTCGCGTGCCCGTCCTGCATCCGGCACCAGCGCACCCAGTCCACCTGCTCCGGAATGCGGGCCTCGTATTCGTCGTGCAGCAGGGTTGCACGCAACACGTCGTCCACGGTGCGCAACGGCTTGCATAGCGACGGTTGGCCGACCGCGAGGAACGTTTCCGACATCAGCTTTTCCGCGACGAGCCCCGGATAGGGGCCCCCACCCAGGCGGATCGCCACGTCCACGCGCTCGCGGCTGAAGTCGACGGCGGGCACCGAAGCCAGCAGGCGCACCTCGATGTCGGGATGCAGCCGCCGGAACTCGCCCAGGCGCGGCATCAGCCAACGCGTGACGAACGACGGCATCGCGGTGACCGTTACTTCCGGCGAATCCGCGGCCTGCCGGATGTCGAGCGACGCGCGCTCGAGCTCGTCCATCAAGCGCTCGATTTCCAGGAAGTAGCGCCGCCCGATCTCCGTCAGCTGGACCGACCGGGCGCCACGCATGAACAACGGCGTGCCCAGCCATTCCTCCAGCAGCCGCACCTGATGACCCACCGCACCGGACGTGACGCACAGCTCGTCACCTGCCCGGGCGAAGCCGCCATGGCGCGCGGCCGCCTCGAATGCGCGGACGGAGAGCAGCGGTGGAAGTTGTCGCGACATGACTGAATTGAATTGAGGCTCAGTGCGGAAACGTTTGATTTGTTGCGCGGGAAAGGCGTGCTTAATCTACAAGCCTCCTGTCACGAGGCTCAGAAATAGTGAGCCATGCCATTTCCGGAGTCAACATGGATCTCAGCATTCACGGCGAGTCGAATCCCGCGCTCGCGTCGTCGTTTCGAAAGGTGCTCGTGCCCTGGGCGGTCCAGGGCGGGCTCAATCCGCCGGTCATCACGCATGCGCACGGATGCTACTTCTACGATGCGAACGGCAAGCGCTACCTGGACCTCACCAGCGGCTATGTCGCGGTGTCGTTGGGACATGGCCATCCGAAGGTGGTCGAGGCGATCCAGGCGCAGGCCGCGCGCATGTGCTGGGTCGCGTCCAGCTACTTCAACGACGTGCGCGCCGAATACGCGGAACGTCTGAACAGCGTTTCGCCGTGGCCGGAAGGGCTGCGCGTGCACTTCACCTGCGGCGGTGCCGAGGCGAACGACGATGCGGTGAAGATCGCGCGGCTGGTGACACGCCGGCCCAAGGTGCTGACCGCCTACCGGTCATATCACGGCAGCACACTCGGCGCGAGCGCGATGACGGGCGTGGACCGCTGGCGCGATCCGTTCCCGGCGCTGCCGGGCATGGTGAAGTTCTTTGCGCCGTATCCGTATCGCAGCCCGTTCCATACGTCGGAGCCGGCCGAGGAAACTCGGCGCGCCCTCGATCACCTGGCGCGCGTCCTTTCGCACGAAGGCGCACAGAACGTGGCCGCGATCCTGATGGAGCCGATGACGGGATCGAGCGGGGTCGTCGTCTACCCGCCGGGGTATCTCGCAGGCGTTCGCGACCTGTGCGACCGGCACGGCATCCTGCTGATCTTCGACGAGATCATGACGGGCTTCGGGCGCACGGGGGCATTGTTCTGCGCCGAGCGGGTCGGCGTGTTGCCGGACCTGATTTCGTTCGCCAAGGGGGCCAGCTCTTCGTATACGCCCCTTGGCGGCGTCCTGGTGCGCGAAGGCGTGGCCCGCCACTTCGATACGGAACTCTTCGACGTGGGCCACACGCATGCGGGCCATGTACTGGCGGTCGCCGGCGGCCTCGCGGCGCTGAAGGTCTATCTGGAAGAGGGCTTGTTCGAGCGGGCGCGCGAGATCGAAGGCTGGCTGCGCGACGGTCTCGGCGAGCTGGCGGAGCGTCATCCGTCGATCGGCGACGTGCGGGGCATGGGCGCCCAGTTCGGCATCGAGCTGGTGCGCGACCGGGAAACGCGCGAGCCGCTCGTCGAGTGGCACCACCCGGCGGGATCGGCGCCGATGCGCGCGTTCTATGGCGAACTGCTGAAGCGCGGCGTTCACGCGTACGGGCGCTACAACGTGGTGATCGTGACGCCGCCGCTCGTCATCTCGCGCACGGAGCTGGACGAGGGGCTCGACGCGCTCGACGCGGCGCTGACGGTATTGGAGGCCGCGCGATGAACTACGAGGACATCCTGTATCGCGAAGCAGGCGGCGTGGCGACGATCACGATCAACCGTCCGTCGGTGTACAACGCGTTCCGCGCGAGGACGGTCGACGAACTGCTGCACGCGTTTCAGCAGGCGGGCTGGAATCCGGAGATCGGCGTGATCGTGCTGACCGGCGCCGGCGACCAGGCCTTTTGCACCGGCGGCGACCAGACGAGCCACGGCGATGGCGGCTACGGCGGGCGCGGCACGATCGGCTTGCCCGTGGACGCGTTGCAGAGCCTGATCCGCGACGTGCCGAAGCCGGTGATCGCGCGCGTCAACGGCTATGCGATCGGCGGCGGCAACGTGCTCGTGACGGTGTGCGACCTGGCGATCGCGAGCGAAGCGGCGCAGCTCGGGCAGGTGGGGCCCAGGGTGGGGTCGGTGGATCCCGGCTTCGGCACGGCGTTGCTCGCCCGCGTCCTCGGCGAAAAACGCGCGCGGGAAGTGTGGTTCCTGTGCCGGCGCTACACGGCGCGCGACGCGCTTGCGATGGGGTGGCTCAATGCGGTCGTGCCTGCCGATCGGCTCGACGGGGAAGTCGCGCGATGGTGCGACGAAATCCTTGCACTGAGCCCCACGGCGCTCGCGATCGCCAAGCGGTCGTTCAATGCGGACTCCGAGCATATCCGCGCGATCGGTGCGCTGGGATTCGAGGCGCTGTCGCTGTACTACGCCACCGACGAGTCGAAAGAGGGCACACGCGCCTTCCGCGAACGGCGCAAGCCCGCTTTCCGGCGCGCAAAGGCACGCCATGATCCTCAACCCTGAACGGTCGCCCTGCCTGCTCGACGCGATCCGGCAGGGCGGCATCGTGCGACAGACGATTCGGACGGAGCGCTTTGATGAGCACCACTGACGTACTTTGGCAGCCACCGGCCGACTGGCGGACCAGCACGCTGCTGGGTGAACTCTGCGCGCGCGTGGGCGCCTCGTCGTTCGAAGATCTGATCGGGATGTCGCTGCATGAGCCGCAACGCTACTGGGCCGCGGTGATGGCGCACCTGCAGTTCCAGTGGCGGATGCTGCCGCGGCGGCATGTCGATCTTGCGAGCGGGCCCGCGTTTCCGCGATGGTTCCCCGGCGGTCGGCTGAACTGGGTCGATCATGTGCTTGCGCATGCGGACGGCCCGCGTGCGCTGCAGGCGGCGGTCGTCACGGAGACGGAGGACGGGCGCGTCAGCACGACCAGTTATGCCGCGCTGGCTCGGGATGTACGGCAACGGGCGTCGCGGCTGGGCGCGCTTGGCGTCGGGGCGGGCGATCGGGTCGGCATCATGATGACGATGGGGGCGCAGGCCGCGGCCAGCCTGATTGCCGTATCGGCGCTCGGCGCGATCGCCGTGCCGCTGTTCACCGGCTTCGGGGCGGACGCCGTCGCCGCGCGACTGACGCTGGCCGACGCGCGTGTGTTGCTGGCGAGCGGCGGCTACCTGCGCCGCGGACGCACCGTCGACCTGAAACCGGTATTCGACGCATTGCAGGAACGGATGCCGGGTTTGCGCATCGTTATCCAGGGCGACGAGCCGGCGGGCCCCGTCGCGCCAGACGCCCGATCTTCGCTGCACGCGGCGGCGCCCCATGCGTTCCCCGCGCAGGACCCCGACCAGCCGTTCATGATCGTTTTCACATCGGGAACGACAGGGTCGCCAAAGGGCACGGTGCATACGCATGCCGGCTTCCCGTTGAAGATCCTGCACGATTGCGCATACCACTTCGAGTTGCGCCCCGGCGACCGCTGGCTGTGGCCGAGCGACATGGGCTGGATCGTCGGCCCGCTCACGACGATCGGCGCGCTTGTCCGCGGCGCGACCCTGGTGTGCTACGACGGCGCGCCCGACTATCCGGACGCCGGGCGTCTGGCCGAAGTCGTCGATCGCCACCAGGTCACGCACTTCGGTGCGTCGCCCACGCTGGTCCGCAGTCTGGCGGCGTCGCCGCGGGCGGTCGACGGCGCGGTGCTGGACAGCCTGCGCGTGCTGATGGTGGCCGGCGAGGTGATCGACCCGGATCACTTCGCGTGGTTCTTCCATGCGTTCGGCCGGTCGCGGTTGCCGGTGATCAACTACAGCGGCGGCACGGAGGCGTCGGGTGCGCTGTTGGGCAATGTTCCCGTGCGCCCGATCCGTGCGTGCGCTTTCAACGCCGTATCGCCGGGCGTCGACGCGTTCGCGGCCGACGAGCAAGGGCGGCGCGTGCGCGGCGTGCCCGGTGAACTGGTGATCGCCGCGCCGTTCGTCGGGATGACGTCGGGATTCTGGAACGCGGCCGACCGCTACGAGGAAACGTACTGGCGCCAGCGGCCGGGCCTGTGGACGCATGGCGACCTGCTGCTCGAAGACGATGACGGACAATTCTTCATCCTCGGCCGTGCGGACGACACGCTGAAGATTGCCGGCAAGCGGCTGGGGCCGGCCGAGGTCGAGTCGGTCGTGCTCGGGTCGCCGCTCGTGCGCGACGTGGCGGCCGTTTCGCTGCCCGATCCGGTGAAAGGGGAGCGGCTGGTGGTTTGCGTCAGTACCCAAGGCGAACCGCCGGGCGCGCTGGCGACCTCGCTGGCCGACCGGATCGAGGCGGCGCTGGGCAAGCCGTTCCGTCCGGGCATCGTACATCTCGTGCCCGATCTGCCGCGCACGCGCAACGGCAAGGTCATGCGCCGCGTGGTGCGAAACGTGTTGCGGGGCTTGCCGCCGGGCGACGTGAGCGCCCTCGAGAACCCGGCGGCGCTTGCAGCCTTGCAGGCGCTGGCCGGTCAGGGCACGGCATGACGGATCGACATCGGAACGGGCGGGGCGCGGTGTGGTGTCATCCGCCCGTCACCGGCGGAAAGAACGCAACCTCGCTGTCCTCGCGCACGACGAATTCCCCGGTCACCATTTCGAGGTTCACGGCCGCCCGCACCGGGCGGTCCATCCGCAGCGCGTCCGCACTGCGCGCGTCGCGTGCGGCCAGCGTGCCGCGCAGCGCGTCGACGGTGAGTTCGCGCGCATCGATCTCGACGGTTTCCTCGTCGAGCGCCAGTTGTTCGCGAATGCTCGCGAAGTATTTGATCGTCAGTTTCATCGAGTGGTCTCGGGCAGGAGCGGCGGAATCGGAAAACGCGAAGCGGGTGCGGTCAGCCCCAGCGCCGCATCGCCAGGTCGTCGTGCGCTTTCGCCTCGACCCAGCCGGATTCGCCGTCGTGCCGGATTTCCTTCTTCCAGAACGGCGCATGGGTCTTCAGGAAATCCATCAGGAATTCGCATGCATCGAACGCGGACGCGCGATGCGCGGCGGCCACCACGACCAGCACGACCGGCTGGCCGAGCGGAATGCGGCCGACGCGGTGCACGATCCTGACCGCTTCGAGCCGCCAGCGCGCGGTGGCCTCCTCGACGATGCTCCACAGTGCCTGTTCGGTCATCGTCGGGTAGTGCTCGACTTCCAGCGCGACGACGTCGTCGACGTCGCCTTCCTTGCGCACGACCCCGAGAAAATTCACGACCGCGCCGACATTCGGATTGCGAACGATCGGCGCCAGCTCCGCGCCCGCGTCGATCGGCGCATGCTGCACGCGTACTTCGAAGCCCGCGGCAATCGCGGGCGCCGATTCGGGGTGCGGGTCGGTCGCGTCGACGGGCGGCGGCGGGCTGGCGGCACGCAGCGGATCGTCCGGCAGCCCGGCGCGGGATTCGGTGAAGGTCGTCATGACAGGTTCTCCAGTGGGCGGCGCATCCGGTGTCGCGCGGCGGCCCGTCAGCCGCCGACGAGCGACATGCGCACGGTCGGATAGGTCTTGCCCGGCGCGCGGGCCGGCCGTGCGGCCCGGCGCTCGGAATAGCGGTCGTCGCGCTGCGTCCAGCGTGCGCGCACGGCGGCGGCGAGGTCGGCGCTCGACGCCGCGTCGTCGAGCCACGGCCGCAGGTCGGTGCCTTGCGTCGCGAACAGGCACGTATAAAGCTGGCCGTCGGCCGACACGCGGGCGCGCGAGCAGGTGCCGCAGAACGGATGCGACACGCTGGCGATGAAGCCGACTTCGCCTGCGCCGTCGATGTGCGCGCAACGGATCGCGGTGGCGTCGTGCCCCGGCTCGCCGACGAGCACGAGCGGATAGTGGGCGTCGATCAGCTCGCGCATCCGCGCGGCCGGCACCACCTTGTCGCCGGACCAGTAGCTGGCGCCGCCGACGTCCATGTATTCGATGAAACGCACGGCTACGCCCGTATGCCGGAAGTGCCGCACGAGCGGCAGGATCTGCTCGTCGTTCACGCCGCGCTCGATCACCGCGTTGACCTTGACCGGCGCGAGCCCGGCCGCATGCGCGGCCTCGATGCCGGCCAGCACGCGCGCCACGGGCACGTCCGCGTCGCTCATCCGGCGGAACACCGCGTCGTCGAGCGCATCGAGGCTCACGGTCACGCGCGACAGCCCCGCATCGCGCAATGTGCGTGCCTTCGCGGCGAGCAGCGAGCCGTTGGTCGTCAGCGCGATTTCGACCGGCTTGCCGTCGATGGTGGTCAGCGCGGCCAGCCGTTCGATCAGCGCTTCGAGGTGGCGGCGCAGCAGCGGTTCGCCGCCCGTGATGCGGATTTTTTCGACGCCGAGCGACGTGAAGGCGTGCGCGATCTTTTCCAGTTGCGCGAACGACAAGCGCTCGGACGACGGCATGAACGCGTAGTCGGCGCCGAAGCTTTCGCGCGGCATGCAGTAGCCGCAGCGGAAATTGCACTGGTCGATCACGGACAGGCGCAGGTCGCGCAGCGGGCGGCCGAGCGTGTCGGACGGGCGGGGGAAGGCGCCGGGCGATGCGCCGCCGGATGAAGCGGCGGCGGCCGGCGCGGCGGAAACGATGGCATTCACGATCGGGTCGTCGGCCTGCATGAAGTAAGCGGAGGGGCGTCGCCGTTCGGCCGTGCGGGTGCCGACGTGTCGGCGCACAGGTCGTGACGAGCCTCATCGTGAGCATAGTCCGCCGGATTTTTCCGGCAGAGACACAATCGCGCCCGAATTGCAGGAATACAGTTCGCCGCGCCGGGCGCGCGACAGGCGCGGCGAATGGCGCGAATGCGTCGCGCCGGGCGGGTAGTCGGCGTCGTGTTCATGCGAGCCAGGGAGCGAATTCGTAGTACGGAACCGCGTCGCCGCGCGCGAGCGTGCGCCCGGCCGGCAGCCGCGCGAGCCCGGTTGCCTGCACGAGCGACTGCAGCGTGCCGGCGCCTTGCTGGCGCAACGTGTCGAGCATGGGCGCGCCATCGGCGCCGACGATGCGCCGCACGCGCACGAAGCGTTCGCGCTGCGCATCCGGCTCGAAGCCGGTATCGATCGGCAGCGACGGCACGACCGGCAGGCAAGCGTCGCGCCCCTGCAGGCGGCGGATCAGCGGCGCGACGAACAGCGCGAACGCCGTCATCGCGGCGCCCGGATTGCCGGGCAGCAGTACCACGGGCCGCGCATCGAGCCGCGCGAGCGCGACCGGCTTGCCGGGCTTCATGCGCACACCGGTGACGAGGAACGACGCACCGAGCGCGGTCAGCGCGGGGCGCAGCAGGTCCTTGTCGCCAACCGACGCGCCGCCGACGCAGATCACGAGGTCGCACTGCGCGTGCAGGTCGCGCAGCGCCCGCTCGACGGCGGCCGGCGTATCGGCCGCATGCAGGCTCATCGCGACGTCGGCGCCGGTTCCCGCGGCCAGCGCGGCGAGCATCGGCGCGTTGCTGTTGTAGATCTGCTGCGGCGCACGCGGCTGGCCGCACGCGATCAATTCATCGCCGGTCGTCAGGATGCCGACGCGCAACGCCGCCCGCACGTCGATCCGCGCGAACCCCTGCGCGGCGGCCACCCCGACGTGCATCGCGCCCATCCGCACGCCGGCCGGCACGAGCAGGTCGCCGGCGCGCACTTCCTCGCCGCGGCGGCGGATGTGCGAACCGATGCGTTGCGGCGCGTCGAACGTGACGCCGCCGTCCTGTTCGTGCGCATGCTCCTGCATCACGACGGTGTCGGCGCCGGGCGGAATCAGGCTGCCGGTGAACAGGCGTGCGGCGGTGCGCGGCGCGAGCGGCGCGGGCGTGTCGCCCGCATAGCAGCGCTGCGCGACGCGCAGCGGCTCGCCGTGCGCGAGGTCGGCGTGCCGCACGGCATAGCCGTCCATCGCGCTCTGGTCGGCCGGCGGCTGGTCGAGCACCGCGGTCAGCGGCGCGGCCAGCACGTGGCCGGCCGCGTCGGCGACCGGCAGGGACGCGGCGGCCGCGAGCGGCGCGAACGCACCGGCGAATTGCTGCTGTGCGGTATCGAAATCGAACAGGGGTTTCATGACGAATGGACCGGGTGCACCGGTGCAGGCAGTGGGTCGAGGTGAACGGCGGCGGGCGACACGTATTCGACGAAGCCGTCGTCGCGGCAGAAACCGACCAGCCGCACGCCGGCTTCGCGGGCGACGTCGATCGCGAGCGACGTCGGCGCCGAGATCGTCGCGAGCATCGGGATGCCGACCCGCGCGGCCTTGCGCACCAGTTCGTAGCTCGCGCGGCTCGACAGGAACACGAAGCCCGCGCGCAGGTCGGCGCGGCGGCGCGCGAGCTGGCCGATCAGCTTGTCGAGCGCGTTGTGGCGGCCGACGTCCTCGAACACGTCGAGCACGGCGCCGTCGCGGTCGCACCACGCGGCCGCGTGGATGCCGCCCGTTTCGCGCATCAGCGTCTGCCGGGCCGGCAGCGCACGCGCGGCGCGCGCGATCGCATCGGCGCCGATGCCCGCGGCCGTGCCGGCGGCCGCGATCCGCGGCGGGTGCAGGTCGAGCTGCGCGATGCTTTCGATGCCGCACACGCCGCAGCCCGTGCGGCCGGCCAGCGCGCGGCGGTGCGCCTTCAGCGCCATGAACGCCTGCTGCGACACCGTGAGCCGGACTTCGGCGCTGCCGGGCCGGCATTCGCTTTCGATGTCGAAGACGTCCGACGCGCGCTCGACGATGCCTTCGCTCAGCGCGAAGCCGAGGCCGAACGCGTCGAGGTCGATCGGCGTCGCCATCATGACCGTGTGCGCGATGCCGTTGAACACGAGTGCAACCGGGGTTTCGTCGACGACGCGATCGACGGTGTCGCACGCGGCGCCGGCGCGGTGGCGCGTCACCTGACATGCGGTGCTGCCGGTCGGATCGTCGCGGCGGGTGCAGGACTCCATGCGGGTTTCTCCAGACGGGACGGCCGGCGGGCCGGCCGGGCTCGGCGCGGGCGCCGAACGACGGGATTCGATGCCGCCGGGCGGGCGCCGCAGGGCGCACGACCGCCGCGGGCAGGCGTTGCATAACATGTTAAGTGGAGTGAACAGTGCGCCGCAGACACAGCGCCGCCACGCGGAAAGCAGTACAGCTGAGCGTCCCGCCGGCACGGAAACTATTTTCCGTGCACACATCTTTGGCGGCGCAAGCAGCACAGTTTCAGCGCACGTTCGAGTGATTGCGAGTATCGTTGCAAACGCGATATCGTCATTCACGCTTCGATGCCATGCGAGTGACCCGTTGTGTTCGCATGTGTCATCGCCAAGCCGTCGCGCGATTTCCTGCTTCGGGCGTACGTCCTCACAACCACGAGCAAATTACGGTCATGGAAATCTTCGATGCGTTCCATCTCGCCCGATTGCAATTCGCATTCACGGTGTCGTTCCACATCGTGTTCCCCGCGATCAGCATCGGCATGGCGAGCTTCCTGGCGGTGCTGGAATGGCGCTATCTCGTCACCGGCGACGCCGCCTACAAATCCATGTTTCAGTTCTGGTCGAAGATCTTCGCGATCGGTTTCGGCATGGGCGTGGTCTCCGGCGTCGTGATGGCGTACGAGTTCGGCACCAACTGGGCCGGCTTCTCGCGCGTCGCGGGCAACATCACGGGGCCGCTGCTCACGTATGAAGTCCTGACGGCGTTCTTCCTCGAAGCCGGCTTCCTCGGCGTGATGCTGTTCGGCTGGCAGCGCGTCAGCCCGCGCGCGCACTTCTTCGCGACGCTGATGGTCGCGGTCGGCACGCTGATCTCGACGTTCTGGATTCTCGCGTCGAACAGCTTCATGCAGACGCCGCAAGGCTACAAGATCGAGAACGGCCTCGTCGTGCCGGTCGACTGGTTCAAGGTCGTCTTCAACCCGTCGTTTCCGTACCGTCTCGTGCACATGACGATCGCGGCGTTCATCGTCGCGGGCTTCATCGTCGCCGCATGCGGCGCGTGGCACCTGCTGAAGGGGCGTCGCGACGAGCCGGTGAAGCGCAGCTTCTCGATGGCGCTGTGGATGCTGCTGGTGCTCGCGCCGATCCAGATCGTCGTCGGCGACGCGCACGGGCTGAACACGCGCGAATACCAGCCGGCGAAGATCGCGGCGATCGAAGGGCTGTGGGAAACCGAGAAGGGCGGCACCGCGCTGAACCTCGTCGGGCTGCCCGACATGCAGGCCGAAACCACCCGCTATGCGATCCAGGTGCCGCACCTCGGCAGCCTGATCCTCACGCACAGCTGGGACGGCGAGATCCGCGGGCTGAAGGAATTCCCGCCGCAGGACCGTCCGTATTCGCCGATCATCTTCTGGACGTTCCGGATCATGGCCGGCCTCGGGATGCTGATGCTGCTGACCGCGCTGCTCGGGCTGCTGCTGAGAAAGGGCGGGCGCCTGTATGAAACGCGCTGGTTCCAGTGGTTCGTGGTGGCGATGGGGCCGTCGGGCATCGTCGCGCTGCTGGCCGGCTGGATCACGACCGAGGTCGGGCGGCAGCCGTGGACCGTGTACGGCGTGCTGCGCACCATCGATTCGGTCTCCCCGCTCGACGCTCAGCAGGTCGGCGTGTCGCTGCTGGTCTTCGTGGTCGTGTATTTCCTGGTATTCGGAACGGGTATCTACTACATGATGAAGCTGATGAAGCGCGGGCCGGCGGCCCAGGCCGGCTACATCGAACTGCACCGGCATCCGGGGCTGCGCAAGAGCGCGCTGTCCACGCCGCTGAACGTCACCGAGGCGGAGTAACCATGCACATCGATCTTCCTGTCGTCTGGGCCGCGATCATCGGCCTCGGCGTATTCATCTACGTGATGCTGGACGGCTTCGATCTCGGCATCGGTCTGCTGTTTCCGTTCTTCGATGCGAAGGCCGAGCGCCAGGTGATGCTCGACACCGTCGCGCCGGTGTGGGACGGCAACGAGACGTTCCTCGTGCTCGGCGGCGCGGGCCTCTACGGCGCGTTTCCGGTCGTGTATTCGACGCTGCTGCCGGCCAACTACCTGCCGCTGGTGCTGATGCTGGTCGGGCTGATCTTCCGGGGCGCGGCGTTCGAGCTGCGCGCGAAAGCCACCCGCACGCAGCACATGTGGGACCTCGCGTTCATCGGTGGCTCGGCGCTGGCGGCGTTCTGCCAGGGAATCGTGCTCGGTTCGCTGCTGCAGGGCATCAAGATCGAGAACAACCACTTCGCGGGCGGGCCGTTCGACTGGCTGTCGCCGTTCAGCATGATGTGCGGGATCGGCGTGCTCGTCACCTATGCGACGCTCGGCTGCGGCTGGCTGATCCTGAAGGTCGACGGCGAACTGCAGCGCAAGATGCGGTTGCTGATGAAGCCGCTCACGGGCGTGCTGCTCGCGGTGATGGGCGTGGTGAGCCTGTGGACCGTGATCGGGCTGCCGGCCGTCGCGCACCGCTGGTTCGGCAGCGGCAACCTCGGCTGGTTCCTGCCGGTGCCGGTCCTCGTCGTCGCATGCGTGTGGGGCATCTTCCACACGGTGAAGCGCGCGCACGAGGCCACGCCGTTCCTGCTGACGCTGGCCCTCGTGTTCCTCGGCTACACCGGGCTCGTGATCAGTATCTGGCCGAACATCGTGCCGCCGTCGCTGACGATCTGGGACGCGTCGTCGAGCCATTCGAGCCAGTTGTTCGCGCTCGTCGGCACCGTGATCGTGCTGCCGATCATCCTCGTGTACAACGCGATGCAGTACCGCGTGTTCCGTGGCAAGGTGCGCGAGGGCGACGTCGGCTATCACTGAGCGGCCAGCGCGGTGACGGGGCGCGTCGCTCGCGTATCATCACGCGCAGCGCGGCGCCCGACACGGCACCCGATACGAAAGCGGCCCGCCACGCGCGGGCCGTTGCGCATCGGGTGCGGGCGCAACGGGTTGCGCATTTCCTTGGCAGTCGAGAAAACATCATGATCGTCAGACCACGACAGAACTGGCTCAGGATGCTGTTCGTATGGAACGGCTCCGTGCTGCAATCGATCATTCCGCAGCTCGTGTTCATGGCGATCGTCAGCACGCTGGCGGTCTTCACGAACGGGCGCATCTTCGGCGAGAAGATTCCGCTCAACACCGCGCCGTTCACGCTGTTCGGGCTCGCGCTCGCGATCTTCCTCGGGTTTCGCAACAACGCGAGCTTCGAGCGCTTCAAGGAAGCGCGGCATCTGTGGGGCAACCTGCTGATCGCCGCGCGCACCGTGACGTCGCAACTGCATCGCTACCTGCCCGACAGCGTGAGCGACGCCGAGCGCAACCGGCTCGCCGATCTGCTGATCGCGCTCGCGTATGCGCTGAAGCACCAGCTGCGCCATACCGATCCGACCGCGGACCTGCAGCGCATTCTCGGCGCGGAGCGTACGGCCGCGCTCGGCGGCAAATGCTACAAGCCGGTCGCGATCCTCGACGAACTGCGCGGCGGCATCGTCCGTGCGCTGGGCCGCGCGCCGGGCAGCGACGCGACCTGCTGGATGTTCGAGACGCAACTCGACGAGCTCGGCAAGTCGGTCGGAGGGTGCGAGCGCATCCTGTCGACGCCGATCCCGTTTTCGTACAGCGTGCTGCTGCATCGCACCGTGTATGCGTATTGCGTGCTGCTGCCGTTCGGGCTCGTCGATTCGACGGAGTTCTTCACGCCGCTGATCTGCGTGTTCATTGCGTATACGCTGATCGCGCTCGAAGCGATCGCGAACGAAGTGGCCGAGCCGTTCGGCCTCGCGCCGAATGCGCTCGCGCTCGATGCGATGACGCGTACGATCGAGCGGTCGGTGCTGGAACTCGGGGATCGGCCGATGCCGGAGGAATTCGTGCCCGCGTCGACGTATCAGATCACGTAGGCTGCGGGGCGTTAGTGTAGTCGTCTGTAAGGTTGATCGGCCGGAGCGATGACGGGTGTGTAGACTCTTGCTCGTTCAATGGAGCCCACACCATGCAACTGCTCGATCACGTGTCGATCGGCGTGCCGGATATCGACCAGGCACGCCCCTTCTACGATGCCGTCATGGCTGCGCTGGGCGCGACCAAGGTCTATGACCGGCCCAATGCGCTCGGTTACGGCGAACGTTGCAGCGCGAATGATCCGGGGTCGACCTTTCTGGCGGTGTATCTGGATCCCGCCGAAATCGGTGCGAGCAAGCGGCACTGGTGTTTCAAGGCGACTTCCCGCGAGCAGGTGCATGCGTTTTTCGAGGCCGGCCTCGCGACAGGCGGCCAGTCCGACGGCGAACCCGGGTTGCGGCCGCAGTACCACGCCGACTACTACGCGGCCTTTCTGGTCGATCCGGCCGGCAACCGGGTCGAGGCCGTCTGTCATGCGGCGGCCGGCGCCGGAGCGTGAGCGGCCGTGACGGCATCGCTCAACCGAAATACGTCAACCCCATCGCTCCCTTCACCTCTGCGAGCGTCGCCCCCGCCACTTCCCGCGCATGCAGCGTGCCGCGCTTCAGGATCGCCATGACTTCGGCCTTGTCGGCTTCGAACTCACGGCGGCGCGCGCGGATCGGCTCGATCAGCGCCTGCAGCCGCTCGTTCAGCACGCGCTTGACGACGCTGTCGCCGAGGCCGCCGCGGCGATAGTGGGCCTTCAGCTCGTCGACCTTCGCCACGTCCGGCTCGAACGCATCGAGGAACGTGAACACGACGTTGCCCTCCACTTGGCCGGGGTCGCTCACGCGCAGGTGATTCGGGTCCGTGTACATGTCCTTCACGGCCTGCGCGATCTCGTCCGGCGTCGAGCCGAGCGTGATCGCGTTGCCGAGCGACTTGCTCATCTTCGCCTTGCCGTCGATGCCGGGCAGCCGCGTGACCGATGACAGCACGGCCTCGCATTCGACCAGCACCGGCTGCTCGACGGTCGCGTTGAAGCGACGCACGAGCTCGTTGGTCTGCTCGATCATCGGCAACTGATCGTCCCCGACCGGCACGTGGGTCGCCTTGAACGCGGTGATGTCGGCTGCCTGGCTCACCGGGTAGGTCAGGAAGCCGGCCGGGATGTCGCGCTCGAACCCGCGCAGGCGGATTTCTTCCTTGATGGTCGGATTGCGCTCGAGGCGCGCGACCGTGACGAGGTTGAGCAGGTATTGCGACAGCTCGGCGAGTTCGGGCACCTGCGACTGCACGACGATCGTCGAGATCGCCGGATCGATGCCGACGGCGAGGTAGTCGAGCGCGACCTCGATCACGTTTTCGGTCACGCGCTGGCGGCGGCCCATGTTGTCGGTGAGCGCCTGCGTGTCGGCGAGCAGCAGGAATTGCGTCGCCTCGTGCTGCATCTGCACGCGGGCGCGCAGCGAGCCGATGTAGTGGCCGAGGTGCAGCGGGCCGGTCGTGCGGTCGCCGGTGAGGATGATCGGGCGGGTGGGGTGCGTCATGGTCGTCGTGGGCTCCGGGTTGTCGAAGCCGCCAGCCATGGTCTCGGCGCAGAAACGCAAATGCCGCCATGGCTGGCGGCATCACGTTTGGGACATGCAAAAGGAAACGGGCCGCCTGGGTCAGGCGCGCCACCAGCAATGCACGATCGGCGAGGCAGGTCGGGTTTCCATCGCGCCAGTATAGCGCAGTGCGCGGCAGGACGCGTGCGTCAGCGGATCACCGACTCCATCGCGAGGTACGCGGTTTCGGCGGACGGCCACAGCAGGTACAGCAGGCCGGCCATCAGCAGCAATGCGCCGGCGCGGACGAACGGCGTGCGGTCTTTGTCGCGGGGATGGGTGGGCTGCTTCGATTTCTTCATGCTTGCAGGCGCGGGGTGCGCCACTCCAACGGTTACTGCAACGGCTCGCGCGGGGCGAGGCCGAGGTATGACGGGTTTTACGGGACTGGGATGCTGTCCGGGGCCCGGGTCGTCCGGGCCGAGCGCGAAGTTTACCAGCCGCGGGGCGTGAAAAAGGGGACGGTTGAGAGGTCGTGCCGGCTGCCCGCGTCGAGGCGACCGGCATCCTACCAGTTCAACAGGCCGGACACAGTCAAGAATTGTCGGGAACGGGCGCGGCCGGCGCGCCGGCCCCGTTCCCGATTTCACAGACACGTCGCATGGTTCGTCCCTGCAGCGGTCCGCCGAAATTTCCGGCCGGGCCGTCGCACCTTCCTTTCCCGGAGAACCCCATGCGATATCCATTGCAGCACGCCGATCAGGCCGCCGTGGCGCGGCGTCCATCCGAACCCGACCCTCGCGTCCCCGTGCCGGGGCGTCCCTCGAGGAGGTGTGAGCCATGAGCAACGACACACTCGACCCCCTGCTGCGCCAGTTCGCGGAGAAGCGTCTGGGCCGGCCGCTCGAGCCGGGCGAAGAACAGGCGCTGCTGGAGCGGCTGCCGAGCAGCCAGGGGCACCCGTCGGCGTCCGCCGCCGGCCCGGCCACGCCGGCGAGCACCGCGAATCCGTCCTTGCCGCAGTTGAAAACCCGGCGCGAGGCGCGCGAACAGATCAAGCATTTTCTGCAGCTCAACCAGCAAAAGGCGTACGAGAAGATGCGCGGCATCCTGCAGACGATCGACACGCAGAACGAGACGACCCTCGGCATGCTGGCGTCGGAGCAGCGGAAAGTAGCGGGCGTGCTCGACGCGCACGAGGCGGCGGGCGACGCGCAGGCTGCCGGCGCGGCGGAGATTCAGGACAGCACCCGCGAGGCGCTGACGATGATCGGCGAACAGCTGACGGGCCTGATCCGGCAGGAAATCGAAACGTGCTTCCGCCAATACGGCGATGCGCTCGCCGAACGGCTCGCGGCCAGGTTCGACGCAATGGAGGACCGGTTGCGGCGCATCGACACCGGCCCGGTTGAACGATCCGAACCTGCCGCTGCCGTTCACGACACCGTCGGCCGAGCGTCCATGGAGTAGCACGCGGGTCATGCGACCGAACGCGGAACCGGCCGGCCCCGATGTGCGACCTCTCAACTACGTGAACCAAGGAGCAACAAATGGCTGATACGTGTCAAGTGTGCCAGGTCAATCCCGCGATTACCGATGCGGTCACACAGGTCAACGTCAAGGTGGTCGCGGAAGCGCCGGCGATGGCGATGGGCTCGCTGTACCAGGCCCAGAGCCATTCGCTGAGCATCCTGTTCGAGAACGCGGTGCAGCAGCAGTCGCAGGCCGCGATCCAGTCGCAAACGTCGACGAACGTGGGGACGATGCAGCTCTACACGATCGGGCCGGAAAGCGCGGGCGCGGCCGCCACGGAAATCGGCGCGAACGGGATCATTTCCATTCTGGCCGACGTGATCGCGATCGGGAAGGCGGTGGCCCGGCCGTAAGGCGTCATCGCAGCGCCGTGGTTGAAGCGGCGGCGGCCGCGGCACGCGCCGCCGATCCCGCCGCCGCGGCGCGGATTCGCAGCATGGCCGCCGGCGCCTGACCCACGGTGCCGTGCGGTGTTCCGGAGCAAACGACGGAGCGGGCAGCGCCGATTCGATGCGCAGCCCGTTCGCGAAACAGGAGAAATACGATGGCAAATGACACAAACGACGCGAAGGACCCCTGCAAGACGTGTGCGGTCAACGCCGCGATCACCGACGCGGTCACGCAGACCAACGTCAAGGTGGTCGGCGAGGCGCCCGCGATGGCCACGGGCTCGCTGTACCAGGCCCAGAGCCATTCGCTCAGCGTGCTGTTCGAGAACGCCGTGCAGCAGCAGTCGCAGTCCGCGGTGCAGCTGCCGACCTCGACGAACGTGGGCACGATGCAGCTGTACACGCTCGGGCCGGCGAGCGCCGGCGCGGCCGCGACGGAAATCGGCTCGAACGGCGTGCTGTCCGTGCTGGCCGACGTGCTCGCGCTCGGCAAGGCGCTGGCCTGACGCGTAGCCCGGCGTCGGCGTCGGGCGGTGGCCCCGATCGCGGTGGCTGCCGCCCGGCGCCCGACATCGTGTCGACGCACGTGACGGCGGACACCCCGTCACGTAGCGCCGGCGCCGGCCGACCCACTCATGCGCTCGCCACGACCGCGCCGCGGCGGCGAGCCAACCAGGAGCCAAGACATGCCGGAACAGGTTTCCCACGCGACGACCGATGCAGTCACGCAAGCCAACGTCAAGGTAGTGGGCGAAGCGCCCGCCGTGGCGTTGGGCACGCTCATGCAGTCCAACAGCCACGCGTCCGCGATCCTGCTTCACAACGCGGTGCAGATGCAGGCGAACCAGGCGGCATCGAACCTCGCCGCCACGACCGTCGGCATCATGCAGCTCTATGCCGGCTCGCCGGTAGCGCTGGCCAGCGCGGCGCGGTCCGCGAACGACAACTTCGTCTCGCAACTGGCCGCCGTCGCTCAGTTGATGAACGCCATCGGCCACGGGCGCGGCTGACCTTCACCGCGCGCCGCGCAATCCGGCGCGCGCAACCATGCCCGCATGGCGGCGCTGCCCGGCGCACGCGCTTGCCGGGGCATCAATTGGCGGCGACGATGGTCCGGAGCTGCTCCGGTTTCTCGATCGTCACACCGTGTTCGTGTAGCCGGATCAGGCCGTCGCGCTGCATCTTCTGCAGGCTGCTGTTCAGTCGCGGCCGGCTGACGTTGAGCATCGCGGCGAGGATGCTCTGGTTCTCCGGCAGCGGCACCTCGAGATCGTTTCCTTGCATGCGGTTCAGCAGATGGCGCGCGAGCCGTGCTTCGAGCCGGTACAGGCATGCCGACTCGACGAAGTCGCTCAACTGGTGAATGTGCCGGCACAGCTGCTCGTGGATGCGCGCCATGAATTCCGCGTTGGCCTGCAGCGGCGCGAAGTGCTGGCGATGCAGCAGCGAAATGCGACAGTCGGGGCTCAACTGGGCGGTGAAGCTGCGCCGGTGCGCGCGAATCAGCGTGTTCTCGCCGATGAGGTCGCCCGGCATCGCGTGACCGAGAATGATCTCGCGTCCGCCGGGTTCGTGCAGCGTCTTGTAGACGCGGCCGCGGTGCACGAACGCGACGAAATCTCCCGGATCGCCCTTGAAGAACAACAGGCGATTGCCGTGTTCCGGCCAGGGCGCGACGTGCCGCTCGATGTGCGCGAGCAGGCTCTCCGGAAGATCGGCGAGTATCGGTATATTGCGCAGCGTTTGAGCGTTAGCAAGGGCAGGCATGTTTTCCGCGCGAGGTTGTTTGACGATGCAGCCACCTAGCGAAAAACGCTGCCTTTGGCATTGCGTGAAAAATGAATAATGAAAGTATCGAAATAATCGGCAAGCGGTCCGGACGGGGCCGTGTTTTGGCGGCAAGCGCGCTTGTTCGACCGACAGGGGAAGCCGCATGCCGGCGCACGGGCGCATCGCGGCGGGAGTCGTGCTTGTTCATCGCAATGCCGTTATCCGGTCAGGCCCGGCGACGCACCTGAAACGACGGATCGGGCTATGCCGGTGAATTAAAATTTCCGTTCATAATAATCAAGAAAATTTACTGAAACCGATTATCGTTATATCGGTGTTACACGGGTAACAGCGCCATTCCCGGCGTCGAATCGATTCTGTGTTTTCCATAAAAAAGGAAGACACGGGATGACAACCTCGAACCAGCACGCTGCCCCGCCGCCCGAGTCTCCGGCGCAGCAGCTCGACCGCACGTGGCGGGAAATGCAGGGAAAATTGCGGCGCCGCGCGCGCCTGTTGTGCAAGGGTGATATTCACCGTGCCGACGAACTGCTTTCCGATACCGCACTCAAGGTCCACATTTATCTGCAGCGCTCGCCCGAGCGCGTCCGGAACCTGACGGGCTTTCTCTTTCTGGCGCTGAATCACGCGTTCCTCGATGGCGCGCGCCGCCGTCTGCGCGAAAGCGGCATGCTCGAATTCGACCCGGGCTGGGACGACGATCACGCCGTCGAGCTGGCCGGCCACGCGCCGTCGGTGGAGCAGCAACTGCTGCTGCGGCAACAGCTGCTGCGCCTCGAGCAGGCGCTGTCCATGCTGTCCCCGCAGCAGCAGATGCTGTTCACGCTGAAGTTCGAGGAGGACCGGCCTTATCTGCACATCGCCGAGACGCTCGGGATCAACGAGCCGCTCGCCAGAAAACGGGTCGAGCTGCTGCGCAAGAAGTTGCGCGAGGAACTCGCGTGAGCGCGTTCACGAATGCCGGCACGCAGCGTTCCTAACGGCATGCGCGGCGTCGATGGCCTGCCGGCCCGCCCGTTCCTTCAATCGCATGCCGGAGCCGAGATCCGAGGAGGCCTCGTGGCAGACAAAGTCAATGAGCAGATTACCGATGCGCTGACGCAGACCAACGTCAACGTCGTCGCGGGATCGCCGGCCCAGGCGCTGGGCATGCTGTACCAGATGTTCAGCCAGGCCGTCGGCATCTCGGCGCAGAACATGACCCAGCAGCAGGCGGCGCTGAACCAGATCTCGAACGCCGTGGTGTCGAAGGCGGTGGCCATGATCCTGTCCGTCGAAGCGTCGCCGAAGCCGGCATCGGGCGGCGCGTCACTGCCCGCGGCGGGCGGGCCGCCGACGGGCTCCACGCACTAGGATGCGACGTTATCAGGATATCTGAATAATGAACATGAAAGGTCTTTTGGGCGGCCGCGCAGACGGCGCGACGCAAGCGCCGGACGGCACCGCGGACGCAGCAGCCGCCACATCCGCCGCAGCCGAAGCAACGACGCCGGCCGATGTCGCGCCGCACGCCGCTGCTTCGGCAGCCGGCACGCGCGCGTGGCCGACCAACCGGCTGCGCAGGTTCACCGATGCGCTGAAGGCGCCGGACCAGATCGCGGGCGCGAGAGGGTCCGCCCACTCGGCGCTGCAGACCGTGCAGGCGATCAACGCGGAGGCTGCGTCCTACGCGACGACGCAGATCGCCGTCGGCCCGAACATGATGATCACGCAGGCGGGCGGCATGGTCGCGCAGGCGGCGGCCAACTACTTCGAGGCGTCGACGTCGCTGGCGATCGCGGGCAAGAGCGTGCTGATGAAGGACCTGGCGCAGAAGACCATCGACGAGGACGTGAAAGGCATGGCGATGGATGCGGTGGGCCTGCTGTTGACGGACCTGTTCGTCGCGACCGCGGCGGTCGTCGCGGGCGCCGCGGAGGCGATCGAAGGCGAGGCCGCGAGCGTCGCGCTCGACAGGATCGACGAGAGCCTGCAGAAGTATCAGGCGTTGCTGGACAAGAAGGGCACGTAGGGCGCGACGTCGATCACGAACGTCGCGGGCGATCGCCTGTCGCGCGAGTGGCGGCAACGCATCGATCGACACGACCCGCCGGGCCGCCCGGCCCGATGCGGGATGTGAGCGGCAGGCGCGACGCGCGTTCTTCGTCGAACACGTCGCGGCCTGCTACCGGCAGTCCAGTCCAATCATGTGAGGAACCCATGTCCTACATCATTCAGCACGTAAACGGTCCCGCGCCGCTGGCGGTCGGCGAGCGCCAATGGGGAGATGCGACGGAAATCGATTTCGGCGCGATGACGAGCTGCATCGCGCTCGTCGAGCAGACGCCGGGTCAGCCGACGATGGTGCGCGGCATCCATCTGTCGATCGTCGGCCCCGACGGCACGAAGGTCTACGACACGGCGGCGAATGTCGCCGGGCAGGTCGAGACGATCATGCAGCAGAGCGGCGACATGCGTGCGTGCCTCGGGCGTATCGACGTCTGGCAGGCCAACGAGTCGCAGGAGGTGCAGGATTTCTTCGCCGCGCTGATGCAGAGTCTCGACATGTTCGAGTGGGTGCAGGTGCCGGACGGCAATCTGCGGGTGCGAATCCATGGTGGCGTGATGGCGTATCGGAAGGGCACCGACGGGTGGACCAACGTGTAGTCGGCACGAGCCGGTGACATACCGGTGGGGCGCGTCGACGATCGGTTCGGCTGCGTCGGGACATCGGATTTTTTGGCGCACCCATGCGCTCGTGTCGAACCGTTCCCGACCGGCATTGCGCTTCGGCTACCTGCTTGCACGCTGCGCGCCACCGCCTCCCGCCCCAGCTTTTTGCTCGTCAACACCAACAAAAAACCTCATTTCGCGCCAGCCGCCCTGTCCGCAGAATGTCTCCATTCCAGCTCACGCAGCGACACGCGCGTCGCATGAGCCGCACTTCAGAAGGAGACAGCCGTGGCAGTCGAAACAACCTCAATCGATACGCTCGTCGTCGGCGCCGGGCAGGCCGGCGTGGCCATGAGCGAACATCTGGGCAAGCTGGGCGTGCCCCATCTCGTGCTGGAGCGCAGCCGCATCGCCGAACGCTGGCGCACCGGACGCTGGGATTCGCTGGTCGCGAACGGCCCCGCGTGGCACGACCGTTTCCCGGGGCTCGAATTCGACGGCCTCGATCCCGACGCGTTCGCGTCGAAAGACCAGGTCGCGGACTACTTCGAAGCGTATGCACGCAAGTTCAACGCGCCGATCCGTACCGGCGTCGAAGTGAAGCACGTCGTGCGCAACACGGGCAAGCCGGGCTTCGTCGTCGAGACGTCGGACGGCACGATCGAGGCGAACCGCGTGGTGGTCGCGACGGGGCCGTTCCAGCGCCCGGTGATTCCGCCGATCGCGCCGGACGATGCGCGCCTCGTGCAGATCCATTCCGCCGACTATCGCAACCCCGGTCAGCTTCCGGCGGGCGCGGTGCTGGTGGTCGGCGCCGGTTCGTCGGGCGTGCAGATCGCCGACGAGCTGCAGCGCGCGGGGCGGCAGGTGTACCTGTCGGTCGGGCCGCACGATCGTCCGCCGCGCGCGTATCGCGGCCGCGACTTCTGCTGGTGGCTCGGCGTGCTCGGCGAATGGGACAAGGAAGTCGCGACGCCCGGCCGCGAGCACGTGACGATCGCGGTGAGCGGCGCGCGCGGCGGCCATACGGTCGATTTCCGCGCACTGGCGAACCAGGGCGTGACGCTGGTCGGGCTGACGAGGTCGTTCGACGGCGGCGTGGCGGTGTTCGAGCGCGATCTCGCGATCAATCTCGCGCGCGGCGACGAGAACTACCTGGCGCTGCTCGACGCGGCCGACGCGTATGCGGCACGCAACGGCCTAGACCTGCCGGAAGAGCCGGACGCGCGGCGCATCCTGCCGAATCCCGAATGCGTCGCGCATCCGATCCTCGCACTCGACCTCGCCGGCGCCGGCATCGCGTCGATCGTCTGGGCGACGGGCTATGCCGTCGACTACGGCTGGCTGAACGTCGACGCGTTCGGGCCGGACGGCAAGCCGCAGCACCAGCGCGGCGTGTCGAAGGAGCCCGGCATCTATTTTCTCGGGCTGCCGTGGCTGTCGCGGCGCGGCTCGAGCTTCATCTGGGGCGTGTGGCACGACGCGAAACACATCGCCGATCACATCGTCACGCAGCGCAAGTACCTCGCGTACCACGACGCGTCGCAGCACCGCGCGGCCGCGCAAGCGGCACGGCCCGACGCCCGCCCGCTCGCCGAAGCGGCGAACTGATCCCCGACACATCCCGCCGCGCCGCGATTGCTTCCGGCGCGGCGGGCAACCCACCGACACTCGAAGGACCTCGATGAGCCAGCCCACCCATACGCGTATCCGCATGTTCAACACCCGGGATACCTACCCGAACCAGACGCTCGACAACGACCTGTGCCAGGCCGTGCGGGCCGGCAACACCGTCTACGTGCGCGGCCAGGTCGGCACCGATTTCGACGGCAACCTGATCGGCCTCGGCGACGCGCGCGCGCAGGCCGAGCAGGCGATGAAGAACGTCAAGCAATTGCTCGAGGAAGCCGGCAGCGACATCACGCACATCGTGAAGACGACGACCTACCTGATCGACCCGCGTTATCGCGAACCCGTGTACCAGGAAGTCGGCAAGTGGCTGAAAGGCGTCTACCCGATCTCGACGGGGCTCGTCGTCTCCGCGCTCGGCCAGCCGCAGTGGCTGATGGAGATCGACGTGATCGCGGTGATCCCCGACAACCGGCAGCCGAACCGCGCATAGGAGGCGACATGACTTTCTCCATCGTCGGGCGCTGCCCGGAAACGGGCCAGCTCGGGATCGCGATCAGCTCGTCGAGCATCGCGGTGGGCGCGCGCTGCCCGTGGGTGCGCGCGGGCGTCGGCGCCGTCGCGACGCAGAACATCACGCTGCCGGCGCTCGGGCCCCAGATCCTCGACCTGATCGAGCACGACCCGCTGACGCCCGCCGCGGCGCTCGACCGCGCGTTGAGCGCGAACGGCTGGAGCCAGTACCGGCAGGTCACGGTGATCGACGGGCAGGGGCAGACCGCCTGCTTCACCGGCAAGGAGGCGCTCGGCACGCATCACGCGGTGCAGGGCGAGCAGTGCGTGGCGGCCGGCAACCTGCTCGCCGCGCCGACCGTGGTCGACGCGATGGTGCGGGCCTTCGAGCAGGCGCCCGGGCTGCTCGCGGATCGCCTGCTGGCCGCGATGCACGCGGCGATGGCGGCCGGCGGCGAGGCCGGGCCGGTGCATTCGGCCGCGTTGAAGGTGGCGGGCGACGTGATCTGGCCGATCGTCGACCTGCGCGTCGACTGGGCCGACGCCGATCCGATCGGGCAGCTCGATGCGTTGTGGCGCGCGTATCGGCCGCAGATGCAGGACTACCAGACGCGCGCGCTGAATCCGACCGCCGCGCCGAGCTACGGAGTGCCGGGCGATGAGTGATCCGTCGAGCCGCGCGCTGCTCGAACGGCTGATCGGCTTCGCGACGGTCAGCCGCGATTCGAACCTCGAGATGATCGGCTTCATCCGCGACTATCTCGCCGGGTTCGGTGTGGCGAGCGAACTGTTCTACAACGCGGAGCGCACGAAGGCGAGCCTGTACGCGACGATCGGCCCGTGCGATCGCGGCGGCGTCGCGCTGTCGGGCCATACCGACGTGGTGCCGGTCGACGGGCAGGCGTGGACGGTCGAGCCGTTCCGGCTGACCGAGCGCGACGGCCGCCTGTACGGTCGCGGCACGGCCGACATGAAGGGCTTCATCGCGTCGGCGCTCGCGGCCGTTCCGGCGTTCGTTTCACGGCCGCTGGGCCTGCCCGTGCATCTGGCGTTCTCGTACGACGAGGAAGTCGGTTGTCTCGGCGTGCGGCCGATGCTCGACCAACTGGCCGTGCGCGAACATCGTCCGCGGCTGTGCGTGATCGGCGAGCCGACCGAACTGAAGCCGGTGCTCGGTCACAAGGGCAAGCTCGCGATGCGCTGCCACGTGAAGGGCGCCGCGTGCCACTCGGCTTACGCGCCGTCGGGCGTCAATGCGATCGACTACGCGGCGAAGCTGATCGGCCGGCTCGGCGAGATCGGCGCGGCGCTCGCACGGCCCGAGCATCACGACCGCCGCTTCGATCCGCCGTTCTCGACCGTGCAGGCCGGGCTGATCAAGGGCGGCCGCGCGCTGAACATCGTGCCGGCCGAATGCGAATTCGATTTCGAGGTGCGTGCGCTGCCGGATTTCGATGCGCACGACGTGCCGAGAAAGCTGCAGGACTATGCGGAATCCGAACTGTTGCCGAAGATGCGCGCGGTGCAGCCCGATACCGACATCCGGTTGCAGCCGCTCGGCGCGTATCCGGGGCTGGCGACCGCGCCGGACAGCGAGGCCGCACGCGTGCTCGCGCTGCTGAGCGGCTCCGATGCGTTCGGCACGGTGGCGTTCGGCACCGAGGGCGGGCTGTTCGGGCAGGCCGGCATTCCGACCGTGGTGTGCGGGCCGGGCAGCATGGAGCAGGGGCACAAGCCCGACGAGTTCGTCACGCTCGACCAGCTGCACGGATGCGACGCGATGCTGGGCCGCCTGGCCGCGTATCTCGCTTCCGACGCCTGAACGTGCGGCCGACACGCACGCACCGCATCCGGCGGCGCGTGCGTGGTCCTGTTCCCGCTCGCGATCCTGTCGTCCTTATCGCGCCGATTGTGCCGATTGCGCGACGATCTGCGCGAGCCGTTCGCGGCAGAAATCGACGAACGACTGCGCCTGCTTGGTGAGCTGGCCGCGCTTCAGCCGTGCGCTCACGAGCCCGGACGGGCTGACGGTTTCACTGAGGGCGATCGTCACGACGCGCTGGCCGTCGTACGTATAGTCGGAATGCGGGCGCGTGACGAGCAGCGAGAACCCGAAGCCCTGGCCGACCATTCCGCGCACCATCTCGATCGACGGCGAGCCGAACACGATGTTCGGCGTGAGCCCGAGTTCATGAAACAGGCTCACGAAGTACGTGCGGCTCGGTTGCACGTCGAGCAGGATCATCGGCTCGACGCACAGGTCGCGCAGCGACACGTGCGTCTGGCCCGCGAACCGGTGGTTCTCCGGCAGCAGCACGTACGGCTGCTGCGGCGGCATCAGCGGCTCGGTTTCGATCGTGCCGTCCAGATCGTGGTCGTACATCAGCGCGAGATCGAAGGTGCCGGACGTCAGTCCCTGCACGAGTTCCTGCTGGTCGCCGTCGCGCAGCCGGATGTTCACGCCCGGGTAGCGCTCGCGAAAACCGGCGATCAGTTGCGGCAGATAGAGCGGCGCGACCGTCTCGAAGCAGCCGATGTCGATCTGCCCGGTGATCACGTCGTTGTCGGCGAGCGCGTTCTGTTCGAACTCGTGCGCGATGCGCAGCAGTTCCTGCGCTTTCCGGTAGAAGCGCGTGCCGCTCGGCGTCAGCGACACGCCCTGCGCGTGGTGGCGGATGAACAGCTTCACGCCGAAGCTCTCTTCGAGCCCCTTGATCGCGCTGGAAATCGACGGCTGCGCGATGAAGAGCTGGCGCGAGGCCTCGGCGACGCTGCCGGATTCGACCGTCGTGATGAAGTATTTCAGTTGCCGCAAAGTGTAGTGAGCCACAAGCACCTCTGATGCCCGGCCCCGGCGTGCCGCCGCGGGCGCATGCGCGTTCCGTAGGGAAACAGACCCTGGCACCTTACCTGAAGTCGTTCCGCGCCGAAATTTCCGCTGCAGAGCTTTTTCGTATGTCGCGGAAATATTTTTAGTATTTTCCGGTCCCGATGCACGTGGCGCACCATCGTCGCCAACCTGGATCGCGGCGAGGCCGCGCGTGCAGGCGGAGGCGGTCATCCGTCCCCGCCTGCCGCGCATCGTTCGCCTCGCCGACCCGGCCGCGTGTGCACGCGGCGCGGCGTCGCTCGCGCATCCGGACCCGATTGCCGGCGCGCACCCCGACGCGCGCCGGCGGAAACGGCACGCGCGCATCGCCGCGCAGGACAGGAGACATCACCATGACGAACGCGGAACGCAATGCGTCCCCGATGATAGAGAAGCACACGATCGGCTATGTGCCGCCTGCGGAACGCCACGGCAAGGTGCGCGACCTGTTCACGCTCTGGTTCGGCGGCAACATCGCGCCGCTGCCGATCGTGACCGGCGCGCTCGGCGTGCAGATGTTCCACCTGAACCTGATGTGGGGCATCGTCGCGATCGTCGTCGGCCAGGCGGTCGGCGGCGTGCTGATGGCGCTGCATTCGGCGCAGGGGCCGCAGATGGGCATCCCGCAGATGATCCAGAGCCGCGCGCAGTTCGGCTCGTGGGGCGCGCTGCTCGTGACGGTGATCGCGGCCGTGATGTACGTCGGCTTCTTCGCGTCGAACATCGTGCTCGCCGGCAAGTCGGTGCACGGCATCGCATCGTCGGTGCCGGTTCCGGTCGGCATCGTGATCGGCGCGGTGGGCTCGGGGCTGATCGGGATCGTCGGCTACCGGTTCATCCACATCCTGAACCGCATCGGCACGTGGGTGCTCGGCATCGGCATCGCCGTCGGCTTCTGGATGATCCTGTCGCACGTGAGCACCGCCGATTTCCTGACGCGCGGCGGCTTCGACTTCGCGGGCTGGCTCGCGACGGTGTCGCTGTCGGCGCTGTGGCAGATCGCGTTCGCGCCGTACGTGTCGGACTATTCGCGCTATCTGCCGGAGAACGTCGGCGTCGCGTCGACGTTCTGGGCGACCTATCTCGGCTGCACGCTCGGCTCGACGCTCGCGTTCATCTTCGGCGCGGTGGCGGTGCTCGCGGTGCCGGCCGGCGCGGACACGATGGACGCGGTCAAGCAGGCGACCGGCCCGCTCGGCCCGCTGATGCTCGTGCTGTTCCTGCTGAGCGTGATCAGCCACAACGCGCTGAACCTGTACGGCGCGGTGCTCGCGGTGATCACGTCGGTACAGACGTTCGCGTACAAGTGGATTCCGACCGCGAAGGCGCGCGCGGTGGTGTCGGTCGTGATCTTCGTCGCATGCTGCTACGCGGCGATCGGCGCATCGACGAACTTCGTCGGCAACCTCGTCGATCTGGTGCTCGCGCTGCTGGTCGTACTGGTGCCGTGGACGGCGATCAACCTGATCGACTTCTACGTGATCCACAAGGGCAAGTACGACATCCAGTCGATCTTCATGGCGGACGGCGGAATCTACGGCCGCTTCAATCCGCAGGCGCTGCTCGCGTATGCGATCGGTATCGTCGTGCAGATCCCGTTCATGAACACGCCGATGTATGCGGGTCCGATTCCCGCGCATCTGGGCGGCGCGGACCTGTCGTGGCTCGTCGGCCTGCTGCTGACGTCGCCGCTGTACTACTGGCTCGCGACGCGCGACAGCGCATATCGGCGCCGGCAGGGCGGCGCGCACCTGCCGCCGACGGCGGCGCGGTAAGGAAGGGGGCCGCCGCGTCGGTTGCGACGCGGCGGCGAGCAGCGGAAGGAACCGGGCAGGCCAGCGCCGGACTACAGGGTGCAGGCCTGCCGCGGCATCAGACCACCGCCGAGCGCGCGACGCGCACCGGCACCGACTTGTACGACGGCGTGCCGCTTTCCTTGTCGATGTAGTCGAGCGGTACGAGCACGTTCGCTTCCGGATAGTACGCCCCGACCGAGCCCGGCGCGATGTCGTACTCGATCGCGGTGATCTTTTCGAGGCGCAGCGTACGGCCCGACGCGGTCACCGTCTCGATGTCGACGAGGTCGCCGTGTTCGAGCCCGTACTTCGCGAGATCGGCCGCGTTCATGAACAGCACGTCGCGCCGGCCGAATACGCCGCGATAGCGATCGTCGAGGCCGTAGATCGTCGTGTTGTACTGGTCGTGGCTGCGCAGCGTGATCAGCCGCAACACCTGCTCGGCGCCGAGCACGTCCGCGTCCTCCTTCACGCCCTTGTAGACCGAGAACATCGCCTTGCCGGTCGGCGTCGGCCACACGCGCTCGGTGGGCGGCAGCGGCAGCCGGAAGCCGCCCGGCGTGCGGATCCGCTCGTTGAACGCCTCGAAGCCGGACACCGTCTTGTCGATCAGGTCGCGGATGCGGTCGTAGTCGGCGATCAGGTCGAGCCACGCGACCTTGCTGTTCGGCAGCGTCGCATGGGCGATGCCCGCGACGATCGCGGGCTCCGAGCGCAACTGGTCCGACGCGGGCTTGAGCTTGCCGGCCGACGCATGGACCATCGACATCGAATCCTCGACGGTGATCGACTGCCGGCCGGTGGCCTGCATGTCGAGCTCGGTGCGGCCGAGCACCGGCAGGATGAAGGTTTCCTTGCCGACCAGCAGGTGCGAACGGTTCAGCTTCGTGCCGAGATGCACGCTCAGGTCGAGCTTCGCCATCGCCGGGAACGACACCTCGGGGTCGGGCAGCGCGACCGCGAAGTTGCCGCCGAGGCACAGCAGCGCCTTCGCGGTGCCGTCGATCATCGCCTGCATCGCCTGCACGGCGTCGTGCCCGTGCTGCGCGGGCGGCGTGAAGCCGCACACGTCCTCGATCTTCTTCAGGAATTCGGCCGACGGCTTCTCGGTGATGCCGACCGTGCGGTTGCCCTGCACGTTCGAATGGCCGCGCAGCGGACACACGCCGGCGCCCGGCTTGCCGATGTTGCCGCGCATCAGCAGCAGGTCGGCGATCAGGCGCACGGTCGCCGTGCCCTTGTTGTGCTGCGTGACGCCCATCCCGTACGTGACGATCGTCGCGTTCGACTTCGCATACGCGAGCGCGACCTGTTCGAGCTGCGCCTGGCTCAAGCCGCTCGCGCGTTCGATGTCGTCCCACGACGTCGCCTCGAGATCGGCCGAGAATGCGTCGAAGCCGTTGGTGTGCTGCGCGATGAAGTCGCGGTCGAGCACGTTGCCTTGCTCGGCTTCGAGTTTCAGCAGCGCCTTCATGATGCCTTTCAGCGCGGCCGCGTCGCCGCCCGCGTCGACCTGGTAGTACGTCGACGCGATCCGCGTGGAGCCGAACGACGCCATCTCGATCATGTCCTGCGGATCGGCGAAGCGTTCGAGCGCGCGTTCGCGCAGCGGGTTGAACACGATGATCGGCACGTTGCGGCGCGCGCACTCGTGCAGCGTGCCCATCATCCGCGGATGGTTCGTGCCGGGATTGTGGCCGATCGAGATGATCAGCTCGCAGTGGTCGAAATCCTCCAGCGACACGGTGCCCTTGCCGATACCGATCGACTGCGGCAGGCCGACGCTGGTCGGTTCGTGGCACATGTTCGAGCAGTCGGGAAAGTTGTTGGTGCCGAGCTCGCGCGCGAACAGCTGGTACAGGTACGCGGCTTCGTTCGACGCGCGGCCCGACGTATAGAACTCGACCTGCTCGGGCGGCAGCGCGCGCAGCACTTCGCCGATGCGCGCGAACGCGTCGTCCCATTCGATCGCGCGGAACGTGTCGGTCGCGCGGTCGTAGACGAGCGGATGCGTGAGCCGGCCCATGTTCTCCAGTTCGTAGTCCGACATGCGCAGCAGCGACGACACGGTGTTCGCCGCGAAGAACTCGGGCGTCACGCGCTTGGTCGTCGCTTCCCACGTGACGGCCTTCGCGCCGTTCTCGCAGAACTGGAACGTCGACTTGTGTTCCTTGTCGGGCCACGCGCAGCCGGGACAGTCGAAGCCGTCGGGCTGGTTGGTCCGCATCAGCACGATCGGCGCCTCGATGGTTTCCATTTGCGTGCGCACCGCATCGGCTGTCGCGCGAAGCGCGCCCCAACCGCCGGCGGGCCCATCGTATTTCCTGATGCCTGGCACTTCGCGTCGATTTGTCATGGTGAATCTCCAATAGCCGGGCCCGGTGCGGGTGGCTCGGTTGCGCCGTGTCGCGGCGTGGGGCGGCTCCGTCCGGCGGACGGAGCCGGTCATGCATGCCCCGGGTTGCAGGGCATGCGTTGTTTTAGTGTGCGTCCTTCTTCGCGCCGGACGACTTCTTGCCGGGCTTCGCCGCGGGCGGCGGGGCGTCGGCGGGCGTGTCGTCCTGCTTCGCGTCTGCTGCTGCCTTGGCGGCCTTGCCGTTGGGTTTGGCCTTGCCGTCGGCGTCCGGCTTCGCGTCCTTCGCTTCCGGCGCGGCGAGCGTGTTGAACTTCACTTCGTCGCTGTCCTTGTCGTAGTCGACCTCGCACTTGTCGCCCGACTTCAGCCGGTCGGCGAGGATCTCCTTCGCGAGCCGCGTCTCGATCGTCTGGCGGATCTGGCGCTTCAGCTCGCGCGCGCCGAACTCCGGCTGGTAGCCGACTTCGGTCAGATGGTCGACGAGCGAGTCGCCCATCACGAGCGTGATGTCCTGCGCGGCGGCCGTGCGCACCACGCGGTCGAGCTGGATCTGCACGATCGAACGGATGTTGTCCTTCGACAGCGCGTGGAAGACGATCACCTCGTCGATCCGGTTCAGGAACTCGGGACGGAAGTGCCCCTTGAGCACCTGCATCAGTTCCTCGCGGATCGCCTTGTCGGTCTTGCGCGCGGCTTCCGGCTGCGTGAGGTTGTCCATGATGATCGCCGCGCCGAGGTTGCTGGTCGCGATGATGATCGTGTTGCTGAAATCGACCACGCGGCCCTTGCCGTCGGTGAGACGCCCGTCGTCGAACACCTGCAGCAGCACGTTGTAGACGTCCGGATGCGCCTTCTCGATCTCGTCGAGCAGGATCACGCTGTACGGGCGGCGCCGCACGCGCTCGGTGAGCTGGCCGCCTTCGTCGTAGCCGACGTAGCCGGGCGGCGCGCCGATCAGCCGCGCGACCGCGTGGCGCTCCATGTATTCGGACATGTCGATGCGGATGATCGCCTGCTCGTCGCCGAACACGGTCTCGGCCAGTGCTTTCGCGAGCTCGGTCTTGCCGACGCCCGTCGGCCCGAGGAACAGGAACGTCGCGATCGGCCGATGGGTCTGGCCGAGCCCCGCGCGCGACAGCCGCACGGCATCGCTGACGGCGACCACCGCATCGCTCTGGCCGACCACGCGTTCGCGCAGTTGCTCCTCCATCTTCAGCAGCTTCTGACGTTCTTCCTGCGTGAGTTCGGACACGGGGATGCCGGTCAGCCGCGACACGACCTCGGCCACCGATTCGACGGTCACCTCGAGCGTCTCCGAGCCGGTCTTGCGCTGCCACGCCTCCATCATCTCGTCGACGGCCTTCTGCTTCGCGTTGATCTGCTCCTCGAACTGCTTCGCTTCGTCGAAGCGCTTGCGCGAGGTCGCATAGTCCTGCTCGCGCTTCAGTTGCGCGATCTGCGCTTCGCCTTCCTGAATGGCGACCGGGCGCGACGTCGCGCCGATCCGCACGCGCGCGGCGGCCTGGTCGATCAGGTCGATCGCCTTGTCGGGCAGGAAGCGCGACGTGATGTAGCGGTCGGCGAATTCGGCAGCCGCGACGAACGCGTCGTCGGCGAACGTCACCTGGTGGTGCGCCTCGAGGCTGTCGCGCAGCCCGCGCAGGATCACGATCGTCTGCTCGACGCTCGGCTCCGGCACGAACACGGGCTGGAACCGGCGTTCGAGCGCGGCGTCCTTCTCGATGTACTTCTGGTATTCGTTGAGCGTCGTCGCGCCGATCAGGCTCAGCTCGCCGCGCGCGAGCGCGGGCTTCAGCACGTTCGCGATGTCGAGGCCGCCTTCGCCGCCGCCCTGGCCCGCGCCGACGATCGTGTGCAGCTCGTCGATGAACAGGATCAGTTCGTCCTGCTTCGCGGTCACTTCGTCGATCAGCTGCTTCGCGCGTTCCTCGAATTCGCCGCGATACTTCGCGCCGGCCACCATCGAGTTGATGTTGACCTCGACGAGCCGCTTGTCGCGCAGCACCTCCGGCACGTCGCCGTTGACGATCCGCTGCGCGAGGCCTTCGACGATCGCCGTCTTGCCGACGCCCGGCTCGCCGATCAGCACCGGGTTGTTCTTCTTGCGGCGCGCGAGCACCTCGATCGTGCTCTCGATTTCCTGCGCGCGGCCGAGCACCGGGTCGAGCTTGCCCTGGCGCGCGATCGCGGTCAGGTCGCGGCCGAACTTGTCGAGGTTCGGCGTGCCGGTCGGCGCATCGACGCGGCCGTCCTCCGCGCCCTTGCCGACCACCTTCACGACCTTCTGGCGCAGCGCCTCGGGCGTCACGCCGTATTTCTTCAGCAGCGTGCCGGCGACGCTGTCCGGCACCGACGCGAGCCCGATCAGCAGGTGTTCGGGGCCGATGTACGAGTGGCCGAGATCGCGCGACGCCTGGAACGCGTACTGCACGGCCTTCTTCACGCGCGGCGAGATCGACAGCTTGTCGAGCGGCGCATCGGGGTCGGCCGTGCCGGTGTGCGCGTGCTCGTCGATGTACGCGCGGATGTCCTGCGGCGACAGCTTCAGTTCCTTCAGCAGCGCGGCGCAGACGTCGGTGTCCGCGAGCGCGTACAGCAGGTGCTCGGAATCGAGTTCGCTGCGGCGCAGTTCATGCGCCTTCTCGGCCGCGCGCTGCAGCAGTTCGAGCGTCTGTTCGCTGAACGCGTCGGTCGGGTCGACCGATTCGCGCGGAATCTCGGCGGCGAGCGGCGATTCGTCGCCGAGCCCGCCGAACAGCGACGGGCCGCCACCGCCCAGCAGCGAATCGAACGGATTCAGCATGCTTTGATGCCGCATCAACTGACGGAAGTGGTAGTCGCAGATCGAGATCGTCTTGCGCTCGCCGTCCTGCATCACGGTTGCGCGCGCGACGGCCGGCCGGGCGTGACAGATATCGCAAAGTGCGGGCATGGTGGTCTGGCTCCTGTCGGTGAAGGTGGGTCGAAGGGTGAAGCCCGATGCGGTGCGGCGCCCGCGCGTTCCGACCGCGCACGCACGACACGCACGACACGCACCGCGGCGGCGCGCGTGCGGCACCGGTGCGTTCGCGCGGCGCGCGCCGGCGTGGCGCACGGTCGCGGTCCGGGCGGGAAGCGCAGGTGCTGCGAGGAGCCCACGGCATCGCTTCGACTGCGTTCAAAATAGCGAATCGGCACGGGCCATCCAAGACACAGTTCCATGCCGGGCCGGCCGTGAATTGCACCCTCACATGCGCGCGCGATCCGGCGACAAGGAGTACAGACGGGCAAGCGCGCCGCGGCGCGGGCGTGCGCGGCGCATGCGGCCTGCGGTGGAAGGGAACGGGAAGGGGCGGCGCGCGAACGGCGCGCGGTGCGGCATCGGCGCGCAGGGCGCCGGCAGCCGGCGAACCGGGGAGACGGGACGCGGGGCCGGACGCAAGACGGCGTGCGACACGCGGTGCGGGCGCGCGGCGGTTACGGCCGGCTCCGCACGCACCGCAGCCGATGCGTGGCGGGGGGCCGGCGAAGGCGAGGACGGGTTGCACGGGATGCGCCGGACATCGCGCAACCGTCGCGAACCGCGATCAGTCCGACAGGTTCATCGCGAGCCGTTGCCGGGCGATTTGCTTCACGTCGGACGAGAGTGCCGCATTCGGCAGACCATTGGCCCAGACGGAGAACGAATCCTCGATCAGGTTGCGCGTGTCGGGCGGCAGTTCGGCCAGCATCAGCGACACGACGGTAAACAGCACGGCGGTGTCGCCGGCCTGGCTGCCTGCGTTCGCGTCGACCGTCTGCTTCAAGGAAGCGACGGACGCCTGCAGCGCCTGTAATGCGTCATTCGATTCGCTCATGACATCCTCCATGCAAGATGGGCTGGATCGGCGACGAGCCTGCGGCCGGCGGTGCGGCCGTCGCGCGCGACGCCCGGCCGGGCATCGCGCGCGGGCAACCGCGCTCAGGCGGCCGCGTTGCCCTGCGGAGCCACGGCCACCGATGCTTCGCTCGTCAGCATCAGGAACGTGAAGGTCTCGCGCAGGTACAGGCGAACGCTCTTGTCGGTGTGGCTCGTGTAGCCGATCGACACGTCTTCCCCGAGGTGCAGCTCGTAGTCGCCGCCGCGCGTGGACAGCACGCAGCCGCCGCTGATCGCCGGCGCCCAGATGATCTCGCCGCTGACGATGCGTTTGATATGGCCGAGGACCGGATAGCCCTGGTCGCGCGCTTCGCTGAGCGCGGTGTACGCGTCCGAACCGAGCACGACCGAGTACGGGCCGTCGACGCCGGCGAGGCGCAGCGCTTCGAGTGCGTCGCTGATCGCGTCCGGGTATGCGCCGACGTCCGCCGGCAGCGTGAGCCGGCGGTTCGACGTGCCTTCGCGGATGCCGACGATGCCGGCTGCCGGGTAGCCGTCGAAGATTGCGTTGTCTTCGGCGAATGCGAGCCGCTGCGCGGCTTCCTTCGCCGGCTGCCAGTCGGCGTCGCGCGCGCCGCGCTCGACGCTGTCGATCGCGTCGCGGCTCAGCTCGAACGGCACCGTCAGCTCGACGATGGTGCGTACTTCGCGCAACCGTGCGTTCACGTGCTCGCGCGGCGCGGCGACGTCGAGCAGGTGCCCGGTGCCGACGGCCGACAGTTCGGGGCCCTCGGGGCCGTCGACGTCGACGACGCGGCGGCCGGCCACCGAGCGCTTGAAGGTGCGCGCCACTTCCTCCTCGATTTGTTCCCAGGCGGACGACGAGATCGGAGCGAGTTCGCGGTGCAGGTTATTCATAGGTCGGGGTTCCTTTCAGCGAGCCGATGTTCAGCGAGCCGTCGCGACGCGGGGCGGAAGGCGCGGACGGCGTGGATTCCGTTTGGATGGCTTCGGCGGGCGGCGCCGGGCGGTCGGCGAGCGCTTCGAGCAGGTCGGCCGACGGCACGAAGAACAGCGAGCCGGTGACCGCGCGGCTGTAGTCCAGCAGGCGGTCGTAGTTGCCGGGCGGCCGGCCGACGAACATGTTCTCGAGCATCTGCTCGATCGGCGCCGGCGAGCGCGCATAGCCGATGAAATAAGTGCCGAATTCGCCGGCGCCCGGGCGCCCGAACGGCATGTTGTCGCGCAGGATCTTCACTTCCTGACCGTCCTCGTCGAGCGTGGTCAGCGAGCTGTGCGAGCACGACGGCTTCACGTCCGGCGGGAGTTCGATGTCGGACAACTTGGTCCGGCCGATGATGCGCTCCTGCGTCTCGACCGCGAGCGCGTTCCAGCCGGCCATGTCGTGCAGGTACTTCTGCACGAGCACGTAGCTGCCGCCCGCGAATTCGGCGTCTTCGTCGCCGATCACCGTGAAGTCGACCGCCTCGCGGCCTTCCGGGTTCTCGGTGCCGTCGACGAAGCCGATCATCGCGCGCTGGTCGAAATTGCGGAAGCCGTGCACCTCGTCGACGACCGTGACCGCGTCGCCGAGCGCGCCGAGCAGTTGCGTCGCGAGTTCGAAGCACAGGTCCATCGCTTCGGCGCGGATGTGCAGCAGGATGTCGCCGGGCGTCGCGACCGCGACGCGCTGGCCGGCGCCGAATTCCCGGAACGGATGCAGCGACGCGGGGCGCGGCTCGCCGAACAGCGCATCCCATGCGTCGGAGCCGAAGCCGCACACACAGGTGAGATTGCCGCCCGGCACGCGCTTGCCGACCGAGCGCACCAGCGCGGCGATGTCGCCGCACCACGAACGGATCGTGTCGGCGTGATCGGCGCCCGGATTGATCGTCGCCACGAGAAAGATCGCGCTGCGCGTGATCGTGCTGTGAACGGCCTGGGAGAGCGGGGGAGGAGTGGTCTGCATCGCGGCCTGCCGGTCAGTCATGTCGGGACGGACGGGCCGCGGCAGCCGCGGCGCGCGAAGGCGAACGGTTGAACTGTGTCATGCGACGGTTCTCTTTGTGACATCCGGATGAAGGACGTTGCGCGGGCATCGCGCAACGGGCCGCAGCGGCGGCGGCCGGCTCCCGGCGCGACGGGGAGGCGGACGGGGTGGCCGCGCGTTCGCCCGGCGCGTGGGGCTGCCCGCACCGCGTAACGTCGTCGAGCATGCAATCTAGCAGCTTCGGCGGGTCTTTGGAACACGTATCGACGATCTGTCATTCGAATGGGTCAAACCGGGCCGGATTTTGTGCGGCGCCCGCGCAGCTGTACTCCTGGCGCGCGCGGCGCTGTGCTCTTGAGCGTGCGTGTCGCGTGCAGTAGATTAGGTTCGCTCCGCTCGACGACGGCCATCATGATGAACCTTTTGGAAGCGATGCGTATTTTCGGTGCAATCGTCGAGCACGGCGGGCTGTCCGGCGCGGCGTCCGATCTGAAGCTCGACGTCGCGCAGGTCGGCGCGCGGCTCGACGGCCTCGAACGCTATCTCGGCTGCCGGTTGTTGCTGGAGCGCGCGGGCGACGATGTCGTCTGCACCGAGGCCGGCGTCGCGTTTTACGCGTGTTGCCGGCGCACGCTGTCCGCGGTCGCGCAGGCGACCGGCGCGAGCGGAGCAGAGGCGTGCGCAACGGGTTCCCGTTCGCCCGTCGCGGGCTTTCCGTTGCCCGAGACCCCCCGTTGCGGCGACGGAGCATCGATCGCCGCGCCCACGACACTACACCGGCTCACACCTTGAATACGTCCACTGCATCCGCCGATACGGCCGCCGAGCGCATCCGTCGCCGCTTCGGCCATTTCCTTCACGCGGCCGAGCTGGCCGGGCTCGTCGTGATCGGGCTGGCGACCGCGTTCGCGATGACGCAGGAAGCGTGGAAGGTCGTGCTCGCGGGCGAAGTGTCGCTGACCGACCTGCTGTTGATGTTCCTGTATCTGGAAGTGCTCGCGATGGACCTGCGCTACCTGCGGCTCGGCCGGTTGCCGGTGCGGTTTCCGCTGTTCATCGCGATGACGTCGCTCGCGCGCGACCTGATCCTGCGCGGCGCGACCGACAGCCCCGAGCGCATGCTGATGACGACCTTCGGGATCGTGCTGCTCGCGGTCGGCGTGCTGATCCTGAGCTTCGGCCAGCATCGCTTTCCGGCGGACGTCGACGATGTCGAGGACGACGTGCATGCTCGCAAGTAATGCGGCCCGGGCGGCATTCGAAGCGAACCCCGGCGCGTCGTGCGCGGTGCGGCGGTTTCCCCACCATTCAATCAAGCGAGGTGTCGCATGACCAGGCAATTGATCGTCGCCGTGTTCGGCAGTGTCGAGACGGCTCGTCAGGCCGCGAACGATTTCGACGCGCTGTCGGAGAAGAACGAAGGATTCCACATCGAGAACGGCGTCGTCGTCGAGAAGGATGCGAACGGCAAGCTCGCGGTGCTCGACGCCGAATCGCGGCCGTTCAAGGGCGGGGTAATCGGCGCGATCGCGGGCGGCTTGCTCGGCCTGCTCGCCGGGCCGCTCGGCGTGGTGACCGGCATGGCGGCCGGCGCGGGCGCCGGCATTCTCGCGCAGGCGGCCGGCAACGCGCTGCTCGACGGCACGTTCGTCGAGACGGTCGCGGCGCGGCTCGTGCCCGGCAGCGTCGCGGTCATTCTCGAAGCGAAGGAGGACACGCCGTTCTCGGTCGACAACGTCGTGACGGGATTCGGCGGCAAGGTGTTTCGCCAGACGCTCGACTGAGCCCACCCCTTTTCGAACCGAGCCGGGAGAACCGCATGCGCATCGATCAATCGTACCGCCGCTTCGACATCGCGGCGACGCTATCGCCGCTGCCCGGCAACCGCGCGATCGCGAGCGTCGACGTGACGACCGACGATCCGGGCCGCCTCGCCGATCTCGGCACGAGCCAGTTCCTGCAGATCCGCAAGTGGCTCGAGTCGAACGACGTCGCGCTGCTGACGGTGGTGTTCGACGAGTGCAAGGTCGCGATCGACCACTACGCGGACAACGTCGACGACGCGTGAGGGCGAGCGGGCCCGCGCATGGCCGGGCTGCGCTTCACCGCCGCTCCCTCTGCTACCGCAATACATCGTGACGTGCGCCGGACGAACGGCTGCCGTGCGATCGCGCGCGGCCGCGCCGTCGCCTTCGCATCATCTGTTCACCACGCCGGCCGGATTTGACGTTTCCCCGCCAAACTGTCACTTACATTCGCCGAAATGACGCAGTAGGATGCCGAACCTTGTCTTGATGAGATTCGCATTGCTATCCGCCTTCAATTTCGGTAACGGACGAGGTTCGAACCGCGACACCCGCACCCGGCGACGGCTATCCGGCTTCGTGCGTCGGCGCGGCCGCGCCGCCCATGCGGCGCAGGCCGGTTCATCGCTGGCGGGGCGAGGCGGATGAAGCTCTACGAGAAATTTGCGAACGACGTAGAGCGACTCATTCGGCAAGGGGTATATCGACACGGCGACCGTGTGCCGTCGGTGCGGCAGGCGAGCCAGCAGCACCGGATCAGCATCACGACGGTGCTGCATGCGTATCTGCTGCTGGAAAGCCGCGGGCTGCTCGAAAG